>NZ_VBTL01000012.1:0-164870 GCF_013277835.1 Rhodococcus sp. MS13
ATGTGTTAAGCACGCCGCCAGCGTTCGTCCTGAGCCAGGATCAAACTCTCCGTTGAAGACTCTAGATTTCACAGCCGAAACTGCTAATCAGTCATAGACAAAAAGAGTCAAATCACTAGCAAAAAAACTCAACTAGCAAAAAATGTGTCGGCAACCATTCAGACGGAAGAATGAACAATCACCGACGAAAAATACTCACACCACACACAAACCAACCAAACCCCAAGAGGCGGTTGATCATTCGCGGATGTGAAGTACCAAAAAATATTTGGCACTGACATTCATCGACACACTGTTGAGTTCTCAAAGAACACGCACACACCATCACCACGACCCTATGGCCGCCGCTCCGGGGCAACTTTTCCAGCCTATCCCATCATGATCATCGGCGCAAACCGCTGAACATTCGAGGAAGAACTGGAGGTGAAGCATAACCATACACGATGGAAACTACTTCGAAATTTGGTCAGGCACTTCGTACAACCTCGTGTCACTCGCCGTGAAGGCGGGAGTCGGTGTCCGTGTCGCTCTGACTTGGAATAAGTTACGCGAACCTTCAATCAATTCACAAATCGCCTGGTCACAACACCGATTCACTAGCCAAGGCCAGGTCAGACAGTTAAGCCTTTCCGCCAATCGCGAATAGGCCCGAGTGTGACGCCGAGCACCGAACCTATTCGGAGCCCACCCGCTCGATCACTCCCCCGAGTCCACGAAGATTCTCGACGAAACGCGGGTACCCACGGTCGATGTGGAAGATGTCGTGGACTTCGGTGGTTCCGTCCGCGACCAACCCGGCAAGCACGAGCCCGGCGCCTGCCCGAATGTCCGAAGACCACACCGGCGCACTCGACAGCACTGGAACTCCGCGGATCACCGCGTGGTGACCGTCAGTACGAGCGTCGGCGCCGAGTCGGATCATTTCCTCGACAAATCGGAAACGCGATTCGAATACGTTCTCGGTGATCATCGACGTGCCCTCGGCAACCGCAGCCAAGCCGATTGCCATCGGCTGCAGGTCGGTGGGGAATCCGGGGTAAGGCAAGGTTGCGAAATTGACCGCCTTAGGCCGTTCACGCTGGATGACACGGAAACCGTCTACCTCGGGAGTCACCTCCGCGCCGGCTGTCCGAAGCTTGTCGAGGACCAACCCGAGATGCTTGTGGTTCACCCCGCGAACGCGGACGTCACCCCTGGTCATGGAGGCAGCGACACCCCATGTTGCGGCAACGATGCGGTCACCGATGACACGGTGCGTAGTCGGTTCCAACTTGCGGACGCCTTGAATGGTGAGCGTCGAAGTTCCGCCGCCCGATACCTTGGCGCCCATTTCGTTGAGCATGTTGCAGAGATCCACGATCTCGGGCTCACGTGCAGCGTTGTCGATCACCGTTTCACCTCGGGCGAGCACTGCTGCCATCAAGATGTTCTCGGTTGCACCCACAGACGGGAAAACCAGGCGAATGTTCGCGCCGTGAAGGTCGTCTGCCTCGGCAACGACACATCCGTGTTCGATTTCGCTACGCGCGCCCAACAGGCGGAGCCCGGATTGGTGCATGTCGAGTGGCCTCGAACCGATCGCATCGCCGCCAGGAAGTGCGACAACAGCGCGTCGACAACGCGCAACCAGCGGACCAAGCACACACACCGACGCCCGAAACTGCTTCACCGCGTCAAAATCAGCGTGATATTTCGGCTCGGCCGGCGTCGTGATCCGCACTTCGGAGTCTTCGAGTTCGACCTCGCAGCCCAGCCCTCGCAAGACGTCCGCCATCAGGGGCACGTCGAGAATGTCCGGGCAGTTGGTCACCACAGTGGTGCCTTCGGCCAACAGTGCAGCGGCCATCAGCTTCAGCACACTGTTCTTGGCCCCTCCCACCAGTACTTCACCTTCGAGGCGGTTACCCCCGGTCACAAGAAAGTGCTCACTCACGGTTCACAGCCTAGAGCCACAACCTCGTCGGCCCCGCGCCGGTACCGTAGCCCTATGTCTGTTCACCTGACGAAGATCTACACCCGGACCGGCGACGACGGGACCACCGGCCTCAGTGATTTTTCGCGAGTCTCCAAGAACGATCCGCGTCTGATCGCCTACGCGGATTGCGACGAGACCAACGCGGCGATCGGTGTGGCCGTTGCCCTCGGCACACCCCCGGAGAATCTGCTCGCGATGCTGCGCCAGATCCAGAACGACCTCTTCGACGCGGGGGCCGACCTGTCCACCCCTGTCGTCGAGAACCCGAAGTACCCACCGCTGCGAGTGACTCAGGCCTATATCGATCGACTCGAAGGATGGTGCGATGAGCTCAATGAGCAACTGGCACCGTTGAATTCGTTCATTCTGCCCGGCGGAACTGCCCTGGGTGCCCTGCTTCACGTAGCAAGAACCGTCTCGCGGCGTGCGGAGCGTGCGGCCTGGTCCGCCATCGATGCGAACCCGGAAGACACCAGCGTCCTCCCCGCGAAATATCTCAACAGATTGTCGGATCTGCTCTTCATCATGGGAAGAGTGGCAAATCCTGAAGGCGATGTGCTCTGGAAGCCCGGCGCCGGGGCTTGAGCGGGACCGGTCAGGCGGTGCGTCGCCTACGGGCGCGCCCGTCCGGCCGTGATTCGACCCAGGACAGGAATGCTGTCAATGCTCCACTGTCCAAGGCGATTTCGTAGGCCGACGATCCGTCGTTGACCTTGACCACGACGATGTCGTCGCTCATGATGTCGAATTCGGTACCCGAGGGAGAGCGACGGCTCTCGACCTCGATTCCTTGACGATCAATCCTGGAGTCCGGGCCCGGCCGCAGACTCGACAGTTTGAAAAAGACGAAGGTGCTTTCGCCGTAGCGAATGATTCCGTGACGCCACCCGCTGTCCCCCGGGGATGGCAGAACACGAAGCAGTGCAGCGGTACCGCCGCGACGTAGAACCAGCAGACGATACAGAAAAGCCGCGACGAGAACCGCGAGCAGCACAACCAGAATGATCAACACAGTCATTCCGAATGTCACTGTTCGTCGGCTCCCGTCGCGGCTTTACTCGAGTAACTTACGCGCGCTCGACGGCCCGGAGCTGACCCTTGGCGACCGCAATCGCTTCGAGGTCGCCCGAGTTCTCGGCCAAGACAGCCTTGGCTGCCTCGACGTCGATGTCCTGTGCCATGTCCGCGGACTCGGCAAGAATCGTCACCGTCGTCGCAGTGACGGAGAGGAACCCTCCGTGTACTGCAGCAACGATACGCTCGCCGTCGACCGGGGTGATCGACACGGTTCCGCCCTCGATCAGCTGGCCGAGGACCGGCTCATGCCCGGGCATGATGCCGATTTCGCCCTCAGTGGTCTGAGCGCTGACCAGCGTCGCCGAACCAGACCACAAGCGCTGCTCGACGGCAACGAGTTCTACGGTCATCTCAGCCATCGTGGACTACTTCCCGGCCATCTTCTTGGCTGCAGCCTCGACGTCGTCGAGTCCACCGCAGCTGTTGAATGCCTGCTCGGGCAGGTGATCGAACTCGCCCTTGCAGACGCGGTCGAAGGCTTCGATCGTGTCGCGGAGCGGCACGACGGAGCCGGGCTCACCGGTGAACTTCTCGGCAACGATGAAGTTCTGGCCGAGGAACTTCTGGATACGACGGGCGCGGCCGACGAGGACCTTGTCCTCTTCCTGAAGCTCGTCCATACCGAGGATGGCGATGATGTCCTGCAGTTCCTTGTACTTCTGCAGGATGCGCTTGACCTCGTTGGCAACGCGGAAGTGCTCGGCACCGACGATGCCGGGCTCCAGGATGCGGGAGGTCGAGCTCAGCGGATCCACAGCGGGGTAGATACCCATCTGCGAAATCGGGCGCGAGAGCTCGGTGGTGGCATCGAGGTGCGCGAACGTCGTAGCCGGCGCGGGGTCGGTGTAGTCGTCGGCGGGCACGTAAATAGCCTGCAGCGAGGTGATCGAGCGACCGCGGGTCGAGGTGATGCGCTCCTGGAGCTCACCCATCTCGTCCGCCAGCGTGGGCTGGTAGCCCACTGCCGAAGGCATACGGCCGAGGAGGGTGGAAACCTCGGAACCTGCCTGCGTGAAGCGGAAGATGTTGTCGATGAACAACAGGACGTCCTGGCCCTGAACGTCGCGGAAGTACTCCGCCATCGTCAGTGCGGACAGGGCGACGCGCATACGCGTTCCGGGCGGCTCGTCCATCTGGCCGAAGACAAGGGCGGTGTCCTGGAGGACGCCCATCTCTTCCATTTCCAGGTGGAGGTCGGTGCCCTCACGGGTACGCTCACCGACGCCTGCGAACACCGAGGTGCCCGAGAACTCGCGAGCGATACGCGTGATCATTTCCTGGATCAGAACGGTCTTGCCGACGCCGGCGCCACCGAACAGGCCGATCTTTCCACCCTTGACGTACGGGGTGAGAAGGTCGATGACCTTGATGCCGGTCTCGAGGATCTCGGTCTTACCTTCGAGCTGATCGAAGGCTGGTGGCTTGCGGTGGATGCCCCACTGCTCGCCGTCGCGGCCGAGGCCGGGGGTGTCGAGACAATCGCCCAGGGCGTTGAACACGTGGCCCTTGACGACGTCACCGACGGGAACCGAGATCGGCTTGCCCGAGTCGGTCACTGCAGTGCCGCGGACGAGGCCGTCGGTGGGCTGCATGGAGACGGTGCGGACCAGGTTGTCACCGAGGTGCTGTGCAACCTCGAGCGTCAGCGTCTTGGCGACCGAGGGAAGCGTGATCTCGGCGTTCAGGGCGTTGAACAGTTCAGGAACAGCGCCACGCGGGAATTCAACGTCCACGACGGGACCGATGACCCGCACGACGCGGCCGGCTACGGCCGAAGCCGAACCTGCCCCGTTGTTTTCGGTTACTGCTGCGGTCATGTGCTAGTCACTTCCTGCGCTCGAGGCGAGCGCGTTGGCGCCGCCGACGATCTCGCTGATTTCCTGGGTGATCTGGGCCTGGCGAGCCTGGTTGGCCTGACGGCTCAACGTGTTCACCAGTTCGTTTGCGTTGTCCGTCGCGGCCTTCATGGCGGTACGACGGGCTGCCGACTCCGATGCCGCAGCATCGAGAAGCGACGAGAAGATACGAGTGCTGACGTACTTCGGGAGAAGAGCACCGAGAAGCTTCTCGGGCTCGGGCTCGAAGCTGAAGTCCGCGACGGGGCCATTGTCATGGTCGTCGTCGTGGCCGTTGGTCAGCATGTCGTCACCGAGTTCGATGCGCTCTTCCGACACGAAGACCTCGAGAGGAGCCATACGGCGAACCTCGGGAGTCTGCGTCAGCATCGACACGAAGCGGGTGTAGACGATATGGAGTTCGTCGACGCCCTCGATCGTGCCTTCACCGTTCGGAGCGGCAACCTGGTTACCCGAACCAGCCATGAACAGCTCCACCAGGTGGCGGCTGGCCTTCGCTGCATCCGAGTAACCCGGATCCTGCGAGAAGCCCGTCCACGCAGCACCGATGTCGCGGCCGCGGAACGTGTAGTAGCCGAGTCCCTTGGAACCGAGCACGTACACGACCGGCTCCTTGCCCTCGCTGCGGAGGAGAGCCATGAGCTCTTCTGCCTGCTTGAGGACGTTGGAGTTGTAGCCACCACACATGCCGCGGTCACTGGTGACAACGAGGACCGCAGCCCGCTTGGGCTCCGGGCGCTCGTTGAGCAACGGGTGATCGAGCGAAGCAGACGCACTCGCCAATTCGGTGAGTACCTTCGTGATCTCCTCGGCATACGGCTTGGACGCGGCGACGCGAATCTGAGCCTTGGTGATACGCGAAGTCGCGATCAGTTCCTGTGCCTTGGTGATCTTCTTGGTCGAGTTGACCGACTTGATACGAGACCGCAATTCGAGAATGCTCGCCATCGATCAATCACTCTCCCTTCGGAATTCGCAGTGTCATGGGCGCGTACGTCACTTGCTGACGGTCTTGCGCTTGACGTTGATCTGCTCGTTCTCGACCTCGTCGGCGCCCAAAGCGTCAGCCTCGGCCTCGTTCACGACCCGGCTTCCGTCGGATGCGATGAAGCCTTCCTTGAACTTGTTCGTTGCAGCGATCAGCGCAGCAGCGTTGTCGGCATCGAGTGCCTTACCGCCGTTGATGCTGGAGTAGACGCCAGCAGCCGAGTGCTTGAGGTCTTCGAGCAGTTCCTTCTCGAAGCGACGGACGTCACCGATCGGAACGCTGTCGAAGATGCCTTCGCCGGCGAGGTAGATCGAGACGATCTGGTCCTCGACAGGGATCGGGCTGTACTGATCCTGCTTGAGCAGCTCGACCAGACGGGCACCGCGCTCGAGCTGAGCCTTGGAGGCAGCGTCGAGGTCGGATGCGAAAGCGGAGAACGCTTCGAGCTCACGGAACTGAGCCAGTTCCAGACGCAGCGAACCGGAAACCTTCTTCATGCCCTTGGTCTGTGCAGCGCCACCGACGCGGGAGACCGAGATACCGACGTTGATCGCGGGGCGAACGCCCTTGTTGAACAGGTCGGACTCGAGGAACACCTGACCGTCGGTGATGGAGATGACGTTGGTCGGGATGTACGCCGAGACGTCATTCGCCTTGGTCTCGATGATCGGCAGAGCCGTCAGCGAGCCGCCGCCGAGTGCGTCGGACAGCTTCGCCGAACGCTCCAGCAGACGGGAGTGCAAGTAGAAGACGTCACCGGGGTAAGCCTCGCGTCCCGGCGGGCGACGCAGCAGCAGCGAGATGGCGCGGTACGCCTCTGCCTGCTTGGTCAGGTCGTCGAACACGACCAGAACGTGCTTGCCCTGGTACATCCAGTGCTGGCCGATGGCCGAGCCGGTGTACGGTGCGAGCCACTTGAAGCCTGCGGAATCAGAGGCCGGAGCAGCAACGATGGTGGTGTACTCCATCGCGCCCTTCTCCTCGAGGGCAGCCTTGACGCCCGCGATGGTGGAACCCTTCTGACCGATGGCAACGTAGATGCAGCGCACCTGCTTGTTGACATCGCCGGAATCCCAGTTGGCCTTCTGGTTCAGGATGGCGTCGATGCAGACCGCGGTCTTGCCGGTCTTGCGGTCGCCGATGATGAGCTGGCGCTGGCCGCGGCCGATCGGGGTCATGGCGTCGATAGCCTTGATACCGGTCTGGAGCGGCTCTTCGACCGGCTGGCGCTCGAGCACCGAAGCGGCCTGGAGCTCGAGTGCACGATTCTCGGTGCTCTCGATCTCGCCGAGGCCGTCGATAGGCGCACCCAGCGGGTCGATGACGCGGCCGAGGAAAGCATCGCCGACGGGAACCGACAGAACGTCGCCCGTGCGCTTTACTTCCTGGCCTTCTTGAATGTTCTGGTAATCGCCAAGGATGACGGCACCGATTTCGGTGGCATCCAGGTTGAGCGCGACGCCGACGATTCCACCGGGGAACTCCAACAGCTCGTTGGACATAGCCGAAGGCAGGCCAGAGACGTGCGCAATGCCGTCACTGGTGTCGGTCACTGTGCCGACCTCCTCACGGGAGGCCTCCGGGGAGTAGCTCGCGGTGTAGTTGTCGATCGCGCTACGGATCTCGTCGGAGGAGATCGTCAGCTCCGCCATGTTTTTCCTGCTCTCGGTGTCTGGTCTTCGAAAAGATCTGGAGTATGTGTTCGGCTGAAGGACTACTTGAGGTTCTTCCGCAGTGCTGCGAGTCGACCCGCTGCGCTGCCGTCGATAACCTCGTCGCCCACCCGGACGACCAAGCCGCTGAGGAGTTCTGGATCAACCTCGACGTGTACTGCTACCGGCTTCCCGTAGGTGCGGGTAAGAGTGCTGGCCAAGCGATCCGACTGCTCCGAGCTCAACGCCGAGGCGCTGCGAACGTGAGCAACGGTGGTATCGCGCTGCGCTGCGGCAAGATTCGACAGCTGATCGAAAGTGTCTGCGGGTGCAGACTTCAACCGGCCGACGGCCTGTCCGGCGAGTGCCTCGGTGACCGCAGTGACCTTGCCGTAGAGCAAGCGGGAGAGGAACTCACGCTTGCGGGCTGCGGGAACCGACAGATCCGAGAGCGTCTGCTCCAGGCTGGGATCCCCTGCCACGATGCGACCGAGACGGAAGAGCTCGTCCTCAACGGTGTCCAACTGGCTCTGATCGGCTGCGGCGCGGAGCAGAGCTTCGCGTCCGAGCAGTTCGAGCGAGTTGACCAAGTCGCGGGCCGCAGACCAGTCCTGGCCTGCAGCTGCCTTCACGGTGGCGAGCGCCTCGGCGCCGACCTTTCCGGAGAACAACTGCTCTGCCAAAGCCTGGCGACCAGCGGCCGGTGCCGAAGCGTCAGCCAGCGCGCTGCGAAGAGCGCGCTGGCCGTCGAGTACCTCGACCACCGAGAAGAGCTCGGACCCAGCCTGAGCAGAAGCAGCAGTTGCGGCTCCTGCAGAGACGGCGCCCAGGGCACTGCTCAGCGCAGAACGAGTCTGCGCCAAGGCTTCACGGCTCGCTGCGTACATGTTGCTCACTTCCTGGCTGAATCAGCGCTGACGGTGTCGAGCTCGTTGAGGAAACGATCAACCGTTCCGGCGCGCTTCACGTCGTCGGCGAGAGACTCCCCGATGACCTTCTCGGCCAGGTCTACAGCGGTCTTGCCGAGATCCGAGCGGAGCTCAGCGACGATCTGCTGACGCTGGGCGACGAGCTGGCTGTGGCCTGCGGCCACGATGCGGTCGCTCTCGTCCTGCGCCTGAACCTTCATGTCAGCGATGATCTGCTGACCCTGGGTACGCGCTTCCTCACGGATCTGCGCTGCCTCGGTACGAGCTTCGGCGAGCTGCGCGCGGTACTGCTCGAGCGCGGCCGCTGCCTCTGCCTGTGCGTCTTCGGCCTTCTTGATGCCGCCCTCGATCTGCTCGGTGCGTTCGGCCAAGACCTTCTGGAACTTCGGAAGAACGAGCTTCCAGAAGACAAAACCGACTACGACGAGCGCAACCGCGGACCACACGATGTCGTATGTCTCGGGCAAGAGAGGATTGTGTGTCTCCTCTGTTGCCGCGAGCACTGCGAAGGTGGCTCCCATGTCT
The DNA here is from genome assembly GCF_013277835.1 of Rhodococcus sp. MS13. Taxonomy (NCBI): domain Bacteria; kingdom Bacillati; phylum Actinomycetota; class Actinomycetes; order Mycobacteriales; family Nocardiaceae; genus Rhodococcus; species Rhodococcus sp. MS13. Next base: position 9,003 of record NZ_VBTL01000012.1, read on the forward strand.
GTCTTAGAAAATGAAACCGGCGACAAGGCCGATCAATGCGAGGGCCTCGGTGAATGCAATACCGAGGAACATGGTGGTACGAACCTGGCCGGCCATCTCGGGCTGGCGGACCATGCCTTCGATTGCCTTGCCCACAACGATGCCCACGCCGATGCCGGGGCCGATTGCTGCGAGGCCGTAGCCGATGGCTCCGTAGCCGCGCGACTTGGTCTCGACAACTTCCTGAGCGAGGTAAGCGATGCTCATGGTGTTCCATTCCCTTTCTGTTGACCTCTGCCGGATTCGGCAAGAGGCTCAGTTCTTGGTGTAGCTGGTGAGGAGGTAAAAGGTCAGTGCTCGTCGGCGTGGAGCGCCAATTCGATGTACACCGCGGTCAGCAACGCGAACACGTAAGCCTGCAGGAAGATGACCAGCAGCTCGAAGAACGTGAATGCGATACCGGCGATGATCGACGGAACGCCGAAGATCGCCTGGAATCCGCCGGACACGAAGAAGAAGTAGTTCGTCGCGCTGAAGAACAGCACCAGCAGGATGTGGCCGGCCAACATGTTGGCCATGAGACGAACCATCAGCGTGAACGGGCGCAGGATGAAGGTCGAGATGAACTCGATGGGCACCAACAAGAAGTGCAGGGGCAGCGGAACGCCGGGAACGACGATGCTGCTCTTGACGTACTTGAAGAAGCCGTACTTCTTGATTCCGACGTAGTTGAACACGATGTAGGCGAGCGCCGCGAGTACCAGGGGCATACCGATTCGTGCGTTCGGCGAGATGTTCAGGAAAGGAATGATGCTGGCCATGTTGCTGGCGACCACGATGAAGAAGATCGTCGTGATGACCGGCAGGAAGCGCTTGCCCTGTTCCTTGCCCAGGATCTCCTCGGCGATGTTGATACGAACGAAGTCGAGCGCAAGCTCAGCGGCGTTCTGCATCCCACGGGGAACCAATCGAGGGCTGCGCATCGCGATCACGAAGAAGGCTGCGACCAGCACCGACATCAGCAGACGAATCAGCATCAGACGGTCGAGCTCGAAGGGGCCCGCGTGAATCAACACGGAGGGCGGGAAAAAATCGTCTAGTGACGGCGCATGGAATTCATCCGCGGCCAGGGTGGTGACGCTCAGCGTTCTCTCCCGTAGTCGGTCCGCAGCCATCATTGACTGCGGTTCGATCGGACATTGACGATCTACAAGTCGACAAGTTCGACTCGCGCATTCGTCAGCAGCTGGAGAACCCTAGAGGGGCCTGGCGTCTGTCGGTGTCGGCGACTCTCGTCGACTCAGTGGTCAGAATTTCGACCACCTGCGAGCACATGGCATCGTCGGCTGAGTGTTACTCGGCCCACCATTGCTCTCGCTTGAACCGAACCTTATCAAGTCATCTACGACATTGTGTAGATGGGGTACCTGGAAGTCCGATTAGTTACCTCTTGTAGTACTACTCGTCGTCGTCGACGTTGCTGCTGGGAGTGGGATCGACGTACGGAGTTTTGGTTCCGAGAACGCCGTATGTCTCCGCGCCGAGCACGACGACCAGCGACATGATGATGACCAGGACGAGAGCGGTCTTGTTGTAGAAATCCATGTCCGAGAGGACAAAGAGAACAACCATCGCGAGAATCATCTTCAGCAGCCACGTGCCGAGAAGAACTGCGCCGGCCGTGAGCGCAGGCAACTTCGCTGTGAGTAGCACGCCCAGCGCCGTGAACAGGATGAACCCGCCGCCGACGGCTGCGCCTATCAGGGCTCCGTAGACGCCTTCCTTGCCGGCGAAGAGCCCGCCCAGGAGCGCGCCGACCACGGCCAGCGCGATCAGCCCCATCACACCCCACTTCACGGCCGACTTCATGGCGGCGGTCGAATCAGGGATGGGTTGCGAGGCAGGTACAGGCTGCGGCGTGTTCGTCACGATGCCCAAGGGTAATGGATCGGGAAACTTGGCTAGCGACGCTGTTGCTTGCGATCGATCAGGGACGGCACCGCCGTGAAGAACAAGGCAATGACCAACCCGGCCGCAACCAGTACGACAACCAGCTGTCGATTGAGCAGCGAGGATCCGACGGCACCGAAAGCCAGAACGCTGACCCACAGGTAGATGACCAGCACAACCCGTCGGTGCGTGTGTCCGATTTGCAGGAGGCGATGATGCAGGTGCATCTTGTCCGGACTGAACGGACTGACGCCCGCTTTAGTCCGGCGGATCACGGCCAGGAGCATGTCCAGCATCGGGATGAACATCACAGCACCGACCAGCAACAACGGCGCGAGGAGGCCGACCAGGTCGCGGGTTCCGTAAGCAGTGAGCGGAATACGACCGGATGCACTGGTGGAGATCGCGGCAAGCATGAGACCGATCAACATCGACCCGGAATCGCCCATGAAAATGCGCGCTGGATTGAAGTTATGCGGAAGAAAACCGAGACAAGCGCCTGCCAAGGCCGCCGCGATCATCGCCGGCGGGTAGACACTCGCGTCGCCGCCCTGATCGTGGAGCAGACCGATCGAGAAGATGAGGATCGCCAAGGCCGCGATGAGGCCCAAACCGGCGGCCAATCCGTCGAGACCGTCGACGAAGTTCATCGCGTTGATGGTCGCCACGGCGATAGCCACCGTGAACAGTCCCGATTGAATCTGATCGAGGATGATCGTGGACCCACCGTCACCACCGAAAGGGTTGTAGATGATGAACCAACTGACGCCCATCACCACAAGCACTCCGGCAGCAGTCACCTGACCCACGAACTTGGTGAGAGCGTCGAGGCCCCACCTGTCGTCGATCACGCCCACGAGGACGATGACGGCGCCCGCTACGAGCGCAGCGTGTACATCTGGACTACCGAAGCCGAAACCTCTTGTGAGCGCCGGTAATTGCTGCGCAAACAGCAGACCGACAACCATGCCGATATACATTCCGACGCCACCGAGGCGCGGAATCGGCTCGACGTGAACGTCCCGATCACGAGGAATCGCGACTGCGCCGAACCGCAGCGCCAACAACCGGACTGCGCCAGTCGCCAGGTATGTCACTACCGCCGCCGTACACAGCACGAGCAACAGTTCACGGATGGGCACACCCGCTCCCCCGCCACCCTGTGCCAGATATGTGGTCGCCTCGTACGAAGTGATCACTGCGCGAGATCACCCGTCCGGCGGGGATAGGCAGGTTTTGCCCGTACCAGTTCGCGAACGCCGTCGGCAACCGATGCCAACTCGGCCTCCCCTGACGTGGTGGCTGGATCCGCTACGACTGCACGCGCGATCAACTCCCCCACGACGCTCATGTCGGAACTGTTGAACCCCTGGGTCGTCACGGCCGCGGATCCGACGCGGATTCCGGACGTGACGGCCGGCGACTGCGGATCGAACGGAATCGCGTTCTTGTTGAGCGTGATCGAAGCCAGTCCGCACCTACGCTCGGCGTCGACGCCGGTGACACCGCTTGCGCGCAGATCGAGAAGCGCCAGATGCGTGTCGGTTCCACCGGACACGGTGCGCAGGCCGCGAGCTTCCAACGACTGCGCGAGCGCCGACGCATTGGCAACCACTTCCTGTGCATACCAACGATATTCCGGCGTCGACGCTTCTTTGAAGGCAACCGCCTTCGCAGCGATCGCATGCATCATCGGGCCGCCTTGAATGAAGGGGAACACCGCGCGATCGACAGCCGTGGCATGCTCGCTGCGGCACAAGATCATTCCGCCGCGCGGGCCTCTGAGGACCTTGTGCGTCGTCGCGGAGACCACGTCGGCATACGGAACACACGACGGTATCGCCCGGCCTGCCACGAGTCCGATGAAGTGGGCGGCATCGACCCACAGGATCGCACCGACCTCGTCCGCGATCGACCGGAAGGCTGCGAAGTCGATGGTTCGGGAGTACGCGGTCGCGCCGGCGATGATGATTTTCGGTTTGCGCGCCAGAGCCAGGGTGCGAACCTCGTCGTAGTCGATCAATTCGGTGGCCGAATCGACGTGATAGGGAACGGTGGTGAACCACTGCCCCGAAAAGCTGACCCGAGACCCGTGAGTCAGATGCCCACCGTGCGGCAAACTCATCGCCAATACGGTGTCGCCGGGCTTGGCGAATGCGGCGTACACCGCGAGATTCGCGGTGGCCCCCGAATGCGGCTGGACGTTGACGTGCTCGGCGCCGAACAGTGCCTTTGCCCGGTCGATCGCCAGATTCTCGGCTACGTCGACGTACTCGCACCCGCCGTAGTAACGCCGACCCGGATAGCCCTCGGCGTACTTGTTGCTCAGGGTCGAACCCAAGGCAGCCAGTACCGAGGGGCTGGTGAAGTTCTCGCTCGCGATGAGTTGAAGCCCGCCGCGCTGACGCTCGAGTTCGGCCAGCGCAACAGCCGCGATCTCGGGGTCCGCCGTGGCAAGCTCACCGAAATCCGGTCCCCAATACGTGGATTCCCCCGCGCGCTCGCCGCCGGCGCCGACCATCGTTACGAAACTCCCTCTACGAGGCTTTCCGGACTGGTGCCCAATACCTCGGCGATGGATTCTGCCGAGACGGCACCCACTCGCAAGATACGCGGTGAATTGCCGGTCAGGTCGACGATCGTGGAAGCAACGGCGTGTTCGGCCTTGCCTCCGTCGAGATACACGCTGGCAGATCCGCCGAGCTGATCTCGGGCTTCCTCGACGGTAGTTGCCGGCGGACGCCCCGAAATGTTGGCGCTCGAGACGGCAAGCGGTCCGACATCGCGCAACAGTTCGAGGGCAACCGGGTGCAGCGGCATGCGGAGCATGACGGTTCCGCGGGTATCACCGAGGTCCCAGGCAAGTGAAGGCGCCTGCTCGACGACCAAGCTCAGTCCGCCGGGCCAGAACGCGCGGATCAGATCCCGCGCCTGGGGGCGCACGCTGTAGACGAGCCCGTCGATGGTGTTCCACGATCCGACCAGTACCGGGACGGGCATGTCTCGCCCGCGTCCCTTGGCGCGCAACAGACTCGTGACAGCTTCGCTGTCGAACGCGTCCGCGGCGAGTCCGTAAAGGGTGTCGGTAGGGAGAACTACGAGTCGGCCGGCCTTGAGCGCGTTCTTCGCGGCGGCCAAGCCTGCGGTTCGGGAATCTGTCTGACTGCAGTCGTACACGGTGCTCACTCAGCCATCCTTTCACTCTGCACTTCGGGCGTTCGATTCCGCTGCGCTTCCACGTCGGTGGCGACACGTCTCGCGACGACGAAACGCGGACGACCGGCAAGATCGGGATGCTGTGCAACGTCGCCGAATACCCGGCGCGCCGAGAACAGCGCAGCGACGCCGTCGCCGTTGGTGTCGTCGTGCTCGATGCCTGCCGCGCCGCCGATTCGAAGCCACCTCGCGATGTTGCTGATCATGGGTTTGATGACGGACAGACCGTCGGCGCCACCGAACAACGCGGTGTGCGGGTCGTAATCCATGACCTCAGGCTGCAATTGCGCGCCTTCGGGGATGTACGGCGGATTGGACACGACCAGATCGACGCCGCCCTCGAGCCCTGGCAACAGGTTCCGATCAGTGACATCGCCCTGATGCAGATGGATCGGTGTATCACCGGCGGCCTCGCGGTCGGCAGCATTACGACGCGCCCACGCCAACGCGGCGGGCTCTTTCTCCACGGCGTGAACGACGGCGTCTGGACGGGCCTCGGCGATGGACAGCGCGAGTACACCCGATCCCGTGCACAGGTCCAGAACTACCGGCGGCTTGCTTCCGCAACCTTCGAGGAACGAGAGCGCCCAACCCATGAGCAATTCGGTTTCGGGCCGCGGAATGAAGACACCCGGACCGACAGCGACGTCGATGTTGCCCATCGATGCGACTCCGATGATGTGCTGCAACGGAATCCGCTTCACGCGTTGCGCAACCAACTCGTCGAACGCCGCGATGACCTCGGGATCGACCAACGGAATCAGCCCGAGACGCGTGCGTTCGACGCCGAGCAGGTGGGATGCCAACAACTCGGCGTCGGTGCGTGGGCTGGGCACACCTGCGGCGTCGAGCTGTTTTGCAGCTTCGATCAGCGCCAAACGAAGTGGAAGTCGACTCACGGGTACAGCCTGCCACGCTCGACCGACACGCGGTTCACCGAGTTCCCGGCGGGATGGAGGTCAGTCATGGTCTGCATCTACTCGGCCGCGAGACGCGCCTCTCGGTCCGCCTTGCCCAATGCGTCGAGAAGTGCGTCGAGCTCACCGTCGAGCACTGCGTCGAGGTTGTGCGACTTGAATCCGATGCGGTGATCGGTGATGCGGTTCTCAGGGAAGTTGTAGGTGCGGATGCGCTCCGAACGGTCCACCGTCCGAACCTGACTCTGGCGACCTGCCGACGCTTCTGCGTCCGCGGCTTCCTCGGCGACTACCTGCAAACGGGCTGCAAGCACCTGCATGGCACGCGCCTTGTTCTGGAGCTGCGAGCGCTCGTTCTGGCAGGTGACGACGATGCCGGTCGGAAGGTGCGTGATTCGAACCGCGGAGTCGGTGGTGTTGACGCCCTGACCGCCCTTGCCGGACGAACGGTAGACGTCGATACGCAGGTCACTCTCGTCGATCTGGACCTGCTCGACCTCTTCGGGCTCCGGGTAGACCAGAACGCCGGCGGCCGAAGTGTGAACGCGTCCCTGGGATTCGGTGACGGGCACTCGCTGGACGCGGTGAACCCCGCCCTCGAACTTGAGCCTCGCCCACACTCCGTCCGGGGTGTCTGACTTGCTCTTGATCGACAGCGTGGCTTCCTTGTATCCGCCGAGATCGGAGACCGTCGCGTCGAGGATCTCGACGCGCCAGCCGTGCCGTTCCGCGTAGCGGACGTACATGCGGGCCAGGTCCGAGGCGAAGAGCGCGGATTCTTCGCCGCCCTCACCGGACTTCACTTCGAGGACGATGTCGTCGCCGTCATGCGGATCACGCGGCGCCAACTGATCGGTCAGCGTCTGCTCGAGCTGCGCGACCTCGGCTTCGAGATCGGGGATCTCGGCGGCGAAGCTGGAATCGTCGGCGGCGAGTTCGCGCGCAGCTTCCAGATCGTCCTGCGCAGCCGTGAGCTTGTTGTACGTCGACATGATCGGCGAGAGCTCGGAGAACCGCTTACCGACGCGCCTGGCAGCGGCAGGGTCGTTGTGCAGCGCCGGATCGGACATCTGCGCTTCGAGACCGGCGTGCTCCGCCAAGATGTCGTCGATGGCCGAGGGCTGGGTTGCGCCTGCCATGGTTCGCTCCGCTCTGAGTTTCGATTCCTACGGTGCGCGCTTGAAGGTATTTCGACGCCGGGACCCGGGAAACGCGCAAACCGAGTGCAGGCACAAAAAAGCCGACGCCCGATCTGCGCATGGCAGATCGGGCGTCGGCGGAACAGCTAGGACTCGGTGGCCGGGACCTTGCTGTCTGCGCGCTTGCCGTAGCGAGCCTCGAAGCGAGCGACGCGTCCACCGGTGTCGAGAATCTTCTGCTTGCCCGTGTAGAACGGGTGGCACTGCGAGCAAACCTCGACGTTGATGCGTCCGGACTCCTTGGTGCTGTGGGTCTCGAACGTGTTACCGCAACCGCAGACGACGGTGGTCGCTACGTAGGTTGGGTGGATTCCTGCCTTCATGGTGTCCCTTTCAATGGTCGCCGGGTCGACGTCGCCAATCGACATCGTGAACCGGAACCGGACTCGGCCGTTCAGTATGCCAGATGCGGTACCTCACCAGATAATCCGCGTCTCGCACGCCTCGGGGTGGCTGTACGAAGTTGTCAACGCACTGCCCCTCGGTTTTGTTCCGCCCACGCAAAAGGCCCACAACCAGCTGGTTGTGGGCCTTTTTACGTCGAGTCGATCAGTCGTCGATCGCACCCGGTGCGGTCTTGGAGACCTGCATCAGGAACTCGAGGTTGTTCTTGCTCTTCTTCAGTCGATCGATCAGCAGATCGATGGCCTGATGCGAGTCCAGACCGGACAGGACGCGGCGGAGCTTGTGCAGCACAGCAGCTTCGTCCGGGCTCAGGAGCAGCTCGTCCTTACGCGTGCTGGACGGGTTGACGTCCACGGCCGGGAACACGCGGCGTTCGGCGATCTTGCGATCGAGCTTGAGCTCGGCGTTGCCGGTGCCCTTGAACTCTTCGAAGATCACGGTGTCGCCGGTGGATCCGGTCTCGACCATCGCGGTGGCGATGATGGTGAGCGATCCGCCGTTCTCGATGTTGCGGGCAGCGCCGAGGAAACGCTTCGGCGGGTAGAGCGCCGTCGAGTCGACACCACCGGAGAGGATGCGTCCGGACGCCGGCGAGGAGTTGTTGTACGCACGACCCAGACGCGTGATGGAGTCGAGCAATACGACGACGTCCTTACCCATCTCGACCAGGCGCTTCGCACGCTCGATTGCCAGCTCGGCAACTGCGGTGTGATCTCCCGGCGGGCGGTCGAAGGTGGAGGAAATGACCTCACCCTTCACGCTGCGCTGCATGTCGGTCACTTCCTCGGGACGCTCGTCCACGAGGATGACCATCAGGTAGCACTCAGGATTGTTGGTGGCGACGGCATTCGCGATCGCCTGCAACACGCTGGTCTTACCGGCCTTGGGCGGGCTCACGATGAGGGCGCGCTGGCCCTTACCGATGGGCATCACCAGGTCGATGACACGCGTGGTGAGAATGTGCTGCTCGGTCTCGAGGCGCAGACGCTGGTTCGGGTACAGCGGCGTGAGCTTGTTGAACTCGGGGCGCTTCTTCGCGGCCTCGACGTCGCCGCCGTTGACCGTGTCGATGCGGACCAGCGGGTTGAACTTCTGACGCTGGCTGCCCTGCTCACCGTCACGCGAGACGCGGACGGCACCGGTGATGGCGTCGCCACGGCGAAGGCCGTTCTTGCGGATCAGGTTCATGGAGACGTAGACGTCGTTGGGACCGGCGAGGTACCCGGACGTACGCACGAAGGCGTAATTGTCGAGCACGTCGAGGATGCCGGCGACCGGCTGAAGGACGTCGTCCTCGCGGATTTCGGTCTCACGCGAATCGTTGGGTGCGCCACCCTCACCGCGGTCGCGACCACGGCCACGGCGCTCGCGGAAACGGCGTCCGCGGCGTCCGCGTCCACCCTCTTCGTCGTCGTCCGGTCCGTTGTTGCGGTTGTCCGTACGCGGACCGGCGTTGTTCTGGCCGGCGTTGTTCTGATTGCCGCGATCCTGACGGTCCTGGCGATCCTGGTTACCCCGGTTGCCCTGGTTCTCGCGCTGGCCCTGGTTCTCGCGCTGGCCCTGATTGTCGCGCTGGCCCTGATTGTCCCGGTTGCGCTCGCGGCGGGGACGCTCGTTGCCCTGCTCGGCGGGAGCCTGATCAGCGTCGGACTTGCCCTCGGTGCGCGCAGAACGCTCGGCCGGGGCCTCAACCTTGGCGGTCTCGGCGACCTTCGAGGTATCGACAGCCTTCGAGGTGTCCGCGTCGGACTTTGCCGAAGGAGTGTCCTGCTCGATGCTCAGTTCACCCTGGTCGGGTGAACCTGCACGACGAGCGGCGCCGCGACGCTGACGTCCACGACGGGGTGCGCTCTGATCGGAATCCTCGGCGGATTCGGTACGCGCAGGCGCTGCCTCGGCAGGAGCGGATTCTGCCGCGGGAGCCGTTTCGGCTGCGGGGGTTTCGGTGCGTGCGGCGCGGGCGCTCTTGGCACGAGTGCGCGCAACGGGTGCGTCGTCGAGAGTGAGTTCGCTCTGTGCGGGTGCAGCCTTTGCGCTGCCGCCCTGGCGCTCCTTGATGGCTGCGATCAGGTCGCCCTTGCGCATGCCGGAAGTGCCTTTGATGCCCAGTTCACCCGCAAGAGTGCGGAGTTCGGTGAGCACCATGCCGGAGAGTCCGGCACCACGGCGCGTCTCGGCACGCTTCGTGGAGGTCGCCACCGCACCGTTCGATGCTGAAGATGACGCCTGAGAATTGTCGCCTGATTCCGACCCGGCGGGTGCAGAAGTGGCGATGAGGTCCGTATCGGTCACGGAGGTCCTTTCCTTCCCTCACTCGCACTGCGCAGAGTCGAGGGTTCGTCCCGCAGTTCGATTGAATACCGAACTCGGTGGTGCCGTACGTGGTTGCTGTCCAGAACTGCCGGCTTGTCCGCCGTCACATGATTGTCGGAAACTCTCGCCTCAAACTTTTCATGCGCTCGCAAACCTGCCCAACGCGCCTTCGTCGACGATTCACTCCCCCGTGTGTTGAACCCCAGAGATATGGAACCTCTGAGTGTTCGATCCGCGGAGGATTCAAACCTTCGGAGAAGGTACAAGCGTGAGGATCATGCCTGCGAGAATCATGCCAAGGACTGTGGACCCCGATTGGGAAGGAGTTTTGCCCCCTGGTGATGCACCGGCGACTGACGCGCACGATGTACGGACATAGCCCAGGATAGCGTCCAAACCTGAGTCCGGCAAGAATTTGGACGACTGGGTGTGTCAGTTCACTACCGATCGGTAGTGGGCGATCACCAGGACCAAGGCAGGGATCAGACCGTCGTCGTGGATACTTCGACGCCGTCGGCGATGTCCAATTCGAGCACACGTAGTCCGTCTGCCCGCGCCGCTTCGGCGAGCTCGACGGGGAAAGGCTCTGTGCTGAGCGCCAACACGGTGGGGCCTGCTCCCGAAACGGTCGCGGCAATGCCCGCCTCGCGCAGGATCCCGATCCATCGCGTCGTGAGCGGCAGTGCGGGTGCGCGCTGCGCCTGATGCAGGCGATCCTCGGTGGCTGCCATCAACAGATCGGGCCGAGCAGTGAGCGCAACGACAGCCAGCGCGCTGCGGCTCGCGTTGAACGAGGCATCCTGGTGCGGAACCAATTCGGGCAGGAGGCCACGAGTGTGTGCGGTGGACGACCGCTCCTCGGGAACCAGTGCCACAGCACGGATGTCGGGATGGACATCGAGTTTCGCCGCGGAGTAGATCGGCTCGTCGCCTTCGACGGCCGGTGGGCAACTCCACGAGACGACTGCGCCACCGAGAACACTGGCAGACGCGTTGTCCGGGTGACCTTCGAACTCGGACGAGAGCTGAACCAACTGCTCTTCCGTCAAACCGATCTCGGCATCGAGTGCGCGCGCAAGACCGTTGGCTGCTGCCAGTCCGCCGACAGCCGCAGAAGCCGAGGATCCCAACCCGCGCGAGTGCGGGATCGCGTTGCGGCACAACACGTCCAGGCCACTGGCCCACACCCCGGCCGCTTCGAGACCGCGCTCGATAGCGCGAACCACGAGATGCGAAGGACCCCAAGGTACGTCGGCAGCGCCTTCACCTTCGACGCGAATCTGAAGGCCCGAATCCGTTGTGGTGACCACGATTTCGTCGTACAACCCCAACGCCAGACCGAGGGTGTCGAACCCCGGCCCCAAGTTTGCACTCGAGGCCGGGACGCGAGCAGTCACCGAAAGGCCGATAGGCAGGGTTATAGTCATGTCAGACACCGGATTCCGCGGAGTGGTCGATGAATCCACGGACACTATGCAAGCTCGAGGGCAGCCGCAACGGCAACGGGATCGACACCGATCGGCTCGACGTTCGGCATACCCTTCAAAGCCGTGTCAGGATCCTTGAGACCGTTACCGGTCACCGTGCACACGACGGTCAGGCCCGGCTCGAGCCAGCCCTCTGCACGTGCGGCGAGCAGGCCGGCGACACTGGCTGCCGACGCCGGTTCGACGAAGACGCCCTCGGTGGCGGCGATCAGACGGTAAGCCTCGAGGATCTTCTCGTCGGTGGCGGCACGGAACGCACCGTTCGACTCTTCCTTCGCGGCGACAGCGCCGTTCCAGGAAGCGGGGGAACCGATTCGGATTGCGGTAGCGATGGTTTCGGGATCCTTGACGGGTGCGCCGTTGACCAGCGGAGCCGCACCGGCTGCCTGGACGCCGAGCATGCGGGGCTTGACCGTGGTCAGACCGTCCGCGTAGTACTCGGAGTATCCGCGCCAGTACGCGGTGATGTTTCCTGCGTTTCCGACCGGGAGAGCGTGCACGTCGGGAGCCTTGCCGAGCACGTCCATGATCTCGAATGCCGCGGTCTTCTGACCTTCGATGCGCACCGGGTTGACGGAGTTGACCAGACCGATGGTGGGGAATTCCGCCGTGGTCTTGCGAGCCAGTTCGAGGCAGTCGTCGAAGTTGCCCTGGACCTGAATGATCTTGGCGCCGTGCATGACTGCCTGCGCAAGCTTGCCCATGGCGATCTTGCCCTGCGGGATGAGCACGGCGCAGGTCATGCCTGCCTTGGCTGCATACGCAGCGGCCGAGGCGGAGGTGTTGCCGGTGGACGCGCACAGAACTGCGCGCTGGCCACGGGCCAAGGCGTCGGTGACGGCCATCGTCATGCCGCGGTCCTTGAAGGAACCGGTGGGGTTGAGACCCTCGACCTTGAGGTAGACGTCGCAGCCGGTGATCTCGGAGAGGTGGCCGGCCGGCAGGAGCGGGGTGCCGCCTTCGCGCAGGGTGACGGTCTTCCAGTTGTCACCGATCGCGAGACGGTCCCGGTATGCCTCGATGAGACCCGGCCATGCCTTGTGGACGGGGTTGACGATGCCGGTCATTGTTCAGTGCCTTCCAGTCGCAGCACGCTGGTCACAGCGGTGACGAATTCGAGTTCGTTGAGGGCCGCCACGGTCTCGGAGAGTGCCGCGTCGGTTGCTACATGAGTGACGACCACCAGACGCGCGCCGGCGCCGGCGCCCTCCTGGCGGACGACGGAGATGCTCACGCCGTGCTTGGCGAACTCGGCGGCGACTGCGGACAGCACACCTTCCTTGTCCGCGACCTCCATGTTCACGTAGTAGCGCGTGAGGATGTCGCCCATCGGGGCGACCTTGAGCTTGGCGTACTTGGACTCGCGGGGGCCGCGGCCGCCGTGAACCTTGTTGCGCGCCGCCATCACCAGGTCACCCATCACCGCGGAAGCGGTGGGGGCGCCGCCAGCGCCCTGGCCGTAGAACATGAGCCGGCCGGCGTTCTCTGCTTCCACGACAACGGCGTTGAACGCGCCGTTGACCGAGGCCAGCGGATGGCTGAGCGGAACCAGCGCCGGGTACACGCGAGCGGAAATCCGCTCCTTGCCCTTGGGCGTGACGATGCGCTCGCAGATCGAGAGCAACTTGATCGTGCAGTCGAGTGCCTTCGCCGACGCCAGGTCGGCGGAGGTGATCGTGGAGATTCCTTCGCGGTACACGTCCGCGGCTGTGACGCGGGTGTGGAACGCAATCGACGCGAGGATCGCAGCCTTCGCCGCGGCGTCGTAGCCTTCGACGTCCGCGGTCGGGTCGGCTTCCGCGTATCCGAGGCGTCCGGCTTCGGCGAGGGTCTCCTCGTAGTCGGCGCCGGTCTCGTCCATCGCGGAGAGGATGAAGTTGGTGGTGCCGTTCACGATTCCGGCGACCTTGTTGACACGGTCTCCGGCCAACGACTGTGTGAGCGGGCGGATCACGGGGATCGCACCGGCAACAGCGGCCTCGAAGTACAGGTCGACAGAGTTGGCCTCTGCAGCCTCCGCCAATTCACCGGTGTGGTCCGCGAGCAGCGCCTTGTTGGCGGTCACGACCGACTTACCGGAGTTGAGGGAAGAGAGAATCAGCTTGCGAGGGAGCTCGATTCCGCCGATCACCTCGACCACGATGTCGACGTCGTCACGACCGACCAGGGACTCGGCGTCCGTCGTCTGCAGTTCCTCGGGAATTCCGCGGTCCGAGCCGATACGGCGGACGGCAACTCCCCGCAGTTCCAACGGGGCGCCGACGCGAGCTTCGAGTTCCTCGGCCTGCTCACGAATGATCCGGACGACCTCGCTCCCGACGTTGCCGAGGCCGAGAACGGCCACACCGATAGCGCGATGCGCCGATTCGCTCGTCACTGCGATACCTCCAAGCTGAGCAGATCTTCCACTGTTTCCCTCCGCAGAATCACGCGTGAGACTCCGTCACGCACCGCCACCACGGCTGGGCGGGTGAGCAGGTTGTACCTGCTCGACATCGAATAGCAGTATGCACCGGTCGCTGCTACCGCTAGTAAATCACCGGGCCCGACGTCCTCGGGCATCCAGGTGTCCCGAATGACCACGTCACCGGACTCGCAGTGCTTACCGACGATACGTGCAACGACGGGATCAGCCTCGGAAGTTCGCGAAACCAACTTGGCTTCGTACTCCGCACCGTAGAGGGACGTGCGGATGTTGTCGCTCATCCCGCCGTCGACGCTGATGTAGCGGCGTGTCAGCGAGCTACCCACCGTGACGTCCTTGATGGTGCCGACCTCGTAGAGCGTCACCGTGCCAGGTCCGGCGATGGCGCGGCCGGGTTCGACGGCAAGCGTCGGCTCCGGCAACCCGGCCAGGGCGGACTCGTTGCGCACGATGTGGCCGAGCTTTGCCGCCAGTTCGTCGACGGGCGGCGGGTCGTCGGAGGGGATGTACGAGATCCCCATGCCGCCGCCGAGGTCGATGATCGAAATCTGCTTGGTCTTCTCGACTCCGAACTCGGTGACGACGTCGCGGAGCAAACCGATCACGCGGTGCGCTGCCACCTCGAAACCGTCGACGTCGAAGATCTGCGAACCGATGTGGCTGTGCAGGCCGACCAGTCGCAAGTTGTCGGCAGCGAAGACGCGACGGACCGCGTCGATCGCCGCTCCCCCGGCCAGCGAGAAACCGAACTTCTGGTCCTCGTGTGCGGTGGAGATGAATTCGTGGGTATGCGCTTCGACGCCGACGGTCAGTCGGATCAACACGTCCTGAACGACACCGGCCTCACCGGCGACACGATCGAGTCGGTCGATCTCGATCGCCGAGTCGAGCACGACGTGTCCGACGCCCGCGGCGACACCGGCGGCCAGTTCGGCGACTGACTTGTTGTTGCCGTGCATGGCAATTCGCTCGGCCGGGAAGTCCGCGTGCAACGCGATCGCCAGTTCGCCGCCGGAGCAGACGTCGAGCGAGAGGCCTTCGTCGGCGACCCAGCGTGCGATCTCGCCACAGAGGAATGCCTTGGATGCGTAGTGCACCTTGGCATCCGGGCCGAAGGCGCGGGCCATGTCGCGGCAGCGCGAGCGGAAGTCGTCCTCGTCGATGACGAACAGCGGGGTGCCGTACTTCTCGGCAAGTTCACCGACCTTGACACCCGCGAGGGTCACTTCACCGTCGTCGCCGCGAGAAGCGTTGCGCGGCCACACCTGCGGTGAGAGTTCACCGAAGGCTTCGGGGCTGGCAGGACGGTCGGGCAAGCCGGGGGCCTGCAACTGCTCGGCATGCTTGGGGCCGGCGGGGTGCGCGTTCACATTTGCTCCGGTGCGGTGACGCCGAGCAGTTCGAGGCCGTTGGCCAGGACCTGTCGGGTGGCGGCGCAGAGAGCCAGACGCGCGCGGTGCACGTCGGTGGCGTCTTCGTCGCCTTGCGGAAGGATGCGGCACGCGCCGTAGAAGCGGTGGTACGCACCCGCGAGTTCTTCGAGGTAGCGGGCAATACGGTGCGGCTCACGCAGATTCGCCGCGCTCGACACGACGCGTGGGTACTCGCCGATCGTGCGGATGAGGTCACCCTCCTGCTCGACGGTGAGCAGGGCGAGGTTGCTCGCGTCGGCGGACAGACCGAGGTCTGCGGCGTTGCGAGCGATCGCCGAGAGGCGTGCATGCGCGTACTGGACGTAGTAGACGGGGTTCTCGCTGCTGGTCTTGGTCCACAGGTCGAGATCGATGTCGATGCTCGAGTCGACCGACGAGCGGATCATGACGTAACGCGAGGCGTCGACGCCGATTGCCTCGACGAGGTCGTCGAGGGTGATGACGGTGCCTGCGCGCTTGCTCATCTTGACGGCAGTGCCGTCCTTGACGAGGTTGACCATCTGGCCGATCAGCACCTCGACGGTGTCCGGATCGTCGCCGAATGCGGCCGCGGCAGCCTTGAGACGGCCGATGTATCCGTGATGGTCGGCACCGAGCATGTAGATGCAGAGGTCGAACCCGCGGGCGCGCTTGTTCTGGAAGTAGGCGATGTCACCGGCGATGTAGGCGGCGTTGCCGTCGCTCTTGATGACGACGCGGTCCTTGTCGTCGCCGTAGTCGGTGCTCTTGAGCCACCACGCACCGTCTTCGTGGAAGAGGTTGCCCGAACCCTTGAGGGATTCGACGGCCTTCTCGACCGCACCGGATTCGAAGAGCGAGTTCTCGTGGAAGTAGACGTCGAAGTCGACGCCGAAGTCGTGGAGGGTCTGCTTGATGTGCGTGAACATCAATTCGACGCCGATGGCGCGGAAGGTTTCCTGCTGCTCGTCGGCGGGCAGCTCCATGACGTCGGGACGCTGCTTCAGAACCGAGGCGGCGATGTCGGCGATGTATGCACCGGCGTAACCGTCTTCCGGAGCAGGTTCACCCTTCGCTGCAGCGATCAGCGAACGCGAGAAGCGGTCGATCTGGGCACCGTGATCGTTGAAGTAGTACTCACGTGTGACCAATCCACCCTGCGCGGACAGAATGCGTCCGAGCGCGTCTCCGACTGCAGCCCAACGGGTTCCACCGAGGTGAATCGGTCCGGTGGGGTTGGCCGAGACGAATTCGAGGTTGATCTTCTTGCCGGCGAGGGAGTCACCCGAGCCGTACGACGCACCGGCTTCGAGAACCGACACGACGATCGCGCCCTGGGCGTCCTTGTCCAGCCGGATGTTGAGGAAGCCGGGTCCGGCGATCTCGGCGGATTCGATTCCGTCGGCAGCGGTGAGGGCTTCGGCGATCCAGCCCGCCAGCTCGCGGGGATTGGTGCCGACCTTCTTGGCTACCTGCATGGCAATGTTGGTGGCGTAATCGCCGTGCTCGGGGTTGCGTGGTCGCTCGACGGTTAGGGTTTCGGGCAGCACGGATACGTCGAGGCCACGATCGGCAAGGACGCTCGCTGCGGTTCCGCGGAGCAGTTCGGCAAGGTCAGCTGGAGTCACAGGTATTCATCCTATTGCCTGCACACCGGAAGTGGAGACTCGCCTCACGCCTTGCTCTCCGTGAACGTGCGCGGGGCCGCTGTGGCGTGTCGCACGCCACTCTCAAAGTTTGCCCTCAGACTCGGAAAGTACAGTGGTAATGCCCGAGCTACCACCGCGTACCTTCATGCGCGGGCGCGCCACACCTCAAGCCCACACACCGAAAGAGCCCAATCGATGCCAAGCGGTTCCGATAGTCGCGGTCCCAACAAGAACTCCGGGGCCAAATCAGCCAAGGCCATCAAGGCCGCCAACAAGAACAGTCGGCCGGCCAAGAAGGGCAAGGGCGGCGTCCCCGCTCCCCGCCAGATCCCCTGGCTGTCGATCGGCGCCGGTGTGGCTGTGCTCGCACTCATCGCCGTGCTCGGTATCAATCTGTGGCCCAAGGTCGAGGAGCGGCAGGCCCTCGAGCCGTACAAGTACAGCTCCGAGAACAAGGATCCGTCCGACAAGATCGACGGCGTCCTCAAGATCGAGTACCCGGCCGGCCAGCACGTCGATTCCACTCAGCGCGTGGCGTACGACCAGACCCCGCCGTTCGGCGGCCCGCACGACGCCACCTGGGCGAACTGCACCGGAACCGTGTACGCCGACCCGATCCGCACCGAGAACGCCGTCCACTCGCTCGAGCACGGCGCCATCTGGATCACGTACAACCCCGATCTCGTCGACCAGGACCAGATCGACAGCCTCGCCGCGCGCGTCAACGGCAAGTCCTACATGCTGATGTCGCCGTACCCCGGTCAGAGCAGCCCCATTTCTCTGCAGTCGTGGGGCCATCGCCTCGAGATCGACAAGGCCGACGACGATCGCATCGATCAGTTCATCACCGCGTTGAACCAGAACCCGAACGTCTACCCCGAGGTCGGCGCGAGCTGCACCAACCCGCTGTTCACCCCGTCGACGTCGCCGTTCGATCCGACACCTCCGGGCGCCGACGCCATCCAGATGGACGGCACGGGCGCTACCCCGGCCACCGACGAGCAGGTTCCCGCCGGTGGATAGTTCGCAGAGCATCGATCAGCCTTCGAAGCCGAGCCAGCGCACCGCACTGCTGATCATCGGTCTGATCGGCGCGATCGCCGTCGGTTTTGCCCTCGGCGCACTGACCAACCTCCTCGGACCCGATGCGAAGTCGTCACTGACCGTTCCGGCCTCGGATTCGGTGGACGTGGGCTTCGCGCAGGACATGAGCGTGCATCACAGCCAGGCCGTCGACATGGCGTCCATCGCCCTGACGAAGTCCACCGACAACGACGTACGCACGCTCGCGTTCGACATCTTGACCACGCAGCAGAACCAGCTCGGCCAGATGCAGGCGTGGCTGACCATGTGGGATCAGCCGCTGTCCAAGGTGGGCCCGTACATGGAGTGGATGTCGTCCGATTCGGGCTCTGGCCACGGATCGCACGGGACTTCGGCCACGATGGACATGAGTCATTCCGGGCCGGTCGACACCATGCCCGGCATGGCGTCCCCCGAGGACCTTGCGGCTCTCCGCGCGGCGGAAGGCCTGCAACTCGACACCTTGTTCCTGCAGTTGATGCTTCGTCACCACGAAGGTGGGCTTCCGATGATGGAGTACGCAGCTGCCGACGCCACCGAGGGTCCGGTGCGCAGCCTGGCGCAGACCATGGTCAACACGCAGCAGAGCGAGTCCAAGCTGATGACCGACATGTTGGCAGCTCGCGGCGCAGTGCCGCTGCCCATGAACTGAACTGCACTGCACTGCACTGAACTGAGCTGAACCGAGAATGTTCAGACCCAACTGGGCCTGGTCCTGAATTTCAGGACCAGGTCCAGTTTTCTACCTCCGGCATGTCTTCGAGGTGCTCGACGATGTAACGCGAGTGCTTTTCGAGCTGTGTCCGGCAGAACTCCGCCAACTCGGACGCCCCGGCCGGCCGACGCTTGGAGCGTCGTAGCGCCTCGATCACCAGGTGGTAGCGGCTCATCTTGTTGAGGACAACCATGTCGAACGGTGTTGTGGTTGTTCCCTGTTCACTGAATCCGCGAACGTGGAAGCGTTCGGGACTCGGACGCCCGTGAATCAGTTCGTGCACCGCACGCGAGTACCCGTGGAATGCGAACACTACGTCGGTCTGCGCGGTGAACAGGTCGAGGAAGACCCGCTCCCCAAATCCGTGGGGATGTTCGGTTGGCGTCAGCAGGGCCATCAGATCGACGACGTTGACGACGCGGGTGATCAGTTCGGGCGTGTGATCGCGCAGCAACTGTGCAGCAGCCAGGATCTCCTGCGTCGGCACATCTCCCGCAGCGGCCAGGACCACGTCCGGTTCCTGTCCGCGAGCCTCGGTTCCGGCCCATTCCCAGACCGAAGCGCCCGCCGCACAGTGCTCGTGCGCTTGCTCGAGCGTGAGGTACTGCAGATGCGGTTGCTTGTCCACGACTATCAAGTTGACGTGGTCGGTACTACGCAGGCAGTGATCCGAGATCGAGAGCAAGGTGTTGGAATCCGGCGGCAGCCACACGCGGATCACACTGGGTGCCAAGGGAATAACGGCGTCGATCATGCCGGGGCCCTGATGACTGAATCCGTTGTGATCGTTGCGCCAGCATGTACTGGTCAGCAGCACGTTGAGCGAAGCGACGGACGCCCGCCACGGCAGGTCGACGGCATGTTGGAGCCACTTGGCGTGCTGGATGAGCATCGACACACTCACCATCGCAAATGCTTCGTAGCTCGCGAACATCCCGTGTCGACCGGACAACAGATAACCCTCGAGCCACCCCTCGCAGAGGTGCTCGCTGAGGACCTCCATGACACGACCGTCCGCGGACAGCCCGTCGTCGTAGTCGGTGATCGGCAGTTGCCAGCAGCGGTCGGTTGTCTCGAACACGGCGCCGAGGCGATTGCTCGACGTCTCGTCCGGACAGAAGAGTCGGAAGATCCCGCCGCTGTCCTCGGTTTCCGTGGCGGCGTAGATGTCGCGCAGAAGCTCGCCGAGCACTCGCGTCGTCTCGTGGAAGGTCGAACCCGGGGATTGGATGGGAAGCGCATACTTTTCGAGCGGCGGCATCGGGAGATCGACTCGAAGTCGTCCACCGTTCGCGTAGGGAGTGCTCCCCATGCGCTTGTCCCCCGCCGGCGAGAGCGCCGCCAGGTCCGCGACGAGTGATCCGTTGGCGTCGAACAACTCGTCCGGACGGTACGACCGCATCCACTCTTCGAGTTGCCGCAGATGCGATTCGTTGGTTCGCACGCCGGACAACGGCACCTGGTGCGCACGATGTGTGCCCTCGACCAAGATTCCGTCGACGGTGTGTGGACCGGTCCATCCTTTCGGCGTTCGCAAGACGATTGCCGGCCACGAACCCGTCCACTCCTCGCCGCGGCGTGCGGCACCCTGCATCTCGCGGATCTTCTCGTGTGCCTGCGAGATCGCTTGATACAACTGAGGAAACACGACGTCGGGGTCGTCACCGGAGACGACGATCGGCGCCCACCCCTGGCCGCCGAGGTAGGCCTGAATGTCTTCGTCGCTGCTGCGCCCGTACACGGTCGGGCCCGCGATCTTGGCGCCGTTCACGTGCAGGATCGGCAACACCGCGCCGTCGCGTCGTGGATTCAAGAACGCCGGGAGCTTCCACGAGCCGGACAACGGCCCGGTCTCCGCTTCGCCGTCGCCGATCACACAGGCCACCACGAGGTTCGGATGATCGAAGGCAGCGCCGGCCGCATGCGCAAGGGCGTAGCCGAGCTCGCCTCCTTCGTGGATGCTTCCGGGTGTCTGCACACTCACATGGCTGGGCACTCCGCCGGGAGCCGAGAATCGCCGACACATCCGGTGGATACCCTCGGCGTCGTCCGAGACTTCCGGATAGATCTCCGAATACGTTCCCTCGAGATACGTCGACGCGACCAGCGCCGGGCCGCCGTGCCCCGGGCCGGTGACGTACAGCCAGTCAGCATCAGTGGTGACGATGTGCCGATTGAGGAGCGTGTAGATCATCGACAGGCCGGGGCTGGTCCCCCAGTGCCCGAGCAGTCGAGGCTTGATGTGCTCGGCTCGCAACGGTTCCCGCAGAAGCGTGTTGTCTTTCAGATAGATCTGCGCAACGGTCAGGTAGTTGGCCGCTGCCCACCACTTCAGGTCGAGCGCGAGCTGGTCTTCGGAATAGTGGTGATCGGTCATCAACGACTCCCGTACCTCACGAGGGTGCCCGAGCAGTCCGCCCGAGCCTGTGCTCAGAGCCGAGCCTAGGCGTAAAAAGCATCCGAGTCAGTCGGTACAGATGATTCGACGACCATGGTCCCCGGCCGCATCCTCGACTGCCTCCCGCGACGACGCCATGCCGAGACGGGTGCCGGTTTGGTCTTGTCCCCCCGTGATGCGCTACGCTAACGCAGCCCAATCGGCACACCGAGTATTCGGTGCGCCCCCGTAGCTCAGGGGATAGAGCGTTCGCCTCCGGAGCGAAAGGTCGCAGGTTCGAATCCTGCCGGGGGCACCACGAAGACGCAGGTCAGCGATTGATCTTCGACTTCTCCACGGTGCCGCACCAAAATAATCAGGGCAATCTATCCGACTACTGTCGATCTCATGCCTCGCATCGATCCTGCTCCCACGTACACGATGCGTCAGCTGGCTGCGTTTGTGGCGGTAGCCGAGACCGGGACGATCAGCGGCGCGGCCGAGCGCTTGCACCTCTCCCCCTCCGCCCTGTCCGCGTCGCTCACCGAACTCGAACGCGCGCTCAAAGTTCAACTGTGCGTTCGCCGTCGCTCATTCGGCATTCAACTGACCCGCACGGGTGAATCCGTTCTGGTGCGCGCCCGGGCGCTACTTCAGCAAGCCGGGGAGCTCGAATCCGATGCGCTCGGAACCGGCGGAAGCGTGTCGGGGCCCATCGCGATCGGTTGCTATCCCGCTCTGGGGCCGACGGTATTGCCGTCGATGATCGCCGGGTTCACCCGTGAGAATCCCGACGCGCAGGTGGAGTTCCGCGAGGACACTCAGAATCGGCTCCAGACACATCTCGAGAACGGCGAGTTGGACCTCGCGATCGCTTACGACCTGGACCTGTCTCCACAATTGCGCACAGTTCCGTTGGCCATCCGCGAACCCTTGATCGTCCTGGGTGCAGAACACCCACTCGCGCGGTCCGAGCGACCGATCCATCTTCCGGACCTCGCGGACCACCCGATGGTTCTCCTCGACGCGCCGCCGAGCACCAAACACGCGCTCGACGTCTGCCGCGCAGGCGGATTCATCCCGAAGGTTGCATACAGAACCGCGAACTTCGAGACGGCGCGGGCATTTGTCGGACGCGGACTCGGCTGGACGCTGTTACTCCAGCGCCCCAAGATGGACGTCACGTACGAGGGGCTCGAGGTAGTCGTCAAGACCATCGCTTCCCCTGTCGTGCCGTCGGTGCACGTAGTTCTCGCGTGGCACCAGAACACTCGCCTCAGCCGCGTCGCACGCGCTTTCATAGAATTCGTTTCACCCTCGGAACCTGCCCAATAGTCCCACTACCAGGCAGCGGAGCTGATTCCACGCATTTTCCGTGCAAGAACCTCCAATTCTTTCGCTTTTCAATTGTTGTGGCGCACGTCATTGTTTCTTCAAGCCACATTCATCTCGAAAGGCACTTCATGACCTCCATCGCCTCACCGACCGCTACGCGCACCGCCGCGACGGTCAAGGCGCGCAAGGCCGCCCTCGGCAGCTTTGTCGGCACCGCCATCGAGTGGTACGACTTCTTCATCTACGGCACCGCCGCCGCGCTCGTGCTCGGCAAGCAGTTCTTCCCCGGCACGTCCGATCTGGCCGGCACCCTGGCCGCCTTCGCCACCCTCGCCGTCGGATTCGTCGCGCGTCCCATCGGCGGAATCGTGATGGGCCACTTCGGCGACCGCATCGGACGCAAATCCATGTTGGTCACCTCGTTGATGCTGATGGGCTGCGCCACCGTTGCCATCGGCCTGCTACCCAACTACGCCGCCATCGGCGTCTTCGCCCCCATACTCCTGGTGACCTTGCGATTCGTTCAGGGACTCGGTGTCGGCGGCGAGTGGGGCGGCGCAGTTCTGGTCGCCACCGAAAACGCACCGGAGGGCAAGAAGGGGCTGTACGGCAGCGCACCACAAATCGGTGTTCCCGCAGGCGTACTGGTGGCCAATCTCGTCTATCTCCCCCTCGCCGCCTTCATGGACGACGATGCATTCAACTCCTGGGGATGGCGAATCCCGTTCCTGCTCAGCGCAGTTCTTGTGGGCGTTGCGATGTGGATCCGTCTCGGCCTCGAGGAAAGTGACGAGTTCACCGCTTCGAAGTCCGAAGCACCGGCGGAGTCCATGCCGATTCTCGAGGTTCTCACCAGACACTGGAAGACAGTGCTCCTCGCCGGTGGAACCTTCATTGCCACCAACGGAATTGCGTACGCGTACATGGTTTACGTGCTCAAATACGGCGAGACCGAACTCGGCTTCAGCAAAACCACGATGCTCTTCCTCCTCATCGCATCCTGCCCGTTCTGGATGGCGGGAATGGCTTTCAGCGCTCACAAGTCGGACACTCTCGGACGCCGAACCGTCTACATCCGCAGTTCGATCACCCTGGTAGTGGCGGCAGCGGTGTTCTTTCCGCTGATCGACACGGCGATCGTCCCGGTGATGCTCGTATCGATGATCGCCCTCGGCTTCACGCTCGGCTGCTGCGCCGGCCCACAAGCGGCGCTGTTCGCCGAATTGTTCCCCGCACACATCCGCTACAGCGGAGCGTCACTCGGCTACCAGATCGGCGCAATCCTCGGCGGCGGTCTGGCCCCGATGATCGCCACCGCGCTCTACGCCGCCTTCGACACCTCGTTCGCCATCACCGTCTACTTCGCGATCATTGCCGTGATCAGCCTGGTTTCCATCCTGCTACTCCCGGAACCTCAACTGATCCCGAAAAACACTGCCGCACAGAAAGCCTCGTGACCATGTCGACCTACTTTCATCCGAAGAAGTACGCACCCGAGGACTTCGCTTCCATGGCGCCTTCGGCCGACGCACTTCCCGTCGTGATCGTCGGAGCCGGCCCAGTCGGCATGGGCGTAGCCATGGGCTTGGCCCAGCGCGGCATTCCCGTCACGATTCTCGAAGCGGCCGATCAGGTCTCGTTCGGCAGTCGCGCGATCTGCGTGTCACGGCACAGCCTCGAAGTTGCCGAACGCCTTGGTTTCGGTGCCGAGCTGGACGACATCGTTCTGCCGTGGGTGGGTGGTCGGAGTTACTACCGCGATCAGGAAGTACTGCAGTTCCGGATGGCATCCGCCGAGCACGACGCGCGCGGACCCATGGTCAACGTCTCGCAATCCGAGTTCGAACAGATCATGACCGACAAATTGCTCGCCCACCCACTGGTGAACTTCCACTGGTCGTCGTCGATCGCCGGCATCTCCGGCGGTGACGACGAGGTAACTCTGACCGTCGACACCGCGTTCGGAACCCGCGAACTGCGTGCGGCGTGGGTCGTGGCTGCCGACGGTGGACGCAGCAAGATGCGCGAACTCAGCGGAATCCGCTTGCAGGGCAACAGCTACGAGGGCAACTACGTCATTGCCGACATTCATTGGGAATCGGAACTCCCGGCCGAGCGTCTGGTGTGGTTCGACGCACCCAGCAACCCGGGCTCCACGATCATCATGCACCGCCAACCACGGGACATCTGGCGCATCGACTACCAGCTCGACGCGTCGGACGATCCGGAAGCGGAGACGCAAGAAGATCGCATCCGTGACCGCATCACGCGTCACCTCGAATGGCTCCAGAGCGACATCCCCTGGACCCTGGAATGGTTCGGCTTCTACCGCGCCCATGCACTCGCCCTGGAAGATTTCACTCACGGCCGTGTGCTCTTTGCCGGCGACGCCGCGCATCTCGTTCCGATCTTCGGTGTTCGTGGCCTCAACTCTGGCATGGAAGATGCCGAGACCCTGGTGTGGCAACTGGCGGCCGTCATCAACGGAGCTGCCGATACCGCCATCCTCGACGCGTATTCGAAGGAACGTCGCAGCGCGTGGCAGCAGAACGTCGACAATGCAGGCAAGTCGACGCTCATCATGTCGCCCGGCAGTCACGGCTACCGGACCACCCGCGACGCCGTACTCGAACTCGCCACCAAGCGAAGCGAATTCGCGCACCTCATCAACCCGCGCCAGTCGAGTGCAACGCACGCCCGTCTCTCGCCGCTGACGTGGCCCACAGCTGCGGGCACCGAGGGCGTACTGCCCGGGGATCCGTTGGAAGACAGAGTCGTCCAGGTCTCGGTCGACGGTTCGGCATCCTCCTTGAACAGTCTGCGCGGTACTGGATTCGGCCTGCTGGCTTTCGGACTGTCAGCTGAGCTGGTATCCGAACTCGACACGCAAGCCGAAATCCTTGCTCAGGCCCTTGCACCGGAAACCGTACGGGTGATCACCGCGGGAACTACCGACTCCACGATTCCCGATGCCGAAGGCAATCTCGCATCTGCCCTCGGTGCTCGTGTCGGCGAGATCTTCGTGATTCGGCCCGACGGATTGGCGCTCTGCCGCATCAGCGATCCCACGCAATTGAACGACGTGGCCAAGCACCTCACCGCCGGCACTGCGCCGACGCACTTCGATACGGCACAGTCGGCGACAACTGCGGTGATCGACGACGAGGGCCACCGCGAGCACGTCTGGTTGGCACTGTCGAATGCACTGGATCAGGCTGATCCGTCCGACCGCGAAGCCATGTTGGTGCGTCTTGCCTTGATTCTCGGTTCGCAAGCTACGTCGACGAGTTTCGACGCAGCCCTGAAAGACGCAGCCCCGAAAGACGCAGCCCCGAAATCTGCCACCCGATAGTTCAGACACAGCAACTCGGCCGCGCAGGATTGTCTCCTACGCGGCCGAGCGCATTCGCGGATGAAGCAAGTATTCAGTTGACCTCGGCCAATTCCTTTTCTTCCTCAGCGCGCCTTTCACGCACGGATCTTCCCCGCAGCGACCTTCCACGTACCAGCGGCGAGACGGTGATCGCCAAGCCCACCAGCGCGACTCCGGTAACCAGGATCAGTCCGGGATGGAACTGTTCGAATCCGGCGGTACCGGCACCGGACGCGGTGTGCGATCCGGCGGTCACGAGGGCGGTAGTCAGAGCGAGTACGA
The DNA here is from genome assembly GCF_013277835.1 of Rhodococcus sp. MS13. Taxonomy (NCBI): domain Bacteria; kingdom Bacillati; phylum Actinomycetota; class Actinomycetes; order Mycobacteriales; family Nocardiaceae; genus Rhodococcus; species Rhodococcus sp. MS13. The sequence goes on from NZ_VBTL01000012.1 coordinate 35,099, forward strand.
GCGCCGCACCGACCTGAGCGGAGGTGTTCACCAGCCCGGACGCCAAACCCTGTTCCGAGTCGTCGACGCCCGAGGTGGCCTGGGCCATGATCGAGGTGTAGCCCAACGCGAATCCGAGTCCGAGCAGGATGACGCTCGGCAGAATCGCCACGACGTACGACGGTGAATCGCTGCCCGCGAAGAGGAACCAGAGGTACCCGACGCTGAGCGAGGTCAGTGCCGCGATGATCAGCTTGGCACTGCCGTACAGGTCGACCAGCCGTCCGACGAACGGCGATCCGAAGGCGACGATGATGCCCGCGGGGAGCAGTGCCATCGCCATCTTCAGGGGCGACCAGCCGAGGGCCGACTGCAGGAAGATCGTCATCATGAACTGGAAGCTCAGGTAGGAACCGAAGAGCGCGATGATGGCCAGATTCGCACGAACGATGGTGCCGACGCGCAGAAGCCCAAGTCGCACAAGCGGATGCGCCACCTTCTTCTCCACGAAGAAGAACGTCGCCAGAAGCACGGCAGCGACGGCGAACGAACCCAGCGTCATCGGGTGTGCCCACCCACGGGTCGGAGCCGAAACCATCGTGTACACCGTCAGAAGCATTCCCGTCACCAGGGTGACGGCGCCGACGAGGTCGTGTCCCCCGGCATCTGCGGGACGGTCCCGCGGAATGAGGAAGTACCCACCGATCAGCGCGATGACGGCAAACGGAACCGGCATCAGGAACGTGAATCGCCAACCGGCACTGGTCAACAGCCCACCCAGGATCAGGCCCGACGAGTAACCACTGGCGCCGAACACGGAGAACACGGACAGCGCACGGTTACGAGCCGGGCCCTCTTTGAACGTCGTGGTGAGAATGGACATTGCAGTCGGCGCAGTGAAGGCCGCCGCCAGTCCCTTCACGAATCGTGATGCGATCAGCAGTGTTCCGTTGTCGACAAGGCCACCGACCAGCGAAGCGATTGCGAACACGGTCAGCGCGATCAGGAAGACCTTCCTGCGCCCGAGAAGATCGGCGGTACGTCCACCGAGTAGCAACAAGCCGCCGAATCCCAGGACGTAGCCGTTGATGATCCACTGCAGCGAAGTAGTGGACAGGCCCAGTTCATTGCCGATGGACGGTAGAGCGACGCCCACCATCGACACATCGAGACCGTCGAGGAACAACACGAGGCAGAGCACCGCGAGGATGCCCCACAGCTTGAGGGACCAGCCCTCTCCTGTGGCCGGATCCGTGGATTCCGTAGAACCCGGGGATTCCGGCGAATCGAATGGTTTGAGTGTCGAGTCTGTGCAAGTCACGTCAGCGAGAATAGATGCACATGCACTTAATGCACAAGCATTTAATGCAATTGCACGTAATCGAGTCTTCAACTAGAATGCGGTCGTGACGTCGGAATCGGAATTGCGCAACACCTGGCGCTCGTTGTCGACCAGCTACAACGACATCGCGTGCGAACTCGATCGCCAGATGCAGTCGGCGCATGGGCTGAGCATGAGCGACTTCGAGGCTCTCGACCGGCTCATGGACGCCACGTGCGAACGTCCACGCATGCAGGAGCTTGCCTCGGAGATGTACCTGAGTCCCAGTGCGCTCTCCCGTAGCGTGGCCCGTCTCGAGAAGGCCGGACTGGTTCAGCGAGCACTGTGCGAAGCCGACCGGCGCGGAGTCTTCATCGACGTCACCGACAAAGGTCGTCAAGTACACACGGAAGCCAGCAAAATTCAACTGGCCGTGCTGGATTCACGCCTGCGCGAGCAGTAGCCCTACGTCGGAGCAGCACCGCACCTCGCCCGGCCGCCGGGCGAGGACCGTTCAGGACTAGACTGAGCACATACCGGCGCGCCTTTCTGTTGCCGTCGGCGATCGACAGCAGCGCAGCCGGCACGCCTTCACGCGATCCTGGCCGAGGCAATCTGCCAGCGTTCCTGCGGCTTCTGCTAGTCCCTCAGGCGCCTGCCTGACATCTCTACCTGCTCCTATCGAGAGATACACAATTGAACAACGCACGCACCCTTGGAGTCATCGGACAGTCGAGCAAACCGGCAGAACGCCGGTTGCCGATCCATCCTGCGCATTTCGATCGCATCGATGCCGAACTACGTTCTCGGATCTACCTCGAAGAGGGTTACGGCCACCCCTTCGGCTACTCCGACGACTACCTCTCGCGTCTGGTGGCCGGAATCCGCACGCGCAAGCAGATTTTGGCGGAAACCGATGTGGTTCTGCTACCGAAGCCGTTGGCGGCCGACCTCGCCGAACTACGGTCGGGGCAGGTTCTCTGGGGCTGGCCGCACTGTGTCCAGGACACCGAGCTGACACAGATCGCGATCGACAAGAAACTGACTCTCATCGCCTTCGAAGCGATGAACTTCTGGCACAGCGACGGATCGTTCAATCTGCATGTGTTCCACAAGAACAACGAGTTGGCCGGCTATTGCTCGGTACTGCACGCCCTGCAGTTGATCGGTTCCACCGGAGACTACGGCCGCCGTCTCACTGCTGCCGTGATCGGTTTCGGTGCCACTGCACGCGGCGCTGTCACTGCACTCAAGGCGCACGGTATCCACGAAGTGGACGTACTGACTCAGCGCGGCGTCACCGCCGTCAGCTCCCCCATCCACTCGGCGCGAATGGTCTCGTTCGACAACAACAACGGCGACGTCCGCGGCAGCCATGTCATGCTCGACAACCACAGCGTGCCGGTACCGGGCTTCCTGGCCGAGCACGACATCGTCGTCAACTGCGTACTGCAGAACACGGATGCCCCGCTGACGTTCCTGACCGAGGAAGATCTCATGGACTTCCAACCCGGAAGCCTCATCGTCGACGTCTCGTGCGACGAAGGCATGGGGTTCAGCTGGGCTCGTCCAACCTCGTTCGCGGATCCGACCTTCATCGTCGGCGACAACATCACTTACTACGGCGTCGATCACAGCCCGTCGTACCTGTGGAACTCCGCGTCGTGGGAGATCAGCGAATCACTTCTTCCCTACCTGCCCACTGTGATGGCAGGAGAGACGGCCTGGAAGGCAGACGAGACCGTCGACCGCGCCATCGAAATCCGTGACGGCGTCATCGTGAATCCCGCCATTACGCGTTTCCAGCACCGTTCGGCGGACTACCCGCACGCTGTCATCGCGGAATAGGCGCCCCGATCAGGCCTGGCCGGCTGCCGCGTTGATCGGTGCCATGTCGAAATAGTCGCGCCAGGCTTTGATCTTTCCGTCCTCGACTTCGAATACCCCCATGACCGGGAGCGCTACCTCGGCGCCGTTGATGGTGAAGACGTCGACGCGCTCGTTCATGACGGTGTTGCCGTCCGCGACCTGACGCTTGATCTGAAAGTCGATGTTGCCGAAGGCACCGACAAACTGCTCGATGAACGCCCGGACGGCCTCGCGACCGACCACGGGCTCCATCGGAATGTTGTGATAAACGACGTCATCGGTGAAGTAGTCGACGATCTTTGCAACATCGGCGTCCGCCCACAGCGCACAGAAATCGGTGATCAGCTTATCCGATGTCATTGTGTTCCAGCCTCTTTCGAATCGTTTTCGTAGGGTTCGATGATTGCCAGGATGCTTTCGATCTCGCCTGCCGGTATCCCGAAGTACTCGGTGACGAAAACTGTGACGGCCGGTGCCTGGCCAGGTGTTCCGAGGTCGAGCAGATACCGCGCGACGACGCTCTCGCCCCACTCACGCAGCGCGAGTTCACGTATCGCCACGATTCCGCGATATTGCTGCCCCTGTTCGAGCTCGTTGCTGATGAACGCGCCGGTGTCACCGGTTCGCTGACCGTTCTCGACCCGCCAGGCGTCAGCGGCGAATCGGACCTTCGTTGCGTCGTGAGTGAGCAATGCGTTCACGTATTCACGCGCCATGGCGACGCGCCCACTGACCGCAGACTCCGTGGAGTGCTTGGCAATTGCACCCAGGATCGACTCAGCCAACTCCGGTCGGCAGATCACGAGATCCGGAAGGTAGGGGTGAGATTCGTTGTAGAGCAGCGGTGAACCGTCGATGCGGCTGCAATGCAGCCCGGCCGCCTGTGCGACGCCGACGGGTGCAGCCGAATCCCATTCCCACTGCCCACCGGCGTGCAGGTAGGCGTCGACCTCGCCTCGCACCACCGCCATCGCCTTGGCGCCGGCCGATCCCATGTGCACCACGTCGGCGCCGAGTTCGGCTGCCACCGCTTCGGTGAATGCGGGTGGTCGCGATCCGCTGACTACTACGCGGAGCGGCGAACCCGCGGGAACCGAATCGGCCTCGTCGCCACTGGAGTACACCGCTGCGAGCGCCGGCTGAGCAACCGCGGCTGCGGTAATTCCGCTACCGCGCTCCCAAAGCGCCACGTGCACTGCCCAATCCGCGTGATCCGGCAAGCCGTATTCCTTGGAGCCGTCCAGCGGATCGATGATCCAAACCCGGGATGCGTCCAGACGATTGCGATCATCGGCAGACTCCTCCGAGAGCACGGAATCCTCCGGCCGCTCGGCGGCCAACCGGTCGAGGATGTAGGAATCGGCGGCCTTGTCGCCCCGGCGACCAAGCTCACGACCGTCGTCGACACCCAGGCCCTCGGCTCGGATCCCCAGGAGGATCGCACCAGCGGCCTGAGCCAATTCCGCCGCGAGTGCCTCGTCGGCGATTCTGCTGTGTGTGGATTCGCTCACCGGTCCAACACTTCCATAATTCGCAGCGCAAGTTCGGTAGGCGTTCCGTCTTCGGGTCTGATCACCAGCTCGGCACTGGCTGGAGCCTCGTACGGATCGTCGACTCCGGTGAAACCCTTGATTTCCCCGGCCCTGGCCTTGGCGTACATACCCTTGGGGTCTCGGGCTTCACATTGCTCGATCGGGGTGTCGACGTAAACCTCGACGAACTTCAGCCCGGCGGCCTCGTGCGCCGCCCGCACTCGATCACGATCTTCGCGGTACGGGCTGATCAGGCAGGCCACTGCCACTGCACCTGAATCAGCGAACAACTGCGCCACCGAGCCGACTCGGCGGACGTTCTCGGCTCGGTCCTCGGCACTGAATCCCAGATCCGCGTTCAATCCGTGCCGGAGGTTGTCGCCGTCGAGGCGGTACGCCGGGATACCAGCGGCCACCAAGCGGCGTTCGAGTTCGACCGCGATCGTCGACTTACCCGAGGCCGAGAGACCGGTGAGCCAGACGGTGGCGCCGGCGGTCGCACGTTCCTCGCGAGAAACCTCCGAACTGTGCCAGACGACGCGCGATTCCTTGAGTGTCGGACCGTTGATCATTCCGGCCGCGACGGTATTGCCCGTGGTCTCGTCCACGAGGATGAAGCTGCCTGTCACGCGGTTGCGGCGGTAGGGATCGAACATCAACGGCTGCTGCGTCTTGATCGAGATGCGACCGATCTCGTTGAGGGACAGAGATTCTGCTTTCTCGTCGCGGTGCAGAGAATTGACGTCCAGGCGATAGTCGAGCTTGACGATCTGCACTTTCGTGGAGCGCGTGGTGTGCAGCAACGAGTAGCGGTTGTTCTCCGACAGGGTGGTCTGTTCAGTCAACCAACAGACCATCGCATCGATTTCCTGCCCGACCTGCGGCCGGTTGTTGAGCCGACACAATTGGTCCCCTCGGCTGACGTCGAGATCGTCGGCCAGCTCGATGCAGACGGCCGAGGGCGCAAACGCCTCGTCGATCACGTCACCGCCCGGCCCGTGGACTGCCTTCACCGTCGAGGTGAATCCTGAAGGCAAAGCCACGATTTCGTCGCCGGGTTTGAAGACGCCACTGGCAACCGTTCCGGCGTATCCCCGGAAATCGTGGAGGTCGGCATCCGTTTGCTTCTGCGGACGGATCACGTACTGCACCGGGAAACGCGCGTCGATCAAGTTGCGATCCGAAGCGATGTGCACCTGCTCGAGATGGTGCAGCAGCGAAGGCCCGTCGTACCAGGACATGTTCTCGGTCCGGGCAACGATGTTGTCCCCCAACAGCGCCGACACCGGAATGAACGTCAGATCGTGGACGTCCAGTTTGATCGCGAATTGCCGGAATTCTTCCTTGATCTCCTCGAACCGTTCCTGAGACCAGCCCACGAGGTCCATTTTGTTCACACACAGCACGAGGTGGGGTATCCCCAGGAGAGTCGACAAGAAAGCGTGCCGTCGCGTCTGTTCGAGCACACCTTTGCGTGCGTCCACCAGGATCAGGGCAAGGTCGGCCGTCGAAGCGCCGGTCACCATGTTGCGGGTGTACTGCTCGTGCCCGGGTGTGTCCGCGATGATGAACTTCCGGTGAGGGGTCGCGAAATACCTGTGGGCCACGTCGATCGTGATGCCCTGTTCACGCTCGGCGCGCAATCCGTCGGTCAGTAGCGCGAGGTTGGCGTACTCGTCGCCGCGTTCTCGACTGCTCCGCTCCACGGCCTCGAGTTGGTCCTCGAAGATCGACTTGGAGTCGTAGAGCAACCGGCCGATGAGTGTCGACTTTCCGTCGTCGACACTCCCCGCTGTAGCGACTCTCAGCAGTTGCGGCATCAGAAGTACCCCTCTTTCTTACGATCTTCCATGCCAGCTTCGGAAATCCGGTCATCAGCTCTGGTTGCGCCGCGCTCCGTGATACGGCTCGCCGCAACTTCTTCCACGACAGCGGCCGGTGTTTCGGCCGACGATTCGACGCATCCGGTACACGTTGCGTCGCCGACCGTACGGAAGCGCACCAACGCCTCGTAGGACTCCTCGCCGGCGCGAAGCTCGAGGAAGCGGGTGCGTGCCAACAACATTCCGTCGCGCGGAACGACTTCGCGACGATGGGCGTAGTAGATGCCGGGAAGGTCGATCCGTTCCTTCTCGATGTACTGCCAGATGTCGAGCTCTGTCCAGTTGGAGAGCGGGAAGATCCGAATGTGTTCACCCTTACGGTGTTTGCCGTTGTACAGGTTCCACAGTTCAGGTCGCTGCACCTTGGGATCCCACTGCCCGAACTCGTCCCGGAAGCTGAACACCCTCTCTTTGGCGCGCGCCTTCTCCTCGTCTCGGCGAGCACCACCGAACACGGCGTCGAACTTGTTGTCGCGAATTCCGCGCAGCAACGCGTGCGTCTGCAGGCGATTGCGACTGGAACCGACTCCGGTGTCCTCGATGACGCGTCCGGCGTCGATGTCGTCCTGCACGCTGGAGACGACAAGACGCAGGTTGAAGCGATCGACCGTGTGGTCGCGGAACTCGATCACCTCGTCGAAATTGTGACCGGTGTCGACGTGCATCACGGCGAACGGCAATGGAGCAGGCCAGAATGCCTTGGCCGCTACGTGCAGCATCACGACGGAATCCTTACCTCCGGAGAACAGGAGGACCGGCTTTTCGAAAGTCGCTGCGACTTCGCGGAAAATATGGACCGCCTCCGCTTCGAGTGCCCGCAAATGCGACAACTCGTAGGCGGGCGGGGTCTGGAGTGTTGCCATGTCTTTCGCTCCTGAGCATCACGTACTCCGTGCGGAACACCATTTCCGCATCGGTACATTTATGTACCGGACTGGTTCTAAATTGAACGCAATCACAGAATAGAACTCGTTCTACCCAAAGGTCAATGACCGGCAATCAGACGTCACAAACCGCGAACCGGACTCCGGCCACCAACTTCCGCCGTCACCGCATCCGCCGCCGAAACCAGCGCCGCTGCCCTTCGCTCGATCTCGGCGCCCGTAATCGCCCCGCCCACATAAAGTGTCAGCACAAGGGCCTGATGTCCCTCGGCGTCGTAGGTCGGGGCCGCGATGAGACTGACGGGATGCTCGTCGTCAGAGCTGATGTCGCGCCCGAGGTACACCCTCTCGCCCAGGCTCGACACCATCTCACCGAGCAGTTCACGCACCTCTGGCGGAAGATCGTGCGTCGCAACGCCCGCCATCAACGTGTGCAGTCGCTGCCCGACTGGATCCAGACTCTCGACCAGATACCCCGCAGCGCGACACTCGCGGACCACGTTCCACAGACGCTCGCGATCCAAGCGCACCGGCAGGCTCGGCTCTTTGCTCAGCCAACTGTCCATGTCGTGATCCGAACCCCAGAGGACGTACATCAGTCCGACCGGTGGTGCGAACGGGTACACCTGACCGACCTTGGCAGCGCGACGCGCTCCGATCGGTCCGGTCACTTCGAGAACGCTGATCTGATCACCGATCACACCGGACGCCGTGCACGTCGTTCCGAACTCCGTGCTCACTTTCTCCAGATGGGTGCGGGCAATGGGTCCGACGGCAAATCCTCGCTGAGCTGCACGTCCGGCTGCGATCAAGGCCGGACCGAGCCCATAGGTCTTCGACACCTCGTCCCGAGTCAGGTATCCACGATCAGCCAGCGCCGTGAGGATTCCCAAGCAGGTGGGCTTGCTGATCTCGAGCGCGCGGGCCAGTTCCGACAGACCGAACCGCTGATCAGGGCGGCCGACGAGGTAGTCGAGCACCTGAACCACCCGTTCGGTGGGAGGCGACTGCCTCCCCCGCGGGCGTCCCTCTTCAGGCGTCTTCTCCGGTCCACCCATTGACCACTCCCTAGAACGCGTTCTATTGTCGAAATACCCAACATCTACCAAATAGGTACATATTTGTACCATGACGCTCTGGACCGGCGACATAGTCGGAACTGTGAGGAGCCAGCGTGCTGACGGACCCGTTTGCCGAGGCGATCGCCGAAGCCGAGAAATTGATCGAGACTGCGCCGCACATCAGATCCGAACAGGATCTACTGGAGGGATACCAATATCTGGCCGGCGGAATCATCGCGACGACGCATGCCGCCTGGGCCAGCGAAAAGACCCATCCGAGTTTCATCCAGGGCACCGGACCATTCACCAAGATGGGTCTCGACAACCCGGACACCCTCTACTTCGGCGCCCGTATCAACGACGACAAGGAATACAAGGTCACCGGAAAGCGCGGCACCACAGCCGATCTCAGCTTCCAGGTGTTGAGTGGGAACTACACCAACTCGAACGTTCCCGGCAGCGAAATCGCCTTCGACGACCGCGAGCTGGAGATAGACGACGACGGCAACTTCGTCGCTTGGTTCGGCCCCGGCCCCGCCGACGGACGAGCCAACTACTACACCCTGGCGCCCGGATCCTCGCAGCTGGTCGTTCGCGAGGTCTACAGCGACTGGAGTCAGCAGCGCGGCGTGATCCGCATCGAGCGCACCGATTCGATCGGGATCGCGCCGCCACCTCTCACCGCCGAAGAGACCGAGAAGCGTTACGCCCGGGCTGGGAAGGCACTGGTCACGCGGGTCAAGACGTGGCTCCAGTTCCCGGAGTGGTTCTACCTCAAGCTCACGGTCAACACCATGACCGAACCACGCCTGACACCGGGCGGGCTGGCAACGCAGTACTCGTCGGTGGGACATTACGAACTCACCGACGAGCAGGCGATGATCATCACCGTTCCCGCCTCCGACGCACCGTATCTCGGCTTCCAACTCGGGAGCCTCTGGTACATCTCACTGGACTACGTCAATCATCAGACCTCCCTCAACAACGGCCAGGCACAGGTCGATCCGGACGGGATGGTCCGAATGGTGGTCAGCGAGAAGAACCCCGGTGTCACCAACTGGATCGAAACCGTCGGACATCCGCGCGGCATTCTGCAGTTCCGTTGGCAGCGCGTGTCCCGCGAGCTGACGCCGCAGGACGGTCCCGCCGTCGAAATTGTCGCCGTCGCAGATATTGCGAAGCACCTGCCGCATTTCGACACCAACACCATCACCGCCGAGGACTGGGCAGCGCGCATTGCCCAGCGCCAGGCCGCCATCGACAACCGAATGCTGGGGTAATCATGACCGCCTTGCTCGAAGACCGTGTAGTAGTCATCTCCGGAGTCGGCCCGGCACTCGGCCGCGCTCTGGCCCTTCGATGTGCGTCGGCCGGCGCGAGTCTTGTTCTCGCAGCACGTACGCAATCGCGACTCGACGACGTTGCGAAAGAAATAGTCGATGCCGGTGGGCGCGCCGTCACCGTTGCCACCGACATCACCGACCAGGCTTCCGCCGAGAATCTGGTGGCCGAGTCCATTGCCGCCTACGGCAAAGTCGACACTCTGATCAACAATGCATTCTCGATTCCGTCGATGAAACCGTTGGCTCGCACCGATTACCAGCACATCCGCGACAGCATCGAACTGACCGTTCTCGGGGCGTTGCGCCTGACTCAGCTGTTCACGCCGGCACTTGCCGAGTCGGACGGCTCCGTGGTGAACATCAATTCGATGGTGTTGCGGCATTCGCAAGAGCGTTACGGCAGCTACAAGATGGCGAAGTCGGCCCTGCTCGCCATGTCGCAGTCCCTGGCCACCGAACTCGGCCCGCAGGGAATTCGTGTCAATTCGATTGCACCCGGCTATATCTGGGGTGACACCCTCAAGGGATACTTCGCGCACCAGGCGGAGAAGTTCGGCATGACTGTCGAGCAGATCTACGAGCACACTGCGTCGAACACCGACCTCAAGCGCCTGCCGACGACGGATGAAGTATCCGATGCGGCGATCTTCCTGGCGTCCCCGATGGCCAGCGCGATCACCGGCCAATGCATCGACGTCAACTGCGGCGAATTCCATCACTAGGAGCACCATGACTGAACGCACTCACGTCGGCACCGTCGAGGATCTCCACGCCTCGGCGACGCGGATGACCGGCCTGACGGACTTCGGCGTCGACGATTACACCGAGGCTCTGTCGGTTCTCCTCGAGTCTTACGACCGCGACGAGGATCTGACGCCCTTCGGCAGCAAGATCTCTCGGGTATTCCTTCGCGGCGCCCTGGTGGCCCGTCTCCTCAGCGAATCGGCGTGGAAGGAGCATCCGGAACACGCCGACGTCAAGATCGAGCGGCCGATCTTCGTCACCGGATTGCCACGCACGGGCACCACTGCCTTACACCGCCTCCTCACGGTCGACCCGGCTCACCAGGGCCTCGAGATGTGGCTGACCGAGTTCCCTCAGCCTCGCCCGCCTCGCGATACGTGGGAATCGAACCCGGTCTTCGCCAAGATCGAGGAGACATTCGGTCAACACCACGTCGAGCATCCCGAATTCATGGGCGTGCACTACATGTCGGCCAGCGAAGTCGAAGAATGTTGGCAACTCTTGCGTCAGACGTTCAAGTCCGTGTCGTACGAGTGCCTGGCAAATCTACCCACGTACTCCGCATGGCTGAAGGACCAGGAGTGGTCGAACGCCTATGCACGACACAAGAAGAACCTGCAGCTGATCGGTCTGCCCGATCAGGATCGACGGTGGGTCCTCAAGAACCCGAGCCACCTGTTTGCGCTCGACGAATTGATGGAGGCGTACCCCGACGCTCTCGTCATCCAGACTCACCGCTCCCCTACGACGATCATTCCGTCGGTGTGCAGCCTGGCCGCCCAGGCGACAGAGGGTTGGTCGAACACGTTCACCGACAAGGTGATCGGCGAAAGTCAGCTCGAATTGTGGGCCAGGGGGCTCGAGCAGTTCGACAGTGCACGCGCACACCACAATCCCGCGCAGTTCATCGACGTCGACTATCAGGACTTCGTCACCGATCCACTGGGAACCGTCGAGAACATCTACACGCACTTCGACATCCCGTTGACATCTACCGCCCAGCAGTCGATGGAGGCCATGCACGAGGAAAGCCGCTCGGGTGCTCGCAAACCGTCGCACAAGTACACGCTCGAGGAGTTCGGCCTGACGAAGGAACAGGTGGAGGAGCGATTCGGAACTCGCTGACCACCGTTGGTCGACGACCTCGCTGACGACCTTGCTGACGACTGAAGCCCCCGCCGGACGGCGGGGGCTTCAGTACGCAACTCGGTCAGCTGCTGAAATGCTCGCCGAGCAACCGGTCCAACTCCGTCGGCGCCTCGTCGGGAATCCAGTGGCTCACACCCCGGAGAACTTCGAACCGATACGGACCGTCGACAAACGCGGGAGTGAGGGCAGAACCCTTGGGCCCGATGGCGGCGTCGCCGTCACTCCAGACGTGCAGGGTCGGCACGGTGACCCGGGCAGCTGCCGGGTTCGGCTTGGTCATCCACATCGCGCGGTACCAGTTCAGACCGCCGCGCAGTCTGCCGGGAGCGAGCATGGCGTTCAGATCGCGCCGCGCATTCTCCGGCGTCTGCCCACTCGAAACCAGGAACTTCTCGCCCAGCGATGACGAGGCCAGAATCTTCTCAGGAACGAAGGGCAATTGGAACGCCCCCATGTACCACGATTTCAGTCCCTGAGTGCTGGTCACCATCGCCTTGATGAAGGCCAGCGGGTGCGGAACCGACACCGTGGTAACGGTATCGAGCAAATCCGGCCGTTCGGCAGCCACCTGCCATGCGACCGCGGCACCCCAGTCGTGGCCGACCAGGTGCACCTTCCCCACACCGAGTGCGTCGATCAGCGCGACAGTGTCGGCGGCGAGTTCGGACCCGCGGTAGGCCCAGCGCGCTTTCGGCCGGGCACCGGGTGAGTATCCTCGCTGGTCCGGCGCCACGGTGCGGAAGCCGCGGGCGTGCAGTAACGGCGCGAGATGATCCCATGAGCGGGAATCCTGCGGAAATCCGTGCAAGAGGACCACGACCGGACCGTCTGCCGGTCCTTCGTCGCGTACGTCGAAGGTCAGCCCGGACCGGGAGTACGAGGTGAGGCGATCCGCCGGCGTAGTCATAGCGCCACGCTAGTCTTCGCGGCCCGTGTAATCGGAGCCTTTTCACCTGCGCGCAGGAACTGGCCTGTCTTTTCGATGCCGAATCCCGGGGCAAATTCACCTTCGCGGTAGACGAGTCGGCCGTTGATCACTGTCGCGACGGCCGCATCGTCGCTGCGGTTGACCATTCGACTGATCCCGCCGTACTCGGGAACGGTTGCATCGAACAAGCCGTCGACCGACTCGTCGAGCCCGGCTGGATCGATGACAACGAAGTCCGCGCGGTCGCCCTGGCGTAGATGTCCGGCGTCGATGCCGTACCAGTCCGCCAGTTCACCGGTCAGGCGGTGGATTGCGCGCTCGATGGTGAGGAACGGCTTGCGGTCACTCTGAGCGTCCTTGACGCGCTTGAGGAGTCGCACCGGGTAGTTGTAGAACGCCATGTTGCGCAGATGTGCGCCGGCATCGCCGAAGCCCATCTGCACACCGGAACTCGCGGCGAGTTTCTTCGCGAACTTGGGCCGGTGATTGGCAATGGTGGTGCGCCAGCGAAGATCTCGCCCGTACTTCACCACCAGGTCGAGGTACGCGTCCACCGGGTGCACTCCGCGGATGTCACCGACCTGACCGAAGTTCTTGCCGATCAACGTCTCGTCCGGGCATCCCACGATGACCGCATCGTAGAAATTGCGATGCCAGATGCGGGGTGAGAACTTGTTGTCGTAGTCCTTACGGAATGCGCGACGGTACGACTCGTCCTGGAGCAGTTCGTTGCGCTCCACCTGGTCCTTGAGATGCAAAGCGGCGGCGCCGGCACCGAACTCCTCGAACACGACGAGGTCAATTCCATCCGCGTAGACGGTGAAGGGAACCGGAAGGTGCTGCCACTTGAAATCGGTCTTCGCGAAGCGATTGAGCAGTGGGGCCGCAGCGAGCATGAAGTACACGATCACCGGGTAGGCCTTCGAATCCGCACCGGAGAGCAGCGACGTCTTGAGCGGCTTCTTGCGTCCGATGGCGGAGCTTTCGGCGAAGAACGCCGCGACGTTCGGATGCAGGTTGATGGTCGGAGCGCTCTGCAAGATCTTTCCGCGATCACGAAGGATGCGGTTGAGGAATCGGAACTCTTTCCACCGTGCATACGTCGACGGCAAAGAGCGAGAACGGTATTCGTCGCCGTCGATCTTGTCGAGGGCATTGGTCATCGACGACAGGCCAAGCATCCCCGCATCAATGGCGTCCTCGAGCATCGAGCCCATCCGGCCGAGTTCCGAGCGGGTCGGCTTGACCTTCTTGTCGGTGCCGCGCCCCAATCCGAGTACGTGCGTGCGGATGTCGGAGTGGCCGATGAATGCCGCGACATTGGGTCCGAGGGGAAGGGCTTCGAGTGCGGCGGTGTAGGCCGCGGGACCGGTCCAGGTCTTGTTCGCTTCGAGGATGCGCAGCACAGCGTCGTGGGGAACTGCTTCGACCCGGCTGAACAGGTCAGCGATTTCACGCGGGGTCGAATACACCGTCGACAGTGAGCAATTGCCGAGCACGACCGTAGTGACGCCGTGGCGAACCGATTCCGGAAGGCCTGGACTGACCAAGGCTTCGGCGTCGTAGTGCGTGTGGACGTCGACAAAGCCCGGGAGAACCCACTTGCCGGCCGCGTCGATCACCTCGGTGTCCGGCCCGATCTCCAGGCGCGTCGTGGACACCTCCGCGACCACGCCGTCTCGAATTCCGAGATTTCGACGCAGACCAGGAGCCCCCGTCCCGTCGAACCACAACCCGTCGTTGACCACGATGTCGAAAGCAGACACTGTCGGACTCCTCGCCTCACGTATGTGTTACCTCACGTTATAGACAGCGTTGAGTAAAAGTCAATGAACCTTCCGAACCAATACATAAGATGTCGGAATGGCCGCAGTCCCCCGCTCCCCCGAAGACCGTCAGAGGCAAATCCTCGAGGTAGCAGTACACATGTTGCGGACCGAGCCTTTCGACCAACTGTCGATGGATCGTGTCGCAGCCGAGGCCGGTGTCTCGCCGCCACTGCTGTTTCACTACTTCAAGAACAAGAAGGGTTTCCAGAACGCCATCCTCGAGGCCGCCTCGGCCGATCTCGAAGATCGAATGCGACCGGATCCCGAACTACCGATCACGTCCCAGCTGCGTTCAGGTATCGAAACATTCGTCGATGCCGTTATCGAGCACCCCACCATTTACCTCGCCGTGATGCGTATGGCCGGCAGTGGCGACGTCCGGATGCGCACGATCTACCGCGGGATGCGCCGAACGTTCACCACGTGGATCGTCGCGGCGCTCACAAATCTGGGCATCGAATCGAATGCGACCGTCGAGGCGACCATCGCCGGGTGGCAGGCATTCATGGAGGAAATAGTCGTCAACTGGATCGACGAGCCGACCCTCGAACGAGGCGAGATGGTCGACCTCTGCGAACGAATTTTCTACCACTGCCTACCGGCGGCGGGCATCAGCGTGGAACAAATAGTGGCGGCCACCATGGCTGCGACGGCCAGTGAGTCCGGCGCAACAAAACTGTGATCTTCGCGCCGGGGTTTCACAGGTGGTCACGATTGGGTATCTTGCTTGCAGTGGCGCTGGACCACGACCCCAACACATGAAGGATCCAACATGGAGTCTGTCGAAAACGTATTGCCCGAGGGTGTCAAGCTCGAAGACGTCTTGAGTGTCCTCAAGGTCGCAGTTGCGGGCATCGGCCTCATCAGCGCACTTTCGGCATTCAGCTGATCGCAAAGCGTCATCGACAGGCCGGACTTCGGGGAGTCCGGCCTGTTTTTTGTTTCCGCTCCTGAACAATCCGTGAACTTTTCAGCAACTTCAGCGCAAAGTGGTCATTTCGACCAAAACAAGCGTCCAGTTTGCTAACTTGTGTCTGCGACACAAGGTCGTACAGAAACACCACGCAGACACAACCTTGTACATACAAACCTGTACATACGACACGGAGGACCGAAACATGGGTTCCATCAACACCCTCAGCGCCGTCATCGACATCATCAAGGTCGTCCAGCCGTTGATCGCCAAGCTCAACCTCAGCTGATTCGCTTGCACCACACCCCTGCCAGGGCGTAACTCGAAATGGGGCCGACATTGTCGGCCCCATTTTCCGTAGGTGCTCTATCTCAGCCGAGTGCCTTCTTGATCTCTCCTGCCAGTACCGACGCCAGCTGCGGCGGCACCGCATTGCCGATCATCGTTCGCACCGCTCCCCACTTACCCTCGAAGACGTAGTCGTCGGGAAAGGTCTGGAGGCGAGCAGCTTCTCGAACGGTCAACGATCGCGTGTGTTTCGGATGCACGTTGCGTGAAGCCGAGATCATCCCGAAAGTGGTTCCGACCGTGGACGCCGGCTCGTCCCACCGGAGGCGCTTGTACGTCGTGTTGTACCCGGACGACGGTCGCATGGCCGGATCTTCGTTGTCGTGCGCCGACATTCCTTCCGGTACATCACGCAGCCACCGCAAGACGTGCTCGGGATGCTCGACGGCCCAGTGCAGCGGGTCCATCTCGCAAGCCTGCCCGGATTCCAGCGGGGCCAGGTCGACGGTGGCATCGCGAAAAGTCCTCAGCGGCGCAACACCATTCACGCCGTGAGTCTTCGGCGGAAAACGCAGCGGCCCGATACTACTGTCGCGGCGGGTCGCCACGATGAACACTCGTTCCCGGAACTGCGGGACGCCGTAATCCTGCGCATTGACCGTGTTGACCGACGCGTCGTAACCGCATGCAGCCATCTCGCCGAGAATCCGGTCGACGACCATCCCACCGTCCGGGTCCTTCATGCTGAGCAGCAGTCGCACGTTTTCCATCACCAAGACCTTCGGCTTCACCAATTCGGCGAGCTGCAGCAGGTTCCGGAAGAGATGGTTGCGCGGATCGTCGCGGTCTCGCCGGCCGGCGAGGCTGAACCCCTGACACGGCGGTCCCCCAGCCAACACATCGATGTCCACTTGTGCCAGAAGATCTTTCACCCGTGCTTCGTCGATCGCCCGAATGTCCTCGCCGAGGCACCTCGCGCCGGGGAAGTTCCGATCGAAGGTCGCACGCGCCTCCGGCACGACTTCGATGTATCCCTCCACCGAAAACCCCGCCATCCGAAAGCCTTCGGCCATACCGCCACAACCCGAGAACGCTGTCAATACGGTGGGGCCGCCGCTTCCTGCCCCCGCGACGGCACGCCGGGCCACCGAGGCGGGGTCGTTGACCGGTGTCACTCGACGCGCACGGGTACTGCCGCTCGATCGCTTCCGGGGGGCCGCGTACGTACCCTCACGCTTGGCCGCTTCCAGCGCGGAGAGGGCCGTGAGAACTGCTCGTTCCGCCGGTGGCTTCGGATACGCCTTGTCGAGTTCCCACGCGGAGACGACGGCTGACGAGACTCCCGCTTGACGGGCGAACTGGAACTGACTGATCCCCACGTCCAAGCGCCGTGATCGCAGGTCCTGTCCCGAAATCAATTCAGTGCCTCACTCATGTGGTCCGCTCGCTCCGGCAGCCCAGACTATCGCAGCCGACCCCGTGAACCGGGACCTCACAAGGAAGACCGGCAGGCGGTATGCCTGCCGGTCTCCGACACGAGCGGATGACGGGACTCGAACCCGTGTGAACGGCTTTGCAGGCCGGTGCCTAGCCACTCGGCCACACCCACGAGTCCTGCATCTATGCAGGTTGGATGGCTACGGTTCCGCCAAGTCGCCAGTGCGACAGGTTGTCGTACCTCCCAATACCCCAAACAAAGTCGTGTCTGCAAAATTTCAACTGGTTGGTATGCGAAGATCCGTAGCAACAGAGCAAGCATTCTGCGCATTCGGAGGCACAACAGTTGATACCGGTTTACATGACGCGCGAGGTTTTCGTTGCCGGAGGGACGCCGAAGCAGACCTACAATCCGCGGCAGGCGAGTCGCATCGAACAGGAACTAGACCGATACCTTGAGGGCAGCGGGAAAGCTCTCACAATCTACGGCCCCAGCAAGAGTGGAAAAACCAGCCTGGTCGAGCGTAAGCTCCCAAAAGAAAATCACATTTGGGTGCAAGGTCAGGACATACAAACACTTGAAGATTTCTGGAAGCAAATCGCCGCGCAGATTCGTGTGGCCAACTCCGAAATCGAGGGTGCATCCAAAGAACGCGGCACCGAGGAATCAATCGGCGGCGGTATAGGTATACCGAAGATAATACACGCCGAAACCTCATCTAAGGATGTTGAACGATCAAGCGAAAAAGCAGAAAGTACTTTCGAAATACATCTGGCAGAGAAAGTTCGAAAGAGCTTATCCAAAAATAAATATCCAGTAATTGTCGACGATTTCCACTACATTCCCGACGGCGTCAAAAAATCAATTTCCCGTGCAATAAAATCGATAATTCGAGATAGCCCACTCATCCTTATTGCAGTCCCATCGGAAGCATTCGAAGTCGTTTCCTCAGAGCCTGAAATGAACCTCAGAGTCTGGAGCGTACCAATACCCCACTGGGAAGAAGAAGAGCTCCGCCAGATCGCCATCCGCGGATTCGAGCTTCTCAATATCGATGATTCGGTGAACAACATCGCCTCTCTCCTTGCCTCGTACAGTTACTCGTCGCCATACATCATGCAGCAACTCTGCTTGGATCTCATACGATGGGAACACCAGATAGAGGAGACATTGAGCGCCGAAAAACCACTGTCTCTAGCGGGCCCATCGGATCTGAAGACGTTTCTGTCAGAGTCAGCCGAACGCGCAAGATGGGGAATCCTGCCTAAACTCTTAGCTGGCCCCGCTGGTAGTAATCGGGTAGACCTCACTATTCGCGATGGACACACGAATACTGACATTTACGGCGCAGTTCTCGTTGCACTCAAAAATTTAACTCCACCACTGAACCACACGGAACGAGAAGTGTATCAAGAGGTAAATAGAATTTGCACCAAATCAGTGCAGACCGTACAGGTTTCAAATGCGCTTGAAGGAATGCATAAAATCGCGGACAGAGAAAAAGGTGATAGCGATCCGGTCCTGAGGCGACGGGACAAGATGGTGTTCATTGAAGACTCCGGATTCGCGTTTTACCTGAATCATGGATCGTGGTCACCGCTAAAGAAAAGTAACGGCTCGAACCCTTAGCCGTACACTTTTCAATTTGACTGCGGTTCTGAATTAGCCGGTTGGGAACACATCAATAAGACACTAAGTCAGGAGCGCTCCTGTTGAAGTAATCCGACGCAGTGTCGCCCTGGCTCAACCAAGGCGAACGCCGTACCTCCGTGGTACCTCCGCAGCAGATGCGCAATAGGTAATCCGACAGTAGGCAACCACTCTCCGCAACTACGCAACGGTGCAAGAAATAGCACTCTCACCTGCGAATACGAATCGGGGCTGACCGTGTTGGCCAGCCCCGACGCCCGAGCGGATGACGGGATTCGAACCCGTGTGAACGGCTTTGCAGGCCGGTGCCTAGCCACTCAGCCACACCCGCGTCAGTGAGTAACTCTGCCCTGAGTGACGATCTCGAACCACAGTTCCGCTCAGCATGACTCGAGTGCATTCTCACCAAGCGTTCCAGTCTCTGGGAAAAGTGCGGGCCCTTCGGGAACAAATCGGTCAGTCTCGATGCTGACTCCCTCGGTGGGCGCAGGTCTTCGATTGCGGCCCGAATTTCGCCCGAACGACCGAGCAGTTCGCCAGACCCAGACAACCCAGAAGGTTTCATGAGCGCCGAGAACACCGCCGTTGCCCCGCCCGTGAAGGCAGCCCCGCCCTTGGAGGCAGCCCCGCCCGCGGAGGCAGCCCCGCCCGCGGAGGCTACATCGCTGGATACGAGCAGTGTCGACCGCAAGCCGAGCGTCGGGAAGATTCTTGCCCTCGGTTCCATGACTGCGCTCGGGCCCTTCACCATCGACATGTACCTGCCCGCGCTGCCGGATATCGGCGCCGATCTCGGGGTCTCGTCGTCAACGGTTCAGCTGACGATCACCGGAACTCTCATCGGCCTCGCACTCGGACAGCTGTTGGTCGGGCCGCTCTCGGACACTCTCGGCCGCAAGAAGCCGCTGCTCGCCGGGATCGGTGTGCACATCCTGGCTTCGCTGCTGGCGGTCTTCGCACCGAGCATCGCGGTCCTCGGCATCCTGCGGGTTTTCCAGGGCATGGGCGCGGCGGCCGCGGCAGTGGTCACCATGGCGATCGTCCGCGACCTCTACAGCGGTAACACCGTTGCCGTCGTGATGAGCCGGCTGATGCTCGTGCTCGGCGTTGCGCCGATCCTGGCGCCCAGCATCGGTGGCGCCCTCCTCGTCGCCCTCGACTGGCGCGGGATCTTCGTCGTCCTGGCACTGATCGGCGTCGGAACGGCGATGATCGGTGCTTTCGGACTGTCCGAAACACTGCCGAAGGAAAAGCGTCGCCCGAGCGGATTGAAGTCGGTTCTCCGCACCTACGGTTCGCTGCTCGGCGACCGCACGTTCATGGTCCTTACGCTCGTCTCCAGCGTCGGTATGGCGTCGTTGTTCGCGTATGTCTCCGGCGCGTCGTTTGTCTATCAGGATCAGTACGGCCTCAATCAGCAAGAGTTCGCACTGCTCTTCAGTGCGGGCGCGATTGCGTTGATCGGTGCTTCGCAGGTCAACGTCCGACTGCTCGATCGCTGGACTCCCCAGCAGATCACCAAGTGGGCCCTCGTGGCTGCGGTTGTCTCCGGGGCCGTCGTCATTGCCGTCGCGGTCCTGGAACTGGGCGGGCTCGCCGGATTCGTGATCGCACTGTGGGTCATGGCCGGCGCCATCGGGTTCGTTCTGCCCAACGCCCCGGCACTGGCGCTCGCTCGTCACGGCGAAGCGGCCGGTACTGCCGCGGCAATGCTCGGTGCATTCCAGTTCGGCGTCGGTGCGGCCATCGCGCCGGCCGTCGGCCTGCTGGGAAACACGAGCACAGCCCTGGCCGTCACGATGACGGCGTGTGTGTCGCTCGGTCTGATCGCTCTTCTGGCTACGACCCGAAAGAGTGATACGACCCAAACGAGTGAATCGGTCTAACCGGCAGCGGAGAACCACTCGCTGTAGAAGGTGGCAAGTCCCAGGACGCACGAGATCGCGACGAAGATCCAGAATCTTGCGATCACGACGGTTTCCGGCCAACCGAGTAACTCGAAGTGATGATGGATCGGGGCCATCTTGAATACGCGTCGGCCGGACGATCGGAAGACCAGAACCTGGATGATCACCGACAGGATCTCAGCCACGAACAGGGCGCCGATGATGACCATCAGCAACTCGGTGTGCGTCGTGACGGACAGGCCGACCACCAGGCCGCCCAGCGCCAAGGAGCCGGTGTCACCCATGAAGATCTGAGCCGGGGCGGCATTCCACCAGAGGAAGCCGAGGCACGCCCCGCCTGCCGCGGCAGCGACGATAGCGAGATCCAGGGGGTCACGAACGTCGTAGCAACCGGCGGCAGGCTCGAGGACACACGAGTTCCGGTACTGCCAACCGGCGATGACGACGTAGGTCCCCAGGATCATGCCCATCGAACCGGCCGCGAGACCGTCGAGACCGTCGGTGAAATTGACGGCGTTGGACCAGGCAAACACCAGAATGCAGAAGAAGACCACAAAGCCGATGGCACCCATGGAGAACACCGAGATATCTCGCACATGGGACAGGTACTGGCTTCCGGGGGTGACTCCGTTGTTGTTGGAGAACTGCAGGAAGAGAATGCCGAAGATGATGGCGCTCGCGAGCTGACCGACGGTCTTCGCTGTCTTGTTGAGCCCGAGATTGCGCTTCTTACGGATCTTGATGAAGTCGTCGAGAAAACCGACGATTCCCAGTGACGTCGCCAGCGCGAGAACCAACCAACCGGATGCAGACAGCCGCGGTAGCCGCGAGCCGAAACCGATGATGTGTGCCGCCAGGTAGCCCGCCCACATGCCGGCGATGATCGCGATCCCGCCCATCGACGGGGTGCCACGCTTGCCCTGATGACTCTGCGGACCCTCGATCCGAATCTCGTGCCCGAGCCCCTGCCGCGAAAGCACACGAATGAGAAACGGAGTCAGGAAGAGCGCGACGAACAACGAGACGCCACCCGCTACGAGGATTGAAATCACCCGTGGGACTCTACAGACGTAAGCGGCTGCGACACACAATCAGACAAGGCACCCGACCGCTTGCCAGCATGGGATGATCGAAGTTATGTCTCCCCCCGCGCCGCTCCCCCTCGACCCCATCGAAGAGGCGCATCGTCAGTGGACGAAGCACGGTTGGAGCGATGTCGCCGACGGTATGGCTGCGGTCACGTCGGTGATGCGTGCGCAGCAGATCATGATGGCGCGGGTCGAAGAGGTACTCAAGCCTCTCGGGCTGACCTTCGCCCGCTACGAACTGCTGACGCTTCTCACCTTCACCAGGTCGGGCGCCCTCCCGATGGCCAAGGCAAGCGCCCGACTCCAGGTTCACCCCACCAGCGTCACCAATGCCGTCGACCGTTTGGAGAAAGCGGAGCTGGTCAGACGGGTCCCGCATCCCAGCGATCGACGTGCGACGCTCATCGAGATCTCCGACGCGGGTCGCGCGCTGGCCCTCGAAGCCACTGAAATGCTCAACAGCAAAGTGTTCGCACACCCCGGACTCCAGCAGGACAAGCTCGAGCAATTGGTGACGATCCTCACTGAACTTCGCAAGACTGCGGGTGACTTCGACACCGGCGGCGCGCCCACCAAGTGGTGAACCGACGACCCGTACACGCAAAGAAACTGCCCTCACACTCTCGACGAGTGTGAGGGCAGTTTCAGCTGTTCGAAAGTTCAGCGCTAACGAATTTCAGCGGTGCTTGAACTCGGCGGACCGCTTCTCCACGAA
The DNA here is from genome assembly GCF_013277835.1 of Rhodococcus sp. MS13. Taxonomy (NCBI): domain Bacteria; kingdom Bacillati; phylum Actinomycetota; class Actinomycetes; order Mycobacteriales; family Nocardiaceae; genus Rhodococcus; species Rhodococcus sp. MS13. The sequence goes on from NZ_VBTL01000012.1 coordinate 57,620, forward strand.
CGCGGTCATGCCTTCCTTCTGATCCTCCGTCGCGAAGGTCGAGTGGAACACCCGACGCTCGAAGCGGACGCCCTCGGCGAGTGTGGTCTCGAAGGAACGGTTGACCGCTTCCTTGGCCATCATCGCAATCGGCAGCGACATCTCGGCGATGGTGGTTGCGGTCTTCAATGCGTCGTCGAGCAGATCGGCGGCCGGAACGATCCGGGCAACCAGGCCTGCGCGCTCGGCCTCTTCTGCGTCCATGTTGCGGCCGGTCAGGCACAGCTCCATGGCCTTGGCCTTACCCACGGCGCGCGTAAGGCGCTGTGAGCCACCGATACCCGGAATGACACCGAGCTTGATCTCGGGCTGGCCGAACTTCGCGGTATCCGAAGCGATGATGAAATCGCAGAGCATCGCCAGTTCGCAGCCACCACCGAGCGCGTACCCGGAAACTGCGGCGATCAGCGGCTTACGAGCGGCTGCGACGCGGTCCCACGGGGTGAAGAAATCTTCGACGTATGCGTCCATGTACGTCTTGGACTGCATTTCCTTGATGTCGGCGCCGGCGGCGAAGGCGCGCTCGGAACCGGTGATCAGGATGGCTCCGATGCCGTTGTCCGCTTCGAGGTCGGCAACCGCGGCGACGACCTCGTTCATCAGCTCGGAGTTCAGGGCGTTGAGTGTCTTCGGGCGGTTGAGCGTGATGACGCCGACGCGACCCTTACGCTCGAGGATGATGGTGTTGAAGTCGGTCACTACTGTCCTTCGGTCGAACGGTCACGGATGTCGTTGATGATGGCAGAGAAGTCCTGACCGCCACCGCCCGCGGCGTGGAAGCGACTGTAGAGTTCCGCGGCCTTGAGCCCGATCTCGGCATCGACGCCGTTGTTGCGCAGCGCATTTGCAGCCAGACCGAGGTCCTTGTCCATCAGCGCGACAGCAAAGCCGGGCTGGTAGTCGTTGTTGGCCGGGCTGGTGGGCACCGGTCCCGGTACCGGGCAGTTGGTGGTCAGTGCCCAGCACTGCCCCGAGGCGTTGGACGCCACGTCGAAGAGCGCCTGGTTGCTCAGGCCGAGCTTCTCGCCGAGCACGAATGCCTCGCTGATCGCGATCATCGAAATGCCGAGGATCATGTTGTTGCAGATCTTGGCAGCCTGGCCGACACCGGCGTCGCCGCAGTGAACGACCTTGCGGCCCATCACGTCCAGCAACGGTGACGCGGCCTGGAAGTCAGCCTCGGAACCGCCGACCATGAATGCCAGCGTGCCTGCGGTAGCCCCGACGACTCCACCGGAGACCGGTGCGTCGACGCTGCGGTGACCGGCCGCTTCGGCCTTGTCGTGTGCCTCGCGGGCGTCTGCGACGTCGATGGTGGAACAGTCGATGAACAGCGTGCCCGGTGTTGCCACCGGCAGCAGCTCTTCGTACAGACCCAGAACATGCTTACCGCTCGGCAGCATCGTGATCACGACGTCGGCACCGAGAACGGCGTCGACCGCCGAATCCGCTACCGATGCACCGTCTTTGACTGCCTGCTCCAGCGCCGCGGGTGCCAGATCGAAACCGACGACCTTGTGTCCGGCCTTGACGAGATTGGCCGCCATCGGGCCACCCATGTGACCGAGTCCGATAAATCCAATGGTGCTCATTAGTGATGCTCCTTCGGCGGTGATCAGTTGCCTTGCGGTTGAGGGGTGAGTCCGAGCTCGTTGTCGCCCAGCGGGGCGAAGTAGGCATCGACGGATTCAGCCGTGACATCTTCGAGGGTTGCCGGCAACCACTTCGGGTTTCGGTCCTTCTCGACTACCTGGGCGCGAATACCCTCGACCAGGTCGTGTGAGGCGAGCGCTGCCGTCGAGACCCGGAACTCCTCGTTGAGGACTTCTTCCAAGCTTGCTGCTTCCTTGGCATGTCGCAGGGATCGCAGGGTCACCGACAGTGCAATCGGAGACTTGCCGAGAATCTGCTCCGCTGCCTTCTCCGCCTCGGGGATTCCACTCGCTCGAAGACGCTCGACGATGGTGGAGACGTCGTCGGCAGAGTACGCGGCGTCGATCCAGCTCTGCTGGGCCAACAGTTCCGACACCGGAGCCGGCTCCGCGTACTGCGCCACGGCGTCGGCAACCGAAGACGACGCGAGTGCGGCGATGAACGTCTCGATGTTCTCCGACGGGATGAAGTGATCCGCGAAGCCTGCTGCGATGGCATCGCCGGCGCTCAGTCGCGCCGTGGTGAGCGCGATGTGCGTTCCGAGTTCACCGGGAGCACGCGAGAGCAGGTAAGTTCCGCCCACGTCAGGGATGAAACCGATTCCGGTCTCGGGCATTCCGATCATCGAGCGCTCGGTCACGATGCGAATGTCGCCGTGTGCGGACACTCCGACGCCGCCGCCCATGACGATCCCGTCCATGATTGCGACGTACGGCTTCGGGTAGTTCGCGATCTCGGAATTGAGGATGTACTCCTCACGCCAGAAATCGAGCGAACCGGTCTTGCCGTCCTTGGCGTCGTGGTAGATCGAGACGATGTCGCCGCCGGCGCACAGACCACGCTCGCCGGCGCCCGTGAGTACGACCGCCTTGACGTGGTCGTCGGACTTCCATTCCGCGAGTGCCTTGGCCATCGCCTTGACCATCGAGTGGTTGAGGGCGTTGATCGCCTTGGGCCGGTTGAGGGTGATGAGCCCCAGTCCGTCACGCTTTTCGATCAATACCTCGAGCTCGTCGCTCATGCTGCTCCTTGCTTTCCCTGACCTGATGCGACCACGCTTCGCGCGATGACCACCCTCATGATCTCGTTGCTGCCTTCGAGGATCTGATGAACCCGAAGATCGCGGACGATCTTCTCGATCCCGTACTCAGCAAGATAGCCGTACCCACCGTGAAGCTGGAGAGCCTTGTTGGCTACGTCGAACCCGGTGTCGGTGGCAAAGCGCTTGGCCATCGCACACAACTCCACGACGTCGGACGCTCCGTCTTCGAGTGCGGCAGCGGCGCGCCACAGCAACGTCCTGGCCGCTTCGAGTTCGGTACGCATGTCGGCGAGCTGGAACTGCAGGGCCGGCGACTCGATCAGTGCCGAACCGAAAGCTTTGCGGTCCACCAGATATGCGACTGCCTTCTCCAGCGCTGCCTGGGCCCCACCGACCGAGCAGGCGGCGATGTTCAGCCGGCCGCCGTTGAGACCCTTCATAGCGATGCGGAAGCCGCTGCCCTCTTCACCGAGCATGTTGGCCGCAGGAACTCGCACGTCTTCGAAGATCACCTGACGGGTGGGCTGCGCGTTCCAGCCCATCTTGACCTCGTTGGCACCGAACGACAGTCCGGGCGAATCCTTGGGCACGATGAACGCCGAGATCCCCTTGGCACCGGCAGATCCGGTGCGTGCCATCACGACGTACACGTCGGAAGTGCCTGCGCCGGAAATGAACTGCTTGACGCCGTTGAGGATGTAGTCGTCGCCGTCACGAACGGCCTTGGTGCTCAAGCCCGCAGCATCGGAGCCAGCGCCGGGTTCGGTGAGGCAGTAGCTGCCCAGTTGATCCATCGAGCAGAGTCCGGGGACCCACTTGTGGCGCTGTTCGTCGTTGCCGAACTGGTCGATCATCCACGTGACCATGTTGTGGATGGAGATGTACGCGGCGATCGACGGATCGCCCTTGGCCAGCTCTTCGAAGATCCGGGCAGCGTCGACGCGGGTCAGTTCACTGCCACCGACATCCTCGCGAATGTAGATCCCGCCCATCCCCAGGGACGCCGCCTTGCGGAGAACGTCCACCGGGAAATGCTTGGTCTGATCCCACTCCACCGCATTCGGTGCCAGATGCTCGGCCGCGAAGTCGCGGGCAGTGTCACGAATCGCCCGCTCGTCATCGGTCAGAGTAAACATGGAAGGTAGTCCGATCAGTTCATCGTGGGGATGACGAAGTGATTGGTCTCTTCCTTCTTGCCGGAAGGCCAACGCTGCGTCACCGTCTTGGTCTTGGTGTAGAAGCGGAAGGAGTCGGGACCGTGCTGGTTCAGGTCACCGAAGCCGGAGCGCTTCCAGCCACCGAAGGTGTGGTACGCGATCGGGACCGGGATCGGCACGTTGACGCCGACCATGCCGACGTTGACGCGAGCGGTGAAGTCACGCGCGGTGTCGCCGTCGCGGGTGAAGATGGAGACGCCGTTGCCGTACTCGTGTTCGGTCGGAAGACGCAGCGCCTCTTCGTAATCGGCAGCGCGAACCACCTGAAGGACAGGTCCGAAGATCTCTTCCTTGTAGATGCGCATGTCCGAGGTGACGTTGTCGAACAGGGTTGCGCCGGCGAAGAATCCACCTTCGTGGCCTTCGAGGGTGAAGCCGCGGCCGTCGACGACTGCCGTTGCGCCCTCGTCGATGCCGATCTGCACGTAGTTGTTGACGCGGTCGAGGGCATCCTGGCAAACGAGCGGTCCGAAATCGACGCCTTCGTCGTCACTGCGACCGATCTTGAGCTTCGCGACGCGCTCCTTCAGCTTCGCGACAAGAGCGTCCGCGGTCTCCTCGCCGACGGGAACGGCAACCGAGATGGCCATGCAACGCTCACCGGCACTGCCGTAGCCTGCACCGATCAGGGCGTCGGCAACCTCGTCGAGGTCGGCGTCCGGCATGACGATGGCGTGGTTCTTGGCGCCACCGAAGCACTGTGCGCGCTTGCCGTGAGCTGCGGCCGTCTCGTAGATGTACTGAGCGATCGGCGTGGAGCCGACGAAGCCGACAGCCTTGATGCGATCGTCGGTGAGCAGGACGTCGACAACTTCCTTGTCACCGTTGACCACGTTGAACACACCCGCAGGCAGTCCGGCTTCGAGGAACAGCTCAGCCAGTCGCAGCGGGACGGAGGGGTCACGCTCGGAGGGCTTGAGGATGAAGGCGTTACCGGCGGCGAGGGCGGGGCCGGCCTTCCACAGCGGGATCATCGCGGGGAAGTTGAAGGGCGTGATGCCTGCGACGACGCCGAGCGGCTGACGCATGGAGTACACGTCGATGCCGGTGCCGGCACTCTCGGTGAATTCACCCTTGAGCAGGTGCGGAGCGCCGACGGCGAACTCGATGACCTCGAGGCCACGCTGGATGTCACCCTTGGCGTCGGCGACGGTCTTGCCGTGCTCGGACGAGAGGAGGCGGGCCAGAGAATCCATCTCGGCCTGAGCGAGCTGCAGGAACTTCATCAGCACGCGGGCGCGCTTCTGCGGGTTGAATGCTGCCCACACCTGCTGCGCCTCTTCGGCATTGGCGATGATGGCTTCGGTCTCGGCCTTGCTCGCGAGGGGGACGCGGGCCTGCACCTTGCCGGTGTTGGGATCGAACACGTCCGCAAATCGATCAGATGTCCCGGGAACACGCTTGCCACCGACGAAGTGCGTCAACTCGTGAACCGTCGCATTTTCAACCATTGTGCTAACCCGTTCCTTGCTCGTATGGACCGCCCAGGAGGCAGCAGTGAATATGTCTACCATCCTATAGTTGGATGTCCATGTATGTCTAGAGCCCAAGGGCTGTGCGCCTTTATTAACCGCGGGGGGTTAATAAAGGCGCACAGCGCGGAGCGCGGCTGCCGCTTCCTGCGCGACTACTGCATCGGTGACGTCGTATCCGTCCGATCCCCCGCCCGGGCCACCGGACACCGCGACAACCTTGCGTGCCGAGAGATGCACCGCATCGACGCCGACGGCGACGATTGCCGGGATGTCGTCGACGGTTATTCCGCCACCGGCCATGATCTGGATCCGGCCCGCGGCATGTTCGACCATGCGACCGATCTCGTCGAGACCCTCGCTGCAGGTATCCGCACCCCCGGACGTCAGCACGCGGGTCACGCCCAGGTCGATCAGTTCGTCCAGCGCGGTCAGTCGGTCGGCCACCACGTCCATCGCACGATGTACCGTCACCTCGACCCTCGCACGGTCCACGCATCCGATGACGCGACGCAGCACGACGGTGTCGATCGTATTGTCTTCTGTCAGCGCGCCGACCACGATGCCGGAAGCTCCACCGGCCACGGCCGCACGTACGTCGTGCTCCATCACCCACACTTCGTCGGGTGAGAACACAAAACCTCCGGCGCGCGGACGGATCAGCGGGTGAACCGCGATCCCCACTTCCGACGCTGCCTCGATCACTCCGATGCTTGGCGTCAATCCCCCCGTCGGACCGAGCGCCGCACACAACTCGACTCGAGTCGCTCCTACCGAACGTGCGATCCTCGCCCCCCGCACGTCCTGCACCGCCAGCTCCAGAACCGTCATGTCAGAAGGACTGCCACGACGGCTTGTGCTCGAGCGCATACCGGTAGTAGTCGGCAAGTTTGAGCGAACTGGCCGCAGCTTCGTCGATCACGACGGTGACATGGCGATGCAATTGCATCACCGAAGCCGGGCAGAACGCAGACAACGGACCTTCGACGGCAGCGGCGATCGCATCGGCCTTACCTTCTCCGGTCGCGATCATCACCAGATGCCTTGCATCGCTGATGGTTCCGAGACCCTGGGTCAGCACGTGGTGTGGGACGTCGTCCACCCCGTCGAAAAAGCGTGCGTTGTCGATCCGGGTCTGCTCGGTCAGCGTCTTCACGCGAGTTCTCGAGGTCAACGACGACCCTGGCTCGTTGAAGCCGATGTGACCGTCGGTGCCGATGCCGAGCAACTGCACGTCCACTCCCCCGGCCGCCGCGATGCTCTGGTCGTATCGCGCGATCTCTTTCTCCGGGCACGGGGCTTCACCGTTGGGACTCGACACCATCGCCGGATCCAGATTGACGTGATCGACGAACTCCGACCGAATCACCGAGTAGTACGACTGCGGATGGCGTTTCGGCAATCCCAGGTACTCGTCGAGCAGAAACGCCCGAGCCAGCGAGAAGTCGAGTTCGGCATCGCGATGCCTCGCTGCCAGTTCACGATAGGTTCCGATCGGCGACGACCCCGTTGCAAGCCCGAGCGTCGTCGCCCCGGCTCTGACGTAGCCTTCGACGATGTCCGCGACGGTCGAGTCGACCTCCGCGGGCGTCGGCTGAATTACGATTTCCATGATTTTTCCTTTCCGGCGGCTTTTCCGCCGAGTAGTACACGCCCCAGGCGCAAGTGACGATCGGTGACCACGATGTCGGCTCGGCAGCCCACGGCCAGCGATCCGATCAGGTCGCCAAGTCCCAGCAGGCGCGCTGGGCTCCGAGTTGCCGCTGCGACAGCGTCTTCCAGCGCGACGCCGCCGTCGAAGACAGTGCTGCGAAGCACGTCGAGCAATCTTGCAGTCCCTCCGGCGATGGCACCGGAACTGCCGTCAGTGGTCGCGAGTCTTGCTACTCCGTCGGCAACCGTGACATCGAGCGCACCGAGTTGATAGTCGCCGTCGTCCATCCCGGCCGCCGCCATCGAATCGCTGACCAAGGCGATCTGGTCCGGTCCGACAGCGTCGAAGACCATCGACACGGTCTCGGGTGCAAGATGCACGCCGTCTGCGATCAGTTCCACCACCATCTCGCCTCTCGCGGCAGCCGCCAGGCACGCCGCGACGGGACCCGGAGATCGATGGTGCAGGGGCGGCATCCCGTTGAAGAGGTGGGTTGCGCTGATCTGACCGGCCCAATCCCCTTGCACCGCAGCATCGATGCGCGCCGATGTCGTTGCCGCGTCCGCATCGGTATGACCGAAACTCGGCACGATATTGCGATGACGCATGATCGCGAGCAACTCTTCGAAGTTCTCGGTCTCGGGCGCCAAGGTCATGGACCGCACGGTCCCCCGCGCAGCGTCACAGACGGCTTCGAGAAGGTCCGGATCGCCGGGCACGATCGCCGCCGGATCCTGGGCACCGCAGCGAACGCCGTTGATGAACGGCCCCTCGAGGTGGATACCCAGAAGTTCTCCGCGTTCGACCAGATCGGCGAGCATCGTTGCTTGTCGCACCAGATCTGCGCGCGGTGCAGAGACCAGGCTGGCCAGCATTCCGGTCGTGCCGTGCTCACGATGGTGCGCCGCAGCGCGGCTCGCACCATCGGCGTCGGTGTTCGGGAAACCAGCACCAGCTGCGCCGTGGCTGTGGACATCGATCAGGCCGGGCATGATCACCGTGTCCGTGCGATCCGGGATGACGACGACCGGTGCGGACGCCACGTAGTCCGCAGCCGAGCCGACCCAGCTGATCTTCTCACCGTCCGCGACCACAACTCCGTCGTGAATCTTGCCGATCGGAGATCCGATTACCGTTCCCCGCAGTACGAGCGGATCGCCGACAGCAGCCGAGCCTGATGTACTCATGCTGACTCGCGAATCCGCGCGACAGCTGCTCTACCCTCGAGCGGGTTTCGCGCGCCCCGCGCCGCAGCGGCCATGTCCTTGCACACCGCCAGATCGAGAGAGGCCAGTTTCGCGCGAACTGCACCCAATGCCGGGACCGACATCGACAGACTCGTCACGCCCAAACCGACCAGAACCGGAGCCAACAGCGGGTCCGACGCGGATTCTCCGCACACACCAACAGGTTTCCCGGCGTCGGCGCCCGCCTGACCGACCATCGCGATCAGATCGAGGACCGCCGGCTGCCACGGATCGAGCAGTTGCGCCAGGCCTCCGGCCATACGATCCACGGCGCAGGTGTACTGGCTCAGATCGTTGGTGCCGATACTGACGAAATCGAGGTGCTCGAGGATGTCCTTCGCTCGCAACGCGGCAGCCGGAATCTCGATCATTGCTCCGACCTTGCCGATCCCCCGCGAACGCGCAAGTTCTGCAAAGTCTTTCGCCTCGTCGGCAGTGGCTACCATCGGCGCCATCACCCACAGGTCGGCGCCCGTCGCGTTGCCTGCAGCCGCAAGAGCGTCGAGCTGACTGATGAGTGTGTCGGGATAGACCGTGCCGACACGGAGCCCGCGGATACCAAGGGCCGGATTCTCCTCGACCCCGAGATCGAGAAACGGCAACGGCTTGTCCGAACCCGAATCGAGAGTGCGGACCACCACCTTCTGTCCGGCGAAGTGCCCGAGCACCGACGCATACGTCTGCGCTTGCTCCTCCACCGAAGGTGCGTCGTGGCGCCCGAGATACGAGAATTCGGTACGGAACAGTCCGACGCCCTCACAATCCGCCGCCCCGGCCCGCGCGGCGTCCTCGAGGGTTCCGATGTTGGCCGACAACCTCACCGCGAACCCGTCACGCGTGCGTCCTGGACCATGGGCCGAAGCCGACTGCTCTGCCACGAACGATGCTTCGAGAACAGCGCGCTCGCGCATTTCTGCCGAGGGATCGATGGTGACCGTCCCGGTGGTGCCGTCGAGGATGAGGAGTTTTCCCTCCGCCAGCAGATCGGTTCCCGAGCAGTTGACCACGGCCGGGATTCCGAGCGATTTCGCCAAGATTGCGGTGTGGCTGGTCGGACCTCCTTCGGCAGTCAACAATCCGACCACGTCACTGTTGCCCAGCGTCGCTGTATCCGCCGGAGCGAGGTCGCGCGCCACCAGGATGTACGGATGACCGGGAGCGGGGATTCCTGGCATCGGTTCCCCGCGAAGAACGGCCACGGCTCGCTGCCCGAGATCGCGCAAATCCGTTGCCCGCTCGGCCATGTACCCACCGAGCGCCGTGAGCTTTTCACAGAATGCGTCGAAGGTAACTGCGACGGCGTGTGCGGTCGGCAGCCCCGATTCCAGGTTCGCCTTGGCCGCCTTCACGATGCCCGCATCGCGCGCCATCGCAGCCGACGTCGTCAGGATCTCCGCCGATACGCCCTCGACTGTCTTTGCACGCGAGAGCAGTTCCTCCGCGACGGCGTCCAGTGCCTCACGGATCCTGATCAGCTCCGCCTCGGGACTGCCGGTGATCGGGTCCGACGCCGAAGTCGGCTCAGGCGTGGAGAATCGCAACCACGGCGCACAGACCGAACCCGCGCTCACTCCGATACCTGCGATGCGGTTGTCCACACTCGCCGTCATCAGGCTTCGTCCAGTTCGGAGGCGAGAAGCTCTGCGAGCGAACCGACCGCAGCATCGGCGCCGTCACCGTCAGCACGCAACGTCACCGAATCCCCGAATGCGGCTCCGAGAGTCATGACAGACAACATGCTGGAGGCGTCGACGGGTTCGCCGTCGCCCAGCGAGATGGTGACGTCGACCGGCAGGTCGGCCGCGGCGCGCGCGAAGAGCGCTGCGGGTCGTGCGTGGAGTCCGACACGGGATCCGATTGTCGTGGTTGCGATCGCCATGGTCAGCGTCCTCCCAGTTCCTTGTCGAGCTTGTTTTCCAGTTCGGCGACGAGCGGGGCGTCGGTGCGGCTGTCACCTTCGGCAGCCAGTGCCAGTTCGGCCTCGAGCAGCGCGGCGTCGGGCTCACCTGCGGCCACCTCGACCTCTTCTTCTCGTCCCGGCGTGCGCAGATTCCACTTCTTGATGACGAAGCTGAAAAGGAAGTAGTAGATCACGGCGTAACCGAGTCCGATCGGGATCAACATCCATGCGTTGGTTGCCTTGCCGAAGTTCAACACGTAGTCGAAGAAGCCTGCGGAGAACGTGAATCCGTCGTGAATCCCCAGTGCATTGACCAAGGCCATCGACGTTCCGGTCAGGAGCGAGTGGATGACGTACAGCGGCCACGCGACGAACATGAAGGAGAATTCGAGGGGCTCGGTGATACCGGTGAGGAATGCGGTCAGGCCGGTGGAGAGCATGATGCCGCCGACGAGCTTCTTCTGAGAAGGCTTGGCGTTGCGCCAGATTGCGAAGGCTGCAGCGGGGAGGGCGAACATCATGATCGGGAAGAAGCCGGTCATGAACGTGCCGGCAGATGGGTCGCCGGCGAAGAACCGGTTGAGGTCACCGCGAACGATCTGACCGCTCGCGTCCTGGTAGTCGCCGATCAGGAACCACACGGCGGAGTTCAAGATGTGATGCAAGCCGGTGGGGATCAGGAGGCGGTTCGCTGCGCCGTAAATGCCGCCGCCCACAACGGTATTGGAAGCAACTGCTTCACCGACCCAGTTCAATCCGGAGTTGAACAACGGGTAGACAAATGCCATCAGGACACCGACGACAAGACCGGTGATCGCGGTCAGAATGGGAACGAGCCTGCGCCCGTTGAAGAATCCGAGATAATCGGGAAGTTTCGTTCGATAGAACCGCTGCCACAAGATCGCCGACAGCAAGCCCATCACGATACCGGCGAGCACACCGTAGTTGATCAGTGATTGATCCCCGTTCGGGTCGGTCTTCCCTTCGAGGACGATGGGCGACATCGCCTTGAACACTCCGTCGATCACCATGTAACCGACGACGGCTGCCAAGGCAGTCGAGCCGTCGGCCTTCTTGGCCCAGCCGATCGCGATACCGACGGCGAAGATCAGCGGCAGCCACGTGAAGACTGCTTGCCCTGCCGCAGAGATCACTGCCGCGGCACTGTGCATCGAACTGAATCGCCCGAGCAGGTCGTCCTGGCCGAGGCGGAGCAAGATTCCCGCAGCCGGCAGAACGGCGATCGGAAGCATCAAGCTTCGGCCGAGGCGTTGAACCCCGGCGAACACTTTCGATTCCTTCTTCGGGGTGTCTTCGAGAGTCATCAAGGACCTTCTTCGTTCGCCGGGCCGCGTCGCGATCGGCCGCTGGTTCTGGAAATTCGGGTGTCGTGCACGTGCAGGTTTCGTGAAAATGCAGGTCACGGTTCATGCTCGGAAGTGAGGGCAAAACCGTTTTGTCGAAACTGTTGTGGAGCCGGACTTCCAACGGGTACTGTCCGGTCATAACCAGTTGTAGTTTTACCTGGTGGAGGCGAGTTGTCAACACCCAAATGTGACATACGTAACCGGGATAGCCTTGACCAGCAACTAGTCAGCCCACCTGTACGACCGTTCAACGATCACGACCAACCCGACAATCAGGAGCAGCAAATGTCGAAAGCGGAAGCAATCATCAAGGGCCTCGGCGGCGCAGAGAACATCGTCGAGATCGAGGCTTGCATCACCCGCCTGCGTACCGAGGTCAAGGACGGAGCGAAGGTGAACGAGTCCGCCCTCAAGGCTGCCGGCGCACACGGCGTACTCAAGGCCGGAACGGTTGTCCAGGTCATCGTCGGGCCCGAAGCCGACACCCTTGCCGAGGACATCGAGGACATCCTGTGACGGTCGTCCTCGCCCCGCTGCCCGGCCGGGTCGTCGCACTCGCGGACGTCCCGGACCCGGTGTTCGCACAGCAGATGGTCGGCTCGGGCGTCGCGATCGAACCCGCCCGCGGTCAAGGCCCGCTCACGGTCGTGGCGCCGATCAGCGGAAAGATCCTGAAACTTCACCCCCACGCGTTTGTGATCTTCGGCGAGAAGGCCACCGGTGTGCTGGTCCATATCGGCATCGACACGGTCAAGCTGGAAGGCGACGGATTCACGCTCATCGCCGCCGAGGGTGACACCGTCGATGCGGGCGATCCCATTGTCAGCTTCGATCCAGCGCACATCGACACGACCGGTTACTCGGCGATCTGCCCGGTTGTCGTAATGGATTCCAAACCGGACACCGTCGAATCCCCTTCCGTCGGTGGGGACGTCGCCACAGGCGACACTCTGTTCGACTGGTCGGCGTAACGCAAAGGGCGAGCACACCGGAAGGTGTGCTCGCCCTTTCGTTTCGAACGATGGCTATTGGTCGCCGCGCGTTTTGGGCCGCGCCTGGCCCTGCACTTCCATCTGCAACTGGTAGCGGTCGGATCGGTACCAACTGCGAGTGTGTTCGACCGGTGCTATCTCGCTGAACGACACTCGATCGAAGTACAGGACCGGAGCGCCTTTACGAGTGCCGAGGAGAGTCGCGATCTCCGTACTGGCACCATCTGCACTGACAGTCTGCTCTGCCCGGTCGATCGGCTTGTCGTACTTGTCAGCGGTCGCCCGGTAGATCGAACCCGTCAAGTCCATGTCGAGTAGACCAGGCAACAGTTCCGGATTGAACCAGCCGTCGTCCACACTCACCGGCTCGCCGTCGGCGAGGCGCAAGCGCTTGACGTGATAACCCTCGGAACCCGGTCTCATATTCAGTGCGGCAGCAGTGCTTTCGGGGACCGGCCCCTGCTCACTGACCAGGACCACTGTGGTGGGGTGATGCCCCTGGGCCCTCATCTCCTCGGTGAACGACGCAAGGTGCAGCTTGGACTGGACAGCGCGGTGCGCGACAAAGGTGCCCTTGCCACGCACGCGAACGAGGTGTCCGTCATTGACCAACTGGCCGATGGCCTCGCGAACAGTGATCCGACTGACGCCGTAGTCCTGCATCAGGTTTCGCTCGCTGGTCATCAAGTCGCCAGGCTGGAGTTCTTGGGTGCACTTGCGCAGGAGAATGGTGCGCAACTGCTCATGTTTGGGTATTGCGCTGTCGCGCAAATGAACGGGCATCACAGCGACTGTCCCTCCGAGAAATGAATAGTCGTCTATTCGCCGACGATAACGATCTGAAATCGCGGGCAGGTCCCGACCGGACCGGTCCAATTAACGATACTGGAATTCACGGTAGGAAACTAGCATCAGTCCGGAGTTGTCCGATTTCAACCGTCCAACCGTCGGTAGATGGACCGTATTTCGTCCAAGGCGACGTTCTGCTGAGCCATGTCCAATCCCAGTGCCGCCACCGCCTCACGCAGACGGCGGATATCGAGATCGTCTATCGCCGGTCGAAATTGCACCTTCGGTAGCGCGGGGAGGGCAGCCGCGATTCCGAACCAATTCTCGACGTCTACCGGAACAGTCGACTCGTCCTCCACTCCCCCGATCAACTGCTCCAGGTCGACCCCGCGAAGTCTCAGCAACCTCAGCGGATCGGTGTCGATCCGCTCGGCAGTCAAGAACGCCACGGCCGCAGCGTGTTTGCACGGCCAGCCGACATCGGGGCAGGTGCAGTCGAAACGGAAAGCCGACGGGCCGTCCGGTATCAGTTGGGCAGCAAGCATGTCCGGGACAGTGCCGGACACCAGCGCGGCAAGGCTTCCCGGCACTCGGCGGATCTTGGTGATGATGTCGTCGATATCCGATTGATCAAGAGTGTCGATCGACAGCGTGGAAACAAAAGGTTGAAGTTGGCTGCCCTGAACCTCGGCCGTCACCACTCCCGGTTCGATGTCGAGCGCCAAAACCTGACCCGAACGCGCATACGTTCGCCCGCGCGTGACACGAGGTTTGTCGCCGATCTCTTCGACGACGCGGACAAAAGCCTTGCCCCAGAACGTTCTCCCGAACGCTGGACGAGGCTTGACCGGCGCAGGTGCTCGCCGCCGGGGCCCGGTGTACTCGCTGAAATCGGGGCCTTTACCGCGCGGACTCATTCGCCCACCGCGTCGTCGCCGAGTCGCAACAACTCGTCCAATTGCTCGACGCTCATCTCCGTCACCCAGTTCTCACCGGTCCCGACTGCAAGTTCGGCGAGTTCACTTTTACTCGCGATCATCGTGTCGATTCGCTCTTCCAAAGTTCCGACACACACCATCTTGCGGACCTGCACGTTCTTTCTCTGACCGATGCGGAAGACACGGTCCGTCGCCTGGTTCTCAACCGCCGGGTTCCACCATCTGTCGAGGTGAACCACATGGTTGGCCGCTGTGAGATTCAGGCCCGTGCCGCCGGCCTTGAGCGAGAGCACCATGATGGGCGGACCGTCTGCGCCTTGGAATGCCTCGACCATCGCGTCGCGTCCAGCCTTGGACACTCCGCCATGGAGAAACGGAACCTCGGTGGTGAACCGGTCGGCCAGGTACGGCACCACTAATTCCCCGAACTCACGAAACTGTGTGAAGAACAGAACCTTCTCGTCGTCGGCCGTGACCGACTCGACGATATCTTCGACCAGGCCAAGTTTTCCCGAACGGTGTTGCCCGCGGCGCATCACCGGCGAACCGTCGCGCAGGAAGTGCGCCGGATGATTGCACACCTGTTTGAGTTTGGTCAGCGCAGACAGGACGGCGCCTTTGCGCTTCATCCCTTCCGTTCCCTTGATCTGCGCCATCATCTCGTCCACCACGGCGCGGTACAACGCCGCCTGTTCCTCACTGAGATTCGCTCGAACAGTCATCTCCAACTTCTCCGGGAGATCCGCGATCACGGAGGGATCGGTCTTGACCCGTCGCAGCACAAAGGGTGACGTGACGGCTCGCAGTCTCGAGACGGCAAGTTGATCTTTTTCCCGCTCGATCGGCACGACAAACCGTTTGCGGAACATCTGCTCAGAGCCGAGTACCCCGCGATTGGCAAAATCGAGGATGGACCGCAGCTCGTCCAGCCGGTTCTCCACCGGTGTTCCGGTCAGAGCAACGCGATGGTCCGCAGGAATGCTGCGAGCAGCGCGGGCCTGAGATGTCTTGGCGTTCTTGATGTGTTGAGCTTCGTCAAGCACCACGCGCCGCCAGTCGAGATCCTTGAGCGCCGCGACGTCGCGGGTCATGAGCGCGTAGGTGGTGATCACCAGATCACTCTCACGAACTGCCTGTTCCAACTCCGCCCCGGTAGCGCGATCCGAACCGTGATGAATGTAGACGCGCAGGCTCGGCACAAATCGCGCCGCTTCACGCTGCCAGTTTCCCACGACCGACATCGGGCACACCAAAAGTGTTGCTGTCTTGGACTTCTCGTGCGCAAGTAACGCCAACAGTTGCAGCGTCTTACCCAGACCCATGTCGTCGGCCAGTACCGCGCCGAGCCCGAGAGCACTCATGTACGCCAACCAGTCGAGACCGCGTCGTTGATACGGACGCAAAGTCGCGTTGACCGTCGACGGTACCGCGACCTGCCGCGGAGCCACCGACTGGTCGAGCAGTGCCGAAGCCCATCCGGTTGCCTTCACTTCCTCGACCGGCAGGTCGTTGAGGTCGTCGGCGATCAAATCCTTGATCAGATCGACAATCGCTCGGTCCCCGCTCGAATGCCGCTGACTGACAAAACGAGCCGCGCGGGCCAGTACGTCTTTGTCTGCCTGCACCCACTCGCCGCGCAACTGGACCAGATCGGACTTCGCGTCGACGAGTCGGGTCATTTCCTCGGCGGTCAGTACCTTGTCTCCGAGCGCCAATTCCCAATCGTATTCCAGCAATTGATCCATACCGACCGTGCGATTCTCCGCAACGATCGGAGACGACGCCGAGGTCACCCGCACACGCAGCGAAGGAGACACCACGTTCCAGGCGCGGGGAAGCAGCAGCGTGATTCCCCGCTCTCGCAAGACAATCGCGCCGTGTCCGACCAGGTCCATCACGACCGGCGTGGGCAGCAACAGATCGAGACTGTCTTCGTCGCGCGGCACGTCGCGAAAACGTGGGTACGCCTTGATCGCCTCTTCGAGCTTCCGACTGCCGAGCTGGATGCGTTTAGGGTCGGCCCGGTGCAGTCGAACACGCTCGGGCGCTTCGCCTTCGGGACGCAGGCACACCTGCAGACGCCACAGCGCATCGTCGTCCGGATCGGAATTGTCGTCGAGTTCCGGCTCGATCAGCCGCAGAACCAGGTCCGGCTCTCCGGCGGTGAACGTGGATCCCCATTCGGCGAGTCCCTCGGCCGCTCGTACCGACACGTCGTCGAAAGCGTCCCCGGACAACACGGCCTGCCACAGCGGGGTCTGCACCACCGGATGCGAGTCACCGAGAACACGACGGACGATCGGGTCCGTGAGTTCGTTCGTGATGTCTTCGATCGTCGCCCTCGGCGAGCCGACCGCCCGCTGCACCGGCGGCATGGCCACTACCAATTCGCCGATCCAGGCGCGCTGGCGTTCCCCCACCGACAACTGCCACCGCGGCCACCAACTACCCTCGGCTCGCGTCAGCGCCGGCACCACCCGGCCGGCGCGCACCCAACGGTCGATTCCTCGCGCCACGTGCACGAGAAAGTGCAGGTCTCCCGCGATTCGCTGATCGTCGGCCTTGAACCGCAGCAGGAGAGCGACTGCGTCCGGCGGCGCCAACGCAACAGCTGCGTACTCACTCTGCAAAGGCCCGCCAGGCACGGGCGGCATAGCGACATTCACACGATGACGGAACTTACGATGCAGGACAGCACTGACCGGATCTCGCGGATCGTCGGTTCCGGCACCGTCGTGCCCGTCGACCCACAGTTTGAGCCCCGATCCCGGTGACCAGAGTCCATGCAGCATCCGACCATCCAATCAGGTGCCACCGACACCGCTCTTCGTCACCACCCTTCCGGACCGTCCTTCCGATCTGGCTGGGCAATAGGCTGGCAGTCATGACGACGGCATACGGCTTCACCGAGTACGGCGGACCCGACACACAGTCCTACTTCGACGTCACCCTGCCCCCACCGGGTGCCGGCCAACTGCTGGTGTCGGTCCGAGCGGCGGGCGTCAACCCAGCTGACTGGAAAGTTCGCGCGGGTACTCGAAAAGATACTGTCCCGGTGACGCTGCCTGCGGTTCTGGGCCGCGAAGTGTCCGGTGTTGTCATCGGAGTAGGTCCGCGGGTCACCGAGTTCGAGGTCGGCGACGAAGTGTTCGGCGCTACCGCTACCGGCTTCGGCGGCTACGCCGCGTCGACATTGCTCAACGTCTCCTCGACAGCACACAAGCCGCCGACCGTGTCCTGGGCCGATGCCGCGGTGCTGACAGTTGCGGCGGGAACGGCTTACGACGCTCTCCACGGTCTGGATCTGAAACCCGGGGCAACACTCCTGCTCCTCGGTGCCGGCGGCGGCGTTGGTCGAAGCACGACCGCGCTTGCGGTGTCTCGCGGCATCGACGTCATCGGCGTCGCGAGTGAGTCCAAGCGAACCGCGATCGAGGGAGCGGGAGCACGGTGGGTTGCGTCGGGGGACGCCTTCGCAGGCAAAGTGTCCGCGTTGTCCCCAGACGGAGTGGACGCGGTTTTCGACCTGGTCGGCGGGGACACTCTCACTCGCGGCGCTGAGGTCGCCCGACCGGACGCGCCGATCCTGAGCATCGCCGATCCTCTGGCGGCAAGCCGGCTCGGCGGCGGTGGTGTCGAACGCCGAAGAACTACAGCAGTATTCACGGAGGTCGCGGCGCTCGTGGCCGACGGGACCCTCGACCCGTCCGTGTCCGGCCGTTACCCATTCTCCCGCGCTGGGGAAGCGCTCGCTGCAGTCGAAGACGGCCATGCACCCGGCAAAGTGGTGATCGAGTTCGGCTGATTCCTGTCGGCCCGCGATGGTTCAATCACGGTCGACGACGGGCGGCGTTGAATCACCGTCTACAACGGACGGGGGCACAGGTGGTTGCACGGTTATCTGCGATCCTGTCGACGCTCGCGCTCGTATGTCTCGTCGCGTCCTGCGGATGGTTCGGGGACGAGCGTCTCGATTCGGCCCCGGGCAGCCCGACACGATCGGAGCTCGAATCGCTGCTGTCCCGGACCGCGATTGTCGACAACCGACCACATCCGGGTGGATACGAGCGCGGCTGCGGTAACGGCGAGGCTTGCGTCTTCGGCCCCGCTTGGTCCGACGACCAGGACGCACCTGGTGGCCACGACGGGTGCGATACCCGCAACAACGTTCTGGCCAATGATCTCTCGGACGTGGTGTTCAAACCGGGAACACGTGACTGCGTCGTACTGTCGGGCGCGATGACCGACCCGTACTCCGGTGATCGCATCGAATTCGAACGCAGCCAGGCCGAGTCCGTCCAGATCGACCACGTCTTCCCACTCGCCGCGGCTTGGGACTTCGGCGCGAACTCCTGGACGCCCGCGCTTCGGATGAGGTTCGCGAACGACACGTCACTGAACCTGTTGGCCGTCAACGGCCCCGACAACCAGTCGAAAGGCGACAGCACGCCCAGTGAGTGGTTGCCGCCCAATCCGGCATACCAATGCTTTTACGCCGGCAAGTACTTGACCGTCGCGATTTCCTACGACTTACCGGTCAGCCGGGCGGATCACTCGGCGTTGACAGAACTCGCCACTCGCTGTTGAGCTACCGGCCGTCCTTCACCACTCGACCGCTCTGAATGACGAGTGCGATGCGCTCACGATCGGCGAAGATGGACGGATCAGTCAACGGATTGCCGCGGAATGCAACGAAGTCGGCGAACTTGCCGACTTCGATGGTGCCGACCTCGTCGGCGATGCCGAGAATGTCGGCGTTGATCCGGGTAGCGGAAACCAATGCGTCCATCGGGGTTTCGACCTTGGCGCGCAGGACTAGCTCCATTCCCCGGCCCGTTTGATCGGTACCGATGAGGTCCGATCCCAATCCCACTCTGACGCCGGCATTTCGAGCAGCAAGAAGCCCGTCGATCTGACCCTGCATCATCTGGCCGATCCGAGCCGAAATCGATTCGGGTAGACCTGCTGACGCCGCACTGTCCGAGAGCGCCTGCACCACAGCCAACGTCGGCACCAACGCGACGTCGTGCTCGGCCATCAACTTGGCAGTCTCGTCGTCGATACCTGAGCCGTGCTCGACGCATTTCGCGCCGGCAGTGACAGCGTTTCGGATTCCCTCGTTGTTGTGGGCATGCACCGTGACATAGGTACCGCGCGCATTGGCTTCCTCGACGGCAACTTCGATCTCGTCGACCGTGAACTGGGTATCGGTGAGCTTGTCATGAGTGGATACCACTCCCCCGGTGACACACAGTTTGAGGAAGTCCGCACCCCTGCGGAACGTCTCGCGAACGTTCTTTCGCATTTCGTGCGGACCGTCGGAAAGCAGAGACATACAACGTAATCCGGGGATGTCATGATCGGACCAGTCCGAAGTCGGCTCCCACTCGGCCGCCAGGTGTCCGTGTCCACCGGTCTGGCACTGGATCGGGCCGCACTGAATGATCCGCGGACCCGGAATCTTGCCCGAGGCTACAACTCCGGCGAGTCCACCGTCGATTCCGCCGCAGTCACGAACAGTGGTGAATCCCCCGTCGAGGGTCGATGCGCAGGTCGCGAACATGTCTGCAGCGAGCTCGGCTACCGAGATCTGACGCCGCAGGCTCGGTGCGAGATCGCTCGATCCACCGAGATGAACGTGTGCGTCGATGAGGCCGGGAGTGATTGTCAGCCCGGTGCAGTCCAGCACCTCCGCCCCCGCAGGCGGCGTGCCACCGAGTGCACTGATGCGGCCATCTTCCACGGCAACAGCGCAGTTCTCGATCGGGTCCGCGCCCGTGCCGTCGATGATCGTTGCACCGGTCAGCCATACGACAGACATATTGAATGTTCCTCCGACGTGTACCGATCGCCGGAAGATTCCGCCGACATACCGAATAGGGTTCGGTTAGTATGATGCATACCGGCTCCCGAAATCAAGGAGTTGTCATCAATCGATCAAGTCCGAGATTGCCGACGAATCCCTCACCAGGAGAATCGATGCCGCGTCCCACTCAGCC
Source organism: Rhodococcus sp. MS13 (assembly GCF_013277835.1). Taxonomy (NCBI): domain Bacteria; kingdom Bacillati; phylum Actinomycetota; class Actinomycetes; order Mycobacteriales; family Nocardiaceae; genus Rhodococcus; species Rhodococcus sp. MS13. The sequence goes on from NZ_VBTL01000012.1 coordinate 77,929, forward strand.
GATACTGTCCACGGGAAACATCACCGACGCGGCTCTGGATGCTGTCGACGCAACCGGCGACTTCACCATGCCCGGGATCGCCAAGCAACTGAACGTGACTCCGTCTTCGCTCTACACACATATTTCGGGTCGATCCGAGATCGTCGAACTCATGCGCATCCGCGTGATGTCGTCGATCTCCGTCCCCCACCCACCCGCAGGATGGAGCGAACGGATCAGCGCGTGGGGGTGGGCATATCGCCGAGCTGCCGTCGAACATTGGCGCCTCATCCCGCTACTCATGACACGCAGCGTCCGCACCGAGGTGACTTTTGATATCGATACTGCACTGGTTCAAGCATTTTCGGACGGGGGTTTCGATTCGACCGATACGCGTCACGCAATTTCCACGCTGGACAGTCTGGTTCTCGGATCCGTCGTGAAACTCTCGACGCCGGATGTCGCGTGGACTCAATCCTCCAACCCGAGCGAGGTCACGCGTGAGGCCGCGAACCCACTGCGAACCGACGACACCTTCGACTTCGGCCTGCGAACGCTGATCGCTGGATGGATGGCCCAGTGCGTCGTCCGCCTGTATACCGAATCCCATTCGGATCTACCTGTCACTTCACGGTGAACGACCTCGTATGCCATCCAGTGGCTCCACCGGGAATCGGCGGAGTGCGCTCTTCCACCTGAACGTTCCCGTCCAAATCCGTCGCTCTGACCTGCACGGTGTGCAAACCTGAGCCTGCATCCCACATCCACGACCATTGACGCCAGGTGTCGATCGAGTACTCCTGCGCCAGTGTCGCCGGTTGCCATTCGCCGTTGTCGACGCGAACCTCGACCTTCTCGATCCCGCGATGCTGCGCCCAGGCCGTTCCCGCAACCAGCACCTGGCCCGGCTCGATCGGCGCCAAAGCCGCCGGCACCTCGATACGCGACGACGTCTTGATCGGTGCCTGCGCACCCCAACCGCGCTGGGTCCAATAGGCCTCGACCTTGTCGAAACGCGTGAGTTCCCACTCCGTCACCCACTTGGTAGCGGAGACGAAACCGTACAGGCCGGGAACTACCTGCCGAACGGGATAACCGTGCTCGAACGGCAACGGCTCACCGTTCATCGCCACGGCGAGAATCGCGTCACGGCCGTCGGTGACTATCTCGACCGGGGTGCCGACTGTGAAGCCGTCGACGCTGGTCGACAGGAGCATGTCGGCGTCGGGATGGACACCGACTTCGTCGAGCAGGTCCTTCATGGGATAACCGATCCACTTCGCGTTCCCGGCCAGAACGCCGCCCACCTCGTTGGAAACACACGTCAGCGTGATGACTCGCTCGATGGGCGTTCTCGCCACCAGATCGTCGAACGACAACGTCATCTCGCGGTCCACCATTCCGTGAATCCGCAGTTCCCACGAATCCGTCGTCAATTGCGGAACGAGGAGTGCAGTGTCGATTCGATAGAAGTCGTCGTTGGGCGTGATGTACGTCGACGCACCCGCAATCGCGATGTCCGCACCCGCTGGAATCGGCGGCGCCGGGTCAGCGGCAGTGGGCACGACAAAGTCTTCACGATTCGCTACTGCTCCGGCGATTCTCTGCCCCACGAACTTCCCGGCGGCACCCGCTGCCGCAGCCACTGCCAACGCCGCACCTGCCAGCAGAAGGAACTGACGACGAGGCAACCACGAGTCGGCGACGCCAGGCGAGAGCGGCACCTCCAACTGTGTGATCAGCAGCCGCAAGGTTGCGACGCCCGCCACCACACCGACCAGGGTCGGGAACACGTACATCGCATCGGCAGTCGGGCGCTGCATCGCCGCATACACACCAACCGCGCCCAGAAGGACAAGGATGACACTGCCGATCGGGCGGCGGCGCCGTTCCAACAGCCCGGCCACCGCACCGAGCAGAACGATCAATATCGACATTCCGATGAACAGCGCCGGCTTGTCGTTGGTGCCGAAGGTGTCGATTGCGAACTCGCGAGCCCACGCCGGGGTTCGGTCGACGGTCGTTGCCCCGACGGCGTAGAAGGGCGACGCGTCCGGGTTGATCGGCAGCGCCACCAGTTCACCGACGCCCAGGACGACAGCCGCGGCCAAGACCCCGGAGATCGCGTGAGCAGCCCATCTACGACGCGGTGGACGAGATTCGGTGCTCGGATGCTCGTCGATGTTCTGTGTGACCATGTCGTCTCGGCTCTGTCGGTGCGAGTGGTGCTTCGATCGGATACCCGATATTCGGCGCTGCGGGACATCCGGATGGGTGCACTCCTTTATCAAGAACTACGCCGAACTCGCGATTAGAGTGGGGACAATGACCGTCGACCTCAACAAGGACACGCTCCTGTGCATGTCGCTCTCCGGGCGACCGAGCAACATCGGCACGAGGTTTCACAATTACCTCTACGAGGAATTGGGCCTGAACTTCGTCTACAAAGCCTTCACCACCGAAGACGTGCCAGCCGCGATCGGCGGCATCCGAGCACTCGGGATTCGAGGCTGCGGGGTGTCGATGCCGTTCAAGGAACAGGTCATCGAGCACATCGACGTCATGCATGATTCGGCCAGCGCCATCGACTCCGTGAACACGATCGTCAACGAGTCCGGAGTGCTGCACGCCTACAACACCGACTATCAGGCGGTGGCCGATCTACTGCGTGACAACGACGTCGACACGAGCCTGTCCGTCGCAGTCGCCGGCAGCGGCGGCATGGCAAAAGCAGTCGTCGCCGCGGTGCGCGACACCGGATTCACCGACGTCACCGTGATCGCCCGCAACCAGCAAGTGGGGTCGTCGCTCGCGAAGCAGTACGGCTTCGACTGGCAGGCCGAACTCGGCGAGCTTCGTCCCGGTGTGCTGATCAACGCCACTCCGATCGGTATGTCCGGCGGCGCAGAAGCAGATGCACTGTCGTTCCCCGAACAAGCAGTGCGCGACGCCGATGTCGTCTTCGACGTCGTCGCGATGCCTGCGAACACGCCACTGATCGCGTTGGCGACCGAACTCGGCAAGACGGCGATCACGGGAGCGTCGGTCATTGCCCTTCAGGCCGCCGAACAGTTCGTGCTCTACACCGGCGTGCGTCCGAGCGCGGAGCAGATCCAGCGAGCGTCGGAATACTCACGGGCGTAGGAACCACGTCGCCGTGAACGAGACCGGGGAGACTCCACCTCAACAACTCGCGCGGAACTTCAACGAGTTGTTGCAAGAACTGCGCGTCGCGCTCTCTGGCGTTCAGATCCTGTTTGCCTTCTTGCTGGCCGTGGCATTCACCGAACGCTACGAGGAAGCGTCGGCGTACATCCGCGGCATCCACTTGGTGACGGTGATACTTGTTGCCATCTCGTTCGGGTTCCTGATGGCACCCGCGGTCTGGCATCGCATGCTCTTCCGCCGTGGGCACCGCGAGAACATATTGCCCGTGGCCAACCGATTCGCCCTGTGCGGCATAGCCTTTCTCGCCGCCTCCATGACCGGCACGGTCCTGTTGATCGCCGAGGTCGCCGTCGGCGGAGTTGCTGCGAAGGTCTTGGCAGCGTGCGCTGCGATCATGTTCACGGCACTGTGGTTTCTCGTGCCGTCATTCATCGATCGCACCAAGAGCTGACTCAGGCTCCGGTGTCGACGGCGCGAGTGCTGTCGTTCGACCACTGTGACCACGAGCCCGGGAACAGCGTCGCGTCGTAACCGGCGATCGCGAGTGCCGCAATCTCATGCGCTGCAGTTACTCCGGATCCGCAGTACACCGCGACACTGTCTCCGGCGCCCAGTCCGGCGAACCGCTCACGCAGGCGGGTCGCGTCCAGGAACCGACCGTCGCCGGTGATGTTCTCCGCGGTCGGCGCGCTCACCGCACCGGGGATGTGCCCTGCGACGGGATCCATCGGCTCGACCTCGCCGCGGTACCGCTCCCCTGCTCGGGCGTCGAGAAGCACACCGCCCGCACGCGTCCAGTCGCCGACGCCGTCGATGTCGACCGTCGGCATGTTGCCGCCGGCGAAAGTCACATTGCCCGGAGTGGCTGACTCACCGATACCGGCCGCCAACGGCAGTCTCGCGGACTCCCAGGCCTGTAGTCCGCCGTCGAGCAGTCGGACATCCGAGAGCCCGGCCCACCGCAGCAGCCACCAACCACGGGCAGCGGCCGTGTTGCCGGTGGCGTCGTAAAGCACCACCGAATCACCGTCGTCGATTCCCCAACGACGCGCAGCGTCCTGCAGGTCTTCGAGACTCGGCAGCGGATGCCTTCCCTTGTCCGGCGACGGCGGCGAGGCAAGTTCCTCGTCGAGGTTCACGAAGACCGCGCCGGGAATATGGCCGTCGCGAAAATGCTGCTCGCCGTTCGAATCACCCAGCGCCCATCGGACATCGAGCAATCGCGGCGCAGCGCCGGCCTCGATGAGAGCGGACAGTTCTTCGACGTCGATCAGCACGGGAAGTGTCATGAGCCCATCCTGACACGACCACTCATGCAACCCCGAAGAAGGCACCGAGACCCACCAACAACACTCCCGTCACCACGTCGATTCGCTTGCCGACGCCAGGACGACGCAGCTTCTTGCCGGCTCCGGCCGCCAGCACCACCACGATCGCCCACCACAGTGCCGCGGCGACCACCGTCGCGCCCGCCAACATCAACGTGCGCAGCCCTGCGCCTTCACCCGGCTCGATGAATTGCGGGAGTAACCCGAGAAAGAACAACAGCGCCTTCGGGTTCAGCAAGTTCGAGAGGAAGCCGTAGCGAAATGCCGTGGTGACCGCGATCGGTTCTTTCGCTGCCGGAATTCCTTCGTCCGAGGCTCGGGCCTTGAAAGCACTTCGAATCGCGGAGATGCCGAGCCAGGTCAGATATGCCGCCCCGGCGTATGTGAGCGCGGAGAGCAACTGTGGCCGTGTCGCCACAAGTGCGGAGAGACCCAGTGACGCGGCAGCGGTGTGAACGAAGAGCCCGGAAATCACGCCGGCGGCCACCACCGCGCCGGTCCGACGATCTGCCAGGGAATGACGCAGGATCAGGACAAAATCCGGTCCCGGCGTGAACAAGACGATGGATAGCAGGGAGCCGAAAGCGAGCCATTGACCGACACTCATCCGAAATACCTCACACCCGAGCTGATTCGAGACACATGTTCATGCCAGGAGTGTGCAACTGGATCCGGGAAGTTCAAAACGACTCCGGATATAGTTCGGCAGATGACGAAGAATGAGCCTCTGGATCCGGTGGACTGGAAGATTTTGGCCGAATTGCAGAACGACGCGTCGATCACCAACAAGGTGTTGGCCGATCGAGTCGGTTTGGCGACGTCCTCGTGCCACGAGCGCGTACGACGCCTACGTGCCAACGGAACGATCAGCGGTATCCACGCGGTTGTCGATCCGGCAGCCGTTGGCCGGTCGATGCAGGCGATCATCGCCGTTCAACTGCGACCACACCGCCGCGACCTCGTCGACCGGTTCACCGCCGACGCCCTAGCACTGCCGGAAACGCTTGCGCTCTTCAACGTCTCGGGGCCTGAGGATTTCTTCCTCCACGTCGCGGTCCGTGACAGTGCTCATCTACAGCGAGTATTGATCGACCACCTCGCCGCACATCCCGAGGTCTGGCACGCCCAAACGCACCTCATCTACGGCAAAGCGGTCACCTCACCCATCCGACCGGACAGGTAAATCGGGTCTGGGGCGGGTCGGGCAGAATCACTGACCATGTCGGACTCCACAGATACCACCGAACCGGAAGCCGTTCGCAGCAACTCGCAACCGATGAGCGCAGGCATCGTCACGGCCCTCGTCGGCTTCACCAGTTCGTTCGCGGTGGTGCTCACCGGCCTCGCGGCTGTCGGTGCGGATGCGACCGAGGCGGCGTCCGGACTGCTGGTTCTGTGTGTGACCCAAGCGTTGGGAATGCTCTGGCTCTCACGCCGGTATCGGATGCCGATCACCCTGGCCTGGTCGACGCCCGGTGCCGCTCTGCTCGCCGGCGCCGGAGCGGTCGCGGGTGGGTGGCCGGCCGCGGTCGGAGCATTCATCGTCGTCGGAATCGCGATCGTGCTGACCGGACTGTGGCCGACGCTCGGAAGGATCATCTCGGCAATCCCGACGCCCCTCGCGCAAGCGATGCTCGCCGGGGTTCTGATGCCGTTGTGCCTGGCGCCGATCATCGCCGTCCGGGACGCACCGGCAGCGGTCGCGCCCGTCATCCTGGTTTGGCTTGCCGCGCAGCGCTTCTCCAAGCGATGGGCGGTTCCGCTCGCGTTTCTCACAGCAGCGGTCGTGATCGGGATCAGCCTCGTCACGTCGGATCGAGTGCTCGACGCCGGCGCCATGATTCCCCGCATCGATCTCACCGCGCCGTCGTGGACCTGGCAGGCAATGATCGGCATTGCGATTCCCCTCTACATCGTCACGATGGCTTCGCAGAACATTCCCGGTGTGGCCGTGATGAATTCGTTCGGCTACACCGTTCCCTGGCGGCCGTCGATGATCGTGACGGGTATCGGCACCATCGTCGGCGCACCGGCCGGTGGCCATGCGATCAACCTCGCGGCGATCAGCGCGGCCCTGGCCGCCGCCCCCACCGCACATCCGGATCCCAAACGTCGATGGATCGCTGCCTTCACCGCAGGCTGGGCGTATCTCGTTCTCGCTGCCGGCGCGGCCGCGGTGGCCGCTCTGGTAGCCGCCGCACCGGCCGGAGTCGTGGAAACTGTTGCCGGACTGGCGCTCCTGGCAACGCTTGCCGGCGCCCTCACGTCGGCGCTGAGCGAGGCGAGTGAACGTGAAGGCGCCGTGGTCACGTTTCTGATCGCCGCATCCGGGGTCAGTATCCTGGGAATCGGTTCGGCATTCTGGGCGCTGTTAGTGGGGCTGATCGTGCGTGCAGTCCTACAGGGCACCACCCTGCCCTCACTCTCGCGAAAGTCCTCACTACAGTCGAAGCCGTGAGCACAGCGCAGACGCCCCCGTCGATCAGCGAGTTTCCCGTTCTCTGGCCCGTCCCGACGCGGTGGGACGACAACGATCACTACGGCCACGTCAACAACGTGACCTACTACTCGTACTTCGACACCGCGGTCAACGCCTGGCTGATGTCTTCCACTGGAACCGACATCCGCAATCTGCCTGCCATCGGCGTCGTCGCCGAGACGTCGTGCCGGTACCTGAGCGAACTGTCGTTCCCCGAGCAGTTGCAGGTGGGTATCTCCGTCGAGAAGCTGGGCACCAAGAGCATCGTCTACGCCCTGGCGATATTCCACGAGGTCGAAAACGGCCATTGGGAACCTGCCGCGACTGGTCGCTTCGTGCACGTCTACGTCGATGCCGACACCCGTAAGCCGGTGGAGATCCCGGCTGCGATCAGATCAGCAGCCGAGACCTTGACCGAAAACTAGCTCAGACCGAGCTGACCTGCCGTCAAGACGGCGCGTGCAACGATTCCGTCGATCAGCGCGACCGTCGGGCCGCCGTGCTCGGCCTTGTTACGCGGATCGTCGAGAATGCGTCGCAGCACACCCTCGGCGATGATCGAGAGCTTCCACAGAGCGAGTACGTGCCAATATCCGACCGCTGACACGTCGCGGCCGGTCGCCTCGACGTAGGCAGCGACCAACTCGTCGCGGTTCGGGAAGCCTTCCAGCGTGGACGCCATGAACGGACCGGCAACTTTGTCACCGGCTTCCGGCCAGTACGCGAGTAGCGCACCGAGATCCGCGAGCGGCTCCCCCAATGTGCACAACTCCCAGTCGACGACGGCAACGATGCGCCCCTCGACCGGGTCGGTGATGACGTTGTTGAGGTGGAAGTCGCCGTGAACCAAGGTCACTTCGTTCTGTTCCGGAATGTTTCGGTGCAGAATCTCGGCCAACCTGTCGACGTCCGGAACATCGCGGGTCTTCGACTTCTCCCACTGCGCCGACCACCGTTTGAGCTGACGCTCGGCAAAGGGCTTGCGGCTGGCCAGATCGTCGAGGCCGGTCTCTTCGAGGTCGACCCCGTGGATGCTTGCGAGGGTTTTCGGCATCGCCAATCCAACCGCGCGACGCTCGTCCTCGGTCAACTTCTGAGCCACTGGAACGCCGTCGATCACAACGCCGTCGATGTAGCTCATGAGGACCAGCGGAGCGTCCGTGATCTCCGGATCTTCCGTGATGCCGAGGATCTTCGGAACCGGCACTTTGGTTCCCTGGAGCGAGGACAGGATGCGGTGCTCGCGAACGACGTCGTGCGCGGACGCCAACAACGTGCCGAGTGGAGGTCTGCGCAGTACCCACCGTCCTCCGCCCGCATCCGTCACGGAGTAGGTCAGGTTCGATTGCCCGTTACCGATCCTCTCGAAAGTCAGTGGTGTCGTAGCGCCGACCCCCAGTTCGGCGATCCACGCGGAAACAGCTTCTTCGTTCAAACCGACTGCAGTCACCGCACCGATGCTAGCGGTTGAATTCCGATCGGTTGGCCGTACCGACACGTTTGTTACTCGCCAGTTCGCAGTTCGGGTCTTGATACGGCAGTGAAAATACTTGCGGATTTCCCAATCAGGGGGATCCTGATGGTAGAGCGACAACTGCATACAACACATCGGGATTGTGCGGCGTACTCACGAGGCGCGCCGGGCATGAGCAGAAACCGAGGTGAGCGAAGATGATCGACAACCTCGATTATCCGGTCCAACTCATCCAACCGAACGGCGCACGAGTGTGCCGTCCCGAATTCGACCGTCTGATAACAGACATCGGGCCTGACGAACTGCTGTCGTTGTATCGCGATCTCGTCGTGAGTCGCCGAATCGACACCGAAGCTGTTGCCCTGCAGCGTCAAGGCGAAATAGGTTTGTGGGCTCCGATGCTGGGCCAGGAAGCCGCCCAGGTCGGTTCCGCGAGAGCGCTCGCCCCAGACGACTTCGCGTTCACCAGCTACCGCGAACATGCCGTCGCGTACTGCCGGGGAGTTCCCCCCGAATTGCTGACCACCATGTGGCGAGGAATCTCCCATTCCGGTTGGGATCCAGAACAATTCAACGTCACCAATCCGGCGATCGTCGTCGGCTCCCAAGGGCTGCACGCCACCGGATACGCACTCGGCGCACACCTGGACGGCGCCGAGATCGCAACGATCGCGTACTTCGGCGACGGCGCCACAAGTCAGGGCGACATCGCCGAGGCGATGGGATTTGCCGCCAGTTTCCGTGTCGGCGTTGTCTTCTTCTGCCAGAACAACCAGTGGGCCATCAGTGAACCGGTATCCCTCCAGTCACGCACGCCCATCTCACATCGGGCGATCGGTTACGGCATCCCCGCGATCCGCGTCGACGGCAACGACGTCCTCGCCGTTCTCGCAGTCACGCGCTCGGCGCTCAATCGCGCACGCGAAGGCAGCGGCCCGACGTTCATCGAGGCGATCACCTGCCGAATGGGCCCGCACACGACGTCCGACGATCCGAGCAGGTACCGCGCCGATACCGACATGTCGGAGTGGAGAAGCCGCGATCCGCTCGAGCGATTGCGTCTGTTCCTCGGCCGTCGCGATCTTCTCGGAGAAAACGAACTCAGCACCATCGCGGCGGCGGCCGACGACGTCGCAGCTGGACTGCGACGCGCAACCATCGCGCTTGCCGATCCACCCCCGTCAGCGCTCTTCGATCACGTCTACGCCGAGGCACACCCACTGATCGACGTTGAACGCGAAGAGCATCGCGCGTATCTCCGCAGCATGGAAGGGGCTTCGTCATGACCGTCATGAATCTGGTGACCGCGCTCAACACCGGCCTGCGACGCGCACTCGAAGACGATCGTCGCGTTGTCATCATGGGAGAGGACGTGGGCCGTCTCGGCGGCGCATTCCGGGTTACCGATGCCCTGCAGAAGGACTTCGGCGACACTCGGGTGATCGACATGCCCCTCGCCGAATCAGGGATCGTGGGAACAGCTTTCGGTCTTGCCTTGCGCGGATATCGGCCTGTCTGCGAAATCCAGTTCGACGGGTTTGTCTACCCGGCTTTCGATCAGATCGTCTCGCAGGTGGCCAAGATCCACTACCGCACCCGAGGCGCTGCCTCTGCGCCACTGACGATTCGCATTCCCAGTGGCGGCGGAATCGGTGCGGTGGAACATCATTCGGAGTCGCCGGAAGCGTACTTCGCTCACACCGCGGGACTGCGGGTGGTGTACCCGAGCAATCCGATCGACGGCTTTCACATGATCCGCCAATCCATTGCGGCCGACGACCCGGTGATATTCCTCGAACCCAAACGGCGCTACTGGGATACCGCCGACGTGAATACCGATGCCGCGCCCGAGCTTCCGCTCCACCGTGCCCGAGTCGCTCGCTCGGGGAACGACGCGACAGTAGTTGCGTACGGATCCATGGTCGCCACCGCGCTCGACGCCGCGCGGATCGCCGAAGAAGAAGGCCACGATCTGGAGGTCGTGGATCTGCGTTCACTCTCCCCCATCGACTTCGACACGATCGAGGCGTCGGTGAACAAGACAGGACGGCTGGTCGTCGTCCACGAGGCGCCGAAGTTTCTCGGCATCGGCGCCGAAATCGCAGCACACGTCGCGGAACACTGCTTCTATCAGCTCGAGTCACCGATCCTGCGGGTCACCGGATTCGACATCCCCTACCCACCCGCCAAGCTCGAGCGATTTCACCTTCCGGACGCCGACCGGATCCTCGCAGCACTCGACCGGACGCTGGCAGCATGAGTACCGGGCACGAATTCCGGTTGCCGGATCTCGGCGAGGGCCTGACGTCCGCCGATCTGGTCGAATGGACGGTCGGCGTCGGCGACACGGTGGCACTCAATCAAGTTCTCGCCCAGGTAGAGACAGCCAAAGCTCTTGTCGAACTGCCGTCGCCCTACGTCGGCGTTGTCAGAGAACTCCTCGTCGAACCTGGCACTACCGTTCCGGTGGGTACTCCGATCATCCGTATCGAGGAGCCTGCAGATTCACCGTCTCCAAGTGATTCACAGTCTCCGAGCGTGCTGGTCGGATACGGACCCGCGGCGGAGAGACCGAGCCGACGACGGAACAGGATCACGCCACACTCGCAATCCGCGGCGAGTACCGAGCGTCGGCCCGCAACACCCTCGGCGCGGCGCGCGGCCCGCGAAGCCGGCATCGATCTGAGCGAAATCGCCGGAAGTGGATTCGACGGTGCCGTCACGGCAGCGGACGTCGCAGACGCGCTTCGCGTGAAGGCCGCGTCGAATGAAGCTCCGCGGCCGGCCGGATCCGGTATGCAGAAACAGCCGGTCTCGTCCGGCATGCGGAAACAGATGGCGTCGGCGATGGTCGCCAGTACCCGTGCCCCTCAGGCCAGCGTCTTCCTCACCGCCGATGTCACGCCTTCGATGGAACTACTCGGCAGGCTCCGTCCCTCGGACGCATTCACCGGACTTTCTCTCACTCCGCTGACTCTCGCGGCCAAGGCCTTGGTTACGGCGATCTCGTCGCACCCGATGGTGAACGCGCACTGGGACGAGGCCCGCGGCGACGCCGTCATCGACGATCACGTGAATCTCGGCATCGCCGTCGCCTCCGAACGTGGACTGTCCGTGCCCAACATCAAAAGCGCCGAGACGCTGAGCCTGGTCCAACTTGCACGCGCGGTGACCGAACTGACCGTCGCTGCCCGCGCGGGAGTGACCGATGTCCATCACCTGACCGGTGGCACCGTCACGATCACCAATGTCGGAGTCTTCGGCGTCGACGGGGGCATTCCGCTCCTCAATCCGGGAGAAGCCGTCATCCTTTGCCTGGGCACAGTGAGCGAGCGTCCCTGGGTAATCGAGCGCAAGATCGAAGCGCGGAGCGTCGCGACACTGACGTTGACGTTCGACCACCGGATACTCGATGGTGAGCAGGCCGCGAGATTCCTCTCATTTGTCGCACAGATGCTCGCGGACCCGGACCTGTTGCTGTCTCACCTGTAAAAAGGAACGAGTGAGCGTCAACCCCACCGACCGAGTAGTCCCCACCTCCGCCCTGGTACGCGCCCGGGCCGGCATCTTCGGCATCTTCGGCATCAACGGATTTCTGCTCGCGATGTGGGTCGTCCACATTCCGTCCATCGAACACCGTGTGGGAATCAGTCACTCGACGCTCGGCTCACTGCTTCTCCTTCTTGCTGTCGGAGCCATTGCCGGTATGCAATTGAGCGGTCCGCTCGCCGATCGATACGGCAGCAGGCGCATGGTCATCCTGGCGGGTAGCGGGCTGGCATTCGCCACTCTCGGCCCGGGATTTGCCACGAACACCTGGCAACTGGGCGCTGCACTTGTTGTATTCGGCTTCGCGAACGGCGCGTTGGACGTGTCGATGAACTCGCAGGCTGTCGAGGCCGAACAGTTGTACCGGCGCCCGATCATGGCGGCCTTTCACGGCATGTTCTCGGTCGGCGGCGTATTAGGGTCCGTCATCGGATTCGGCACTCTCGCACTGGATCTTCCGCCGTACGTCACGCTCAGCATCGCGTCGGCAATCGGCTTGCTCGCGGTCTGGTTGTGCTCGCGACCCCTGCTCCCTCACGTCGACGTGCATGCCGAAACCGCGTCGACTACCGGAAAGACACACGGCAGATTCTCGGCTCGCGTACTTGCCCTCGGAACCCTCGCCTTTGTTCTGATGCTGGCCGAGGGAGTGGCAAACGACTGGAGCGCACTGCAGGTCAAGGAAGATCTGGGTGTCTCGAATGCCGTTGCTGCACTGTCGTTCGGTGCATTCTCCGCCATGATGACCGTCGGCCGATTCACCGCGGATCGGATCAGCGCGGCAGTCGGCCCGGTGGCAGTGGTTCGCTACGGTGCGTTGCTCTCGTCCATCGGAATGCTGACCGTCGTGGTGTCGGGCTGGCTACCACTGACGTTGCTCGGTTGGGCCCTGTTCGGCGCCGGCCTGTCGGGATGCATTCCGCAGATCTTCACCACGGCGGGAAATCTGGGCTCAGGTTCGGCCGGCACCAACATGTCTCGCGTCGTCGGCATGGGATACATCGGATTCCTCGCCGGTCCGGCAACCATCGGCTGGGTCACCACGCTTGTGCCTCTCACCACAGCAATGTTGATCCCGTTTGCATGCGTCCTGGTCGCAGCGGCTTGTGCGGGTGTCGTTCGGCGCGATTCTCCGACCGCCTACAGACCTCACAGCTGATCCTCACGATCGGCACAGACTCAACAGGGATGCTGGTACTCGTGACCGTCTCGACCTCCACCCAGCACCCCGCTCCCTCCACAACCACTCGTTTCCTCGTCCTTGCTGCGATCGCCGTCGTAGCGCTGGGCGTCTTGTATTTCGTGCGACCCACCTCGCCTGGGGTGAGCGTCCCCGAACAGGTGCGCGCACTTGCCGAGTGGACGGTAGGCCGATTCGACGTCACCGCTGTACTCGCAGCCACTACTGCTCTGGCCGTCGTCTCGATGGTCCGCGGACTGCCATACGGCATCGGCGCGATCCTGCTCCTCGGAATGGGCGCCAATCTCACCAACGCGGCATTCGGTTCCTGGCTCCCCGATGTGCCCCAGGACCTGTTGCCCAGCGGTCACGTGGCAGCGGCGACCGCGCTGTACTGCTCGGCGATCTTGATCTCCGCCCCGCAGTGGCGTCCGGTAGTCGCCGGTCTCGGATTCGTGGGGGTTGCTGCGATCGGTGCCAGCGCACTGGCCGCCGAGTTGAGCGGCCTTTTCGGAGTGATAGCTGGCGTTCTGATCGCTCTGGTATGGGCCTGTGCTGCAGCCATTTTGATGGCGCGATCGCCCATCGCCGCGAAACGTGAAGCGCTACGCCCGGATACGGCAGCAATCGCGTTCTCAAGGCACCGGAGCATCCGACTTTAGTCCTAAATCTTTGTGATTCAGAGATTCTCGCCGTTAAGCCCTCCCGCGACCGCGGGGCATGACGTATGTTCTGAAATGTCCGAATCAAGTAGTTCCACAGCGAAGGAGTCTTTACCGTGAGCCTCGAAGATCTGAACCCGCTCGAACTGATCCAGAAGTTGATCGAACTACTTTCCGGCTTCTCTTCCGACCCCGAAACCCCCGAGGTCCCGTAAAACGTCGCCAGAGGCGCCTGTTCCGAGTTTCGTCTCGGACCAGGCGCCTTTGTCGTTTCAAGAAGTCGTTTCAGCACAAGAAGCCGTTTCAGCACAGGGACACGAAAAAGGCGCCCACTCGCGGTTACGAGTGGACGCCCCTTCCGAACTCGCGCGCTACAGCGCCTTGAGCTCCTCGGTTACTTCGGAGACCGACTTCTTGGCATCACCGAAGAGCATCGAGGTGCCCTCCGCGAAGAAGAGCGGGTTCTCGATACCGGCGAAACCGGAGTTCATCGAACGCTTGAGCACGATGACCGACTTCGACTGGTCGACGTTGAGGATCGGCATTCCGTGAATCGGTGAGCTCGGATCGTTGCGCGCCGCCGGGTTGGTGACGTCGTTCGCGCCGATCACCAAGGTGACATCGGTACGAGAGAACTCGTCGTTGATGTCGTCCATTTCCTTCATCGCGTCGTACGAGACATCCGCCTCTGCGAGAAGAACGTTCATGTGACCGGGCATACGGCCGGCGACCGGGTGAATGGCGTACTTGACCTCGACGCCCTTCGACTCGAGCAATTTCGCCATGTCCTTGACCGCGTGCTGAGCCTGCGCGACGGCAAGTCCGTATCCGGGTACGACGATGACCTGGTTGGCGTAGGCCATCTGGATAGCCGCGTCGGCGGCCGAGGTCGCCTTTGCCGTGCGCACGACGCCGTCGGAGGACGGCGCTTCGCCGCCGCCACCGAAGCCGCCGGCAACGATGGCCGGGATGGACCGGTTCATGGCCTTGGCCATGAGGTTGGTCAAGATGGTGCCCGAAGCACCCACGATCATGCCGGCGACGATCATCGCCTGGTTGTTGAGCGCCAAACCTGCAGCAGCAGCTGACAAACCGGTCAGAGCGTTGAGCAGCGAGATGACGACGGGCATGTCCGCGCCGCCGATGGGCAGCACGACCATCAGTCCGAGGATGCCCGAGAGTACGAGCACGCCGACGATCCACAGTGAGCTGGTTGGGCCTTCCGGTGAGATCGCCTTGATACCGATGATTACCGAGAATGCGACGGCGGCAATGAGCAGCAGCGCATTGAGCGGCTGCTGGAGCTTACCGATTCCGATCGGACGACCAGGCAGAGTTTCCTGCAGCTTCAGGAACGCGATCACGCTGCCCCAGAAGGAGATCGATCCGATCACCGCAGCAAAGAGCGAAGCGATGACGATGTGCACCGTCGGCGACTCGCCGTGCTGGAAAGCGGTGAACCCGTCCGAGTCCAGGAATTCCGCGTACGCGATCAACGCGACCGTGCCGCCGCCGACACCGTTGAACAGTGCCACCAACTGCGGCATGGCCGTCATCTTCGTGCGCAGCGCCGGCGGGACGCCGAGCACGACACCGATGACAAGGCCGGCAGCGATGAGGATCCAGTTCCCCATTTCCGCATCACGAATGGAGATCAGAGTTGCAACGACGGCGATGAGCATGCCGACCGCGGCGATCTGGTTGCCGCGGACTGCGGTCTTCGGGCCGGTAAGGCCCATGAGGCCGTAGATGAACATCGAGAACGCGACAATGTAGAGCGCATTGACCAGGTATTCCATTACTGGTCACCATCCTTCGACACAGACTTGGCGGCCGGCTTGGCCTTGAACATCGCCAACATGCGGTCCGTGACCACAAAACCACCGACAACGTTCACGGTTCCGAAGACGAGCGCGACGAACAAGATGATCTGCAACCCGATCGAGGGATCGTGCACCTTGCCCAGGACGACCAACGCACCCAGGACGACGATGCCGTGGATGGCGTTCGTGCCGGACATCAACGGGGTGTGCAGGGTGTTCGGAACTTTGGAGATCACAGCGAAACCGACGAACCCGGACAACACCAGGATCGCGATGTTCGCCAGTAGTGATGTGTACATCAGGCGCCCTTCTCTTCACGGGTGACGCACGCACCGGCCAGAACCTCGTCGGAGAAATCAGGCGCCAATGCACCTTCCACCAACATCAGTTCGATCAGCGCGGAAATGTTCTTCGAGTACAACTCGGACGCATGCTCAGGCATGGACGCCGGCAAATTCAGCGGAGAGCAAATGGTCACGCCGTGCTTGACGACGGTTTGACCCGGCTCGGTCAGCTCGCAGTTACCACCGGTTTCACCCGCGAGGTCGACCACGACACTGCCCGGCTTCATGCCTTCGACCGCGGCAGCGGTGACCAGGCGCGGCGCCGGACGACCCGGAACCAGAGCAGTGGTGATCACAACGTCGAAGCCCTTGATCGCATCTTCGAGTGCCTGCTGCTGCTTCGCTCGCTCGTCGTCGGTCAACTCGCGGGCGTATCCACCCTCACCCGCCGCATCGATTCCGAGGTCGAGCCACTGTGCACCCACCGAACGCACCTGGTCGGCGACCTCAGGACGCACGTCGTACCCGGTAGCGCGGCCACCGAGGCGCTTGGCTGTCGCCAGCGCCTGCAGACCTGCCACACCCACTCCGAGCACCAGAACGGTCGCAGGCTTCACCGTGCCTGCAGCGGTGGTGAGCATCGGGAAGAACCGCGTCGACTCCGATGCTGCCAACAGAACAGCCTTGTACCCCGACACGTTCGCCTGCGAGGACAACGCGTCCATCACCTGCGCGCGGGAGATACGAGGAATCGCCTCCACTGCGTATCCCTCGATGCCGGCGGCCTTCAACTCGGCGATGCGGTTGTCCGCATTACGCGGATTCAGGAAACCGATGAGCTTCGCGCCGGTACTGATCCGGGCGATCTCTTCTGTCGACGGGGGCGCAACCTTGACCACTACGTCAGCAGTCCACGGATCGCCGATCTTCGCGCCGGCAGCGGTGTACAACTCGTCGGGAATCAACGCCCCGAGACCGGCCCCGGACTCGACGACCACGTCGACGCCCTTGCCGATCAAAGCGGACACAATTTTCGGCACCAATGCGACCCGACGCTCACCATCACTCGATTCTCGAGGGACGCCGACCGTCGGACGCACTTGTGCGCTCTTCGATGTTTCCATTTTCCATTACCTTCTGCGGTTGGTGGTTCGCCTGCTGCGACGAGCGGCAACCAGCATGTGATGAGCGGAAGATGACCCGCTTTTGGGTGAATGGTGACTGATAGTAGCCAGAGTTACCGCGGCGTAGGGAAACCGACGACGCACTTTCTCCATCTGAATCGAGTCCGAACAGTATGTTTGGACATACCTTGAGAAGCCTACTGTGAGGCCGATCACACTCGAATGGCGGGCTATTCCACTATTTGAAACGGCCGAAAGACGAAAAGGCATGAGAATGACGCGCCGAATAATCACCGTCGAGCGAGTTTACGAACCGGCTTCCGAATGTAACGCCGTCCGTCTCCTCGTCGACCGACTCCGGCCGCGCGGCGTCAAACGCGAAAACCTGCAGTACGCATTGCACCGGCATCGGATTCTCGACCCGTTGTTCTACTGACAGCAAGCAAGGACCTGCGATACAGCCACGCGCAGGTCCTTGCCGACTATCTCGCAGAATTACTCTGATGTCCTAGTATTTCACCGGAGGATCAACTGCTCACATATTGAGACCGCAACTTGTGCTTTACGAGCTTTCCTGTCGCGGTCCTAGGCAATTCGTCGGCAAAGTCGATGCTTCTCGGAGCTTTGAAATGTGCAACCTGGCTGCGAACGTATTCCAGCAATTCCTCGGCGACATGGACACTCGGCTCGACTCCCTCCGCCAGTTGGACAACCGCCTTGACCTGTTCGCCCATTTCTTCATCGGGAACACCGATGACCGCCACGTCGAACACTTTCGGATGCAAGGTAAGGATGTTCTCGGACTCCTGCGGATAGATATTGACGCCACCAGAGATAATCGTGAATGCCGCACGATCGGTCAGATAAAGGAAACGCTCGGAGTCGATATAGCCGATATCTCCACTCGTCGTCCACGTCGGATGATCCGGATGCTGCGCGGCAGCCGTTTTCTCGGGGTCGTTGTGGTACCGGAATGGCAGAGTCTCCCGCTCCCAGAACACGGTACCGACCTCGCCGACCGGAAGATCACGCCCGGCGTCGTCACAGATGTGCACGATCCCCATCACTCCGTCACGACCGACGGAACCCGGATGCGCCAAGGCCTGCTCGCTGTTGATGAAGGTGGCGCCCGAACCCTCGGTCGAGGCGTAGTACTCGTGGATCACCGGCCCCCACCAGTCGATCATTGCCGTCTTCACTTCAGGCGGGCAGGGAGCAGCAGCGTGAATGGCGACCTTCACCGTCGAGACGTCGTAACGATCGCGGGTCTCCTTCGGAAGTTTCAACATTCGAACGAACATCGTCGGCACCCACTGGCTGTGCGTCACAGCGTGTTTACCGATCAACTCCAGCGCGGTTTCGGCTTCGAATGCATCCATCAAGATCACGGTTCCGCCGACCGAATTGATCACGCCACAAAAGCGCAGGGGCGCCGCGTGATAGACCGGAGCCGGGCACAAATAGACTGTGTCGGAATCGAACCCGTACATCGGCGCGAACACCGCGGTGTACGGATCCATGGTGGTGTCCACCTCGCCCTCCGGAAGGTCTCCCTTGATCCCCTTCGGCCTCCCCGTGGTTCCGGACGAATACAGCATGTCAGCCCCACGTGGCTGCGAGTCGAGTGGATCGGCGGACTGAGCATCGACCGCATCCTCGTAGTCGTCGAAACCCTCGAGGGCGCCGCCGTACACCAATCGGTGACGCACGCGCGGAATCAGCTTCTCGTCCAACGGAACTGCTGTCGACGCCTGACCCGACGCCACCAGAATTGTCGCCTCGCAGTCGTCGACGATGTAGGCGGTCTCCGCAGCCGTGAGATGCCAGTTCACCGCAGTGATGTAGAGACCTGATCTCAATGCTGCCCAGTACACCTCGAACGCCCGGAGATCGTTGTTCGAGATGAGAGCGACGTGGTCCCCAGGCTTGGCACCGACACTTCGGAAGTATCGCGCCAACTGCGTCGACCGTTCGTCGAGTTCCCGATAGGTGATGGACTCACCCGTCGCCGGGCGAATGACGGCGGGCTTGTCCGGCGTGGACTGGACAAAATTTCCTGGAAACACGAAGACTCCTCTGTCGGTGACGACAACGCCGCGTGAGCCTGCTTCGGCGTCGACAATCCTGGTCTACCACAGGAACTCTGCCTCCCTCGGATGTTTGGCGACACCGACTCGAAGCATGGGAATGCCCGCTCACTTATCCGGCGCGACATACAGTGAGGAGAACCGCACCGTCCGAAACAGGAGATGTCCGCATGAGTGGTTGGCCCCAGGACGCAGTAGTCGACGCGTTGACCGAGGAATGGAGAGTCATCGACGCACTGCTTGCCGAACTCGACGGTGACCAGTGGTTGGCACCGTCCAACCTTCCGGGGTGGACGGTTCATGACATCGTGTCCCACCTGATCGGTACGGAATCACTGCTCTCCGGTATCGAACCACCGTCGATCGACCTCGACGTCCACGCATTGCCCCACGTCCGCAACGAGATTGCTGCATTCAACGAGCGCTGGGTCGAAGGCCTGAGGCGGACACCGCACGCGGACCTGTTGGCGCACTACCGCGATATCACCGCCAGCCGAACCGAGGCACTTCGCTCGATGACGGGCGCCGACTGGGACGCCGAGACACAGACACCGGTCGGTCTTGCGCCCTATGGCCGGTTCATGCGTATTCGGACCTTCGACTGTTGGATGCACGAACTCGATATCAGAGATGCTGTCGGCATTCCGGGCGAGGAAGGCGGATTGCGCGCGGAGACTGCCTTCGGCGAAATCACCAGCGCGCTCGGTTTCGTCGTCGGAAAACGAGGAAAGGCGCCCGAGGGAGCACGGATCACTTTCGAACTCGAAGGGCCACTTGCCCGTTCACTTCACGTCTCGGTCGATGCGCGTGCAACGCTCGTCCCGGAGCTGGACGGCCCGGCGACCACGACCATCTCGATGAGCTCACCGCTCTTCACCCGGATTGCCGGTGGCCGCGTCCAGGCGTCCGATCACCGAACCGACATCTCGCTTCGCGGTGACACCACGGTGGGCGCACGCGTCGTCGACAATCTGGCGTTCACGATTTGAGAGCTGGGCGGGTAGGTCGCGAAGGTACTGAGAAGTGAAACTGTTTCTCTCGTCCTACCGTTTCGGCGACCACCGCGAGGCTTTTGTCGATCTTGTAGGCCGCGGCGCACGCATAGCGGTGATCGCCGCGGCTGCAGATTCGTGGCCCGTCAATGCCCGCAGTTCGGCAGTGACAAGCGAATTGACTCCACTACGGGCCGCGGGCTTCACGGCAGAGGAAGTTGACGTCCGAGACTTCCTGGGTGCAACGGAAGCACTCGAAGTCCGACTTCGCGAATTCGACTGTCTGTGGGTTCGCGGCGGAAACACGTTTGTCCTGCGAGCTCAGCTAGCCCGAAGCGGCGCAGATCGGGTCATAGAGATGCTGGTTCGTTCGGGCCTCGTGGCCTATGCGGGATACAGCGCGGGAGCGTGCCTGGCGACTCCGACTCTGATCGGGCTCGACGCGTCGGACGACCCCGCTGAAGTCACGCCTACGTGCGGTATCGACCCGATCTGGTCCGGGCTCGCGCTGGTCGACTTCGCGATAGTGCCGCACGGCGGCGATTCGTTACTCGAAGATCCGCAGGTGACCGCGCGGACGGTCGCAGCGCTGACCACTGCTGGCGCGCAATTCACCGTGCTTACTGATCAAGAGGTGATAGTCGTCGACCGCTGATCTGACGCAGACGGTTGATCTTGACGCAGACTGGGGAGTCGACTCGGCCCGACTGGATCAGCCGTGCTCTGCAACCGCGGTTCCGGCTGCCGGCGACTGACGCTCCAGCCTCGTCCACGCAATCTCCCAGCGCTTGACCGAGACCTCGTCGGCGTCCTCGAGAAGGGCGTCGAGGAGCAGGCGCGGATTTTCGCGCCATGCTAGTTCGGCGGCATGGACCTCCGCAGCCGAGAACAACCCGGACGCCTCGAGATCGCGAATCCACTCGCAGATCTCGCCCCGGTGGATCCGTGCGATGGTCTCGTATCCCAGACCTTCGTCAAGGAAGTCGTACGAAAAAATTGCGGCAAAGTAACTGTTCGACTCACGCTGCCCGAAAATCATGTGCGTTCCTTCCTCGAAGTTGTCCGACGAAGACTCGAAATCGAACCGTTGCGAAGCCGCGCCAAAGTTTTTTTGGCGAAGTTGTAACGCTTCTTCTATCCCCGACGATTCAAACGCTAACCCCCCAAGCGGGTCTTTGGGATCACGTCCGAGAAACGATCTGATGACCAAGGCAATACCCCTGGGGTTTCCGGGCGCTCGCACCCTCCGCCGGCACGCAATCAGCGCCCCGCTGACCTGCAATTTGCCCGTTTCAGGCCCTCCACTTAATCCATCCGAACAGATGACAAAAAACTTTGTGACGAGTCCCACATATTGGGATGTTTACGATCGCGATGCATATGTATCACCCAATGTGGGCACAAAAGTGCGGGCAAATCGGCACGTACAGACCAGTTTCCTTCCCAATCCGACACGACCAAGGTCCCTTGAACGGTCGTCCAGTTGTAGTTGCGCTAAGTAACGGAACTCACGTCGGCAAGCGATATTGCGGACCGCCTGCCAGGTAGCGTGGCTCCACAGAACGCAGACGCGGCGCGCCGCAACCGGCCGCCCTTTCGAAACGGAGCCCGAAGATGACCGAGACAGTGGCGCACAACTCCGCGGAAACGCGCTTCGAGATCCGTGTCGACGGCGAACTGGCCGGTTTTGCCGAGTACTCGGACCATTCCGGTGTCCGTGATTTCCACCACACTGTGACGTACCCACAGTTTCGCGGGCGCGGGCTTGCCGCCATCGTGGTGCGTGAAGCGCTCGATCAGACCCGGAACGAGGGATTGAAGATCCTTCCGACGTGCTCGTACGTCGAGAAGTTTGTTGCAGAGAACCCCGTTTACCAGGCATAACCGAACGAGGACGGTCCGCGAAAAATCACTCGCGGACCTGCAACCCCCGCTGCTAGCGTCGATGGTGCCGTCGTCGAAACTCTCGAAATCCTGGTCGGCACCATCTCGGGGAAGGAAAGAACGTGGTCGCCTCAGCAGATCGGCGCCCACCTGCATCCGAGGACGTAGCTACCCCCAGCTATCTCCCTCTCGTCCTCGTCAATCTCGCGACGCTGTTCTCGGCGATCGGCAACGGTATCGCCATCGTCGTACTCCCCTGGCTTGTTCTCGAACGAACCGGCAGGGCTACCGACGCGGCGATAGTTGCCGGCGCAGCAGCCATTCCGCTACTCGTGTCGAGCCTGTTCTCGGGGACATTCGTCGACAAATTCGGACGCCGTCGAACGTCGATGATTTCCGACGCTCTTTCGGCGATGTCCGTAGCGGCGATCCCGATCATCGCGGCCACCGCGGGCTTGACGATCCCGGTGATCGCGGCGTTGGCCGCGCTCGGTGCGGTGTTCGACCCCGCCGGAATGGCGGCGAGGGAGTCCATGCTGCCTGCAGCAACTCGGACCGCCAAGTGGAAGCTCGATCGCACCAACAGCGTGTACGAGGCCAATTTCAACGTCGCATATCTGATCGGCCCTGGCATCGGCGGTGTCCTGATCGCAACGATCGGGGCGGTGAACACGCTCTGGGTGACGGCGGCAGGTTTTGTGTTCTCGATCGTCGTGGTTGCCTTCATCCGCCTTCCTGGCGCCGGAGTCCCCGAACACGAACATCGTCCGAAATCGATCTGGCACGGCACACTCGACGGTCTTCGGTTCGTCTGGAACAACAAACTGCTGCGCACTCTGGCGCTGATCGACATGGCCGTCGTCGCGCTCTACATGCCGGTGGAGAGCGTCGTGTTCCCGGTGTACTTCACAGAGTTAGATCAACCGGCGCAACTCGGATCGGTGCTGATGGCATTGGCGATCGGCGGCATCATCGGCTCTCTCGCCTACGCTCCGCTGGCACCGATCATGTCCCGGCGGCTGATCATGATTTTTGCCGTCGCCGTTCTCGGCATAGCGATGCTTGCCATGGCGCTTCTGCCTCCGCTGTGGGTGATCCTCGTGCTCGCCGGACTGCAGGGTCTCGTCTACGGACCAGTCGGCCCGATCGCCAACTACGCCATGCAGACCCACAGCCCGGAGCACATGCGCGGACGCGTCGTCGGTGTCATGACGTCGACGGCCTACGCCGCCGGCCCGCTGGGTTACCTCGCGGTCGGCCCTCTGCTCGATCAACTCGGAATCGCGTCGACCTTTGTGGCCCTGTCGATTCCGATCATCCTGATCGCCGCAGTCTGTGCCTCCCTGCCGGTGCTTCGCGAACTGGATCGTCCGCGACACTCGACCGACGTCAGTTGAACCCCATCACGTCGTTGCCCCAGGCGACGCGCAGTCCGTGATCGGGGTCGCTGACGAGGGTGTCGGCCGAGTCGATCAACAACGTCGACCGCTTCTCTTCCTCGTACGGCGCCCAGTGCTTCGAACCGTCGAGAGCTGCCGGCACGGCATGCCGCGCGAAGGCCAGCCATCGCCGTTGAATACGGCCGGCTACCTCCATCGCAGCCTTCCGTCCACCCAGCCAGAACGTGGGGTCGACGTTCAGTGTTCCGAAATTGCCGAATACATAGGGTAATTCGGTCGCGTGGCCCGCGCCGATCCGTGCGGCCTTGAGCATCGGCGTCGCGTGATCGAAGCGGTACACCCACGTAGGGGAATGCCTGCAGTGGGCGTCGGCGATCCACAGAGTCGGCATGCGAAACGCCGCGTCCCGCGACAGTGCCAGCGCGCCACTCGGTTTCGCGTGATCAGGGTAAGCCGACATGATCTCGGCAAGTTTGGTCGCGGAGATGTCTGGGTGATCATCCGCCAGCAGTTGCAGCATGGCCTCGACCGACTGCGCGCTCACCGGCATCAGCGGAGACTTCATGAACTTGAAGATCGACGCCTCGTCCTTGTTGGAACCGATGATCAGTGGGATTCGGTGCGCGTAACCCTTCTGGAAAGCCGCAACCGGGTAGTGCGGCACCAGATCACGATCGACAACGGGTGCCATCGCCAAAGTTCCCGGAATCCGGGTCGGAATTTCGTTGACCAGGTCATCGCTTGCCTTGACGAGCAGTTCCAGATCCGTGGTCAGCAGATCGCCTGCGTCTTCAGGGTCGATCGAGAGCAGTTCGAGAAACCGCTCCGCCACAGTCTTGGCGCGCTCGGCCCCGTAGACGGAGGTCGCGGGAGGACTCTGGGCAATCGCACGATGGAACAGACCTTCGGCGCTCGGACAGGTCATCAGCGTCGTGATGGATCCTGCGCCGGAGGACTCACCGAACACGGTCACCGCACTCGGGTCACCCCCGAAGGCGTCGATGTTGTCTCGAACCCATTCGAGTGCCGCAATCTGGTCTCGCAGACCACAGTTCGATTCGAAAACGGTATCCGCGGTGGAGAATCCAGACAGGTCCAGGAATCCGAGGGCACCGACGCGATAGTTGAAGGAGACGAGAACGACGTCACCGGTTTCAGCCAGATGACGGCCGTCGTAGATCGTTTGGGCGGCGGACCCGAGGCAGTAGGCGCCGCCGTGAATCCACACCATCACCGGTCGCGGCGTGCCATCGGGGCGCGGGGCCCACACGTTGATCGACAAGCAGTCTTCGTCGATTTTGAAGGCCCGGTCGATCGGAACCGCCGGGCTCTGGCCCTGCGGCGCGATCGGCCCGAACTCACGACAGTCGCGCACCCCGTCCCACGGCTCAGCGGGTTGCGGCGCGCGGAATCTCCGTTCACCCACCGGCGCTGCTGCGTAAGGCATGCCCTTCCACGCGAACACTCCGCCATCCGGATACCCGCGGGCTTCTCCGCCGCGGGCACGGATCACCAGAGTTCCGTCCTCGCCGAGATTCGGTCCAACGTCGGTCTCCATGTCTGAATCCCCTCCCGACCCGCGCGTGTGGCAAACAAGACCAAACGTACCAACATAAGGCCGATGTGCGCCGACTACTCAACTGCCAGGTAGGCGCCGACGAAGCAGAGGCTCGGTGTTAAGGTCGCCTAGTTCTGACACGGGGTGCTCCGCATGGGCGGGGCTGAGAACACACCCGGGAACCTGATCAGGTAATGCTGACGAAGGGATGTCATGGCTACTACGCAGCCTGCATACAATTCTGCCGAAAACTCGGTGGCCACAGCGCCGTCGACGGATCGGTTCACCGATCGGCTCTGGGCCGAGACGAAAGTCCTCCGCGAGTCGATCGACTCACTGGAGTTCCTCAAACGCCTCGGCGACGGAACCTTGCCTCTCGACGCGTTCCGCACGTACATCGAGCAGGACAAGCTTTATCTCGAGGGGTATTCGAAAGCGTTGTCCCTGGTCGCGGCCCACGCCCCGGATCCGCAGTCGGCGGGCTTCTGGTCGAATTCCGCGTCCACGGCAGCGACAGTGGAATCTGCGCTTCACGACGGACTTCTCACCGGTGGAATTCTTCCAGCGGGATCGGGAAGGCTCGAGCATTCGCAGGCCTGCCTGGGATACGTCTCGTATCTGACGGCGACTGCGGCAACTGCGCCTTACCCGGTCTCCGCAGCGGCAGCACTCCCCTGCTTCTGGATCTACGCCGAGGTCGGCCGCGATCTTGCCGCTTCAGCGCGCGAGGTACTCGACGCCGATCCGTCGCATCCGTACGCGCAGTGGGTCACGACGTACGACGCACCCGAATTCCACGAGTCGGTGGCGCAGGCCCGCGTACTGGTCGATGCTGCGGCCGAAGCAGCCACCGAGACAGAGCGTGAGGCGATGAGTGAAGCATTCCGCATCGCCAGTCGCTATGAGTTGATGTTCTGGGATTCCGCACTCCACCAGCAGCCTTGGCCGGCGTCGTGATGTCGTTTGCGGCGCTGCGCCGCACACTTGCCACGTCTGCCGCGATCGCAGCCGCATTCACAGTTCTGACCGGATGCGCCGCTGACACCGGCTCTTCCGACGGGACCATTCGGTTCGCACTCGACTGGACCCCGAACACGAACCACACCGGTTTGTACGTTGCACTCCAAGAGGGCTACTTCGAGGACGCCGGTCTGGACGTCTCGATCCTGCCGTACAACAACACCTCGCCCGACACCCTGGTCGACGCCGGCAACGCGGAGTTCGGCATCAGCACACAGAGTCAGGCCACGTTCGCCCGAGCGGCCGGCGCCGCCACGACGTCCGTCATCGCGCCACTTCAGCACCGCGCCACCGGCATCGGCGTGAAGGCGGATCGTGCGGACATCACGCGCCCACGTGATCTCGACGGGAAGACGTACGCCGGGTTCGGCGATCCCGGCGAAGTCGAGACACTGCAGCAGATCATCCGCAACGACGGCGGGACCGGGAACTTCACGACGGTCACGCTCGGTACGTCCGCGTACGAAGCCGTGTACTCGGGCCAGGCCGATTTCACGGTCTCCTACTTTGCGTGGGAAGGCCTCGAAGCGGAGCGAAACGGAACTCCGATGCGGTACTTCCAGTACACCGATTACGGCTTCCCCGATGCGTATTCGATCGTGATCAACGGCAACCAGCAGTGGTTGAAGGACCATCCCGACGAGGCACGCAAGTTCGTCAAGGCCGTTCAACGCGGATATCAGACTGCTGCCGACAACCCGGACCAGGCCGCGCAGGATCTCATCGACGCGAACCCCGGAGCTTTCACCGACGAAGACCTCGTCCGTGACAGTCAGCGGATGCTTGCCGCCGACTACATGAAAGACGCCAACGGCGTCGTCGGTACGCAGAATCTCGAAACCTGGTCGGGTTATTCGGGATTCCTCTTCGAGAACGGATTGCTCGCCGGACCGGACGGGAAGCCGTTGACCCAGAAGCCGGACTGGTCGGAGTACTTCACCAATGAGTATCTCGACGCGTCCTGACGTGAGCGGACGGCTGGTCTCGGCCATGCGACGGGCGCTTCCCGCGCTCGCCGTGGTGGTGCTCCTCGTGGCGGCGTGGCAGATCTACGTCGAGATCAGTGGGATTCGGCCGCAAGTACTTCCGTCTCCGGGGCGCGTTCTGTCCCAGGGGTGGGACAACCGCGAGATCATCTCCGGCCACGCCTGGTCGACATTGCAGGTCACGTTGGTCGGCTTCACTGTTTCACTGGTGTTGGCCTGGATTCTTGCTGTGGTCGTGGACTTTTCGCCGTGGTTGTCACGCGCGCTGGTACCACTTTTTGTCGTCTCGCAGACGCTGCCGATCATCGCCATCGCGCCGCTGATGATCATCTGGTTCGGCTTCGGGTTGTTGCCGAAGGTGTTGGTGATCGCGCTTGCGACGTTCTTCCCCATGACCATCGGACTCATCGAGGGATTTGCCGCGGCCGACCGTGAAGCGGGCGCTCTGCTGCGCAGTATGGGCAGCACTCGCTGGCAGGAGTTCCGATACGTCCGCCTTCCTTCGGCGATTCCGCGATTCTTCACCGCCCTGCGTATCGGTATCACCTACGCGGTCGTGGGCGCGGTGTTCTCCGAATACGTCGGCGCTACTTCCGGTTTGGGCATTTACATGAGCACCCAGAAGAACTCCTTCCGCACCGACCTGGTGTTGGCGGCCGTACTGGTGACCGCGTTGATCAGCGTCACTCTGTACTTGCTGACGTTCGCCATCGAGCGCATCGTTGCACCATGGGCGATGAACGAAAGGTCGCGGACATGACTGACCCGATGGTCGAGGATGCAATGGTCGAAATTCAGGACCTGACCAAGAGGTTCGACACGGCCGGAGATTCGCGTCTCGTGCTCGATTCGGTGTCCTTCCGCGCCGACGCGGGCGAATTCGTGTCGGTGATCGGGCCGAGCGGCTGCGGCAAGAGCACGATCTTCAACGTCCTGGCCGGGCTCGAATCCCCGACCTCGGGTTCGGTCCGTGTGGGCACGCGCGCAACTGAATCCGAAGCAGCCGCCGAGGTGCACACCGCATACATGCCGCAGAAGGATCTTCTGTTCCCTTGGCGCTCGGTACTGGACAACACGGCCCTCGGTTTGGAAGTGCAGGGAGTCGGCAAGAAGGAAGCACGCGAGCGCGCTCGTGAGTTGTTCCCCGCGTTCGGCCTGTCCGGATTCGAGGACGCCCGGCCGTCACAGCTGTCGGGCGGTATGCGCCAGCGAGCGGCGATGCTGCGCACCGTTGTTCAGGGCAAACCTGTCCTGCTGCTCGACGAGCCGTTCGGCGCACTGGACTCGTTGACCCGCACCGAGATGCAGGCTTGGCTGCAAGACGTGTGGCAGCAGTACCGGTGGACCGTGCTGATGATCACCCACGATATTCGTGAAGCGATCTATCTGTCCGACCGCGTGGTCGTTCTGTCTGCGCGTCCGGCAACGGTCAGGTGCGTAGTCGACGTTCCCTTGCCGAGACCACGCGAGCTGGACATGATCACCACGCCCGAGTTCGCCGACGTCGAGCGTGAACTGCTTGCCGTTCTCCACGACGAGACGCGCAAGTCGCTACGCCCCTAGCGGTTACTGAAAATGCAGTAGTTACTGATAATGCAGTAGTTACTGATAATGCGCTGAGAGAGTTTCGAGTTCACCTGGAGTTCAGGAGAATGCGCACCGAAACCTGACGAGGTCACGTACCATGATCCGGCACTTTCACCCAAAACGCCTTAATATCAGCAAGATCCGAACGCTCGACACGCAGTCCGTCAACGCTGCACAATTCTCCGTACTCTTCGGTAACGTACACTCGGTCGCCTACGAGACCAACGGCCAGAAGGTAACTGGACGGTAAAGCGGAATCGTGGAGGCACAGTCATCGCAACAGATTTGGAAAGGGACAGCGTGAGCACACTGCAGTCAGGTCAGAGCCTCGGAGTCGGCCAGGAACTCAAGTCCGACAACGGCGCATACACCCTCACCTTGCAGGACGACGGCAACCTGGTTCTGTCCGAGGGCGGACAGGCTGTTTGGGCCGCAGGCACCAACGGATCCGGCGCCAACCGCGCCGAGGTGCAGGCTGACGGAAACTTCGTCATCTACAAGGACTCCGACGCCGTGTGGGCATCGCAGACCGCAGGCAACGACGGTGCCTCCCTCTCGGTTCAGGACGATCGCAACGTCGTTCTGTCCGCCGGTGGAAATGCTCTGTGGTCTTCGGACACTGCAATCGAGGCTCCGGCCGCCGAGGCTGCCCCGGAGCCCGCTCCGGCACCGGAGCCCGAGCCTGCACCCGCCGCTCCGGCAGCGCAGAGCTACACCGTCGAAAGCGGCGACACCCTGTGGGCAATCGCCGAGCGTTTCTACGGTGACGGCAACCAGTACCAGCGCATCGCGGATGCAAACGGCATCCCGAACCCGGATCTCATCAACGCCGGTCAGGTACTGACGATCCCCGCCTGATTCACTGCTTGACCTGGCCCTGGGTGCCGACGTCCGCGTCGACGCCCGGGGCCTTTTGTGTTCTACGCCACACAGATTCGCGTCCCGCCCAGCAGGCCCTGATACTCCATTGCGGCATCTTTTCGCCTACAGTACTTCCGTACTGCTCCCGAAGGACAGGTGTGCATGAAAGACAGAACAGTCATGATCGGCGCTGTCGCAGTGGCCGCTCTCTCTCTGACATCAGGCCTCGTTTTCGGCGGAGCAGCCGGCGCATTCGGTTCCGGCGGCCCTGTGGTGAAGCCTCCCGCTCTGGTCTCGTCGGTTTCCGTGGAGTCCGTCGCCGGGATCGAACCGGCCGCGTTCTACAGCTCGGTTGCAGTTCCCACGGTTGTCATCCCGCCGACGCCGACCTGGCGAATCGCCGACGAGACGACTGCTCCTCGTAATCAGCCGCTGGTGGTGACCGCGACAAGCACGAGCTCCGCTACGTCCACTACGACTGCAACGAGTACGACAACACCGGTCTCGTCCACGACCACCGCGTCGGCTACCGCGACCTCGTCACCGACCGCGACAGCCACGACCACCAAGACCAGCACCACCCCAGTTGTCACGACCGGGTCCACGCCGCCCGTCATCGAGGTCTCGCCCGTTCTCGCCGGATAGTCCTCGCTCTTTCGCCTGCATACCGCCTGGCGTGACGGCGGTTACAGGCACACTTCAGTCGCCGCTCTCAAATACCCGATCTACCTGCGACAACCTTCCTAGTCGTCACGGTTCGTGGCCCGCTGCAATCCGGTCGACCGGAAAAGGACAGCAGCATTGTCGGGAGCTCGCGATACCGTATAGGTCTGAGCTTTTGCGGAAGGAGGTGGCTGATGAGCGCAATGGGCTTCGATCTCGATGTCAGTGTCGACCGGGCATGGGCAGAATTTCAACGTCGCCTCGGCGATCACATTTCCATCATGGTCGACGGCGACGTGCTTGCCGTGGAATCGTCCACCGGCGACTTCGATCCAGCTGACGGCGCAGCGCCATGCGTTCAGTTCCTCGTGTGGGACGAGAACACAGTCCGCTGCGAGGTTCCTTCCAACGACTTCCTTCATCCGCGCTATCGACTCGAAGATGCCGACGAACAAAAGTTGATCGCACTCGGCTGGAATCCGCCTTCCGAGAATCTCGACGATCCGAACAACTCCCCCGCCTTCTGCGTCGACAAGGCGCAGAACTGGGCCGATCAGCTCGCAGCGATGACTGTCGCTGCGTTCCGTGATGTGTTCGGTGTGCAGCACCCGGCTTTTCTATCCAGCGATCTCACCGGCAACGAGCAGACTCCGGATTTCGATCCGTCGGTTGTCGAGTCGACAGAACTTCCGACACTCGACCCCACCGCGGCCTACATGCCCAACGACGTCGACCACCTCAAGGAGTTGGTCACTCTCGCTTTGCTTCCCATGCTCGGCACGCTTCCCGAGCGGGACAGCGACGGCGACATACCAATTCGGGTCGGTTCGACGGTCATGTTCGTCGGTCCGCTTTCCGAGTCCATGGACGTGCAGTTGTTCTCCCCGCTCGTTCAGGACATCAGCAACCGCACTCGTGCAGCCGAGGTCATCGCCGATCTCAACCGCAAGTGGTCGCGCATCAAGTTCGTCTTGATCGACGACCGTCTGTCGGTGTTCCTCGAGGTGGCGGGCTCACCATTCGTTCCCAAACAACTCACCGATACATGCGCAGCCTTGACGTCGTTCCTGCGTACCGTGGACGACGAGTTCGCCGCACGCGTCGGCGGAGACCTCTTCTTCGCGAACAAGAGCGGTGACTCCTCCTCGCTGCAGCCCGATCTGACGGCCGAGGACCTGCCTCCCGAACTCGAGACCCTGCTGCATCTCGATCTGGACGTGGCCGAGGATCTCGACGCGGTAGCCGATGTCTGCGGGCGCGATCGCGATCTGATTCTTCAGCTCCTCCACATCAGTAACGAATGGCAGATTCAGCTCCGCAGTCAGGCGGTGGACGCCCACAGTCGCGGGGACGCCGAAGAGGCTGCAGGATACGAGGATCAGGTCGGCGGGTGGGAACTCATGGTCGACCGTCTGCGCGGGGCTTTGCGACTGGTGGTCCTGCCCAATTCTCGAACCGAGACGCCGGCAAAGCCGCAACCTGAGCAGATGGGCCTGTTTGCCGATCCCTTGCAACAGAGTCTCTTCGACGATCCGTCCTGACACGACGGATCGCCTTCCCTCTATTCGAAGTGGGATTTGAAGATCTGTCCGTGGACGCCCACGGTTCGATCGACTACCTGCGAGACCGTGAAATCCGCTGCGGCAGAAAGATAGGCGTAGGCCGTCGCTCGATCCATTCCGCGATCATGCTCGAGGAAGTCGAGCGCGTTGACCACCGCGCGCCGCATGGCGCCGTTGAGGTCAATGTTCTGCCCATCGACCGAACCGTTGGGGTCGGACAGGCCGATCGGAATCCAGGCCTCCTCGGTCTCGGCGAACGGGTATCCGAATGCCACCAATGGGGCGTCACCGGAGTTCTTCTTGCACACGCTCAGTCGGAACGTGCCGCGCAGCGATCCTTCCATCGCCGTCAGCGCCGCCTCACCGTCGCCCATGGCCATGTGTGGGTCACCGACGTAGAAGAGGGCGCCTTCAGCGAATACCGGCAAATAGAAGGTTGATCCGACACCGAGATGCCTGATGTCGATGTTTCCGCCGCCCAGGGTCGGAGGAATGGAGTTCGACGACGGGGACGTCGGGTCGGCATCCGAGGAATAGGCAACTCCCATCATTCCCATGAAGGGCCGCAGGGGAAACCGCACCTTCGACTGTCCGAAAGGCATCACGCCCTTGCCGTCTTCGATCGCCGTGAAAGTGGAAACACCGCCGTACTTCAGCGGGTCCTTTGTTGCGCGCCCGTCTGTGGCGACCGGCGGCATGACTTCGTCCAGAGTGATTCCCGCTGGAGCGGTTCCGTCTGCTGTGACGGCGAGAGCGCCCTTGCCGTGTCTGCTCGACACAACGCCGTACGGCACGCGGGGAATGGCTTCGAGAGTCTCGATCTTGAGTACGTCTCCAGGCTGGGCGCCTTCGATGAAGACCGGGCCGGTGACGACGTGCGGTCCGTCCTTGTCGAAGTTTCGTTCGGTTCGGTTGTATTCGGCCGCAACGGCAATCGCATCTTCGAGCACGTCCTTCTCGGAAACGCCTTTGCTACCGAAGTATTCGAGAGGATTGCGCCCTTGATCCTCGAGAATTCCCTCGTGCGAGAGGGCGTCGATCGTGACGGTCTGACCCGACTTCATCCGCATCACCTCGCGGGTGTGGATGTTGGGCACACAACCCCACATGACGTCCGACGGATCCGAACTCAGATAGTGATCGCCACTGACGTTTCCGCTGCCCGGTTGCAGAATCGGCACACCATCGGCGAACGGCAGCGCAGAGGAGGATGATCCAGCCGGCGATGCGTTCGAGTGCGCGCATCCCGAAGCCACACCCGCAACGCCTACTCCCGCACCGAGAGCCGCGACTGCCCTCATGAATCCGCGTCGGCCAAGACCTTTCGCCAGATCTTCGGCTGCGTTGCGGGCAAGAGTGTTTTCCATCGAGATTCCTCCGGAGTGCGTGACGATGTGCGACTGCGAAGAAAGCTAGACCCGATTTGTTACTCGTTCATTACCATTTCATGGCAGGGAAATACCGTTGACTGAGAATGAATTCAGCGACGGCGAAGCCGCCAGAGCGAGGTCGTCTCTCGTGCCCGGGCAGCGTGAAGCGCATCGGTTCGGTCACTGACCTTTGCGTGCGTCGGCTTGACGTCCATGCGATCGACAACAGTGAGCCCACCGGCCGCAATCAGGTCGTGTAGTTCGGATCGCGTTCGGAGACCGAGGTGTTCGGCAATGTCCGAGAGGATCAGCCACGCTTCTCCCCCGTCGTCCAGATGCGCTGCGACACCAGTCAGGAAGCCCTTCAGCATCGCTCCAGCGGGGTCGTAGACGGCGTATTCGATGGGCGAGGTGGCCTTGGCCGGAATCCAGGGAGGATTGCAGACCACGAACGGAGCGGTGCCTTCGGGAAAGAGGTCTGCTTCCACCACGTTCACCTGATCGCCGTAGCCAAGCCGCGACAGGTTGGTGCGCGCGCATTGCAATGCCCGGGGGTCCTGGTCGGTGGCCGTCACTGTCTGAACTCCACGCCGCGCCAGGACGGCAGCAAGAACGCCGGTACCTGTTCCGATATCGAAAGCAGATTCCGTCGACGGTAGCGGAGCAGACGCGACAAGATCGACATACTCCCCGCGGACGGGTGAGAACACTCCGAAGGCGGGATGCACTCGTGCGTCGAGAGCCTCGATGAAAACACCTTTGCGGTGCCACTCGTGAGCGCCGATCGCGCCGAGGATGTCACGCAACGAGCGGACCGAAGGTTCACCGGTAATCCCGAAGGCTTCGGTCAACGCTACTTGCGCGTCCGGGGCTCGCCGGAGTGGAATCGACAGATCTGCATCCAAGGGAATGAGCAGCATGCCGAGGATCTGCGCGCGGCGTCCTTGGGTCTGCCGGTGGAGATGGAAGGCTTTGGCTGGGTCGTCGGACGCTCGGCGCGGCTTGCGGTCGATGCGCGACGCGACGGCCTTGGTCAGTTGGCGAGCGTTCTGAAAATCTCCGCGCCACAACAACGCCGTGCCTTCGCAAGCCAAGCGATAGGCGTCGTCGGCCTTCATCGTGTCGTCGGCGACGACAATGCGCTTAGGCACCGGGGCGTTGCTCGTCGAACCCCAACGGGCCGATTGCTCGGCGTCGTTCTCGGTCCACACTGCGAATTGTTCAGTCATGTAAGCCCTTCCGGCGTCCGACGCATAGCGGCCGGTCTACCGGCTGATGTGGTCCAGATCTGCAAAATCTGCTCGTCTGGTGTCCACACTAGTCGGGACCGGCCGCGCTACATGACTGCGAGAGGGATGTCAGCCCTTGGCGACGCGAGCTGCCTCGGCGATCCGAGCCTCGGCGACCGCGTCAGCAGCCTCGCCGGCGAGGATTCCGTCGTTCTTCGACTTCGCGAAGATCTCGGTGACCGTGTCGAAGATCTTCTCGACCTTGAGCTTGACCTCTTCGGCCGAGTTGCCCTTCAGCTCGCCGGCAACCTGGATGAGGCCGCCGCCGTTGGCGACGTAGTCGGGGGTCCAGGTGATGCCGCGGTCGCGGAGGATGTTCTCGACCTCGGGCACGGTGAGCTGGTTGTTGGCAGCGCCGCAGACAACCTCGGCCTTGATCGAGCGTGCGGTCGTGTCGGTGAGGGTTGCGCCCATCGCACACGGTGCGTAGACGTCGAGATCGGCGTCGATGATGCTGTCGACGATGCTCACCTGCGGGAAGTCAGCCTTGACGCGGTCGAGTGCTCCGGCGTTGACGTCGGTCGCCAACACGGTTGCGCCGTCTGCGAGGAGAAGCTTGATGAGTTCGTAGCCGACCTTGCCTGTGCCCTCGACACCAACAGTCTTGCCTGCGAGCGACGGAGTGCCCCAATGCGACTGTGCCGCGGCGCGCATCGACTGGAATACGCCGAGGGCCGTCATCGGAGCGCTGTCGCCGGAACCGCCGACTGTAGCGTTGCGGCCGACGACGAAGTCGGTGTTACGACCGATGATGTCAAGATCGTTGGAGTTGGTTCCGACATCACCAGCGGTGATGTAGCGGCCGCCGAGGGTCTGGACGAATTTTGCGTAGGCGCCGAGCAATTCGTCGGTCTTGGCCGTTGCGGGGTCGCCGATGATGACTGCCTTGCCGCCGCCGAGGTCCACGCCGGCAACCGCAGCCTTGTAGGTCATTCCGCGCGAGAGACGCAAAACGTCTGTGACTGCGGCGGATTCGTCGGAGTACGGGTAGAAGCGCGTTCCGCCGAGCGCGGGGCCGAGCGTCGTGGAGTGGATGGCGACGATGGCCTTGAGGCCGGTCGCGGGATCCTGGAAGAAGCTCACCTGCTCGTGGGGGTAATCGCGCAGGTAGTCGGCGCGATCGAACACGCCCGCAGTGTCGTCATGGGAAACAACAGAGTTCACGGGCTCGGCGGTGAGAGTCATTGTGGGATAGACCTTTCCGAAGGATAAACGGGGTGCAGTCGAAACATTGGGACGAAATGGCCGTTGGGTACTATTGGGGACAAATAACCCAAAGAGAATCCCGCTGAGCAATTCGTGGAACCAATGCTCTGCCTGAGCTACGATTTGGTCAATGCAAATCTCTTGAACTAGTCAATTCGATCATCCAGTGACCCATATCACTGAGGAGAGGTTCACAAAGTGCTCAGCATCGACAAGCTCGACGTCCAGTTGCTCGGACTGCTCAGCAAGGACTCGAGGATGAGTGTGGCCGAGTTGGCCAACTCGTTGGGCGTCGCCCGCAACACCGTCCAGTCGCGAATGAAGCGCATGGAATCCAACGGACTTCTCACCGGGTTTCGGCCGAATCTCAATCTCCCCGAGGTCGGTATCCCAATTCAGGCATTTGTCGGTCTGGAACTCGAGCAGGGCAAGATCAGCGCAGTCGCTCGGAGTCTGACCGAGTTGCCCGAGGTGATCGAAATTCACGCCACAACCGGTCGCGAGGATTTGCTCGTTCGCGTCGCCACCTCGACGCACGCGGCGCTGCAGAAGTTGGCCGAGCAGATCGTGTCACTTCCAGGCGTCACGCATTCGACCACGACCATCGCTCTGACCAATCCCCTTCCGTATCGAATTCAGCCTCTCCTCGAGCACCTCACCAATGACGCCGGATGGGGTCGCTCGACCGCCTTCCCCCGTCAGCAGGACTAGGACGGGTGGTCGCGTCGATGCTTCCAAGTGCGCTAGTTTCATGGTTATGAGTGAGATCCAGGGACAGCGCATCGCGTTCATTCAGGCGACGTGGCATCGCAACATCGTCGACCGTGCACGCGACGGATTCACCGACGCGATCGTCGAGCTCGGCTACCCCAAGGACACGGTTGATTTCTTCGAGGTACCGGGAGCTTTCGAAATCCCGCTGCATGCTCGACGCTTGGCCAAGACCGGCCGCTACCAGGCGATCGTCGCCGCAGGTCTGGTCGTCGACGGCGGAATCTATCGGCATGACTTCGTGGCGACGGCTGTCATCGACGGTCTGATGCGCGTGCAGCTCGACACCGACGTTCCGGTTTTCTCGGTGGTCTTGACGCCGCATCACTTCCACGAGCACGCCGAGCACGTCGACTACTTCAGCACGCATTTCGTGAAGAAGGGCGCCGAGGCTGCGCGCGCGGTCGACGCCACCGTCAAGTCGTTGAAGGCCCTGCCCACCAACTAGTCGTTACCCAAGTCTCGCTGAGTCGAATGCCATCGGCTCAGCGAGATTTTTTGTGTCTATCGAGGGGTCTCGACGCTTGCCAGTGCGGAGGCATTCGAGTCGTCGACTTCGCCGTAGCGGTCGACGCATTGCTGGAAGAAGTCCCGCATCTCGGTGACCACTTGGATGTGGCTGGTCAATGACTTCTCCAACGAATCTTCACCATCCTTAGCTTTCTTGGAGAACTTCTCGGCCAGGTTGATTCCAGATTGGAGCGTTCCCATTCCAGAAACATTCGCAATCACGAACAGATTTCTGCGCATCTGATCGAGTTCGCCAAGAAACCCTTCGCATGCCGCAACCACATCACGTGCGATGTCTGGCTCAACTTCCAGTCGCGAGTCGTCAGACCCATTGCTTCGATCAGACCCACTCACCGAGACCTCATTTCGGTAGCGTCGGTTCAAGATTGACCGACAGACGCTGCACAACAACACAACTGGACTCTTGCCGAGCCTCAGACAGCTTTCGTTCTACGTTGAACCAGATTGAGCCGTGTTCGACCGAGAAAGCAAGGTAGCAACCATTGTTGTCCTCGTCGTCGACGCGCTGATACTCGATACCACGCCGCCCACCGACAGTGAGTTCCTCGAACCCTCGGAAATCAGGATTCCGTCGAACATCGTCGACGGTGTACGACGATGAATACACGGTCAAGAAATACCAGGACCCGCTCCACCCACAGATCTTCCATCCTGGCTGCTCCACGCCCGCCGCACCAGCTTCCTCGGTAGCCGGATCAAGCCCCACTTCCTCCAGAACCGAGTCCGGAATGTCCTTGCACGGATCGAACAAACCCTTTTGGCCGGATGCAGGCTCAGCCGCCCCCTCCACGACTGAGCTGCATCCTGCCGCAGCCCACACCACCACCCCAGCCATGAGCAGTCGCCCAACCCCCACCGACCCCCGCATGGCACCCCCTGTTGATGTGGACCCACTGTATTGGATGCACCGGAGGCTCGATCGGTTCCCGCAATCCTGAAATTCCCAGGTCACGATTCCTGGTTCACTCAGAGCGCATCTCCAGCGATTGACGCTCAGCTCAGCAGTCGCATACTGGAGAGGTTGACTACGACTTCGGGAAGGCACCGAGTGAGCGCACCGAAAGCCCCGGCCAAACCAGCGATCCTCAGCGTCGACGACGATCCTGGTGTTTCGCGTGCCGTCGTTCGAGACCTCCGCAAACGGTACGGAGAGAAGTACCGAATCATTCGTGCGGAGTCCGGCGACCAGGCTCTCGAGACCTTGCGTGAAATGAAACTTCGCGGCGATGCAGTCGCTGTCATCGTCGCCGATTACCGCATGCCTGGTTTGAGTGGAATCGAGTTCCTCGAACAGGCAATGGACCTGTATCCCGTAGCTCGGCGCGTTCTACTGACCGCCTACGCCGATACTGATGCTGCGATCGACGCCATCAACGTCGTCGATCTCGACCACTACCTCCTCAAGCCTTGGGATCCGCCGGAGGAGAAACTGTACCCCGTCATCGATGCGCTGCTCGATGCCTGGGCAAGCTCGAGTCATCACCCCGCCGAGGAAACAAAGGTGATCGGCCATCGTTGGTCCGAGCGATCCTCCGACGTTCGAGAGTTCTTGGCACGCAACCAACTTGCCTATCGCTGGTACATGTCGGACGAGCCGGAAGGCCAACGACTGCTCTCGGCTGCCGGTACCGACGAACTGCGGCTTCCCGTCGTCATCGCATCCAATGGGGATGTCCTCGTCGAGCCCACTGACGCCGAACTCGCCGACAAACTCGGGTTGAATACCACCCTCTCCGAAGACTTTTACGATCTCGTTGTCATCGGCGGCGGCCCTGCGGGTCTGGGCGCTGCTCTGTACGGCGCTTCGGAGGGACTTCGGACGGTTCTCATCGAACGGCGGGCGACCGGCGGTCAGGCCGGCCAGAGTTCACGAATCGAGAACTACCTCGGCTTCCCCGACGGAGTGTCCGGCGCACAGTTGGCCGATCGGGCGAGGCGCCAGGCAACCAAGTTCGGCGCCGAGGTCATCACCGCGCGAGACGTCACCGGTTTGGAAATCAACGGCTCGGCCCGCACAGTGCGTTTCGACGACGGTTCGTCGGTCGACGCCCATTCGGTCATCTTGGCGACCGGTGTTTCCTATCGCCAGCTTTCGGCGCCGGGACTCGATACATACACCGGCCGAGGGGTCTACTACGGATCGGCCGTCACCGAAGCCGCTCGGTGCAGCGAGCAGGATGTGTACATAGTCGGCGGCGCCAATTCGGCAGGGCAAGCTGCGGTCTATCTCTCCCGCGGAGCTAGGTCCGTCACCATTCTCATTCGCGGCAACTCGCTCGAAGCCTCGATGTCCTACTACCTGATTCAGCAGATCGAAAAGAATCCGAAGATCACCGTGCGCACGTGCACGGAGGTAGTCGGCGCTGAGGGTGACGATCACCTCGAACGAATTACACTGCGTAACAGAGCCACCGGAGAAGAAGACACTGTCGATGCTCAGTGGTTGTTCATCTTCATCGGTGCCGCTCCCCTGACCGACTGGCTCGGAGACGTGGTGGTCCGCGACGGAAATGGCTTCG
This sequence comes from Rhodococcus sp. MS13, assembly GCF_013277835.1. Taxonomy (NCBI): domain Bacteria; kingdom Bacillati; phylum Actinomycetota; class Actinomycetes; order Mycobacteriales; family Nocardiaceae; genus Rhodococcus; species Rhodococcus sp. MS13. Next base: position 117,265 of record NZ_VBTL01000012.1, read on the forward strand.
TTCTTGCCGGCCCGGACCTTCCGTCCGAAGGCGTCACACCGGACGGGTGGCCGCTCGACCGCGCACCACATCATCTCGAAACCAGTGTCCCCGGAGTGTTTGTCGCCGGGGACGTACACGCCGAATCGGCCAAGCGCGTCGCGTCGGCCGTCGGAGAGGGCGCGATGGCCGTGATGTTCGTCCACCGCTATCTCGCTCAACAATAGGGAGATTCGATGTCCATTCCTGAATGCAGCCCAGACTTGCTCCGCACCCTGTTCCTGTTCGAGAAGCTCACCGACGATCAGCTCGAATCACTCTGCCAGGCAGGCCATATCACCGAGATCGATCGAGGTCAGGTCTACCTCGAAGGTGAGCCTGCCACCTGCTTCTACGTCCTTATCGAGGGCGAGGTGGTGCTGTCCAAGCTGTCGGGCGGCGAAGACATCGAGATCAACAGGACCACCCAGCGCGGCGTCTACTCGGGAGGCTGGACGGCGTATCTCGGCGATCGTGTACCGCAGGTCTACGCGGGGTCGATGCGAGTGACGACTCCTTCGACGTTTTTCGTCCTGGACGCCGACAAGTTCGGCAACGCGATGCGCGAGTGGTTCCCGATGGCCGTCCATCTACTCGAAGGTGTCTTCTTCGGCAAGAAGAACACCCAACAGATCATCGACCAACGAGAACGACTGCTGGCACTCGGATCACTGTCGGCCGGGTTGACTCACGAGCTCAATAACCCTGCAGCCGCGGCGGTTCGAGCGACAGCCTCTTTGCGCGAGCGTGTCGCAGGCATGCGTCACAAACTGGGAATGGTCGCATCGGGCACCTACGACCGCGATGCCCTCGTCACTCTCATGCGACTTCAAGAGGAAGTTGCAGAGGTTGTCGCCAAGGCGCCGACGCTCACTCCCCTCGAAGCCTCCGATCGGGAGGATTCGTTGGGTGAATGGTTCGAGGATCATTCGATTCGAGAAGGTTGGGACCTGGCTCCGACCTTCGTGCAGGCTGGACTCGACACCGCTTGGCTCGAGAACGTTGCTGCAGCCGTTGACGAGTCCGTACTCGAAGGCGCAATTCGCTGGCTGAATTACACCATCGAATCCGAACTCCTGATGAACGAGATCGCCGACTCCACAACGAGGATCTCGACGCTCGTCGGTGCGGCCAAACAGTATTCACAGATGGATCGCGCTCCCTTCCAGACCATCGATGTCCACGAATTGCTCGACAGCACGTTGATCATGTTGGGGCAAAAGATCGGAAGCGGAATCGAAGTCGTCAAGGAGTACGACCTTGCGTTGCCTCCGATCGACGCCTACGCCGCCGAACTCAATCAGGTGTGGACCAACCTGATCGACAATGCGGTGTCTGCCATGGACGGATCGGGAACACTCACCGTTCGGACAAGCCGCGATGGCGACCGCGTGTGCATCGAGATCTGCGACACCGGCGCCGGGATTCCCGATGACGTCATCGACAGGATCTTCGAACCCTTCTTCACGACTAAGCCTGTTGGTGAGGGAACCGGTCTCGGCCTTGATATTTCGTGGCGAATTGTGGTCGGCAAGCATCGTGGTGAGCTTCGGGTCACGTCGGAGCCCGGTAACACCCGGTTCAGAGTTTTGCTGCCCATCGCGGGCCCACCGCGGGATACGCGCGACGACTAGCCACCTTGCACGGCCGGTAGGCAAAGCGCACGATGAAATGACCGACTTCAGTCAGCGAGAGGGTGGACCATGACCGACGGACTTCCAGCGGGGATCGATCCGAGTGTGCCGCCCAGTGGCGCGGGATGCGTTGAATGCGATGCGAGCGGCGGTTGGTGGGTGCACCTGCGTCGATGCGCGCAATGCGGTCACGTGGGGTGTTGCGACTCCTCACCGTCACAGCACGCGAGCAAGCATGCGGCCTCGACAAAGCATCCGTTCATGCAGAGCTACGAACCCGGTGAGGATTGGTTCTGGAGCTTCGAAACCAACGAGGCGTACGACGGACCTGAATTGGCGGCGCCCACTTCACATCCCGTAGATCAGCCGACGCCGGGACCTAAGGGTCGTGTCCCAGCCGATTGGCAGCAACACATCCACTGACTCAGTTCGGTTGGTCGATCGACCTCAAAGTCGAGACGTTCGACGACTCCTGATCCAATGCGTTGTCGATGCAGGCTTGAAACTGAGCCTGCATTGCCTCCACGACCGCGATATGACTCGCCAACACATCGACGAGCGCATCCGGGCCGCCAACCGCCTTTTCCTCGAACTTAGCCTGTAGCGCCTGTGCGGATCCTAGGGTTCCAAACCCTGTCAATTGACCGAGTAGTGCGGCGGAGTTCAGTGCTGCCTCGAACTGCGCGCGGAGTTCAGCGCAAGCCGCGATCAGCTCGCCGGCGACTTTGGCATCGAGATACAAATTCGACATGTGACTCCTGTGTTCGAGGGTGTAGCTGCAATCAGGACCGCTGTCACGGGAGCAATGGAATCACTGTCTCGGCAATTCGTTCCACCAGCGTGCACGGCGTCTCGGCGCGCGCCGCACCGACCTTGGCGCCGACGCGGATCATCGCAGTGGATTGAGAGGTCGCGAACGCGACGTTGCAAGCAGAATCTGTTTTGTCATTGCGTTCCTGGTATATCAGGACTTCGCGCCCGGCGATTTGGGCTCGATGAAGGTCGCGCATGACTAGATTCTGTTCGACCTCTACGAGCGAATGATCGGTCGATGTCAGAGACAAGAAGTACCACTCACCGTTCCACGAGCAAATGTTGAAACCATCGATATGCGTGTCAACGATGTCAACCTCTTTTGTTGCCGGGTCGACTCCGAGTTTCTCCAATTCCTGATTGCCGAGAACCTCACACGGATCAAACATCCCAATCACATCGACAGGGAAAGCCTCGCCCTCGACCGTCGACGAACACCCCCCAACCAACAACGCGGCCGCGACCAAGACCGCTGCACCCCTCACTCCCACAGCACTCCCCCTCATTCGCGGCCCGCTCACAGTATTGGACGCTCGCCAGCACCGATCGGTTCCACCCCATTGCATTCCGTTGCAACCCTTCACCCACGCCGATAATCGGCCTAGCGTCGATCTACCAGGGGATTCACAACGAAGTGAGGTGCGGATCAATGAAGGCAGCACGGTTCCACGGGCAGAAAGACATCCGGATCGAAGAGATCCCTGAGCCCGAATTGCGGCCAGGAACAGTCAAGCTGAAGGTCGCATGGTGCGGAATCTGCGGCACCGATCTCCACGAGTACCTCGAGGGACCGATCTTCATCTCCGCACCGGGCCACCCGCATCCACTCTCACACGAGAATGCGCCGGTCACGATGGGCCACGAGTTCTCCGGCACCGTCGAAGAGGTCGGCGAAGGTGTCACGGACGTCGAGGTCGGTGAAAATGTTGTCGTCGAGCCGTACTTCGTCTGCAACGAGTGCGCCCCGTGCAAGGCGGGCAACTACCACCTGTGTACGAAGATGGGGTTCATCGGCTTGGCCGGCGGCGGTGGCGGACTCAGCGAGAAGGTCGTCGTCGACCGTCGCTGGATCCACAAGATCGGCAACATCCCGCTCGACGAGGCAGCTCTCATCGAACCGTTGAGCGTCGCCCATCACGCCGTCGTACGCAGTGGAGCCGAAAGCGGCAACGTCGCCATCGTGGGCGGAGCCGGACCGATCGGACTCCTCGTTGCGGCAGTCCTCAAGGGTCTGGGTGTCACGACGATCGTCACCGAACTCAGCGAGGCCCGCAAAGCCAAGGCCCTCTCCAGTGGAGTCGCCGACTACGTCATCGATCCCACCACCGAAGACGTCAAAGCGCGCGTCCTCGAACTCAGCGGAGGCATCGGCGCAGACATCGGTTTCGAGTGCGCAGGCGTCAACGCAGTACTCGACACCATGCTCGACACGGTCAGGCCTGCTGGAGTTGTTGTCAACGTGTCGATTTGGGGCAAGCCCGCGACCATTGACATGCAGAAGCTGGTCCTCAAGGAAATCGACCTACGCGGAACCATCGCGTACGTACGCGACCATGAAGCGGTCATCAAGATGGTCCAGGACGGTGTCGTCGATCTGGCGCCATTCATCACCGGTCGTATTCAGCTCGAAGAATTGATCTCCGAAGGATTCACCACTCTGATCGAGCACAACGACACTGCAGTCAAGATTCTCGTCAGGTCGTAACCGGACGGGGCACCTCCGGGCCCACCGCAGTCAGGGACCCAGGTGCCCGCCCTTTGCCCCATCCGATCTTCTCTCGGTAGCGGCCGATGTGATCGCCCTCGATCACATCGGCCGTTTCCAACGGCGTGGATTGCGGATGCACATACAGCGCATCCGTCGGGCAATATGCCTCACACATGAAGCAGGTCTGGCAATCCGATTGGCGCGCAATCACCGGGACGCCCGACGGCGTCCGATCGAAAACATCTGTAGGACAAACGTCTACGCACTTGTCGCAGCCGATGCAGTCAGGCGCAGAAACCAGCTCGATCATGACGCCACCAGTGCAAACCCGACAGATTCAGAAGTCCGGGTCCACACCGAATCCAAACCGCCGGTGAGGACGTGATGGTGCTGCGTCACATCGAGTTCGGGATAATCGTCCCGCTTGCTCATTCCCCGAGTCTCGGTCCGCGCCAACGTCGAGTGGTACATCCAGCGACCGACGGCCGTGATCGCGGCAGCCTGCCGCGCCGCCATCCGACCTGCTGGATCCGCGCCCAGATCCGCACTCACTGCACCCCACAGCGATTCGAGCTCACCGAGCGCTGCGGATACTCGATCACCGCTGCGGAGGTAGTTCTTGTCGAAGGGAATCAGCTGCGCCTGAGCAGCTTTCACCACATCGTCGGCAGCAAACCCGGTTCGTACCGGATTACGCAATCCGACGGTTCCGGCTCCGCGAAGACCACTGGTAGACCCACGTCCGACCGACAGCGCATAGCGCGCAGCACCGGTTCCCGCCCACGAACCAGAAGACATCGCCCACGCGGCGTTGTGACTTCCCCCGCCGGTAAACCCTCCGCAGATTCGCTCTCGGGTCGCGGCGTCCCCGGCGGCAAACAGTCCTGGAACGGATGACGCGCAATCGTCATCGACGACGTTGATTCCCCCAGTGCCGCGCACCGTGCCTTCAGCGAGCATGCCGACCTCGAATTTGTCGGTGAAGGGATCGATTCCGCGGCGATCGAATTGCAGGAAGAAGTTGGGTTGCCCCAGCCTCATTCGACGCTGTACATCAGCGTCGGCCCGATCGATCTGCGCGAAGACCGGCTCGTTCTGCAACGTGCTGGCGATGACGGACCTCCCCTTCGCCGAACCGGCCCCTTCGAGCACGCTTCCGTCTGCGTGAAAGAACGTCGCGTACGCGTAGTAAGCCGTCTTGGTGATCGTCGATCCGGCCGCCGCGATCCCGTACGCGTTCGAGAACTCCATCCCGGAGAACTCGGCTCCGACTTCCGCTGCCATCAATGCACCGTCACCGGTATCGACGTTGGTACCCAGCGCACCGGACAGAAACGCACAACCTCCGCTGGCGACCACTACCGCGCCTGCCGAGACGCGGTAGTCCTGATGTTCGTGACGCTGGTAGCCCGCAGCTCCGCGAACTCGGCCCTCACCGTCCACCAACAACTCCAGTGCCGGCGAATGGTCGAGGATCCGCACCCCGGCTCGACGAATCCAGGTGCGCATCCGTCGCATGTACTCAGGTCCCTGCAAGCCGGTACGGATCTGCTTGCCCGTGCTGGAGTCGACGGGGAACGGATATCTGCCCTCCACCGCGAGGAGATCCATGTTGGAGTAGGTCTGCTCGAGGACGCGGTCCATCCAATGGTGGTCGGCAAGATATCCGCCGAGCGCCTCACGACCGGCCTTCGCCCGCTCACGGGCAGTCGTATCCGGTTCGACGTACCAAACACCCGTTCCGGAGGGGGCCGTTGCGCCGCTCGTTCCGCAGTAGCCCTTGTCGACCAGGACGACGTCTGCACCGGCCTTGGCCGCGCGCAACGCTGCCCATGCGCCGGCGGGGCCACCACCGATCACCAATACATCGGTGGAGAGTTCGAGGACGTCCGTCACTGGCCAGCTCCTGTCAGAGGTCTACGCAACACTTCTGTTGCCGCAATATTCCTCGAACGAACTACGCAGCGCCACAGTCAGAATCACTGTGAACTCAACCGGTCACCATCGCATCGACAGATGTGCTATGACGCTTCCCGCTCCTCGTCGGTGCACAACGCGGAGTACTTGGCGAAGGCTTCCTGCAAGGTCAGCGATTTGCGTCGCTCGGCGATGTCGCGGGGCTTTCCCTGTGCAACACATCGACGAGCATGCTCGATCACAGCTTCACGAATGACGCTGGAAATGTCCGCGCCCGTGAGCTCTTGGAGGGCCTCTAGGGCCCTCAGTTCCTCTACGTCGAATCTCACCGTTACCGATCGTCTAGCCACGCTCAGGATGTTACTTGCGGGTACACCAAATTTGGTGAGTTACATATGCGTCGAGTCGAATATCTTTGGGCGCCAAAACCTTCGAATTCCGATCTACGTGGGTAAATAGTTTTCCACTCACGGCACTCATGTAATGCAACGCACACGGCGCTAGCCAGCGTGCCGACGGACACTGTCGATGTCTATGCTTGCGAAACACTGCCTTCGATCGGAGATATACCGCGTGAGCATCGACCACATCGTTTCCGCAGTCGACGGCGATGCTGCCGAGCGAATCAAAACGGCCCTGGCCGAGAGAGCCGCAACCTCGACGGACACGACCACGCTGGTGTTCGACGGCGTGAGCATCGAGATTCCGCCATCGGTCGGCGACGCCGTCGTGCAGCTCCTGACCTACCTCGCTGCCGGCGACAGCGTCGCCCTCGGGCCCGTCGCAGAACTCCTCACCACCTCGCAGGCAGCAGAGATCCTCGGCGTTTCGGACACGTATGTGCGCAAACTCGCCGACGCCGGGAAACTCCCGATCGAACTACGCGGCACCCACCGCAGGTTCCGCCTCGATGACGTGATGGCTTACCGCGAGCAGTTCCCCAAACGCGCCTAGCTCTTCGCGTACATTCCTTCGATCTCCTTCGAGAACCGATCGACGACGACATTGCGCTTGATCTTGAGCGTCGCTGTCATCTCACCGTCTTCCTCGGTCAGATCGCGATCGAGAATGACGAACTTCTTGATCGACTCTGCATGCGAGACAGCAGCATTGGCGTCGTCGACAGCCTTCTGCAGCTCCGCTCGAAGGCCCTTGTCGTCACGTAGTTCGGCGACGGTGGCACCAGAAGGCTTGCCGTTCTCCGCCTTCCACTTCTCGAACACCTCGGGGTCGACGGTCAGCAACGCCGTGATGTAGGTCTTCCCGTCGCCGACGACGACTGCTTGCGAGACGATGGAATGCGAACGGATACGGTCTTCCATCGGGCCGGGCGAGACGTTCTTGCCACCCGCTGTCACCAGAAGGTCCTTCTTGCGTCCGGTGATGGAAAGGTAACCTTCGCTGTCGAGTTCACCGAGATCACCGGTCCGCATCCAGCCGTTGACGAATGTCTCTTCGGTGGCCTTGTCGTTCTTCCAGTAGCCCTTGAAGACAACCCCGCCGTTGAGTTCGATCTCGCCGTCCTCGGCGATGCGAACCCCGTTGCCGCCCATGGGCTGTCCGACGGTTCCGATCTTCTGAGCACCTGGGACGTTGACACAGTGCGCCGCAGTAGTTTCGGTGAGACCGTAGCCCTCGTAGATCGGAACTCCCAGCCCGCGGAAGAAGTGCCCCAACTCAGGAGTGAGGGCGCCGCCGCCGGAGATCGCGAACCAGCATTCGCCGCCGAGAGCTTCACGAAGCTTCGAGTACACGAGCTTGTCTGCCACTGCGTGCTTCGCCTTCAAGATCAGCGAGGGACCACCTTTGTCGAGCGCTTCGCTGTATTCCTTTGCAGTGGTTTCTGCGAAAGCGAAGATCGCGCCCGGAATCTTTCCACCGGACTCCGCCTTCCGTGCTGCGCCGTCACGGACTTTTTCGAAGACACGCGGAACACCGAGGATGGTGTTGGGCTTGTACCGCTCGAATTGAGTTGTAATGGTGGCAAAGTCGGACCAGTGCGCCTGCGACGCGCCAGCTTCGAACGTCGCGAGGGACACCGCGCGAGCCAGCACGTGAGCGAGCGGCAGGAAGGTCAGGACTCGGTTTCCCGGAACCGCCACCTTGCCGATCGATGCCGTGAGAATCCCGCGCACCTCGGACAGGAAGTTGCGATGCGTGAGGATGCATCCTTTGGGGCGGCCTGTGGTGCCGGAGGTGTAGACGAGTGACGCCAGATCGTCGACCTTGATGCCCGCGAGTCGCTTCTTCAACTCGGTGCCGTCAACGTCGGCGCCCTGTGCGGTCAGCTTTTCGACTGCTCCGTCGTCGATCTGCATGACGGCCTTGAGAGAGCTTGGCGCGTCCTGGAACAGCTGCTCGTGCGCGCCGGTTTCGACGATCGCGATGACGGCCTCGGAGTCTTCGAGGATCCAGCTGACCTGCCCCTGAGACGACGAGTCGTAGATCGGAACGGTAGCGGCGCCGGCAGCCCAGATGGCGAAGTCGAAGAGCGTCCACTCGTATCGGGTCGCGGAGAGGAGTGCGACGCGGTCGCCTGCCTGCACGCCAGCGGCGATGAGACCGTTTGCGACGCCGGTGACCTGCTCGGCGAACTCTTTAGCCGTTACATCTACCCAACCCTCTCCCTTGGGGCGGGAGAACACCGTCAGTTCGGGCGTGCGCTCGGCGTGAGTGAAGACGGTGTGCACCACGGACTCATTGTCGGAGATGGTGAACTGGGCTTTGGCGCTGTACTCACTCACAGGGTGTCATCTCCGTTGGTCTGCGATTCGATGCTGATTCTGAAGCGGTGGAGTGCGCGGGCGAAGTCTGCGACCTCGGACTCGGTCCAATCGTGCAGCCTGCCGGCGACTTGGTCGAGCCGACGCGCGTCGGCGGCGTCGAGGTATTTGCGGCCAGCCTCCGTGAGGTGCAGCGGATTGCCCTGACGAACGGATCCCGGATCGGCATACACCCAGCCAGCCTCGATGCACCCGCGCACTTGGCGCGAGATGGTCGAGCGGTTGACGCCGAAGACTTCGGAGATCTCCGTGGCCTTGCATCCGTCATTGCGGCCGATGAAGGAGAGGAACGAATGCTGGGCGATCGACGGGTGGTCATCGGAATGCCGATCCCCCGTCATCAACTGCCGCGTCAGGTGCACCAGCTCGTCATGAACGGCTGGTGGACCGGTGAGCGCCATTGCTCCGTCGTGTTGCACTGGGCAACTATAACGCTGCCCCCAGTCCCGATTGCAATATGACCGCCGCCACCGACAAGAAGTCCGTCGGTGGCGGCGTGAAAAGTTAGACCAGATCCTCACCGTTGCGGCGAGCAGTTGCCCAATCCTTGAAGAATCCCTTGCTGATGACTCCCAGCACGACCAAGACCAACGCCGGCCAGATCAGAACATAAATGGTCAGTAGAGCTGTACTCATTCGTAGCCCTTCCACTTGTCTCGACGGTTACTTTCCGGACGCTCCCACGGCAGGAAGCTCGTCATCGTCGAAGTCTCCCGTCCGCTGCTTGATCAGTTCGAAATCGAACGTCTCACGCTGATTGACGGACATCGCAAAGCACACGACGGTACTGACGGCATAGGCCACCAAAGAACCGCTGAGCGTTGGGTAGTCGTGCAGGAAGCCGATTGCGAACGGCGCGGACAGCACGATCGCCAGGCCACCGACGATCTGCGCAACCTTCAGGCCGAAGAATCCAAATGCCATGAGCCCCAGCACCACTCCGATACCGACAACGGCAACGATGTCGGAGAAGATCCCGAACATCCCATCCATCGGCACCCAACTGAATCGGACGGGCAAGAAGGCGGCAAGCGCCACCAGAACCGACACAGTGAAGGCCTTGTTGGTGACCTTTCCCCAATAGAAGCTCGCGATAACCGGGAACACCAGCGCGCCCCACAGCGCGCCGACGAACACCAACAGATCAAGAATGCTCAGTTGCAGACTTGCCAAGGAGATAGCCGCCGCCGTGGCAACTATCATCGTTACTCGGCCGATGAGCAGCATCCGTCGAGGGTTCGCATTGGCCTTGCCTGCGACGGCTTGGCCGTAAACGTCGGTCATCACGATGGACGAGAGCGCAGCAAGGTCCGAGTCCGCCGTCGATGACAGCGCGCCGATGATCATGACAAAGAAGACAGCCAGCAAAATTCCGGGCAGGTACGACGCGGCCATCTGCGGAATCAGATTGTTGACGTCACCATCCATCGGCTCGATTCCGAGGTATAGAGCGAGAACACCCAGCATTCCGACACCAATGACCGTTGCGCCGTATCCGACGGTTGCGGTGATGAAGGTGGGCTTGATCAGGTCTTCGCGGACCGCGAACAGACGTTGGGCAATGGTCTGGTTGCCGATTGCGTAGGCAAGAACTGCTGCGATGTACGGCGCGCCCTGCTCGAAGAAGGCAACGCTCGAGAAGAAGTTGCCCTGCTCAGCAGTGAGGTTGCCTGCCCCGGATTCGAAGGCTGCCGGGAACCCTGCCGCAAAGAAGATGAACGGCACCAAAACCGCTACCGCACCGAGCATTCCGATCAGCTGAACGAAGTCGGTCAACACCGAAGCGCGGAAGCCCGACCACAGTGTGTACAGCAAAACGCCCAGCGCAACGATGAACACACCCTGGATGAAGTTGAACGGCGAAAGTAACGCGATCAGCAGACCACCAGCGAGGAAGTTCGACATCAAACTGATGAGACTGCCGACGATATTGGAACCCGCGAGCATCAGCTGACTCGAGCGTCCGTGCCGCGCGTACATGACCTCAGCCAGCGTGTGGGCTTTCGGTGCCACTTTACGAATTCGCTGGCCGAACGGATAAATGAAGAGAATCATCAACGCGCCCCACAAACCGTAGTGAATGGGGCCGGAGATTCCGTAGGTGTAGCCAGAAGTGGCAGATGCGTACATCGACGACGCCCAAATCCAGGTGGCCGTCATACTCGCGGCCGAAACACCAAATCCTAATTTGTTTCCGGCGGTCATAAAACCGTCGGCATTTTCCTGTTTCTTACCAATACGAAGAGAAATCAGAAATGTTCCACCATAAAAAGCAACAAGCAGTGAAACAATTACCAAGGTACTGAACTGGACCATGTCGGACCCCGTCACATGCCACATCCTTCGCACATAATCGGCAGAGCAAAGCACAAAACCCCTGTTCAGGATCTTTGCGCTTCGTTTCTGCACGCCCTAGGAGCGACCGCAATACCAACACCGGTCACATATTCAATTGACTAGCAACACGCACTTCGTCTTTTCGGAAACCCAACCTCCACAAAATAAATCTTCTGCGCAAGCTTTTGGCTCGACCACGCAATTCAACAACTGAGAATCGACCATAGCATGATGGCAATTTCGAACAAAAACTCCGATATTTTCCCACCCGAAAATATTCATGTTTCCGCCGCAGTAAAATCGTGCGCTTCCAGCGCATATAACAACTCCGCATCGATTGAAATCGATGCTCGATTCGATCGCATACCTACATCGACAGGACCATCCTGGCAAACCGTCGGCCCCACTCGGGATCGGCGGAAACATGCTGGTCCAGCGGATTGGAGACAATCGCCCCGATCATTCGCAAGTACACGAGAGTGTCTCGCACCATCCACGTCCAATCGTCGTCCCCGAGTCGTGTTCCGTCTGTTGTCGACCAACCCAATGCCGTGAGGCCTTCGATCATCAGTTCACTACGTTCGGACTCCGACAAGCCGGCAGCCAACGTAAGGAACAGAATTCGGCCGGCTTCCTGCGCCAACTCACCCTTTCCCAACGGCATGGCCGACACGATGTGACGCCACAGCTCGCCTTCATATGCAAGCACTGACGCGCCGAGTCGAGTCAGAAGCAATGTGCCTCGGAGTTTCCGGACAAATCTCAGTGTCTTTGCGACTTCAACGAGTACTGCTAATTGCGAGTCACTCCCTGCCGTGACACCGATCCAGTCGCTGCCCCAATCGAGTTCGTCTCGGGCGGCCGCAACATGGCCCGAAGGAAGTGCCCCGGACGCCGTCAAAACAATCCCACCACCTCGCGCGGAGTTCAGCAGCCACAGCAGTTGGCGGGTTGCTCCCTCACGCATCACCTCGAAATAGTTGTCATATCCGCCACGAAGCTCCGATTTGGCAACTGCGGCAAACAATTTCGGCGCGGAATGAACCGACAGGCGGCGCAAGAACTTCTCGAACACCGAGCTTCCCACAGGTGGTGACTTATGCAGTGCCACTGCAATGGTGACTGCTGCATTGGACTCTGCAGGAACAAAACGTTCGGGATCGAACAGTCCGGTACTCGCCTGCACGTTCAGGAACTCGCGATACCCGATCGGACCGCCAGAATCCTCCGGCGGGCACGCTCTCTCGCCGTCGAGACAGGATGGCTCAGAAATCGGCTGGTCTTCGACAATCTGCGCGAGAACCAACGTGTGACTCCACCTTGCGCGGGCGTTGTACTCATAACGGACGTACTCCCCGACCGCGGTAACTGCCTCGTCGATCCGGACTTCGTCCTCACCAAACTCGTCTTCCTGGTATCCGTCGCGCTCGATCACCTCTGGCGCGATATACCGATCTGGGCCGTTGTCCGTTGAATGATGGACACTCACCCACTGATGAGCGTGTTGATCTCCCCACCCCATCACCGCCTGCACAATCGAATGAAGTTGGTCCAGTTCGATATTCGACGGGACCGAAAACCGTCTCCAAATAGGCGGCGTGATGCAATCGAGTTCGATCCGCATGACAAAGTTCGCCACCTCCGGCCGTCGACGCTGATTCCGCATCTGCCTCGGCGTAAGGACCTTCATCTGGCTTTGCGCCGCTCGATATGCAGCTACCAAACGAAGATGTGAAGCTCGCCGAACTCGCTGACCCGTCATGTATGGAGGCTAGATCTACCTACCGACAGCCGAGATACTCACTGCCACAAGGCTGCCCGATTTGTCGGAGCTCGCATCACGTCGCTGGTCGGCTGTCAAGTCCAGATCAACACGGACCTACCCAGGCATCTTTGATCATCCACTGCGCGGACAACAGTGTGCGCCGATTACCGTAGACCTGACAGCTACCGTACGAAAACAGTGCCCAGCGCCTGCTCGGACTGGCACAGAACATGAGGATCCATGAGCGACCAAGACACGACCGCCGACCAGCCCCTCCACATCAACGGCGCAATTGCCTTGGTGACGGATGAGCGCGACGAGTTGGTTCGCCTGTGCGTCCAGACCCTCGCCGAACTACTGGGCAGTGAGCCTGCCACCGATGACGACGGCGACATTGTCGTGCCGGTTCACGGGTTTGTCGTCTACGTAACTGTTGCGGATGACGGCCCTCAGATCAACGTCTGGTCCTCGGTCCTGACGGGCCTCGGCAATCCCTCGCACGCTGCGACTCGACTGATCGAACTCGCGCAGGAATGGCCACGCCTGCGCTTCGCCTTCAGCGGCGACCACCTACTGGTCTCCACGATGCTCGACGCCGATCCCTTCGCTCCGCAGCATCTGCTGAACCTGATCGACGAGGTTCACGACTTCACTCACGAACTCGACGACGATTTTGCTGAATCCTTCGGCGGAGACCTCGACTGCGACGCCGATGACGACAGCTACGCCGGAGACTGCAATCCCGGCGGTTGCGGCGGAGACTGTGACTGTGCGTGCGGCGATGATGCAGACGGCGTCGACGGTGATCTTGGTATTACACAAGTTAAGTAGTCTGGCTCATCTTCGATCTGCTCCGCAGAGCGCTCGCTGGCGAAGTCACGAAGCGACATAGATCTGCGTGCGGTGCCAGTCCAGATAGACAACATCCGGACGCTCCGCCTTGTCCGGCAAGATCAATCGGTCTCTCAGAGGTGGCTTCCCGAGTGCGGCGCGAAGCGGACCTTCGATCTCCATATCGCTCTCGACGCCGGGCGCGAAATGGAGGTTCAAGTCCTCATCGACGGTGATGAGCCCCGTATCGAAGGCAATGTCATGTGTCGGACACGCGGTGAAGCCGTTGCGACGGTCAAGTCGCTCTTTGTCAGTGCTGTCTCGCCAGGGCTTGATATGGCTTGCAGTAAGGAGGCGCGGCCGGCGTCGGCCACCGATGTTCGCGCTAAGGCCACAGAACACGCAGCGGTGCTCGTGATTGCTGAGTACGCCAGCGGCGAACCGATGCTGGCCGATCCGAACCCTCGAGGTCAGCAATCGCTGGGTGGTCGCGATGGGGATATCTTTACGCTCGCTAGACCACTTTTCGAGCGACTGCTCCAAGGATCTCTCGATCTCACTTTGGACTAACTCTTCTTGTCCCGCCAACCACAGCGTTTCGCCGTTTTCCAATTCGAGGAAGTCTGGCAACGCATGTTCGTCAATTCCGTGGGAACGCGCCGACCGCAGAATTCGAAGGTATACGTCCTGCATCAACACGCTGTCCGAAAGCATCAACGACGCGACTTCGACCTCATATCGCCCGCCATGACTACGTGTTCCATCCAGGTTCGCCATCTTTGCGATAAAGCTCGTGGGCGGACGCTTGAACAAACTCGCAAGATGCTGGACCGGCATTCCCGCTCGATGTGCAGAAGAGCTACCGAACCGGCGATGGTCAACCAACAGCGATGCGCAGAGCGACAACACGACCTCGCTCGGAACGAACGGCACCTGTCGGCTTCCCTTCGGTACCTCCTGACGTGCGAGTACCGATTTCCACTGCGCCTCCAGCGCGGCGGGCGGCGGGTCAAGAAACTCGGAGATCACCGAAGGTGCCACTATGCGCCTTCCTGGTAAGCGTCCAACCCGCAAGTTCACACACTAGCCGGCGCCGCGCGGAATCATTCGAAGCCACTCGTGTGGTATCGCCATCCACTGATGAAGGAGTCCGGCGAACCAGTGCGCCAATCTGGCGGCCCCAAGGACCACAACGGCGCGCTGAGAGGAGGAGCCCCTACCGGAACGCACTGCCCTTCGAGGTCAGTGCCTTCACCCGCTCGACGGTCCAGACTGCAAGCACATCCACTTTGCGCTTGCGGCCCGTCTCCTTGTGGGTATCCATTTCCTGTTCCGCGATGATGTCCTTGATCCCGTCGGCATCGAGGGACGAAAGACGCTCCAAGAGAGCCTCTTCCCCATCGAGCTTGAAGACCTCGAACGGGTCGAAAGCCCCCGGCTCCCGTTTCACCTTCGGGGCAGCAGCACGACGACGCGGCGCCGGCGCAGCAGCAGGCAACGCAACCGTCGCTCCATCCGATGGAACCGCAAAAGCCTCTTCGATTGCCTTCGCAAAACGCGGAGTGCGGGCGGCTTCCTCCGCCACGACCTGAACGAGCTTGGCCAGTAACACCGATGCTGAGGCGTTGGTTGCTCCCAGTTTCAGGAGCGCTGCACCGGTTTCCTGCACCTGCACGCGACGACGCGCCTCATCGATACCCGCACTCATAGCTTCGCCTGCGCTTCCGTGAGAATGTTCTGCGTGATCGCACGCATCTGATCGAACTGACCTGCATTGCCGTACTTCACCTTCAAAGTGCTGTACGGGTGAAACTCCGCCGACGCGGCAATCTGATTCGACTCCGCGAGATATTCCGGCAATACGTGTGGGACGTTGGGATCGCGCCGAAGATTTCGCACAGTCGTGCGGTGCACCGCCGAGTTGGACTTGTACTTGGTGATCACCAACCCGAGTTCGAAGAGTTCACGGCCGAGTTCTTTGCCGAACTTCGCGATGTGCGTCTGGATCTGCGGAATGCCGTACGTGGAGAGTACATCCGGGATCGTGGGGATCACGTAGCCGTCAGCCATGGCCAATCCGTTGAGTGTGATCGGCCCGAGATTCGGCGGGCAATCGATCAGAACATAGTCGTAGTACGGCATCACCGGGGCGACGGCATCCCTCAACAATTCAACCGGCTTGGTGGAGTTCCGATCAGCAACCCGAAGGGCACTGATCTCCTCCTGCAGCTCGATCAAATCGAGAGATGAGGGAAGCAGATCCACACCCGTCACTCGCTTGACCGGCGAGACTCCGCGCTGAATCGAAGCTTCGAGATCGAAGTTCGACGTGCCATCGACAGCGTCACGGAAAATGGTTGCGCTGGTCAGCCCTTGCTTGTTGAGTTCGAGCCAGTGATCCTCGCTGATCATCATCGTCGTGAGATTGATCTGCGCATCGAGGTCGATCAGCAGCACGCGCTGACCGAATTCGAGCGACATGAACTCGGCCAACCCCGCGGTGATCGTCGTCTTACCGACGCCGCCCTTGAGGTTGATCGTCGCAATCGTCTTAGCCATCAGAACCCATTCCTGTCTCCCACCACAACACACCTAGTTCGCATCGACGATCGCCCCTGTCCCTGACTGCTTCACCCGAAAACCGATTCGCCCCAACGGCTCCGCCGCGTGCGGAAGCGCGTACGAGAACAACGTCGCAAAATCGCGCGAGTCCACGGGACCAGCCTGTGCCCGTTTCAACTGACGAGGAGCCGGATCGTTCGCCAATACCAGAATCAATGCACCGCGAGTCTTCCGATGAAGAGCACCCGCAAGCGGTCCACCGTTCTTCTTCGGGCTGCCCGCAATGTGCTCGATCGCATCGCGCTCACGGACGGCCGTACCGGTGAAACCTGTTCGGTACTCGCGTTCCTGACGCTTGCGATTGACGATCGGAAGTTTCTCGTGCCAACCCTTGATCTCGATCGGCTCCCGGGTCTTGGGGTACGGCAGCAGAACTGCAAAATCCTCGAGCAATCCGGATGCGATTGCGGTCGAAAGCGCTTCGCGGTGGGGACCGAAATCCCACCCGTTCGCCCACTCGAACTGGTCGACGGCCTCCAACACCACATGGGCAGGGACAATGCCGTATCGCGCAGTGAACGATCGCGAAACATCATCCTTGTCAACGAAATTGAAGGACCCTGTTTCGCCCAACGACTTCAATAATGGTGCAACCGCGTCGAAGTGCCGAGCGTTGATCGAACCGTCGCCTCGCGGGGGCTGCATCGTGAAGCTGAAACTTTCACCGCCCATGCCTCGATAAACCAGATCGGCGTTGAACATCTTGTTTCGAGCCGTTGGCCTCAGCCACGGCAGCTGCTGAAACACCATCGGCGGCACATCGCGTGGAGTGACCCACGGTTCGCCCTTCTCGTTCACGCCGCTGAACCGAGTGAGCTCGTTCCGGAACTCCTGCTCGTCCCGAACGATCGCCTCGAACGCCTTGTACATGTCGTAGTCCGCGCCGGCGGGTCCGCCAACCGTGCGGCCGATGAACAGGCGCACCAAGTCTCGGTACCCGGGGCGGAATCCGAACCATCGTCCCATCTGCATCAATGTGTCAGCTTGGCCCGTTCGACGCGTATAATAAGTGATGGTCAGGCCCTCGACCGTGAAGCCGCGACTCAGCTTCGTGCCGCCGACCAGAATCTTCCACACGCCGCGTTCCTGGAAATCGAGGGAATCCTGTTTGTAGTCCTTCTCGGCCGCACCGTTGACCACGATAACGGGGCTGGTTCCCTCGGAAATCTTGTCGTAGGCAGCGCCGATGAATTCCTCCAACTCGGCAAACGAACCAGGATTCTCCAGTTCACTGCCCCGAGCCGCACTCACCACCGCAAAGTCTTCGGCCCAGAGCTTGTCCAGCCGGGAAAGACTCTTGGCCTGGCTGTATCCGGCCGATTTCCACAAGGCCTTGAAGTCGTCGGCTACGGCGTCATGCTCGGCCTGCTTCACCGATTCGTGCACCAGCATCGTGTGGTGCCGATACGGCTTGGCGCCCTTCGATTCCCGGAATAGCTTGATCGCCCCGGTCAGGACAAACGAGTCGAGCGCTCGCAACTGCTCGGCTGAGCGATCCTCGTCGCACTCGGCCCGGAGATCCCGTACGTACGCTTTCTGGTTCGAATTGGCCGGAGTCTTGTCGTCGTCTTCGAGATCGTCTAGATCGTGGAAGTCCGCACCACCCATGTACGGGCCGGGCCGCTCGAGACTGACGATGAAGTCCGAAGGAAAGACGTTGACGCTGTCTTCCGGATCGACAAACACATTGGCAAAAGGTGTTGCGGTGTAACCGATGTACTGGGCACGCTCGAGTAGACCGAGGATCTCGGCAATCTGACCGTTGATCGCCGTCCGCTCGACCTGCTCGGTTTTCATCTTCTTCGGATCGATCGTGTTCACCGATGCCTGATCGGCTTCGTCGTCGATGATCAGGGCAGGAATCTGATCGAGTTCGGTCGGCACTTTCTTCAGATCGGCCACCAGCTTCTTGAGGCTGGAGACGTTCTTCTTCACGACCGCGATGCGAATATTGCTGGGGTACAGATTCTTCGGATCATTCAGCGGAAGGGAGTGATCCACGGTTTCGAAGTGCAGTGCGCTCAGGCCCGCGAGCAGGCTCTTGTAGTCAAAGGTCGAGGTGGTGAGTCGACGGATAGCCGGGATTTCATTGGTCTTGTTCGGATCGATTTCGTGTTCGAGAAAGTTCCCGTCCCGCCAGTCCTCGTCGTTGGCGTAGTCGTCGTCCACACCGGCACTGATGTTTTGACGACCGACCAATTCCATGTCGAGGCGTCGCTGAGTCTGGCTCCGGAGAATCTCGATCGTGCCGGTCAACACGATGACCAAGCGGTACCCAGCGTCGATCGCCTTGGCCACCACGCCGCTGAAATTCGCCGTCTTCCCGCTCTGGACGTAGCCGACCACCAAACCTTTGGACTGATACGGCTCGGGCCGCGTCGGATCCGCAAGCCGGTGCACAACCTCAGTGGTTGCAATGTCCAGCTTTCCGATTGTCGCCTCGTCCCAGTTCTTGTCGGCTAGACCTCGCTTGTAAGCGCGCCAATAGAAGTCGTGCTCGCGGCGGCGTTCGGAGGTGTACCAGGGGTCCCACGGCTGCTGAGCCGCAATGACAACGGGCCCACCTTCGCGAGGGAAGTGCGCATCCATCTCGGCGTGGGCGTCGACCGGCAATCCCAACAAGTCGTAGATCCGAGCCCGCCGTTCCGGACTTTGCGGAACAGTCGAGCCTACCCACGTCTCGACACTTTCCGCATCCCACTGCCGTAGACGCGAGGTGAGCGCCGTTCGTACACCGACAGCACTCTCATCGAGGAACACATCGATGATGTCCGCGATGGTCAGGCCATCCGGATAGCTCGCTCGCAGGCGCGCGTTGACCGGGTAGAGCACGTTCTCGGGCGGAAACCCGTCACCGAGTTCACGCGCAACCGCACGGAATACTTCATCACTCACTGCACTACCTGCTCCCGGTGCGCTGCCACTGCGGAAATCAACACTTCCTGCCACGCCTGCATCTTTTCCCTCTGACGAGCGCCGATTCTCGTTCCTTCGAACATCTCACTCACCAACAGGAAGACAAGCGTCTTGAGCACCGGAGCATCAGCCGGGTCGAGACTGCGACGTCCGAGCAGATCACGCCGAAAACGCGCATTGATCCACAAAGTCCGAGTCTTGAGGTCAACTTCGAAGAACTGATCACGCGCCAAGGCTCGCCAACCCACAGCAACAGGATCATCACCGACGCTGAATTCGAAGGCGTCGCTGAAGGAATCGAGCACGTCTTCCGGAAAGCCGGATGCCGGCTCGATGACGCTGATCGGCCGAGGTGCAGAACTTCGGGCTGCCCGCACGACGCGCTCGGCATCGGTCAGATACGAACGGAATCCACCGTTGCAATCCGTGAAGACGGCCCCGTCGACGGCAGCCGACGCAGTGGCGTCGAGCGTCACCCCCGATTTCTCGGGATTGATGGTGATGTGCTGCAGCAGAGAATCGTTCAGATCGACAGCAATTCGTGCCAATCCGTAGTCCGGTCGGCCCCGCACTATCGCGTTCCAGCCGCCGATCTGCAGGAGTCGATCGTGCCGATAGAAGTAGAGCCCCTGCTGGTCGCGGCCGGGGGCGCCGTGGATGCGAAATTCCGGTGCATTGCTCCGGGCGGGCCACATGTGAGCTTCGGCGGTTACTGTGGCACCGGCGATCGACACGGTAAGTGTCCGAGGGTAGTTGGGGTCGCCGGTGCGCGGATACCGGAACGGGTCGATGGCACTGACTGTGCGCAGCGCGCCGGCGCGTCCCGCTTCGACGTCGAAGACATCCACAGTCAGAGCGATCCGGCCGGATTCGATGAGACGGTGAAATACGACGCCGAGGTGACTGCGCACGTCGTTGATGGTCTGTTCGAGCCAGCTGGTCTGCTCGTCCGCGTGCGCGGACATGAGAAATGTTGTGATGCCGCGCCATTCGACAACAGTTCCGGTGTCGAAGGGAAAGCGGGGCGTGACTGCGTCGAAGAATTCTTCGGCTTGCCGGTCCTCGATCACCGAAACTGACTGACGCCCCTGCACTGAGGCCGAGTCGATCTCGCGGCCCTGCGTCGGGTGCCCGGACTTTCGAGACCACACTCGGAGCAACCGAGCCTGACTCAACGACGCCGCCTTCATCCCTACACCGAAATGACCCAGGTCCCCGGCGGCATAGTCGCGTCGGCGGCCGTAGGTCATCGCGGAATCAATGGTGTCACTGTCCATGCCGGAGCCGTTGTCGATCACCATCATCGACACGATCCGTGTGCCGTCCTGAACGAACCTGATCAGCACGTGGGAGGCCTCGGCGTCGAGGCTGTTGTCGATCAGATCGGCGAGCGCTGTCGCGATGGTGTGGTGCAAGCCGATGGCGCCGGCGAGGGACTCGTCCGCAGCAAGGATCTTGGTGCCCACTATGCGGGTGTCCGCGACGTCAGTCATGGGATGCATCCTTACCCTCTACCTCGTCGATTTCGGATGCTTCGCCGCGCCTCCATGCCGCCTCCAGGAAGTCCAAAACCACGTCTTCACCACGATCTTCGTACGCGCGCAGTATCTTTCGTGGACGGTCTTCGCCGTCCAGACACACGGCTTCGGCGAGAATCCGCACCACATGTCTCTCGGCAGTTCGCAATGGCTCGCGATTGCCAACCTCTGCAAGTGCCTGACGTAGTGGGTCGATGTCAGAGTGAACGATCGCCGGTCGGACCACGCGGAAGGTTCCGTCTTGCCACAGCTCGAGCAACACGTCTTCGCCCTCCACAGCGGAGAGTTCACGCAGGAATCGGCGGATAGTGCCGAACGTCGGCTGCGCTCCGGTCCACCGAACTGCTTGAACGCCGAGGTGGCTCTCCAACTCGATGGTCTCACCGCGCACACAGCCGGCAGCGACTGCAACACCGGCGGGTACAGCAAATCCGGAGCCCCGCAGATGATCTGCGGTCACAGTCAGTCGATACCGCCACGTACTACCTGACCGGTACAGGCGGCGAGTCAACTCTGGCGTCTTCGCAGTGTTGCGTGTCCGCTTGCGCCGGACTATCCCGTCACCACCAATGTTGAACTCACTGGCTTCTTCAGCCTCTCCCGAAGAAACCGGTTCCTCCCCAACGGAATCCGCGCTTCCCCAGGCGTGCAGCCGCCACACTGCGCCGTCGAGCGCCACGCGATCGTCGGCCTCGAGCGCGCGCTCGATCGACCGCTCACTGCGATCGGACTTCAGCAAGTCCACTAGCTCGACGACGGACTTCGGCGATCCGACGGCTTCGAGCGCGCCGACTGCCAGATCGGAGATCCGACGCGCACGCGTCAGCGCAGACTCCGCCACAACGACAACGCCGCACCACGCAAGCCACTTCTCCAGTTCGCCGCGTGACATCGACACCACTTCGGCGACGTCGTCGAGTGCAACCACACCGTTCGGGGACTCAAAGTCCTCGAGCAAGGTCTGAGTCCGTTTCTTGGCCTCCGCGACGCCCGGAGCGGCAGCCCAACCGTCAGTCACCTCGAAGTAGTCGTCGAGACGGTCCAGAACCAACCACAGCGGAACTCCGTAACCAGGCACCTCCGCCGCGATGCTCGGATGCACGTCGAGGAGGCGATCAAGCGAAGCTACCGGCTGAATCTCGACCCGCAGGCTGGCAAGCAGGTTCCCCACCGCCGTCCCGAATCCGCACGCCGCGTTGAGCTTGGCTTTCACGTCGGCCTCGATCTGCCCGACTCGCCCCGAGCCCACACCGAGCTTGGCTCCGATCGCTCCCCTGCGCTGCGGAACTCGCGCCACGATCCGCTCACGCAACACCAACGACTCCCGCTCATCCAGCTGCGAGAAGAGATTGTCGATCTCGTCCATCGCGTCAGTACGGTCCGTGTCGGGCAAGTCGTTCGGCGTCAGAGCCGAGATCCGGGCGGCAACTTCCTGAATCGAGGCCGGAGATTCATCGTCGATCTCGACGGTGACGAGTGGTCTGCTGTCCTGGCCTCGGACCCGTCGCCACATTGCCAGCTGAGCGAGATCGTCGAGCAGCGCTGTGATCGCGGGTGGGGCAACTGATTCCTCAGCGGTCTCGACGCGGGCGAGCGGAGTCGTCATGACCGCACAGACCAACAGGTTGAGCACTATGTCGTGCACCGTCTGTTCGCTCGTTCCGCGCACGCCGAAGATCTCAGCGGTCGTATGCGTCAGTAGACCGCCGATTGCTTTGTCGGTGGTGAGCCGTGACAACGCCGTCACTGCGCGAGTATCGAGACTCAACACCTCCAGCGGGAGATCTTCACCAAGGAGCGGAAAGCTCTCTTGTAATACCGCTGCCGCGTGGTGAGCGATGTAGAGGGACGCCAGCTCGGAGAGAACCTTCTCGAGATCGACCTCGAGAACAGTGAACGACGGCGCTTCGCTGAACCACCAATCAGGCGACGGGGCCAGCGGCTCGAGCAGCGCAGCACGATCGGATACGTAGTCGTCCAGCCAAGGAAACAGATCGACCCACAGCGTCTGACTCAGCTCGTTCGCGGGAAGCGAGTTCACACCCAACGTCAACGCACTACTCCCACTCACGGATACCTTCATTGCAGTCAAAACCGACCGCGATGTCGGTAACAAGTTACTGCAGCTTGTGAGCGGTCGCAGCGCCGGACCTGCTTACCCGACAGTCAGACTTTCTCCGCTCAGTCGACGGCGGTGAAACCCTTCGCCCGATCTTTGTCGACCGACGTCCACAGCGTCGTCGACAGTTCGGCCTTCACCAGCGGGATGACCTCCTCGGCAAAGCGGCGCAGAGTGTCCTTCTGCTGCTCGAAGTCGAGCACGTGATTGACCGACACCGATTGGAAATCGTGGCCGTAGCTCTGGTGGTAATCGAGGATCTTCTCGGCGACTCGCTCCGAAGACCCGACCAACGCCGGCCCGCGGTCGACGGCTTCCTCGATCGTCCGGAAGCTCGTCGACTTTCCGACCGCTTTGGGGTCGTGCGTGCGTTTGTCAGCTTGTGCAACGGCGCCCTCGTAGATCGGACGGAACTCTTCGATGGCCTGCTCGGTCGTGTCGGCGAGGAACAATCCGCCCGAACCCGAACCGACATACGCCTTGGCCGGGTCATGTCCGTACGCCAGGTACTGCTCGCGGTAGTGGTCGATCAGCACTTTGTAGTTCTCACGAGGCTGGAAGGCGTTGGCGGTGACGATGGGGTCGCCCCACTTCGCCGCGAGTTCGACGGCCTCGAACGAGGTAGCCGATCCGTGCCAGATACGGAACGGGCCGTCGAAAGGACGCGGTAGCGTCGTCGCGTCCTCGAGCGAAGGCCGGTGCGTTCCCACCCACTTGACGTTTTCCTCGCTGATCAGCAGTTTGAGGAGTTCGTAGTTCTCGGTGAGGTACTCGTACTGCTTGGCGATGTCCAGACCGAGGAGCGGGTATTGAAGAACCTCGTTGCCCTTGCCGATCACGATCTCGAGGCGTCCCCGGCTGAGTTGATCGATGGTTCCGAAATCTTCGGCGACTCGGATCGGGTCGAGTAGCGACAGGACGGTGACACCTGTCGACAGCAGGATTCTGTCCGTGGCCTGCGCAATCGCGCCCAAAACGACGGTTGGCGCCGACGAAAGAACCGGCCCGGCGTGGCGCTCACCCACCGAGAACGAATCGATACCCAGTTCTTCGGCGAGAACCGCCAGTTCGACGACGCGGTTGAGCCGGTCGGGCGGGGCAACTTCCTCGCCGGTCACTGGATGGGGTGGGTTGAAAATGATGTCCAGAACCTGAAAACGCATGACCCGTCTTTCTCGATAACCGCACAGCGCGCCTGTCCCTCGGAGGCTAGTGCGTGACTGCTCGACGGATCAGCCAACCGACGACGCTCCCAACGCAACCAACGTGTGAAATCTTTTAATCAGCAACATCTTTCGACCCAAAGAGACGACTCGGTCGATAAAACTCTCCCCGATCCGAAGTCGCCCGAAAACATGCCGAACTCCCGCCAGGCAGGACCTGTGTCACCAACCAAACGAGCGCACGGTAAACATGAAGTACTAAGAGTGCGTTCCCTTATCGTTAAGAGGTACTTGATATGAACGGTGCGGCAGCCATCGGTGATGGCATATTTCAGATTCCTGTCCCGATCACGGACAACCCGCTCGGGCACACGCTCGTCTACGCCATGGAATCCCCCGGCGGACTGATCTTGGTCGACGCTGGCTGGGGTGACGACAATGGCTGGCAGGGCCTCAACGCGGGGCTCGCCGAGATCGGACATTCGGTGACCGACATCGAGGGCGTTGTGGTCACGCACTTCCATCCGGACCACACCGGACTGTGCGGACGGGTCCGCGAGGCGTCCGGCGCCTGGATCGCCATGCACGAGGACGACCACTACCTGTTCGATCAGATGGCCACTGCGCGTAACGAGGAGTGGATGGCGTACCAGCTCGACAACATGGAACGTGCCGGAGCGCCCGCAGCTGACCGTGATGCCTTCCGACTGGCTGCCGCGGGTGAGTCTCCGGTGGGCCCCGAGTCGGCTCCCGACCGCCTTCTCGCGGACGACGAGATCATCGCGCTCACCGGCCGCGGCCTCCGCGTTGTCTACACCCCCGGCCACACGCCTGGTCACGTCTGCTTCTACCTCGACGACGCCGACGTCATGTTCACTGGCGACCACGTCCTGCAGAAGACGACACCACACGTCGGCAACTTCGTGTACCCACTCGACGAGCGTGACGCCCTCGCCGATTTCCTCGACTCGCTCGCACGGGTGCAGAACATGAACATCACCCGCGGTCTCGGCGCTCACGGCATTCCGATCGACGACGTCGGAGGTCGCGCCGGTGAGCTGATCGAGCATCACCAGGAGCGACTCGATCACCTGCTCCAGGAGTTCGCCGACGACAAGCTCACCGTGTGGGACGTCGCGGCAAAGATGAAGTGGTACAAGCCGTGGGCCGAGATCTCCCCGATGGGAAAGACGATGGCGTTGTCCGAAGGTGCAGCTCACCTTCGCCATCTGGTTGCCCGAGAGCAGGTCTCTCAGGTTCCCGGCTCCGAGCCCGCGCTCTTCGCTCGCTCCGTCTGAAAGATCAGGGCCGACAAGCACTCCGCTCGTCGGCCCTGATCTCTATTCCGCTTCGGCCTGATCGACTATTCGGGTCGACGCCGATCGCGGGACCACCACTACCGGAACCGGTGAGTACCGCACGATCTTCGCTGCCCGACTGCCGAGGAACACCCGCGCCAGTGGACCTGCCTTGCTCGAGCCGACAGTCAGAACGTCACCTCGGTCCCACTCGACGCCCTCGAGCGCCTCGGCCCAGTTACGACCATGGCTGATAACCGATTCCATGACGTCGGGTATTTCGGGCAGTGCACGCACGCGCTCGAAGGCAGCGTTGGTCTCGCGCTCGACCACCTCGGCCCACTCAGAGATGATCGGTGAATCCCCCTCGGTCCCGAGCGTGGTCGTGTACTGCGCGTTCGCACGAACTGCAAACGCCGCCAGTCTGAGTCCAGCATCGACACGCGCAGCCACGGTCGCGGCGGCGAGCACCAGATCGTCTTGATCGGGTGTGCCCGAGTATGCGGCGGTGACGCGGCGAACCACCTCACCGGGCTTGGTTCGAAATCCCCTCGGCGCCAGGGCGACCGGAACGTCGGAGCTGTGCAGCAAGCGTGAGGTGACACTGCCGAGAGCCACGTGACCGAACACCCCGGCCGTAGACGAATCCAGGACGATCATCTTGGCTTCGTGCTCGTGAACGAGATCGAGCAGGCCACTCGACGTCGACTGAGCCTCATGCACGACATAGGTCACGTCGACGTCGGAGGGCATGTCTGCCCGCGCTTTCGCCAGTGCCGCTTCGGCTTCGGCTCGCAACTGCTGGTGGTATTCGGCGTCGACCCGCGCCATTCCGGGCGGTGGCGGCGAGGGAATCACCGCGCAGATCACCAACGGTTCACCGGACGAGCGCGCCAACAGCGTTGCCAGATGGACGGTTCCGGAACTGTCACCGTCGGGTGCGTATCCCGCGAGCAGCGTCATGAGTCGGACTCCGATCCCAATTCGGCGCGGTTCTTCGCACCGAGCCGCGAGTGCTTCATACCGTAGGCGAAGTACCAGATGATCGCGACGGTCACCCAGACGAGGAACACGTAGATCGTGACGGTTCGGAGGTCCTTGATGATCCACAGGCAACCCAGGATCGAGAGGATCGGCGTCACCGGATAGCCGGGAACTTTGAAGCTGCGCGGCAGGTCCGGGTCACTGCGCCGCAGGATGATGACCCCGATCGAGACAACGAGGAAGGCCACCAGGGTTCCGATACTGGTCATTTCGGCGAGGAAGTTGATGGGAATGAAACCGGCCAGAATGCTGATGACGACGCAGACGATAATGGTGTTGGGCACCGGCGTCAGAGTCCGCGGGTTCACCTTGTGGAAGATCGACGGAATCATGCCGTCGCGTGACATCGCGAACAGAATGCGGGTCTGACCGTAGATGACCACGAGCGTGACGCTGCAGATCGAGATCACCGCACCGGCGGCCAGAAGTGTTCCCGGCCAGGTAGATCCGGTCACCTGTTCGAGGATGGCGGACAGCCCGGCTTCCTGACCTTCGAACGATGCGGAATCCTGTGCACCGATCGCCACGGCGACAACGGCGATGTAGATCGCGGTGACAGACACGAGCGCAATGAGGATCGCGAGAGGGAGATTGCGACGAGGGTTCTTCACTTCTTCGCCGGCGGTGGACACGGCGTCGAGGCCGATGTACGAGAAGAAGATGATTCCGGCGGCGGACATGACGCCACTGAATCCGAACGGTGCGAAGTCGGCGAAGTGATTGCTGTTCCATCCGGCGATGCCGACCACGATGAAGAGCAGCAGAATTGCGAGTTTGATCGAGACCATGATGGCGTTGGCCTTGGCCGATTCACTGGCGCCGCGAATGAGCAGAACACCGCACAGGCACACCAGGATCACTGCGGGCAGATTGATGATGCCGCCCTGCTCCGGCGCTTGTGACAGCGCGTTGGGGATCTGGAACCCGAAGAGGTTGCCAAGTAGCTGGTTCAAGTACTGCGACCATCCGACGGACACCGCCGCGGCCGAGACTCCGTACTCGAGAAGCAGACACGCGCCGACGGCCATGGCCGGAAGCTCTCCGAGCGTCGCGTAAGCGTAGGAATACGACGAGCCCGACGCCGGGACAGCTCCGGCCAACTCCGCGTAACAAATCGCTGTGAGTCCCGCGACGACACCGGCAACAACGAAGGAGATGATCACTGCCGGACCCGCAACCGGGACTGCCTGCGAGAGGACGAAGAAGATGCCGGTGCCGATCGTGGCGCCGATGCCGAACATGGACAACTGCGCCAAACCGATACTGCGGGTCAGCTCGCCGCCGTTGGTATCTGCGCCGGTCTCCTGGTCTATCTGCAAAGCCGGCTTGCGCCGAAGTACGTGTTTGACGAGAGTAGCCATCGACGCTCCTCTAGAGTGCCTGGTAGGAAACTGTTGTATCCTCATACTGCACGTAAGTGTCCTGCGACACAACAGTTGGAGCAAAGTTGCCCAGCTCACGCCAACCGTCCGGTCTGGAATGCCCGGATCGTGAACCGCCTTCGGAGAAAACGGGGAGATCATGACCGGACCGACCATCACCGTCGACCTGCGTCGTATCGAACAGAATGCGCGCGTCCTCGTCGAAGCGTCCAATGCCAAGGGTATTGCGGTGGCGGGCGTCAGCAAATCTACATGTGGCTCCCCCAAGGTGGCGCGAGCAATGGTCCGCGGCGGCGTCACGCAGATCGCCGACTCCCGCCTGGACAACCTGGCCCGCATTCGCCGCGACGGCATCACCGTTCCCCTGATGCTGATCCGCGCACCGTCGCTGAACGAGATCGACGACACGATCCGCTACGCGGACATCAGCCTCAACTCCGAGTTGACGACGATTGCTGCTCTGGGCAGAGCAGCACAAACGCGAGGAGTCGTCCACGACATCGTGCTGATGATCGACCTCGGAGATCTCCGCGAAGGGATCCTGCCGGCGGAGGCGTTGGACGTAGTCGCTGAAATCCTTCCCATCGAGGGCATCAGACTGATCGGAATCGGCGCGAACCTCGCCTGCGTCGGCGGCATCCAACCGACCGTCGACAACCTGTCGAATCTGGTCTACCTAGCCGACGAAATCACGAAGCGGTTCTCGATCGAACTGCCGATCGTTTCCGGCGGCAATACGTTCTCGCTGCCACTACTCGAGACGGGCACGATGCCCGAGGGGATCAACCATCTGCGTTTGGGCGCCAGCATCGTACTGGCCGAATCACCTACTCCCCCAGGACTGTACGAACTGCTGAACAACGATGCCTTCACTCTCACCGCGGACATCATCGAGGCCAAGGTCAAGCCGTCGCGGCCGTATGGAGTCTCAGGCGAAGACGCATTCGGCCGACGCCCCGTCTTCGACAACGAGGACAAGCCGAGCCGACGCCTGATCTTGTCCATCGGCCGCGAAGACATCTCGCCGGAAGGCTTGACCCCGATCGATCCGCGCCTGAAGGTGATCAGCGCCAGTAGCGATCACCTCCTCGTCGACGCCGGAGAAACAGGTGACGAATACCGACTGGGTGGCACCGTCGACTTCACGATCGATTACGGCGCGCTCTTGATGGCGATGACATCGCCCTACGTCGAAAAGCGATACGTTCTGGGCACCGAACCGATCGATGCCAATGCGACCGTCGAATTGATCGACCTCGAAACTACCGGCCTGGCAAGCCATCTCCTCGATCACGGTCTACGTGAGGACATGTCCGGAATCGGTTTCGACTGCATTCAAGCAGAGAATGCCGCTGCGGATCTCACAACGCTGCCGCTGTGGCTCACTGCCGAAGCCTGGCAGAACACCAGAATTCCGATCGCCACCGAACCTGGAACCGATTTGGGTGCAATCATTTTCGCTTCACACGGTGACATCGAACAATTGCTGTCGTCGGCGGCGGATCTGCACGGCCCCAGTTTGGAGAACACCGTCTTGGTGGGCGTCAAGAACGCCACGGTCGATCACAAGCGCGCACTCGACGAGTACGGGGTATTGCTGGTGACGATCGACGAGATCGATCGCCATGGCATGGCGGCCTTGATGCCTCGCGTCCTCGCCGCGGCGGGCCAGGGTGTGAACGGCGTCCACGTCCATTTCGACATGGACATCATCGACGGACGTGTTCTCGGAGTCGACGACACGACACATCTGGGCGGCCTCACATTCCGAGAAGCGCACCTCGCCGCCGAATTCATCAGCGAGACCGGCCTGACGAGATCGATTTCGATCGGCAGCGTCGCGGCAGCGGATTCCGATCCCCTCGGACGGCAAGCGACCTTCGTCGACGGACTGGTTGCATCGCTGCTCGGGCGCAAGGTGGTCAAAGCCTGACGCTGTCGGCAGCCCTTGCGAGAATCGTCCGATGATCACGCGGAGCTCCGGTCAGCACGTATTCATCGCACTCGGCACGCCATGGATCGATGCCGTGGTCGCGTTTCTCGAACCCCGGGCCCGTGTCGATCCCTGGATCATGCACGGAAAGATGGCCATCGGTGACCTGCTGGTCACGGTTCTCGACACCACTCCTCGCACGCTGCTCTGCATCGAGACCGTGGCTGCGCCCTTCGACGGCACGTCGCCGATGGAAGTCGATGAACGCCCGTACGAACTCCACGGTTTGCCCACCGTTCCAGAACTCGAACAACGATGGTCCATCACGTTTCCCACGGATCCTGGGCCGGTCGACGACGCACTGGCCGACCGGATTCTCACGGCCGGCCAGTCACACTATGCGCACTACTTCGGCGACATCGACACGCTGGATCCGACGTCCACAGCTGCCCACGCCCGAACGTTGATGAACGAGCGGGGCAACTGCACAGGTTGCGGCTCACCGATGCCGTTGCGAAAGTTCAACAGCAGCGATCGCCTTCACTTTCATTCCGCATCACGGATCTTCAGGCAGGCTGAACCTGGTGACGACTACCCAGCCGTCCTGTGCCGCAAGTGCACCGGAAGGATGGCCACGTCTGGGCACACCAACTTCATCGACTACATGCTGGCGAAAAATCCACCGTGCCCACACTGCGGTGCACACAGAACCGCTCAGTGTGCCCCGGGGATGCCGGTCCATCCGTTCGATCACCTACCGTGGCTCGCCGTAACTGGCTGCGTCGTGGGACCGGACACCCCGGAATGGACGTGCCGAGCGTGCAGTCACTCATGGGGACAGATGTTCCCGCCGGATCACCCGCAGCACGACTGATCAGTTCGCGGCGAAGCCGGGAAGCCGATCGATGTCCGCGATGATCGAATACTCCGCGGCGTCACCCTGGAGGATTCGACTCTGCTCGCCGTGGACGTCGACGGGGACGTCGCCGGCCAATGTCACTCGGTGCACACTGCGCGCCTGAGTCCCGTAGTCGGCGATACCGTAATGCTGAGTCGCCTGGTTGTCCCAGATCGCCAGGTCGCCGGCCGACCAGTTCCATCGAACAGTGTTTTCCAACTTGATGATTCGTGCCTGCAGGATCTGGTAAAGAGCGACCGACTCCGACGGCTTGAGCCCGACGAACTCCTTGAAGAAGTGACCGAGCAGGAGGGTCTTCTCCCCCGTCGCCGGATGGATACGCACCACCGGGTGTTCGGTCTCGTAGATCTCACGGGTGAATTCGGCGTAGTAGGCCTGGCGCTGCGCGTCTACCGGGTTCGCCTGATCGACAACCTCGGCATAGTCGTAGGCATTGGTGTGAACGGCCCGCAAATTCTCGACCAAGACCTTGAGTGAAGACGGCAGTTGGTCGTACGCGGCGGTGGTCGACGCCCACGTGGTCGCTCCGCCGTACTCGGGAATGGTCGTCGCTCGCAGAATCGAGGCTTTCGGGATGCGGTCGACGAACGTCACGTCCGTGTGCCAACTGTTGGCGGCGCGGTCGAGCACCAACAGCTTGTCGCCCCTGGACTTCACCGTCGGGTGCGGGGTGGTCTGGGTGCCGAGGGTTCCGGCGAATTCGTACTGCGACGTGTCGTCGAGATGCTGCTGCCCACGGAAGAACACAACCTTGTGCGCTGCCAGCGCATAGTTGATCGCGTAGGCGGTCTCTTCGGACAAGTCTCCGGAGAGATGGACGCCGTCGATGCGGGCGCCGATCAGCTCGCCTACTTTGTGGACGGTGATTCCGCCGGCAGCGTAGATCTGCTCCGGGGTCTGGGTGACACGTTCGAGTTCGGTGACGGACATGGCGATCTCCTGTGAGTCGGTCAAGCCTACGGGCGCGGCAGTCGTCATGGCGCTGCCTACTGTGAACACTCAATCATTTACGCTGCGCGCCCGAATACGGTTGAACTCGAGGTGATCTCAAAGTTCGCCGCTCCCTCGCCGGAGAATCTTGCCGCTCACTGGGACGAGGTCGTCGTCGTTGTCGTCATGAGCTGTAGCGTGCGATCTGCCGCACCCACGTCTACGGAGGACAGCATGCAACCCGAGGGCCCTGCCGAACAGATTCGTTCAACGCTCGCTCGCATCGCGCATCTTGCCGATACCGGCTCGGTCGAGGATTACGTGGAGCAGTTCACCCGCGAGGCCGAATGGAACATGCCGGCCAATCCCGATCGCGGTATCCCCGCACAGGTACGACGTGGCCGTGAAGAAATTGCCGCTGGAGTAGTCGAGCGCCGGGCCGCCGGCATTCAAGGTCCGGGCACATTCACACGCCACGTCACCACGGCGATCGCCGTGGACGTGACCTCGGAAACTACAGCCCGCGCGGATGCGGTGTGGATGTTCTACGTCGACACGACCACCTCGCCCAAGCTCAGCGGCGTCGGGAGCTACGCCGATGAGTTCGAACTCGAAGACGGGCGGTGGCGACTGTCGCGACGAGTGATCTCGCGCGGCTGACGGTCAGTCTTCTTCGCCGGTGATCAACTCACACCAGTCTTCGACCTGATCGATCCCCTCTTCCGTCCATTCCGGGCTCATGTCTTCGAGTGCATCGAAGACCACCTCGCAGGTCAGCATCTCCGGTGAACCCTCCGACCCCGCCGTCTCGGCGCCTTCAGCAGAAGCTGTGGCTACTGGGCCGGCGGCCAGCGCAACAGCCATCGCGCCTGTTCCGACCATCGCTTTCACACGCATCGGTTCTCCTCCTTCACTCTCGCTTCGGTCCTCGGGGTACCCGACTCGCCCCGCCCTACCCATCGCCGTCACTCATGTCCGACTTTCGGCGCCGACGGCATAGACTGAGCTCGTCGCCACCACGCTCTCGCAGCGTCGGGGCGACAGATACACAGCTGGATCAGAATCGGAAGGCATCCCATTACAGAATCTCCCGCTCCGCACGACATCTACTTCGTACCCCCGGAGCAGGACAGCCCCAATCCTGTGGAACCGGCGTCGGCCGCGTCACGCGCACGGATGGGCGAGCTACCCGAGACCGTCCGATTCAAGAATCGTTTTGCCCTCGCGATCACGACCACCACGCCGCTCGAAGCGATGGTCGAAGATCTCCTCTTCATCCGCGACATCCTCGACGCCGCAGGAATCGAGTATCTACTCGTCCGCGGAAACGACGAGCGCCCCGTGATCGCGGTGAGCTGGACCGAGCGCAAGAACCTGCGGCAGGCACTTGTCGAGGGATGCGCAAACGCACCCTTCTATTCCAAAACCGTCGACGCGAAGAAGAGCCCAGCGCTCCTTGTCGCGGACGGTGCCCTGTCGAAAACCAACAAGTCACGGATCTTCCGCTTGTTCCGTCCGCGGGTTCACGTCGCAAGCGGCATGAACTACGGCGCGAACATCGGCGTTCAAATCGAATTGTGGTCGATTTCCGACGAAGAAATCGTCCTACCCGTCGAGAACTCACTGACACGACGAACCGTCCTCCCTGAAGAAGCGGTCCGAGGAACCGTCGAGCGATTCGGCCGGATCTGGCCGACCATCGAGAACATGTTCGCCGATCATGCCTCCGATATCAGCTTCGATATCGATCTGGTCTTTTCCTGGGTCGACGGCTCTTCCAAAGAGTTTCAGGCTCAGCGCGCCAAGCGGATGCAGAACTACATCGTCGGCGAGGGGGACGAATCAGAGGCGCGTTTCCGTCAGATCGACGAGCTCAAGTACGCGCTACGGTCCATCCACATGTACGCGCCGTGGATCCGACGGATCTTCGTCGCAACCGATTCCGATCGTCCGGACTGGCTTGCGGACGATCCGCGAGTCACGTTCATGCCCAGCGAAAAGTTCTTCGCCGATCCAAGTGTGTTGCCCACCCATAATTCTCAAGCTGTCGAGTGCCAGCTGCACCATATTCCGGGTCTGGCGGAGCATTTCCTCTACTCCAACGACGACATGTTCTTCGGTCGCCCCGTCGGCCCCGATATGTTCTTCTCCCCCGGCGGGATCAGCATGTTCATCGAGGCCGACACCAGAATCGGTTTGGGACACAACGACAACGACCGCAGCGGGTTCGAGAATGCGGCTCGCGTCAACCGCCGTCTGCTACAGGACCGCTTCGGTCTGATGACCACCAGACATCTGGAGCACGCAGCGACGCCACTACGCAAGAGCGTGATGGCCGAGATGGAACGCGAGTTCGCCGAAGACTTCGCGGCCACTGCAGCAAGCACCTTCCGCGCGAGTTCCAATATCTCGGTGACCAATTCGCTGTACCACTACTACACGCTCATGAGTGGACGGTCGGTGGTGCAGAAGTCCGCGGCCGTCAAATACGTCGATACGACGGTCAAGGCCGGTTTGCGCGACATGGACTCACTGCTCGCCAAGCGCTCCATGGACTTCTTCTGCCTCAACGACGGCAGCGCTCCGGAGATCGATCTGGAACTTCGCACACGCAAGATCACGGAGTTCCTGGAGAGCTACTACCCCATCCCGGCGCCCTGGGAAGCCTAGACGAAACAAGGGCCCAGCCGATTTCGGCTGGGCCCTTGCTACTTCGGTCGATCAGCGTGCTGTCACATGCTCCCGTTGCACCGGAATGGGCAGTCCGAGATTGTCACGCAACGTCGTTCCTTCGTAGTCACTGCGGAGGACACCTCGATCTTGCAACAGCGGCACCACGTCGTCGACGAACTCGTCGAGGCCGGTCGGCACGAGGTGCGATCCGAGGATGAATCCGTCCGAACCGTCGTTGCGGACAAACGAATCTATTTTCTCGGCAACCTGCTGCGGTGTACCCACGATCGGTCCACGCTCGAACTGATCGATCACCACTTCGCGCAGATTCAACTTCTTGCTCTCGGCGACCGCGCGCAATTTTGCCACGGTCGCGAAACGATCCTGGTGAATGAAGGCGCGCCCCTGGATGATCGGCGGAGCCTCGGGGTCTGGTGCGATATCGGGTAGTGGTCCTTCGGGGTCGTACTTCGACAGATCGAGATTCCAGATCTGTTCGAGCAGAACCAAAGCGGTCTGGCCGGTGACCTGCTGGTCGCGAATCTCTCGATACTTCTCGATTGCGTCCGCCTCGGACGTGCCGAGAACAAAACTCGCCGACGGCAAGATCTTGATGTCACCCGGGTCGCGTCCGGCCGCAACGGCACGAGCCTTGATGTCACGATAGAAGTCGGCTGCCTCGGGCAATTGACCATACGGTGAGAAGATCGCGTCGGCATTACCAGCAGCAAAATCGCGCCCCTGCGGCGACACCCCGGCCTGCAGAATAACCGGGCGCCCTTGCGGACTGCGCGGCACCGTGAATCGGCCGTTCACGTCGAAATGTGATCCATGAAAAGCGAATTCACCGGCATCCGGTCGCGCGAGAAAGCGCCCTGATGCCTTGTCGGCCACGATGTCGTCATTGCGCCACGAATCCCAGAGTTGACGCACCAGCGCTACGGTCTCCTCCGCACGCTCGTATCGTTGCGCACGATCCAGGTATCCGCCGCGACGAAAGTTCTGGCCGGTGAATGCGTCGAACGAGGTGACGACGTTCCAGGCGGCACGTCCTCCGGACAACTGATCGAGCGTCGCGAATTGTCTTGCCAGCTCGTAAGGCTCGTTGAACGTGGCGTTGATGGTGCCTGCCAAACCGAGGTGTTCGGTCACTGCTGCCAACGATGCGAGCACGGTGAAGGTGTCCGGCCTACCGATGATGTCTTGGTCGAAAATCTGTCCCGCACGCTCACGAAGGGCGAGGCCTTCGGCGAGGAAGAAGAAGTCGAACTTCCCACGCTCGGCGGTTCGAGCGGTGTGCTCGAAAGAATCGAACTCTATCTGGCTGCCCGCCTGCGGATCCCACCATGCAGTGTGATGGTTGACGCCGCCGAGGTAGGCACCCAGGATGACCTGCTTACGCTTCTGAGAACTCATGAAAATCTATTCCTCGTCTGTCAGGCGGCCGGAGTGCCGGCGGCGTAGCGGTTGGGAACGTCGATGGGTAGACCAAGGAGTCCGCGAAGATTCGTCTGCGGATATTCGGTGCGGAATACGCTGCGTCGCTGCAGTTCAGGCACCAGCTCACCTGCGATGGCGTCGAGGTCGTCCACGAGGACGCCCGGCCGCAACCGGAAGCCTTCGATTCCCAACTGCTGCCACCGGAGCAGGAGATCCGCCAACTCCGCAGCAGAGCCGGTGAAGGTCAGCGCGTCCGAACGGTATTCGGCGCCGGCCTGCGCGTCGAGGCGAGCGAGCCGTTCCTTTCCGGTTTCTTCCGGCGCATCGAAGAAGACGACGATGTCGGTGAAGACCCGAAGAGGTTCGCCGGTGCGCTGCACGTGTTCTTCGGCGGCTCGCACTTCACCCAGGATTGCCGTGACCTGCTCGTCGTCGAACGGCGTCACGAACACCAGATCGGCCGTCCGCGCCGCCAGCTCGTACGCGACCCGCTGATGTGCCAACGCGGTAACGACGGGATGCCCCTGCGGCGGGCGCGGAGTCACCGACGGTCCACGGACCGAGAGGTACTTTCCCTCGAAGTCGATGTAGTGCAACTTGTCTCGGTCGATGAACCGGCGCTGCTCCACATTGCGGATCTCGGCGCCGTCCTCCCAGCTGTCCCAGAGTCGCCGGATTACGTCAGCCGCCTCCGCAGCTTCGTCGAACAGGTCGCGCACGAAGTCCGGGAGGACGCCTGAAACGATCGACTGACGGTCGGCATCGGTGAGCGCTGGGATGTCGCGACGCCCGAACTGTGCTGCCTCGGATTCCGACGCCGAAACCTTCACCTGCCATCCGGCGCGACCGCGCGAGGTGTAATCCAGCGTGGCAACGGCTTTGGACACGTGAGACGGCTCGGTGTGAATGGTGGTGATGGTCGGGATCAAGCCGATGTTGCTCGTGATCGGTGCCAGTCGGGCGGCCACGAGATGTGCGTCGAGCCGAGCGCGCACCCGATCAACCGCGTCGTCGACGGGCTCGAGTGGGTTGGCCGGCACCGAGAGACTGTCCTCGATGGTGACGAAATCGAGCAGACCACGCTCGGCGGACGTCACCACGTCAGTCCAATACGACGCGCTGAACAGCTCACTCGGGCGCGAGTGTGGCTCTCGCCAGGCTGCAGGGTGCCAACCGGCACCGTCCAGCGCTACGGCGAGATGCAACGGAGCAAGATGAGAGGAGGGGGTGGAGGTCATCGGCGCATACTCCTGTTCGAGAACTACTCGGGAGCGCACAGTGCCGACCGCAGAAACCGTCAGCACCCGACTGACGGTTCTCGTGGCGACTGCCGCTTGCGACACGCACCACGCGTATCGCCAGGTGTGATTCCGGGGCACCCCATCGGCATGAAGGGTTGCCGTCCAGCTAGCCGGTCCTTGTTGCTGGAGCTCTGCACCTACCTCGACGGTAGTGAGTACGCGACAGCCCGGCAATCGCCCAGAACTGCGCCGGAGTGCCGGAAACCGCCTGCCACCTCAGATGATCGAGCGTGCAGCCTTTTCGCTCTCGAGGATTCGAATACCGGCAGCGCTGAGCCTCCGGGTTCCCTCGGCCGCGTCGACAGGCTCACCGACCGTCACGTGCGCGCCGAGTGGAACGACCGAATGAACAATTGTCTCGTCGTAGACGTGCACCAGGTTGCACCCCTGAGCCCCGTCACGACCACGCTGACCACCGACTTCCACGTTCAAGTCCTGGGTGTAACACGTCGACGACGCCACGGACACCGGAATGCCGGCGAACGTCGCCGTCGTCGAATAGTGCAGATGCCCGGCAAGAATCGCCCGGACGTCGCTGCCACGCAAGACGTCTGCCAACCGGGACTGATCGCGCAACTCCACCAGAACCGCGAGATCCTGAATGCACGGAACCGGCGGATGATGCAGCGCCAGAATTGTTCCGTCGGGCGCGGGCACCGCCAATTCTGAGCGTAGCCAATCCAATTGACGATCCGAGATCTCACCGTAGTGGTGACCGGGAACCGACGAATCCAGGGTGATCACCCGCAGTCCGTCAAGGTCGTAGACGTTGTCGACGGGATGATCGGTGGCGTCCTCGCCCAACAGCAGAGACCTGAAAGTAGAGCGGTCGTCGTGGTTGCCCATCGCCCAGATGACCTGCGCATCGATCTCGGCCGCCACGGGTTCCACGATGGCTTTCAATTCCGCGTATGCGTCGGGGTGTCCCTGGTCGGTCAGGTCGCCGGTGAATATCAGTGCATCCGGGCGTGCGCCCGAGGCCACGATCCCGCTGAGCACTTCCCGCAATCTCGTCGACGCATCCACGGCGTCGTACAACTCCCCCTGAGCCACCAGATGCGTGTCACTGAGGTGCACCAGGAAATGCTTCGGACGCGGGTACTCGGCATTCCGAACGCTCATCGGTCTCTCGCTTCCGCTTGCCGACGCTTAGGCGCCGGTGCGGCACCTACTGATCGTCGAGACTAGTCAACCGACCAACAGTGACTGATCGGGGCACGCCCGACGAACACGAAGCGAACTCCCGCGGCGACCCTCGGGATCGAGTAGTTGAAGCTGCGAGTAGTGTGTGGACAGTGTTGTTCCTGACCAGTCGGCGTTACGTCGACCTTCGCCTGCAGGCGAGCGCAATGTGTACGCGCTCGCTCTGACCTGACGCGTACCAGGAAACATTTCTTCGAATCTGCCCGGCCTCTGGTGCCGCGCTGCGTTTCGCTCCCTTGATTTTCGAAAGGCATAGTCATGCCCAGCTCCACCTCCACCGGCGTGCCGGAAAAGTCCACGTCCCGTTTTCCGTCCTGGGCGACGGCATTCGGACCGCAGATCGTCGCCGGTCTCGTACTCGGCGTCATCATCGGTCTCGTCGCCCGGGCAATGCCTGATGCAGCCGACGGCAACGTCAACTGGTTGGTCGGCACCGTGCAGACCATCGGTTCGAGTTACGTCAAGCTGCTCACCGTGGCGGTGATCCCGCTGGTGTTCACCGCCATTGTCAGCTCCATCGCCAACCTGCGCCAGGTCGCCAATGCAGCTCGCCTGGCCGTGCAGACCTTGCTCTGGTTCGCGATCACCGCTTTCATTGCTGTGATCATCGGCATCATCGTCGGCCTGATCACCGATCCCGGTTCACGGACCGACGTCGCCGCCGAAGCAGCGAAGGAACCCAAGAGCTCCGGCTCGTGGTGGGCGTTCATCACCGGACTGGTTCCGAACAACTTCCTGGGGTTGGGTGCAAAGACTTCCGTCGCCGAAGGCGTGGCGACTACATCGCTGAGCTTCAACGTCCTGCAGCTGCTCGTCATCGCCGGCGCAATCGGCATTGCTGCACTCAAGATCGGTCCCAAGGCTGCGCCGTTCCTCGAGTTCAACGCTTCGCTGCTCGCGATCGTCCAGAAGGTCCTGTGGTGGATCATCCGCCTCGCCCCGATCGGCACCGCCGCGCTGATCGCCAACGCTGTCGCCACCTACGGCTGGGATGCGATCGGCTCGCTGGGCGTCTTCACCGCCGCCATCTACATCGGTCTGGCCATTGTCTTCTTCGTGGTCTACCCGATCCTGATTGCCGCACAAGGTCTCTCGGTTCGAAGCTTCTTCTCCGGTGTCTGGCCCGCGACTCAGCTCGGATTCGTCTCGCGCTCGTCGATCGGCACCCTGCCGCTGACCGAACGCGTCACCGAACGCAACCTCGGCGTTCCTCGTGAGTACGCCTCGTTCGCAGTTCCGCTCGGTGCCACCACGAAGATGGACGGTTGCGCCGCAATCTATCCCGCGATCGCGGCAATCTTCGTCGCCGGCTTCTACGACGTTCCGCTGACCTTCACCGATTACCTGCTGATCGTCGTCGTTTCGGTCATCGGCTCGGCAGCAACGGCCGGAACTACGGGTGCGACAGTCATGCTCACACTCACACTCTCCACCCTGGGTCTTCCCCTGGCCGGCGTCGGACTGCTCCTCGCAGTCGAACCGATCGTCGACATGGGCCGTACCGCAGTCAACGTCACCGGCCAGGCTCTGGTTCCGGTCATCGTCGCAAAGCGTGAGGGCATTCTCGACAAGGAACGCTTCGACGCTCCCCGCAACGGTGATCCCTTCGCCGAGGAACTTGTCGACGCGTAACCCTCGCTGACAGCAGCAGCGTCCCCGCACCCGAGCAATACGGTGCGGGGACGCTGCTTTTCACCCCAGGTTTCACCCTTACCGAAATAGACCATTTGGTCGTTATGGCCAGTATGCTCAGCCGGCACAGCCCTCCGAAGTGGAAGGGCTGCCCAGTTGAACACGAGGTCACATGAAGCTCCGCCGTCTGGCATTCAGCATCGCAGGTTGCGCCGCAATCACTCTGGTTGCCGCACCCGCCGCTCAGGCATCCACGGTTTTCGATTTCCTACCGATCGAGATCGCACGCATGATTCCGACTGGCTCTGCCGACGCAGTCCAGCCGTTCCTTCCCCCGGTCTTCGCACCGCCTGCACCGCCCGCTCCGCAAGCGCCCCAGAACCAGCCGGCGCCGCAGAACACTCCCGCACCGGCGCGGTATTACCAGAACTGCACTGCCGTGCGTAACGCCGGCGCAGCTCCGTTGTACCGGGGCCAGAACGGATATGCCCCGCATCTCGACCGGGACAACGACGGCATCGCCTGCGAGTGATCCAACGCTCGGGTTGTGGTGCACCCACAACCCGAGCACTGTTGTCGAACCGTCAGACGCCCAACGCCCGGGACAAAGTCGGCCACGCCTTGGGTAGTCGTTCACGCCAATATGCCCACGCGTGTGTGCCGTTCGGCTCGTAATCTACCTGCGCCGGAATCTTCAGCTCCTGCAACCGCGCGTCGAACATCTTGGTGCAGGCATGCGCAGCAACCTCGATGCCGCCGCCGATCACCAGACGCTCGAGTAGTTCCGGAGTCTGCAGCGTCTCGTCGGATCCGGGACGACCATTTGCCGTCGACACGTAGATTTCCTTGCCACGCAGCTTCTCTGCGTTGATCAACGAATCGTGTGCCTCCCACTCGGGGCCTCCTGGCACACCCCAGATGTTGGCCGGATCTCCGCTTCGCGAAGAAATCGTGGCCTGGACGGCAGTTCGGCCGAGCGGATCCATCGTGGAGTAGCAGCCACTGAAAACCGCGACGCCACGATACATGTCCGGAAAGCGTTGGGCGAGCATCATTGCGCCCATCGCGCCCATGGAATTGCCGGCAATCGCGTTGATGCCGTTGGTCTTCAACCGTGCGTCGATCAGCGGTGGCAACTCTTCGGTGATGAAGGTTTCCCACTTGTGCAGTCCCAGCCGCGGATCCGGATTCTCCCAGTCCGAGTACAGGCTCGCGATACCACCGTTGAGCATCACGACGTTGACGTTCTTGTCGGCGAAGAACGCCGGAGCGCCGCCGATCGTCATCCATCCGCTGCTCTTCTCACCGGCGTCGACACCCTCGAGCATGTACAGCGCCGGGCGCGGAACCGAATTGTCCGCGGGTAGCAAGATCTCGACGCCGACCTCGCGTCGAAGTGCAGGCGACGCCACCGTCAGCCTGATTGCCTGCGGTGCGGTCACCTTCTCGCCGACGATGGCCGGGACGACGATGTCGTCGCGCAGCTCCGGCTTGGGGCCCGGATCCTCCTGAAGCGGTCCTGGGATCGTCGACCCCGAACTCACGCTGCCCTCGACGCTGCCCAGACTTCCCGAGCTTCCCGAGCTCCCGGAACTCGGCGCTGCCGTCGACAGTCCGCCCAACTGCAAAGAAAGTGCACAAACGGCCAAACACACCGCACCTGTGCGCGCAGATCGGATCCACGCTCGCCGCTCAGTCCTCATGAAACTCCCAAACCAGTCAAAGATGTTTCCGTGAACATACCGTGCAGTTCGGACTTTCTTGGACAAACGACCACGACAAGATCTGTCGGTCACCGCTACTAGGCTGGCCCCGTGCAACCGGATTCAGTCAGGGCCCTCGACCTCGACCGAATTCGCGCTGTCGTGGGCACAACCACCTACGAACGCGGACTTACCTACCTGCGGCAGAATGCAGTCGAATCCATCGCATGGAACGACACCGCTGACACCTTGACCGGCGCTGTATCGGGAACTGCGCGAGAGCCGTACACCTGCACGATTTCGGTAAGTCGCAGCGCGGCCGGTACAGCAACGTTCACGCGTGGCCTCTGCACGTGTCCCGTGCGGATGAACTGCAAGCACGTAGTCGCGTTGGTGCTCGCAGCGGTGGCCGAGGCGAACAAGACTCCACAACACCTCGGATGGGACAGCGCGCTCGAGGAGTTGCTCCGACCAGACCCGGCCGGCCGCACTACACGTGGACTTGGCATTCAATTCACCACCCGAACCAAGGGCGCATCGACAAGGCTCATCATCAAACCCGTGCAACCAGGAGCGAGAGGGTGGATCTCCGGCGGGCTCGCCTGGAACAAACTCGGAAGCACTTTTCAGTTCCCCGCAGATCACCTCCGGGTTCTACGCGACATACATCTCCTCCACAGCGCCGGCAACTACTACCGAAATCAAAATGCCGCGGAAATCGATCTTGCCGGGTTCGCGAGCCCGCAACTCTGGTCTCTTCTTCGTGAGGCGATCACCGTGGGCGTTTCACTCGTTCACTCGAAGGCCGGCCTCGGCAACATCTCCCTACTCGACGATGCCAGCATCTGCCTCGACGTCCACGGTGCAGAAGACAACAACCTCCGCCTGACGCCCCGAATTCAGGCCGGTGGGCACATCGTCACCCATACCGACTGGGGACTCGTCGGCACGCCGGCACATGGCGTCTTCGCGCTCGACGCCGCCAACGCGATCACTCTCGCACCACTGCACACGCCGATAACCCACCAACTGAGGCAGTTGATCGACTCCGGAAAATCGGTCGACATACCCGCCGAGCATCGGGATGCATTCACTTCGCGGTTCGTGTTCAAACTCGGAAACCTCGCTCCCGTCATATCTTCCGACGGCGCCTACAACCCACCGACTGTGTCCGGTCCTCGGCTACAACTGGTCGCCACGTACGCGGACAACCACCGCATCGACATCGAATCGGCATGGAAGTACACAGTCGATGCCGACGAACTGATCATTTCTACCGCAGACACAACCACCGACGAGTCCGAGATCCGCAACCACGTTGCCGAAGATGCCATTGCCAAGAGCCTCGGTGCGGCCGCGGCGAAGGCCACTCTCGCGGGAACGTTGGCCGGCCTCGATTCCATGCAGTTCACACTCGACCTCCTCCCCCAACTCGCATCGCACGACGAAGTAGACCTCACCGTCGCGGGCACTCCCGCCGACTATCGGCCCGCAGACGACGCTGTCGTGATCGGCCTCAGCACGTCAGCCCCCGACGGGAGCAGCGGATCCGACTGGTTCGACCTCGACGTCACCGTCGACGTTGCGGGACAAAGCGTTCCGTTCACCACGCTGTTCTCCGCCCTGAGCAAGGGTGAGACTCACATACTGCTGCCGGACGGCGCCTTCTTCCGACTCGACGCACCTGACCTTCTCGGTCTACACCGACTCATCACCGAAGCGCGGTCGCTGCTCGATCGACCAACCGGCAAACTCGCGATCAGCAAGTTTCAAGCCGGGCTGTGGGAAGAATTGACGACACTGGGAAGAGTCGAACATCAGGCAGCAGCTTGGAAGAAGCAGATCGCAGGATTGCTCGGCGGTTCCGGGATCGATCCCGTCGACGTCCCCGCCACGTTGACGGCAACACTGCGCCCCTATCAGGTCGACGGATTCCGCTGGCTCAACTTCCTCCGGCAGCACAGCCTGGGCGGCATACTCGCCGACGACATGGGCCTGGGCAAGACCCTGCAAACTCT
Organism: Rhodococcus sp. MS13; assembly: GCF_013277835.1. Classification (NCBI taxonomy): domain Bacteria; kingdom Bacillati; phylum Actinomycetota; class Actinomycetes; order Mycobacteriales; family Nocardiaceae; genus Rhodococcus; species Rhodococcus sp. MS13. Next base: position 160,905 of record NZ_VBTL01000012.1, read on the forward strand.
CGCAATGATCTGCACTGCACGGCAATCGAATCCAGCGGCGCCGCCCTTTCTGATCGTTGCTCCCACCAGCGTGGTCTCCAATTGGAAATCCGAGGTGGCCAAGTTTGCACCAACCCTCCACACCGCTGTCATCACGGATACTCTGCGGCGCAGAAGAACCGACCTGGCAACACTCGTCGACGGGGCGGACATCGTCGTGACGTCGTACGCTCTCTTTCGCCTCGACACCGATGCGTATTCGGCGGGCGTCTGGTCCGGACTGGTACTCGACGAAGCCCAATTCGCCAAGAACCACAAGTCCAAGGTCCACAAGTGTGCGACGGCAGTGAACGCACCGTTCAAACTCGCGATCACCGGCACTCCCATGGAAAACAATCTCATGGAGTTGTGGTCGCTCCTCGCGATCACTGCACCAGGACTGTTCCCCAGTCCCACCACCTTCACCGACGTCTACCGCAACCCGATCGAAAAGGAAGGCGACACAGAGCGATTGGCGCAACTTCGGCGGCGCGTCAAACCGCTGATGGTTCGGCGCACCAAGGAACAGGTGGCTGCAGACTTGCCGCCGAAGCAGGAACAGATACTCGAGATCGAGTTGCATCCGAGCCATCGCGCGATCTACGACACCCATCTGCAACGCGAACGGCAGAAGATTCTCGGACTGCTCGACGACGTCGACAAGAACCGATTCACGATCCTGCAATCGCTGACGGTGCTACGCCAACTCAGTCTCGACGTCTCGCTGGTCGACGAGGAAAGCGGACCTGTCCCCTCAGCCAAGGTCGACGCTCTCGTCGAGCAATTGGACGACGTCATTGCGGGCGGACACCGTGCGTTGATCTTCAGCCAATTCACCGGGTTCCTCGGTTCTGTCCGCAAACGACTCGAAGCGGAAAAAATTCCGTACAGCTATCTCGACGGTTCGACGCGCAATCGCGGTGAAGTGTTGGAGGAGTTCAAGTCTGGCGTAGCCCCCGTATTCATGATCAGCCTCAAGGCTGGTGGCTTCGGCCTCAACCTCACCGAGGCCGACTACTGCTTCATTCTCGACCCTTGGTGGAACCCGGCCGCCGAGGCACAAGCGGTCGATCGCACTCACCGCATCGGGCAGACACGAAACGTCATGGTCTACCGTCTCATTGCCAAAGACACGATCGAAGAGAAGGTCATGGCGCTCAAAGCCAAGAAGTCGGCATTGTTCTCGAATGTCATGGACGCCGAAGGGACACTCGGCACCGGACTCGACGCCGAGGATCTTCGCGCGCTGTTCGAGTGAGGTAGCTATTCGGTCGAACCGCACCTACCCGCTCACGGTAATGTGAGTCGAGAACGGACAACACAGAACTCCCGAACGAAGAAATCCACTTCGTTCGAACGAGAGGAACCTGAATGGGCGTCACACTTGCCAAGGGCGGCAACGTATCTCTGTCGAAAGCCGCACCCAACCTCACCAAGGTCGCAGTCGGTCTCGGCTGGGATGCACGCAGCACCAGTGGTGCCGACTTCGACCTCGACGCCAGCGCGTTGGTCACCGGCCCGGAACGCAAGGTTCTTTCCGACCTGCACTTCGTCTTCTACAACAACCTTCGCTCGCCCGACGGATCCATCGAGCACACCGGCGACAACCTCACCGGTGAAGGTGACGGCGACGACGAAGTCATCAACGTCGACCTCCCGGCTGTACCGCCCAACGTCACCAACATCTTCTTCCCCGTCTCGATTCACGACGCCGATGCCCGACTCCAGTCCTTCGGGCAGGTCACCAACGCCTACATCCGCGTCGTAGATCTGTCGAATGGATCCGAGCTGGCACGATACGACCTCTCGGAAGACGCTTCCACCGAGACCGCCATGCTTTTCGGTGAGCTCTACCGCCACAACGGCGAGTGGAAGTTCCGCGCAGTCGGACAGGGCTACGCATCCGGACTCGCCGGCATCGCCCGCGACTACGGCGTCAACATCTGATCTCTAACCAGGACACGAAACGGGGTTCGATTCGGCATTGCCGGATCGAACCCCGTTTCGGTTGTCTGCATCGAACGCGCGAGTTAACGCTGCAGGATCGCCCTCGCGAGGTGAACAGCCCAGGGAGAGTCCTCTTTGGTGCCGAACTTCCCCAGCTCGTACCCCGTAGCGCCGATCAGGCCGAGCACCTCTACGGTGCTCCCGGACGTATCACGTTTGGAAGTCTGAGCGCCGGACATGAGGACACTCGACGACCGAATCGACTCCAGTGCTCCCGCGACGAAGCGATGACGATCTGCCGGCGACAAACCAGCGGCTACGGCGAGGAGGACAAGAAGTTCCACTGCTCTCTGCGAGCCGCCCGGCGCGACCGGAACGCTGTCGACGATCACCGACCACATGATTGATGCGTCCCGCTGCGCTGACTGTCCCCGCTTCGTCAGCACAATCTGCCCTTTGCGCTTTCGCACCAGGCCAAACCTCTTGAGTACTGCGAAGAGTGATCGCCCCTTGGGAAGGTTGACAGGTCCTAGTTCGGGTTCGTCGAGCATCGCGTCGACCGTCGTGAAGAAGTCATCAGCGTCGACCCCTTCGACACCGATCAGCGTCAAGACCGCTTGAAGGCGTTGGCCCGCCTCGACGTGGACCAACTCTCCGATTGCCGACTCATCGTCAATGCCGGCTCGGGCGAGGACCGCGCGCAGTTCCGGGACTCGCGACGGTTCCAGGCATTCGACGAGCATTGCGGTGTCGTACGGCGCAACGATCTCGTCCGGTCGAGGTATATGAAGCCGATTGTTGACCTCAGCGATCTCGAATCGTGTCGGCTCGAATTCGGTTTGCGGCCATTCGAGGGTCCATTCGTGGGAGCGCAACTTCTCCGAAGCGAGGACACCGAGGAGCTGCTCGTACTCGTCAGGCCCGACGCATTCCTCCGGCGGACACGCACCGCGACCCGCGGCACACACAATTTGGAATCCGTCGGGCAGTACTTCCGAAGATTCCAGTGTCAGCGTGTGACTCCAGTTTCCGAAGCGTCCATAGCGATATCTAAGTTCATCGCCGGGCGAGGCCATGACCTCGTCCAGACGTACCGCAGACTCTACGATCGCCACTCGTCCGGCGAGGCGCTGCTCGGCGTTGCTTCCGGAAGCTACATACTCTTCGACCTCGCCGGGAAATCGGGTTCCTGACTTGGACCACGCGTGCGAATGACGGTCACTCCACCCCATTGCCCGTTGAACGACCGAATGCAGGTCATCCAGATTCAGATCCGACGCGACGAGGATTCGTCGCCAGATCTGAGTGGAAACATTGTCGACGCTGATACGTATCGCGTATTGCGCCGGTACCGCGCGCCTCTTCGAACGTAACGATCGCGCAATCTGAATGCCCCCACGCACTCCGCCAGCTTCTTGTACAAACCTTTGCAGTTCTTCAGGTTCCGTCGGAACGAGTCGCAAATGCGACACCCGCGAGCTGCTCAACCCCACCATGACACTCAGCCTAGGCCAAAGTACTAGGGACAAAGGCACAAAATCGGAGAGTACTTCGCACCTATGAGAGGGTTCACAATCTGTACCTTGGCTAACCAGTCGCTACGTGCGTCGGCGCTGGCATCTTCCTCACCCAATTCCTGCCCTGATCGTGCCCTGATCGTGCGAACGGTACGTTCGGTCGATCTGAGGCGACGAAAGTGTCGTTCGCTCGATCCCGGACGCGGTGGTCAGTCGGCGGCGTGCCCGCCCCTTGATCGTGCGAACGGTACGCTGGGTCGGTCTGAGGCGACGAAAGTACCGTTCGCTCGAAGTCGGGGGTGCCGGCGGGGGTGCTTTCGGGGGGTGTTTTGGTTGGGTGTTTTGGGTACGAGAAAGCCCCCCAACCATCACTGGTTGGGGGGCTTCTCGTAATTTGTGTTCGGCGGTGTCCTACTCTCCCACACCCTGTCGAGTGCAGTACCATCGGCGCTGAAGGGCTTAGCTTCCGGGTTCGGAATGGCAC
>NZ_VBTL01000013.1:0-503827 GCF_013277835.1 Rhodococcus sp. MS13
ATCAGTTGGTTGCGTATGTCACTGCTGCGGTGGGGTCTTCGGTTGATGTTGATGTGGTGAAGGTGGGTGTGGGGGAGCGGTTGGCGTCGTATATGGTGCCGTCGCAGTTTGTGGTGTTGGATGCGTTTCCGCTCAATGCTTCGGGGAAGTTGGATCGGAAGTTGTTGCCGGAGCCGGTGTTCGAGGTTGCGGTGTTCCGAGCTCCCTCTACCGAAGCTGAACTACTTGTCGCAAGCGTCTTTTCGGAGATTCTCGGTGTCGAGGAAATCGGGGCGGACGATAGCTTCTTCGAGTTGGGTGGCAACTCATTGGTCGCAGCGAGGGTTGCAGCTCGGCTGAGCGCAGCAGTTTCCGTGGAGGTCCCACTGCGACTCATCTTCGCGACTTCGACGGTCAGCGAACTTGCAGAACGGATTGCGCTCGGAATTCGGGTGGGCTTCGATGCGAAAACCGATGATGCACTACGAACGCTTCTGCCGCTGAGAACGACAGGGAGCGATGTGCCGTTGTTCTGTGTTCATCCACTCGTTGGACTGGCGTGGCCTTTTGCACCGTTGGCGGCAGTTGTGGACCGTTCGATTCCGCTCTATGGGTTGCAGAGCCCAGTTCTGACTGATGAGGCATTCCAGGGACGATCCCTTGATGATTACGCAGATCGCTACGTGGACGAGATCACCCGGGTTCAGCAGTCAGGCCCGTACCGAATTCTCGGTTGGTCGCTCGGCGCGATCATCGCTCAAGCGGTTGCGGCGAAGATGGAGGAGCGAGGCGAGATCGTTGAGGCGTTGATCTTGCTGGACGGTTCGCCGGAGACACGCGACGAATCAGAGCATGCTGTCCAGGTGCGCGCTGAGTTGGCTGCAATAGGGATTGTCTTCGGCGAGAACGAAAGTCTCGATGAATTGTCGGTCGAGAGGTCAGCAGAGATCTTGGCGGCTGTCGACGGAGAGAGAATCGGACTCGATGCGTCTGCGATCAAACGGTTGCTCACAAGCATTGCGATTTCGGCGAAGCTGATCAACGCCCATCGGCCGCAGTCGTTCGGGGGGCCGATCACTTTCGTGAGTTCGTTGGATCGTTCGAGCGCAAAGCAAGCCGACAAGGTTTGGGGTCCGTACGCGCACGGAGGACTGACGGATGAATTGGTCGACGTTCACCACCTGGAAATGATGTCTCCTGAAGGCGTTCGCGCTATCGGGCTGATTATTGAGCGTGTGTTGCGCGGTGGCGCCGCTGATTGATCAGCCGGCGCATACGAGCCTGGTCGGGCGATGGCCAGGCTCGTATGTTTCGCTCTTCCCGACTGGCCGTGTAGGAGGTCATGTTCGCCCGTGACAGCACACGCTTGTCGATCGGAGGTTGTCGAGTGTGCGATTTCAACTTCTGCGGCGACCTTCGCGACGTCTGAGTCAGCTATGCGCAGGGGATCGGCGTGAATTCCGGATCGAGCGCGGATTTTACGAGGTCCAACGAATGCGCATCACGGACCAGACCCGCATGCGAGGCAGTGTTGCCTGGGCAGCCATCCTGGACCCAGATGTTGTTGACAACAGAATTGGGGCCTGCGGTAAGGAACGAAGCTTCCGGAGGGGTTGAAATCTGGTCGTGAGCGGTCGCGATCACGGTATACGTAACTCCCGGTTGGGTTTCCGAGCCCGCATTGAGCTCAGCCAACAGTGGTGTCCCTTGAAGTTGTTGAACACCGGCTGGTCCCCAGATCGCCTGAACCAAGAGGTCTCCGGGAAGTCCCATATCTGACAGTTGTTTAGCGTTCGCTTGCAAGCCGCCGAAGGTCGTGCCGTGGTTGGTAGCGCCGAGGGTGACCAGAGAATGGACGGCGTTTTTCGACGGATCTTCCGGAGTCGAACCACCGTCGAACTTCAGGTACTGGCGAGCGACGACTCCCCCTTGGGAGTGGCCTACGAGATCCACCTGGCTTGCACCCGTAGAACGGCGAACTGAATCAACGAAGGTTGCAAGCTCTTTCGCTGAAGTCGCAATGTCCCTGATACCCCATTGGAGAGCATTGGGATTGAAGATTTCCCGTGCGCCTCCATAATTGAGTGCAAATACGCAATAGCCGAGATCAGCAAGTTGCGGGGAAAGTTCAGCCCATGTATCAACCATGTTCGCGGTTGTTCCGTGGATGAGAACTACCGGACGAGGATGCTCGGCGCTCGGAACGCAATTCCAGTTGTTCGAACCGGCCGGCGATGGACCCATAGTGGCGAAACCGGGGCTGGGCTCATGATCATCCGCTAGGGCGCTGACGGAGGTGCCTGACAGCAGGAAGCAAGTTCCCAGTACGACCAGCATGATCCGAATGAACCGCACCGCTACATTCCTCCCATGATGCTAAACGGTGCCTCGCGCTGGAGTTGAAGCCAGCACGAGGCACTTGAATCAGACGCCCAGAGACTGTGCGATGAATGGCCAGGACTTGTGTAGATCGTCCTGCCAGTAGCCCCATGAATGGGTACCTGTTGGACGGAAATCCACTACTGCCGGAATATTCAGTTCGAAGAGCCGCTTCGCCATGTTGGAGGTACACAGATTGGTTGCAAGCTCGATCGGGCTGCCGACAACGATCTGGTCGAACATCGCAGCGCGACCGTCCTGGATGCGCGGATTTGCAGGGGTGTCATTGGGGAAACCGGGGAGCCCGCTGCCGGTGCTCATGTAAATCTGTGTGCCACGCAGCTTCTCAGCGTTCACAAGCGGGTCGTGTTCCCGCCAACCGGGGCCGTCGAACGGACCCCACATGTTCTGTACGTCGTCAACGCCGCCGATCCACTCCGTGGTGGTCTTGACGAACTGCTGGCCAAGCGGATCGCTGGTCTGGGCACATCCGCTGAATGCGGCAACGGAGTTGTAAAAGCCTGGGTACTCGATCGCCAGGTTGAGCACAGAAGTGCCCGACATCGAGATTGCGGCAATGGACTGTTCGCCATTGCTGCCAAGTTGCTTGTTCAGCAACGGAGGGAGTTCCTTACCCAGAAAAGTGCTCCACATGTTCTTACCAAGTTTCGGGTCTTCCTTCTCCCAGTCGGTGTAGTACGACAGGCGGCCACCAACTGGCGTCGCGACGTTGACGTTCTTGTCCTGGAAGAAGTCGACGACGTCGGTCTGGTACTCCCAAGTAGCCGAATCTTGTCCACCACCGGCGCCGTTGAGCAGGTACAGGATGGGACGGGGTGCGGAGTCATCGGCAGGAGTGATGACCTGAATTGGAACAACGCGGTCCATCGACGCCGCGTATACATTCACGATCTTTTGGCGATCGTTCACTTGCTCGACTGAGACGACGTAAGAACCACTCGTGACGGACTCCACCGAATCTCCGCCGCCCTGGTGAGCGACAGGTGACGCAGTTGCGATACCGGCCGGAACCAGAGCGCACACCATCGTCACCGCGGCGACACCGGTAGCGCGCCTCCACATGGACTGCCTTGTACGCGTCAAGTTAGATACCTCTCGTTGCGTGGCACGGGTACATCGATGCTCATCCCTGGTGCCACTTGTTTCTCGAATTGTGAAGTCGGTTTGCGGTCTGTATTCGTTACGACATCGCCGCGGCGCGTCGGTATCCCCGAATCGCTGGGTAGACGAAGACGAGAATCATGCCGAAGGACCAGAGCAGCGTCTTGACGAGGGGTTCCGCCACAGGACCCCCTAGCGACAGCCCTCTCATCGTGTCGATCGCGACGGACATCGGTTGCTCTGCCACCACCGGTTGAAGCCACTTCGGGTAGGCCATCACAGGGACGAAGCCGGAATTGAAGAACATCAACAGTGTGCACGAGATGGATACGATTTCGACGAGCGGCAAGTTGTCGGAAACCGTGGCCAGGGCCGTCACCATCATGGCAAAACCGACGCCGAAAATGACGGGCAACGCCAAGATCGCAAAGGCCGCGAGCGGGCCCTGATTGAATCGGAACCCCAACAGGTAGCCGACGCCGAGAATCACGATTGACGTGAGGAGAACTCGGACTGCTTCTGCGATCATGCGTCCGACGAGGCCAGAGGCGCGGTGCGCAGGCAACGTCCAGAATCGACTCAGTAGTCCGGACGCGCGTTCACCTTTGAGACCGACCGCACTTGCAATCGACCCGAACATTGCGCCGACGAGGATGATCAGTGGAACGGTCCCGAAAATACTCGACTGGCCGGTTGCTGCCGTAATCGAATTGCCCAATACGACCCGGAACATCAGCAGCATGAATGCTGGGTAAATGAGGGCCTGAATAGCGGTCGATGGATCGCGCAGCCAGGTGAGCAACAGGCGTTTGGCCTGAATTCCACTGTGAACGACCAGCGCCTTGAACGAGTTCTCGGGGAGCGCATTGTCTGGGTAAGGGAAGTTGAACCCCTCGACCGGGCGGACTACAGCCATGAATCGATCTGTCGGCTCGCTCATGACCGCCTCATACTTGCCCAGAACGCGAGTGGCGCGAACACGACGATCAATCCGATAGTCCAGGCAACGACGGGAAAGAGGACGCTCCAGGTGACCCCGCCTTGCGCAAGATCACGCATGGCGAATGAAAACTGCGATACCGGTTGATTGCGTACAAACGGCCGAATCCATTCGGGAAAGCCAGTCTCGGGCGCAAAACCGCAGGACAACATCCCCAGAATCAACTGTGGCAATGTCAGCGCTTGACTGGTGGCCTGCGGGCTCTTCGACAGTGAGCCGATCGCATCACCGGCGAAGGACAAGCAGGTGCTGAACGCCAAGGCGACCGCGCAAAACAGGATGGCCTGTCCGATTCCTGCTGAGAATCGAAAACCGATCAAGTGGCCGAACGCCAATGCGGCAGCAAGCGAGACTGTTGATCTGACGAACCCACTGGATTGACGGGACAGCAGCGGAATCGGGCCGACGACGGGCATGGTTTTCATCCGGTTGCTGAATCCGGTGATTGATTCGGTTGACGACATCTGAGCAGCCGAGATCGATGTGAATGCCATGGCTTGCAGCACGATGATCGGCATCAAGAACTGCGCGTAGTTGATCCCTTGAAGTTGCATGACGAACTTCAGAGGAAGGTAGAACCCGATCGTGAAAATCAGCGGTGCGATGACTGCAACGAGCAGTTCATAGCGCTTCACCATCGATTTGACGGTGCGTGCCGTCAACACCCACCACTGATTGATCGCTGACGGATGTGGTCGGCGGTGCTTGCCAACGCTCAAGGCGTCAGGGACTGCAATCTTGCTGCGCGTGTCTCCACGGACAGCCACCTGATCGACCCCGAATTTGGTTGTTGTCGTCACTTTGTCCCACTTACATGCTGCTCGCCAGTGAGTGCGAGGAAGACATCATCGAGTGACGGGCGGCGAAGTGCGATGTCGGCAAGCGGTATCCGAGCATGATCGAGACGGCGCAGTGCTTCAGAGAGCGTTCCGGCGCCGACGGGCGCGGGGATAGCGATTCGGCCGCTCTCTTGTGCCAGGTCGAAGCGGAAGTCTCGGGGCACCAGATTTCCTAGAGCGTGGACCGCGTGGGCCAACTGCTTGAGGTCTGAAGGCACGATCTCGCAAAAGCTCGCGCCAGTCCGAGCCTTCAGTTGATCAGCAGTCCCCTCAGCGATAACCGCGCCTTTGTCGATGACGATGATGTTGTCGCTCAGGAGATCCGCTTCCTCGAGATACTGGGTGGTCAGGAGCACCGTGATGCCCTGCTCCTTCAAAGATTGAACCAGTGACCAGACACTCTGACGGCTTCGCGGATCGAGGCCGGTCGTCGGTTCATCGAGGAAAACCACCTCGGGGCGAACGACGAGCCCACAGGCGATGTCGATCCGTCGACGCATACCTCCCGAATAGTTCCGGACAACGCGAGATCCTGCCTCGACGAGGTCGAACTGCGAGAGTAAATCGGCGGCGCGTACCTTGGCCGACATCCTGTCGAGTCCCATCAAGCGGCCGAACAGTTCGATGTTCTCGCGGCCGGTGAGAGAATCGTCCAGGGCGGCGAACTGCCCGGTCATCATGATGGAGCGTCGAACCTCTGGAGCGTTGCGCACGACGTCATAGCCGGCCACCATCGCGCGTCCACTGGTGGGACGAATGAGCGTGGAGAGGACCTTCACCGTCGTTGTCTTGCCTGCGCCGTTGGGACCTAAGATGCCGAGCACTGTCCCACGTGGGGCGGTGAAGTTGATCCCTCGCAGCGCGTGCACGTTCTTGAAGGACTTGTGTACGTCCTCCACTAGTACCGCTGCGTCCGTGGAAAAGGGCATCAACACTCCGCTGTCTGCATTGTCGGAACGGGCACGCGCTCCCGACGGGCGCACAGATGCCTTCTGTCTTCTATCCGTGATCTCCGCTCAGATGTTACCGGAGGGTCAAACCGACACTCGGGCAATCGGACGCGTGAGAGGGGGTATTTGGCTCCTGCCAGCAACTCTCACCTTCGATTTCACCTTGTGGCAAGAATCACAAATATTCTTTGTAACGTAAAGATCTCCTCTAATTGAACGAATGACCAAATGGATTTTCAACGCATCTGCGCAGGTGGGTATTCGGTTGCGCGGACCGGAGGTCTTTGATTTGACCGGTGACGAAAGTCCCCCGATTCCTTCCGGTTGGTCCTCTGGGCCCGCTGCTCAATGTCTTGTGGGGAGATTCGCGATACCGTTGGGAAATGGCGAACGCGACGTTGTCGGTGGTTGTTCCGGCTTTTAATGAATCTGAATACATCGAAACGTGCATCGAAGCGCTCATTGCTCAAGGTGAATATGTCGACGAAATCATCGTCGTTGACAATAATTCCTCGGACAACACTTCCGAGTTGATCAAGAAGTATCAAAGTAGTTGTCCCAAGGTTCGGCTTCTCAAAGAATCCCGACCCGGGGTGGTGCATGCGAGAAACAAAGGGTTTGACGCGGCTAGTGGAGAAATTATCGGACGTATCGACGCGGATACGATCGTGGGGGAAAACTGGGCCGTTGCGGTTCACGAATTCTTCGAGCGTCGCGACGATTTCTCGGGCGTAACTGGCCTGACTTACCTTTATGAATCTCCGATCGCCGGCCTTCAGCGCCGATGGACGAATTGGCGACTCGGTCGCGGGGCCCAGGGGGCGGTTCGGCCCGTTGTTGCAGTTCCAGGCAGTAACATGGCGATGCGTCGGTCGGCTTGGTTGGCCGTTAGGGATGCGGTCAGCGATCGAACCGACATTCACGAGGATATCGATCTATCCCTCTGCATGGCGCATGTTCGTTGCGCAGTGGGGCAGATCTCGAGCATGGCCGCAAAGGTTTCGGGTAGGCGTGGAGTTAGTTCGCCGCGCGTGTATGCACGATATAATCGAGCATCGAAGAAAACCCTCGAGCATCATGGTGTATCGAATTGGAAGTTAACATTCTTGATCGCAGCGGACAGTATTCTGCATGCAATCTTGTGGCCTCTTTATCGAATGTATGACAAGAATTCCGGACAACTCTCTTCTCGGGTCTTGGGTCGGAGGCAGCGGGCGCGGGATCTTCCCGTCTTTTCTTGATAAATCCGTCCGGTATTTATTCGAGAATGCTCGTGTTTAGCTGAATAATCGGGAGTGCCCGATAATTGCGGACAATTACTGGTTCGGGTTCGTTGCGAACTATTTCTTTTATTGCACGGGATTAACTGGCAGAATATTTTTCTGCTGCGATTGTTACTTCCGGTGCAACTTGTAGCTTTTGGAGCAGGGACGTTATTCCACTGTAGTCCTGCACGAACAGTTCGTTGCGCGGTTCCAATGCGACATCATCGAGCATCTTCCGTCCTCCAGGTATGGCTTCAATTTCCATGATTGCTCGCCACGCGCCGAAGTCGGTCCCGCTGAACGCACGCATCGCGTCCTCGAAACCTTCCAATAAATAGCTGCGATCTCCACGATCCAGGGAATCCCAGACCAACACGGCTAGTTCCCCGGCAATCGAGGCATGGCAGTACTCGTCGCGAGCGTGCAACCGAATCGTCGCGCGGTTGATCGACTGCACGCCCGGGTCATCCGAGATCAGGTCGAGGTATGCGGTGATCGACACCTCGGCGACGGTCATGAACGCCAACTGTGTCAGGGCGATCTTGCGAGACCCCTCGGCTGCGTCGAGGGCTTGCGCCCGCGTGTGGACCGTCAGGACGTCTGGCAGTGCCTTGGCCGGAAGCGCCCAGCCCCTGCCTCGACGGGTCGCTGAACTGGCATTGAAGTGCATGAGCGTGTGATATTGCTCGTCGACCATCGCCTGATTGACGGCCACTGCAGCCCAATCTCCGAGTCCGACGCCGAGTCGGTCTTCGGCGAGAACGTCGAAGCCGGGATTGACGACGTACTTCTCGATGTCCATGACGTTCTTGTTGAACGCGATCCATGCCCAGGCTTGCAGGCGTTGCTTCTGCTCGGGACTCAATGCCAGGTAGGTCGGATGCTCCGCGAACGGGAGAAGTGCTTCGGGGTAGTCGGACAACGACGAATCGAAGAGATCGTCCAGTTCCGGCTCCGCCTTCTTCACGGTTGCCCGGCGCGCCCAATTGCTCGCAAGCCGACTGACGATTGCACTCTCGACCGGATCCGAGGCGTCGTACTCCGGGAGGCTGGGCGGACTCACTCCAGGTCTCATCGTTCCCTACTCTCTGTGCCCTTCGGCAATGCGATCGAACAAGCTCTGGCACTCCGCGTTCAATTCGCCGGAGTGATCGTCGAGCGCTGCCTCGGCGGTTTTCATCAGCGTCGTGAAGTCGCCGAGCGTCTCGGCCGCCGTGTCCACCTGTGAGGTGGCATCGAACAGTGCTTTTCGTGTCGCACCTGCATACGGATTGCCCGCTTGTACGTCCCAGTACACCTCCGGTTCGCCGCCGGCTATCCGCGCCAGGAGCGCGAGCAAGGTCCGATGCGGGGGAGGGGCGACCGCGAGGAGTTCGTCCGCAGAAACTCCGAGTTCCGCCAGGGCAACGCCGAAAGCCAGCACCGACGCGTGTGTCAGAACCTGGGTAGCTGCGGCCAACCGGTCGTGACGATCGGCGTCCATCACCGCGACCGACACTCCCCACGAGCGCACGACGTCGAGGAATCTGGCGGACTGCGGACCGTCGACGTACGGCACTGCGATGACGGCCCGACCGCGCGGTCCGAGCGACGGACGGAACATGGGGTTGAGTCCGAGGAACTCCCCTTCTCGGCCGGCGTCGGCGATTGCCGCGTCCATCCGCGATTTGACCGACAGTGTGTCCACAACGAGAGCGCCGGATGCTCGAAGGCTCGGTAGTGCGGCTAGAGCGACCTGTTCGGGAACGGCGAGCACGATGACGCTCGAGGACTCCACGTGTGCGAGGACCCGGTCACTGGGTTTCGTGATGTCTCCGACGACTACATCTCCGTCAGGATCGCTGCCTGCTGGGTCGACGACGGTGACCGTCGACCCCCCGGCGCGAAGCAGTTCGACGAACATGGATCCGACGGCACCCAGGCCGCCGACAACCGTCGCGGTGCCTGATGCCGCCGTCATGGCTGGATCTACCCGCCGTACTCGAGGACCCGCGAGGAAACCGCATCGAGCGCACGGAGCAGCGTGGACGCCTTGACCGTGGTCTCGTCGAATTCTTCTTCCGGATCGGACAACGCTGTGATGGCACCGCCGATTCCGAAGGTCACGCCGCTCTCGGTGCAGACCAGCGACCGGATCACGATCGAGAGGTCTGCGGCGCCACCGAGCGCGAAGTACCCGATCGATCCCGAGTAGACCCCACGTGGGCCTGATTCGAGGCGGTCGATGATCTCCATCGTCCGTACCTTCGGGGCGCCGGTCATCGATCCACCGGGGAACGCGGCACGCACACAGTCCACCGCCGACGACCCCGGACTCAGGTGTCCGCGCACCGTCGACACCATTTGGTGAACGGACGAGTACGACTCGATCGCGAACAGCCTCGGAACGTGGACACTTCCCGGAACGCAGACCTTGGTGAGGTCGTTGCGAGTGAGGTCCACGATCATCAGGTTCTCGGCGCGGTCCTTCTCGCTGTCGAGCAGGTCCTGCCGTAGCGCAGCATCACGCGCTCGGGTGACGCCGCGCGGACGGGTCCCTTTGATCGGCTTCGACTCGACGTTGCCGTCCGAGTCGACACGAAGGAACCGCTCAGGCGAGGCCGAGACCACCGAGATGCCGGTAAAGTCGAGAAGTGCGCTGTACGGCGTCGGATTGATCGAGCGCAGATACTCGAACGCCTGCTGTGCATCGATCGTCTCGTGGACGCTCGCCATGTTGGTCAGACATACCTCGTAGGACTCACCCGCCCGGATCTCCGAGAGGGCCGTTCCGATCAACGACAGGTACTGATCGCGATCATGCCGCAGGCGAGCCTGCGTCCAGACGGTGTCGCTGATCAGCGGAACCGGGGTGCGTTCCGGAAGGTCCGCGCCGATCCGCGCCAAGGTGTCGACGGTCGATTCGAGCCAATCGTCATAGCCGGCGTCCCGGACTTTCTCGCGCAACCTCAAAACGTGAGTGCGGCCGACGGTGTGATCGATGACGACGGCGCGATCGGCAAACACCAGAGCGGCATCAGGAGTGGGTGCCGGATGGACTGCCCTTCCTCCGGTCTGTGCTTTCAGTTCGTAGCCGAGGTAGCCCACGTAGCCGAGGTTGAAGTCGAGTTCCGGATGCGAGGGCACGAAGCGTGTCGCGAGTTGTGCGTCCAAGTAATCGAAGAACGGAACTCGAATGTGCTCGTCGGACAAGCCTTTTCGGCTGACAGTCAGTACCTCGGCTTGCACGTCGTACGTGATGAACTCGGCCAGCGGCCCCGACGAATCGCCGAGTATCGAAAAGCGCGCACTCGGCTCTGCGGTTGCCGCGCGGTCCAGCCAGAACGCGTTCGGGCCGTCGGCGAACAGTGCTGCATAGGCCGCCGACGGGTCCACTGCAAAATCGAGAGTCACGTCGTCGACGTCGTAGTTGATCGCCGGCCGCAGGTCGGGTGTTTGCGAAGTCGGTTCGGGTCGGATCACCGAATCCAGAGTGCGTCCGACGGACAGATCGCGGAAGTTCGCGAGCAAATCTATGCCGAACTCGGTACTGATGGACTCCGGATGGAACTGAACGCCCCACATCGGCTTGGTCCGGTGCCGGACACCCATGAGCAGTCCGTCGGACGTCCACGCGGTACGAACGAAGGCGTTCGGCAGATTCTCGACGGTCAACGAGTGGTAGCGAACAGCTCGGAACGGCGACGGAAGTCCGGCAAAGATGCCCGAGCCGTCGTGATCGATCAGCGAAATTCGGCCGTGCATCGGTACGGGCGCAACCACCACGTCCGCGCCGAACAACTCGCACAGGCCCTGGTGGCCGAGACAGACACCGAGAAGTGGGAGAGGCGCTTCTTCGATGAAACGGCGGCTGATTCCGAAATCACGGTCGCGATCCGGCCGGCCGGGACCTGGGGAGATGACCACGTTGTCGTATGACGCGAGATCGATGGAATCCCAATCCGCGTCGTTGCGGACCACGGTCGGCACAACCCCGTTGACCTCGGTCAACAGGGTGAACAGGTTGTAGGTGAACGAGTCGTAATTGTCCACCAGAAGGGTGCGGGAACTCATGTCGATGATCCTGATCTCGGTCCGACGGATTCCCGAACAGTGTCCTCCTCCTCAACAGGTGCGTTGATCACCAGGTCTTCGAGTCGACAGGTCTCGGCAATCATCAGCTCGTACAGGGCGTTGAAGAAGTCGGGGGAGAGGTCGTGTCTACGGGCGAATTCACGCGCCCGCTCCTGCACGAGGCGGACGCGGCCGGGTTGCATCATCGGAACCTCGCGGGAGCGCTTCCACTCGCCGATGCGTAGGCAGAGTTCCAGCCGCTGCCGCACCGTCTCGAGAAGTAGAGCGTCGATGGCGTCGAGGTCGCGCCGGAAGCTGTCCAATCCCTCGGCCTCGTCCGGATACGACGAGGTCTGCGTGCCTGCTTCGGAACTCGTTGTGGTCAAGAACTCTTCCACGAGGCCTCCCGGTGCTCGGCGTGACGCGAGGTCGACAATGTGGTGCCCGGAACGCAACCCACCTCCGGACACCGGCACCCCGACCGACCATCGCCGTTCGGGGAGGTGTTCCACGATCGTCATTCGCCGAAACCTGCGGTGGTGCCTAATTCTGCGAAACCTGTTTGGCGGGCGAATCAGGTTGCGATGCAGGCGGGTTCGTGAGTGCCTACTTGGGGGAGACCCAGGTGGTGATTTCGGCGTGGACTACTTCCTTGCCGCCCCGGTCGAAGATCGAGATGGGAACGAGAAGTTCCGTGCCACTCTCGATCGCCGCGAAGTCCGGCAAAGTCTCGAGTCGGGCGACCGCCCGCAGTCCGGTCTCGGCCTTGGCGAGGTAGTCGACCTTCATGGACTTGGGGATCCAGCGGTGCGAGTTCGGAACCGTCGCTTCGCTCAGCATGCCCATTGCGACCTCCGCGAGATTGCATGCTGCGATCGCGTGAAAAGTGCCGAGATGGTTGTGGACGCCCCACCATTTGGGGGAGCGGACCTCGCACAGGCCCGGTTCCAACTTGGTCACCCGGGGGAGAACGGAGGCGAAGTAGGGCACGCGAATGGACATCGCCGCCGAGAAAACTGCATGTCCGAGGGCGTTGTCCGGCAATTTCTGCCATCCGCGATAGGTGGGGCTGGAAGTAGTCATCGGACTATCTTACTTCTGAGTAAGGTTGTTGTCGCGCAGCTCACTCGGAAAGGCTGGTTCGGGGGAGTTGAGGAATCGGGCCAGGTACGGCATACTGGTCGGGTTGCCTTGTCCGGGACGCGGTCGTTTGCGGCCGTGATCGGGTAAGGGTAAGACGTCACAGACGATCGATCGCAGATCCCGTCAGGGTAATCGGGTCAACGACTGTGACCATGCAAGACATGCAAGACGAGAAGTAATGCAGGACGGAAGCAGTACCTACTTTGTGTTCGACATCGAACACGTCCGGTACGCATCACGCGCCAGATGATCGAAAGATTGTCCGGCGCAGGATGAGTGAGAAGGCGACACGCCCGACCGCGTGTACCGGAGAACAATGACAAACGAACAGCGGCAGCAGATCCTGATCTGATCCGATGCTCGGTTTACCGCTAACACGGTCTTCCGAACTTTCGGACTTGGTCCCGATCGCTTCAGTGTTCGTCGTGTCATCGTCCAGGCAAGGACTGTGCAGACGAGGTAGCTCGAGCCTGACCAGGCGGGCTACGAAACGCGGCAAGAAAAGGACACTAAGCGTGGCGGGACAAAAGATCCGCATCAGGCTCAAGGCCTACGACCACGAGGCGATCGACGCGTCAGCGCGCAAGATCGTCGAGACGGTAACCCGTACGGGTGCCCGCGTCGTTGGACCTGTGCCGTTGCCGACCGAGAAGAACGTATATTGCGTCATCCGCTCGCCGCACAAGTACAAGGACTCGCGCGAGCACTTCGAGATGCGTACTCACAAGCGGCTGATCGACATTCTCGACCCGACGCCGAAGACGGTTGACGCGCTCATGCGCATCGACCTTCCGGCCAGTGTCGACGTGAACATTCAGTGACGGCGGAGACAAAAACAATGACTGATACCAAGATCAAGGGAATCCTGGGCACCAAGCTCGGCATGACCCAGGTCTTCGACGAGAACAACCGGGTTGTCCCGGTCACCGTCGTGAAGGCTGGGCCGAACGTCGTAACCCAGATCCGTACCGAAGAGCGTGACGGCTACAGCGCCGTTCAGCTCGCGTTCGGCGCCATCGACCCGCGCAAGGTGAACAAGCCGACTTCCGGCCAGTTCACCAAGGCTGGTGTGACCCCGCGTCGCCACGTAGTGGAGCTCCGCGTTGCGGACACCTCCGACTACGAGGTCGGCCAGGAGCTCACCGCCGAGGTCTTCGAGGACGGCGCATACGTCGACGTCACCGGAACCAGCAAGGGCAAGGGCTTCGCCGGAACCATGAAGCGTCACGGCTTCAAGGGACAGGGCGCGTCGCACGGTACCCAGGCTGTTCACCGCCGCCCGGGCTCCATCGGTGGCTGTGCAACTCCCGGCCGCGTGTTCAAGGGCATGCGCATGTCCGGACGCATGGGTAGCGACCGCATCACGACGCAGAACCTCTCGGTCCACAAGGTGGATGCCGAGAACGGCCTGCTGCTGATCAAGGGTGCGATCCCCGGCCGCAAGGGCGGCCTCGTGATCGTCAAGAGTGCAGTGAAGGGTGGTGCACGGGCATGACCAGCACCGAGACCAAGTTGACCCTGGACGTCAAGGTCGCCGGCGGCAAGACCAACGGCACCGTCGATCTCCCCGCTGAGATCTTCGACGCTCCGGCCAACATCGCGCTTCTCCATCAGGTTGTCGTCGCGCAGCTCGCAGCTGCTCGTCAGGGAACCCACTCCACCAAGACCCGCGGCGACGTCCGCGGCGGTGGCAAGAAGCCGTACCGCCAGAAGGGCACCGGCCGCGCACGCCAGGGCTCGACTCGCGCACCGCAGTTCGTCGGCGGCGGAACCGTTCACGGCCCGCAGCCGCGTGACTACAGCCAGCGCACCCCCAAGAAGATGAAGGCAGCCGCTCTTCGCGGAGCCCTCTCTGACCGCGCACGCAACGAGCGCATCCACGTCATCACCGAACTGGTTGCAGGGCAGACGCCTTCGACCAAGGGCGCAATCGCGTTCCTCGGCGAGATTTCGGATCGCAAGAAGCTGCTGCTCGTCGTGGGTCGCCAGGATGTAGCCGCTTGGAAGAGCGTGCAGAACCTGGAAGGCGTGCATCCCATTGCACCCGACCAGCTCAACACCTACGACGTGCTCAATGCAGACGATGTCGTGTTCAGCGTCGAGGCACTCAACGCGTTCATCCACGGGCCCGCAGAGAGCGCTCAGAACAAGGAGGACGCCAAGTGAGCACCATCGCTGACCCCCGCGACATCCTGCTCGCTCCGGTCATCTCCGAGAAGTCCTACGGACTGATCGAGGAAGGCACCTACACCTTCCTGGTGCACCCGGACTCGAACAAGACGCAGATCAAGATTGCCGTCGAGAAGGTCTTCGGCGTCAAGGTGACCAGCGTCAACACCGCCAACCGTCAGGGCAAGCGTAAGCGGACCCGATTCGGTTACGGCAAGCGCAAGGACACCAAGCGCGCGCTCGTGACCCTGTCCGCTGACAGCAAGCCCATCGAGATCTTCGGAGGACCGGTCGCGTAAGCGCCGGGACTTGACGAGACATAGAGGACGAGAAGACTCATGGCAATCCGTAAGTACAAGCCGACAACACCGGGCCGTCGTGGCTCGAGCGTCTCGGACTTCGCCGAGATCACTCGGTCAACCCCCGAGAAGTCGCTGGTTCGCCCGCTGCACGGTCGCGGTGGACGTAACGCACACGGTCGTATCACCACCCGTCACAAGGGTGGCGGACACAAGCGTGCATACCGACTGATCGATTTCCGTCGCAACGACAAGGACGGCATCCCGGCAAAGGTCGCTCACATCGAGTACGACCCCAACCGCACAGCAAACATCGCACTCCTGCATTACGCAGACGGTGAGAAGCGCTACATCATCGCCCCCAAGGGCCTGGTGCAGGGTTCACCGGTCGAGTCCGGTGCAGGCGCCGACATCAAGCCGGGCAACAACCTGCCGCTGCGCAACATCCCGACTGGTACCACCATCCACGGTGTGGAACTGCGTCCCGGCGGCGGAGCCAAGATGGCTCGTTCCGCAGGCGCCAGCATCCAACTCCTCGGTAAGGAAGGCAGCTACGCCACGCTGCGTATGCCTTCCGGTGAAATCCGTCGCGTCGACGTGCGCTGCCGCGCATCCGTCGGCGAGGTCGGCAACGCCGAGCAGTCGAACATCAACTGGGGCAAGGCCGGCCGTATGCGTTGGAAGGGCAAGCGCCCGACCGTTCGTGGTGTCGTGATGAACCCGGTCGACCACCCGCACGGTGGCGGCGAGGGCAAGACCTCAGGTGGACGCCACCCGGTCAGCCCGTGGGGTAAGCCTGAAGGCCGTACCCGCAAGAACAAGGCAAGCGACAAGATGATCGTCCGTCGCCGCCGCACCGGCAAGAACAAGCGCTAGGAGGGAGTGAAGGATGCCACGCAGCCTTAAGAAGGGCCCGTTCGTCGATGACCACCTCCTCGCGAAGGTGGATGTACAGAACGAAAAGGGAACGAAGCAGGTCATCAAGACCTGGTCCCGTCGTTCGACAATCATCCCGGACTTCATCGGCCACACGTTTGCAGTTCACGACGGCCGCAAGCACGTCCCCGTGTTCGTTTCCGACTCCATGGTCGGACACAAGCTCGGAGAGTTTGCACCGACCCGCACGTTCAAGGGTCACATCAAGGATGATCGGAAGGCGAAGAGGCGATGAGCAACACCGAAACCGCCAACCCGACTGCCAAGGCTGTAGCGAAGCACGTTCGCGTTACGCCGATGAAGGCACGTCGAGTTGTGGACCTGGTCCGCGGGCGCTCGGTTGAAGACGCCCTGAACATCCTGAAGTTCGCGCCGCAGGCAGCGAGCGAGCCGGTCGCCAAGGTGATCGCCTCCGCAGCAGCCAACGCCGAGAACAACCTCGACCTCGACCCCAGCACGCTTGTCGTTGCTACGGCGTTCGTGGACGAGGGCGCGACCCTCAAGCGGTTCCAGCCGCGTGCACAGGGACGTGCGTTCCGTATTCGCAAGCGCACCAGTCACATCACCGTGATCGTGGAGAGCCTGCCGAAGACCGGAACATCGACCCGTAATCGCCGGAAGGGAAGTGCTCAGTAGTGGGCCAGAAAATCAACCCGCACGGCTTCCGTCTCGGCATCACCACCGACTGGAAGTCTCGCTGGTACGCAGACAAGCAGTACGCGGAGTACGTCAAGGAAGACGTCGCGATCCGTAAGCTCCTCGCCACCGGCATGGAGCGCGCAGGAATCGCGAAGGTCGAAATCGAGCGCACCCGTGACCGTGTTCGCGTGGACATCCACACTGCACGTCCGGGCATCGTCATCGGCCGCCGCGGCGCCGAAGCCGATCGCATCCGCTCCGAGCTCGAGAAGCTGACCGGCAAGCAGGTTCAGCTGAACATCCTCGAGGTCAAGAACGCAGAAGCTGAAGCACAGCTCGTCGCACAGGGTGTGGCCGAGCAGCTCTCGAACCGCGTTGCCTTCCGTCGTGCAATGCGCAAGGCCATCCAGTCGGCCATGCGTCAGCCCAACGTCAAGGGAATCCGCGTTCAGTGCTCCGGTCGTCTCGGCGGCGCCGAGATGTCCCGGTCGGAGTTCTACCGCGAAGGCCGTGTGCCGCTGCACACGCTTCGTGCGGACATCGACTACGGCCTCTACGAGGCCAAGACCACCTTCGGTCGCATCGGCGTCAAGGTCTGGATCTACAAGGGCGACATCGTCGGTGGCAAGCGTGAGCTCGCCGCCAACACGGCCGCACCGGCCGGGGATCGCCCGCGTCGTGAGCGTCCGAGCCGTCCGCGTCGTTCCGGTGCCACCGGTACCACTGCGACCAGCACCGAGGCCGGCCGCGCAGCGACCGCAACCGCCGATGCTCCCGCAACTGAACAGAATCAGGAGGGCTGACGCATGTTGATCCCACGGCGGGTCAAGCACCGCAAGCAGCACCACCCGAGCCGTTCGGGTGCCGCCAAGGGCGGTACCCAGGTGACCTTCGGTGACTACGGCATCCAGGCTCTCGAGCCTGCCTACATCACCAACCGGCAGATCGAGTCCGCTCGTATCGCCATGACTCGGCACATCAAGCGTGGCGGCAAGATCTGGATCAACATCTTCCCGGATCGCCCCCTCACGAAGAAGCCGGCCGAAACCCGAATGGGTTCCGGTAAGGGTTCGCCCGAGTGGTGGATTGCCAACGTCAAGCCCGGACGCGTTCTGTTCGAGATGACATACCCCAACGAGGAGATTGCTCGTGAGGCCCTGCGCCGCGCGATGCACAAGCTCCCGTGCAAGTGCCGGATCGTGACCAGAGAGGAGCAGTTCTGATGGCTACTGGAACCCCAGCAGCAGAGCTCCGCGAGCTCAGTGAAGACGAGCTGGTCACCCGGCTCCGTGAGTCGAAGGAAGAGCTTTTCAACCTTCGTTTCCAGATGGCTACCGGCCAGATGGACAACAACCGACGACTGCGCACCGTTCGTCACGAGATCGCGCGCATCTACACCGTCCTGCGTGAGCGTGAGCTCGGACTCGCTGTGGGTCCGGATGCAGGTGACGCGGCATGAGTGAGGAAAAAGCAGTGAGCACAGAAGAGCGCGCGAGCCGTAAGGTCCGTGTCGGATACGTCGTGTCCGACAAGATGGAAAAGACGATCGTGGTCGAGCTCGAAGACCGCGTCAAGCACAAGCTCTACGGCAAGATCATCCGCCGTACGACCAAGGTGAAGGCGCACGACGAGAACGGCGTTGCCGGCGTCGGCGACCGCGTTCAGCTGATGGAAACCCGTCCGCTGTCCGCGACGAAGCACTGGCGTCTGGTCGAGGTCCTCGAAAAGGCCAAGTAAGCCTGATCGAATCCTCGAGCTGATCGAGTATCACCGAATGGCCCGCTTCCCCTTGGGGGAGTGGGCCATTCGGCTTTCCGGGGGCTTTCCGGGGGCTTTCGGGGCTTTCCGGGCGAAGGGTTCGAGTTGCGTCGAGTACGGCTGATTTGGTATTCGGTGAACCCTTCCCTACAATAGAACGGTTGCCTGTGGCAGAGGTGTGTCTTCACGTGCGCAGCTCGAACGGTGCTTGCAGTGATCGTCTCCCGACGTCAGTCGGTGGGACTGCAGCTCAGACACGACGCAGGTGGCAACAATGACCGCGCGCACCGGGTCGGTAATCCGTTGCGCACGAAATTCCAGGTCTAGGGAGATCAAGTGATTCAGCAGGAGTCGCGAGTTCGCGTCGCTGATAACACGGGTGCCAAGGAAATCCTTTGCATCCGCGTTCTCGGCGGTTCGTCACGTCGCTACGCCGGGATCGGTGACGTCATCGTCGCCACCGTCAAGGACGCAATCCCCGGTGGAAACATCAAGAAGGGTGAGGTCGTCAAGGCCGTCATCGTTCGCACGACCAAGGAGCGCCGTCGTCCGGACGGTTCCTACATCAAGTTCGACGAGAACGCTGCAGTGCTCATCAAGGCTGACAGTGATCCCCGTGGAACCCGCATCTTCGGACCCGTCGGCCGTGAGCTGCGCGAGAAGAAGTTCATGAAGATCGTTTCGCTTGCCCCGGAGGTGCTGTGATGAAGGTGCACAAGGGTGACACCGTTCTGGTCATCGCCGGCAAGGACAAGGGCGCGAAGGGCAAGGTCATTCAGGCCTACCCCGCGACCGACAAGGTCCTCGTCGAAGGCGTGAACCGAATCAAGAAGCACACCGCGGTTTCCGCGAACGAGCGCGGAGCATCCTCCGGCGGCATCGTCACGCAGGAAGCCCCGATCCACGTTTCCAACGTTGCAGTCGTCGACTCGGACGGAAACCCCACCCGCGTGGGCTACCGCACCGACGAAGAGTCCGGCAAGCGCGTTCGGATTTCCCGGAAGAACGGGAAGGACATCTGACATGACCTCCACCGAAAACAAGGTCCAGCCGCGCCTCAAGGCACGCTACCGCGCTGAGATCAAGGACGCGCTCAACAGCGAGTTCGACTACTCGAACGTCATGCAGATCCCCGGCGTCGTCAAGGTTGTCGTCAACATGGGCGTCGGCGACGCTGCCCGTGACGCCAAGCTGATCAACGGCGCTGTCCATGACCTGTCGCTGATCACGGGCCAGAAGCCCGAGATCCGCAAGGCACGTAAGTCCATCGCGCAGTTCAAGCTCCGCGAAGGTATGCCCATCGGCGCACGCGTCACCCTCCGTGGCGACCGCATGTGGGAGTTCCTGGACCGCCTCGTGTCTGTCGCTCTGCCCCGTATCCGCGACTTCCGCGGTCTCTCGGGCAACCAGTTCGACGGCAACGGCAACTACACGTTCGGCCTCAACGAGCAGTCGATGTTCCACGAGATCGACGTGGACAAGATCGATCGCCCCCGCGGTATGGACATCACCGTCGTGACCACCGCAACCAACAACGAAGAAGGCCGTGCACTGCTCAAGCACCTCGGCTTCCCGTTCAAGGAGAACTGAGCGCATGGCTAAGAAGGCATTGGTCAACAAGGCCAACAAGAAGCCCAAGTTCGCGGTTCGCGCCTACACCCGCTGCCAGCGGTGCGGTCGCCCGCACTCGGTGTTCCGCAAGTTCGGCTTGTGCCGTATCTGCGTTCGCGAGATGGCTCACGCCGGCGAGCTTCCCGGAGTTCGCAAGAGCTCTTGGTGATCTGAGGCCCTCGGGCTTCGTCACACCACGCATGTGAATGGACGTGGGTTCCTTTGGAGCCCACGTCCATTCGTGGTTTCCATCGAGTTGTGTATCGCGCCGATCCTGAAAAGAACTGTCCCGCTGCGACTCTGGTTGAAAGTGATCATCGTTCGTCGATGTCGTTCTTCGGTCCCGAACGAACAGTTCAGATTTCGGGGTGCGTCGATACCTTCCCGATCGGCGACCTTCGGGTGGCGGTGGGGGAGCCGACGTGGCATCCCGGTGGACACCTGCGCCAAAGTTCCCTACACTAGAGCGGTTGCCGTGGCTGACGCATGCGTTCAGCTCGGTGCGGTAACTTACGCCGTCTGACACAAGTCGGACGGCCCAGCCGAATTGCTGGAGGCCCACGATCGGATTCGTCCGGTGTTGCATGGGAACCACAGCGAGAAAGGTGTCGAGGTCGACCTATGACCATGACTGACCCCATCGCAGACTTCTTGACGCGTCTGCGCAACGCCAACACGGCGTACCACGATGAGGTGAAGCTTCCCCACTCGAAGATCAAGGCGAACATCGCCGAGATCCTCAAGCGCGAGGGCTACATCTCCGATTTCCGTACCGAAGACGCAGAGGTCGGCAAGACCCTCATCGTCGATCTGAAGTACGGTCCCAGCCGCGAGCGTAGCCTCGCCGGCGTGCGTCGCGTTTCCAAGCCTGGTCTCCGGGTTTACGCGAAGTCCACCAACCTGCCCAAGGTCCTCGGAGGCCTCGGCGTGGCCATCATCTCCACGTCGTCCGGTCTGCTCACCGATCGCCAGGCGGCCAATCAAGGAGTAGGCGGGGAAGTCCTCGCCTACGTCTGGTAAGGGAGGCCACCACAATGTCGCGTATTGGAAAGATTCCGGTCACCGTCCCCGCGGGCGTTGACGTCACGATCAGCGGCCAGGATGTCACCGTCAAGGGTCCCAAGGGCACCCTCGCGCTGACCATCTCCGAGCCCATCGCAATCGAAAAGGCAGAGGACGGCTCGCTGAGCGTCACGCGCCCCGACGACGAGCGTCGTAGCCGCGCGCTGCACGGTCTGTCGCGGACCCTGGTTGCGAACATCATCACCGGTGTCACCGAGGGTTACACGAAGAAGATGGAGATCCACGGTGTTGGTTACCGTGTGGCACTGAAGGGCAAGGACCTCGAGTTCGCGCTCGGCTTCAGCCACCCGGTGCCGATCGAGGCTCCTGAAGGCATCACCTTCGTCGTCGAGTCGCCCACCCGGTTCTCGGTGTCCGGCATCGACAAGCAGAAGGTCGGGCAGATCTCGGCCAACATCCGTCGTCTCCGTCGTCCGGACCCGTACAAGGGTAAGGGCGTGCGTTACGAGGGTGAGCAGATCCGCCGCAAGGTCGGAAAGACGGGTAAGTGATATGAGCCAGACTGCAAACCAGAAAGCCAAGCGGATTCCGCTGGGCAAGGATGCGTCCACCAAGCGTCGTCTCTCGAAGACGCGTCGTCACTTCCGTCTCCGCAAGAAGGTCTCCGGCACGCCCGAGCGTCCCCGCTTGGTCGTCAACCGGTCCTCGCGCCACATCCACGTCCAGCTCGTGGACGACCTGGCCGGCCACACCCTGGCCTCCGCGTCGACCATCGAAGCAGACGTGCGCGTGGCAGAAGGCGACAAGAAGGCTGCGAGCGCGAAGGTCGGCCAGCTGATCGCCGAGCGCGCCAAGGCTGCCGGCGTGGAAGCAGTTGTCTTCGACCACGGCGGACACGGCTACCACGGTCGCATCGCGGCCCTGGCAGACGCGGCTCGCGAAGGCGGGTTGAAGTTCTGATGACCAACATTTTCAACGGAAGGACAGCCTGATGCCGGGACGTCAAAGGCGTGACGGCGGAAGCGGACCCGCCGGACAGAATGGCCCCAACAGCGGTGACAACAGCAACGCTCGTGGGGACAACCGTGGTGGCGGCCGTGACCGTCGCGACGGTGGCCGTGGCGGAAACGCTGCGGAGAAGTCACAGTTCATCGAGCGCGTTGTCACGATCAACCGCGTTTCCAAGGTCGTCAAGGGTGGTCGTCGCTTCAGCTTCACCGCTCTGGTGATCGTCGGAGACGGCAACGGACTGGTCGGCGTCGGCTACGGAAAGGCCAAGGAAGTTCCCGCGGCCATCCAGAAGGGTGTCGAGGAGGCTCGCAAGAGCTTCTTCCGCGTCCCGATGATCGCCAACACCATCACTCACCCCGTTCAGGGTGAGGCTGCTGCCGGCATCGTCATGCTTCGCCCGGCAAGCCCCGGTACCGGTGTTATCGCCGGTGGCGCTGTGCGCGCCGTGCTGGAGTGCGCTGGTATCGCGGACATCCTGTCGAAGTCGCTCGGTAGCGACAACGCCATCAACGTCGTGCATGCGACCGTTGCTGCGCTCAAGGGTCTGCAGCGTCCCGAGGAAGTTGCGGCTCGCCGCGGCCTCACCCTCGAAGAGGTTGCACCCGCCGGCATGCTTCGCGCTCGCGCACAGGCTGCTGGGAGTGTGAAGTAATGGCAGATCTCAAGGTCACTCAGATCAAGAGCATCATCGGGACCAAGCAGAACCAGAAGGATTCTCTGCGCACGCTCGGTCTCAAGGGCATCCGTCAGACCGTTGTTCGTGAGGACAACGCACAGAACCGCGGTCTGATCAACGTGGTGCGCCACCTCGTAACAGTTGAGGAGGTCTAACCATGACCATCAAACTGCACCACCTGCGCCCCGCTCCGGGATCCAAGTCCAACAAGATTCGTGTTGGACGCGGTGAGGGCGGCAAGCGTGGTAAGACCGCAGGTCGCGGTACCAAGGGCACCAAGGCACGTAACACCGTGCGCGTGGGCTTCGAGGGTGGACAGATGCCGCTTCACATGCGTCTGCCCAAGCTCAAGGGCTTCACGAACCCGTTCCGCACCGAGTACCAGGTCGTCAATGTCGGCGACATCGCCCGTCTGTTCCCCGAAGGTGGAGCAATCACGGTCGAGGATCTCGTTGCCAAGGGCGCAGTCCGCAAGAACCAGCTCGTCAAGGTTCTGGGCGACGGCGAACTGACAGTTGCCGTTCAGGTGACCGTCGACAAGTTCACCGGTTCCGCCAAGGAAAAGATTGCTGCTGCCGGTGGTTCCGCCACCGAGCTGTGAGTAATCACGCGTAGCTAGTCCGATGGCCGCAGCGCAGCGTTTGCTGCGCTGCGGCCATCGGCGTCTACCAGGTCTTGTCACAGATTGGTCGTGCATGCCTCGGATGGGCCAGTATTCTGGTCACCGAGTGGCAAATGTATCTTCGGCTTACCCGGTTTTCGTGGTCTGCCCGCTTAGTTCCCAAATGCTCACTGTTAGAGTTCAAAAGTTCGACAGGTCAAACGATCTGTCTCCCTACCGTCGTGCCAGGAGGATCTTTGCTTTCCGCCTTCGTCTCGGCCCTCAGGACCCCAGACCTGAGGCGGAAGATCCTCTTCACCCTCGGCTTGGTGGCTCTGTATCGGGTCGGCGCTCTCATTCCGTCCCCAGGTGTCGACTACGGCCGCGTGCGTCAGTGCATCGATATCGCCAACTCCGGTGACTCAGCAGGGATCTACTCGCTGATCAACCTGTTCTCCGGTGGCGCTCTGCTGCAGATGTCGATCTTTGCGATCGGCATCATGCCGTACATCACGGCAAGCATCATCGTGCAGCTGCTGACCGTGGTGATCCCGAAGTTCGAGGAACTTCGAAAAGAAGGCCAGTCCGGTCAGGCCAAGATGACGCAGTACACGCGTTACCTGTCTATCGCTCTGGCAATCCTGCAGTCGACCGGCATCGTCGCTCTTGCGGCACGCGGACAGTTGCTCCAGGGCTGTGACGACATCATCGCCGACAAGTCGATCTTCGGTCTTGCCATCATCGTGCTGGTCATGACTGCCGGTGCTGCCATGGTCATGTGGTTCGGCGAGGTCATCACCGAACGTGGCGTGGGTAACGGTATGTCGCTCCTCATCTTCGCCGGTATCGCATCGCGTATCCCGAGCGAGGGCAAGTCGATTCTCGACAGCCGCGGTCCACTGGTCTTCGCCTTCGTCTGCCTCGCAGCGCTGTTGATCATCGCCGGTGTCGTCTTCGTCGAGCAGGGTCAGCGCCGGATCCCGGTTCAGTACGCAAAGCGGATGGTCGGACGCAAGATGTACGGCGGATCCTCGACGTACCTGCCTCTGAAGGTGAACCAGGCCGGCGTCATCCCGGTGATCTTCGCGTCTTCACTGCTGTACCTCCCGAACTTGATCGCACAGCTGACTTCGGCCAGTACAGCGGTCGACCCCAGTTGGTGGCAGCGCCTCATCAACACCTACCTGGTGAACCCGGCCAACCCGGTGTACATCGCGATCTACTTCGGCCTGATCGTCTTCTTCACGTACTTCTACGTCGCCATCACCTTCAATCCCGAAGAGCGCGCTGACGAGATGAAGAAGTTCGGCGGCTTCATCCCCGGTATCCGACCAGGTCAGCCGACCGCGGACTACCTCAACTACGTGCTGAGTCGCATCACCCTTCCGGGTGCGATTTACCTCGGCACCATTGCTGTTCTGCCCAACCTGTTCCTCGACATCGGGAATGGCGGCGGCGCGCAGAACCTGCCGTTCGGTGGCACCGCGGTGCTGATCATGGTCAGCGTCGGCCTGGACACCGTGAAGCAGATCGAGAGTCAGCTAATGCAGCGTAACTATGAAGGGTTCCTCAAGTGAGACTTGTCCTCCTTGGTCCTCCCGGTGCCGGCAAGGGCACCCAGGCCGCTATCTTGTCCGAGAAGTTCGGCGTTCCCCATATCTCCACGGGTGATCTCTTCCGCGCGAACATCGGTCAGGCCACCGCTCTCGGTGTGGAAGCAAAGAAGTACATCGACGCCGGCGAACTCGTACCGAGTTCGATCACCAACGACATGGTGAAGGCTCGCGTCGCAGAACCGGACGCAGCAAACGGTTTCCTTCTCGACGGATTTCCGCGCTCGGTCGAACAGGCTCAGGCACTCGAGGAAATCTTGAAGGATCTCGACACCAAGCTCGACGGTGTCCTCTCTTTTGTTGTCGACGAGGACATCGTGGTCGAGCGCATGCTCGCCCGCGGTCGTGCAGACGACACCGAGGACGTCATTCGCAACCGACTCCGGGTCTACCGCGACGAGACCTCACCGCTGTTCGATTACTACAAGGACAGCATCGTCTCCGTCGACGCGATCGGCGAGGTCGAAGAGGTCAACGCACGCGCACTGGCAGCGTTGGGTAAGTAATGGTCTTCGGGCGTAAACGCAAGGTTGTTCCGTTCCGCTCGGCGGGCGAACTCGACGCGATGGCTGCTGCCGGTGCGATCGTGGGTTCGGCGCTGGTGGCGGTGCGCGCTGCAGCAAAGCCCGGTGTCAGCACTTTGGAATTGAACGCGGTCGCAGAATCGGTCATTCGTGACGCCGGCGCCGTGCCCTCGTTCCTCGGGTACCACGGCTTCACCGGTTCGATCTGCTCTTCGGTCAACGATCGCGTCGTTCACGGGATCCCTTCAGCTCAGGACATCCTGGCTGAAGGCGACCTCGTTTCCATCGACTGTGGCGCGATCCTCGACGGTTGGCACGGTGACTCTGCCTGGACGTTCGGTGTCGGTGAGATCAGCGTCGCCGATCAGGAACTCAGCGAAGCCACTCGGCTTTCGATGGAAGCCGGGATCGCGGCGATGATCGCCGGTAACCGTCTGACGGATGTTTCGCATGCGATCGAGGTCGGTACTCATGCCGCCGAGAAGTTGCACGGTCGTTCCTACGGCATCGTCGACGGATACGGTGGACACGGAATCGGTCGGGAAATGCACATGGATCCGTTCCTCGCCAATGAAGGTGCCCCGGGTAAGGGTCCTGAACTGGTTGTCGGATCGTGCCTCGCGATCGAGCCGATGCTCACGCTCGGCACCACCGACACGGTGATTCTCGACGACGACTGGACCGTTGTGACGACCGACGGGTCCCGTGCGGCGCACTGGGAACACACTGTCGCTGTGACCGAGGACGGTCCGCGGATTCTGACACTCCGGCCGGAGTAGTTGACGCCGTCGCTGACAAGTGTTGGCAGCGAGCATGATTCACGTTCGAGAAGTCCCAGCCTCATGTCGAGGCTGGGACTTTTTCGATGGGGGAGCGGTGTGCGTCGTCACCCTGACCGGAGGCGCATTTGGCCTGGTCGTTTACATCGCGTAACATGGCTAGGCGGTGCGCTATGCGCGTCGATAGTTCGTGTGCCTACGCCCGGATCGCTCCGGGATCGGGCCCCCGAAGTGCCGACGATCTTTCCATTGCGTGCCAATGTAACGGAAGCCGATGCACGAAGCATGCCAAACCAAACGGATCGCGGAGGATATGGCTAAGAAAGACGGGGCCATCGAGGTCGAAGGACGAGTAGTCGAGCCGCTGCCCAATGCGATGTTCCGCATTGAGCTCGAGAATGGCCACAAGGTCCTCGCCCACATCAGCGGAAAGATGCGTCAGCACTACATTCGCATCCTCCCGGAAGATCGCGTTGTCGTGGAGCTCTCGCCCTACGATTTGTCGCGCGGACGCATCGTTTACCGCTACAAGTAACGAACTTCCCGGACCTGACCTGGGTCAGGGAGAAGTATGTCTGCCGCGGTTCATCGCGGCGGGCTGCGACAAAACAGGAGATCAGAAGACGTGAAGGTTCAGCCGAGCGTCAAGAAGATCTGCGAGAAGTGCAAAGTGATTCGCCGTAACGGTCGAGTCATGGTGATCTGCGAGAACCTGCGTCACAAGCAGCGTCAGGGCTAGATCTAGCTTTTCGAAGATCTGCTTGGCAACAAGCAAAGAAGACCTCCCAGTACCAGCCATTGTTGACGAGACCCCACGCGATCGTTCACCGATCGCCAAGGTCGGACAATGGTTCACCCCCGGCACGGAGGCCGGGGCCCCACTGAGTTAGTTGATGAGATCATCTGCGCCTTCGGGCGTCGGTACTCGGCAAGAGGCACAGGGGAAGGGCTGGGAGCAGACCTCCGCACACCGATAAGGAAATGCCACCATGGCACGTCTCTCTGGTGTTGATCTTCCTCGCGAAAAGCGCATGGAGATCGCACTGACATACATCTACGGCATCGGCCGTACCCGCTCCAAGGAAATCCTTGACGCCACCGGCGTCAGCCCGGATCTCCGGAGCAAGGACCTCTCGGACGAGGACCTGGCAAAGCTCCGCGAGTACATCGAGGAGTCGCTCAAGGTCGAGGGTGACCTTCGCCGCGAGGTTCAGGCCGACATCCGTCGCAAGATCGAGATCGGCTGCTACCAGGGCCTGCGCCACCGTCGTGGTCTGCCCGTGCGTGGTCAGCGCACCAAGACCAACGCCCGTACCCGTAAGGGTCCGAAGCGCACCATTGCCGGCAAGAAGAAGGCGAAGTAATGCCCCCGAAGTCACGTAGCACCGGTCCGAAGAAGACCCAGAAGACGCGTCGCAGGGATAAGAAGAACATCCCGCACGGCGCCGCTCACATCAAGAGCACCTTCAACAACACCATCGTGTCCATCACGGACCCCGCCGGAAATGTCATTTCCTGGGCGTCTTCGGGACACGTCGGCTTCAAGGGTTCGCGTAAGTCGACTCCCTTCGCCGCTCAGCTTGCTGCTGAGAGCGCTGCCCGTAAGGCGCAGGAGCACGGTGTCAAGAAGGTTGACGTCTTCGTCAAGGGACCGGGATCCGGTCGCGAGACCGCAATCCGTTCCCTCCAGGCTGCTGGCCTCGAGGTCGGCACCATTTCCGATGTAACCCCCCAGCCGCACAACGGCTGCCGTCCGCCCAAGCGGCGTCGGGTATAGCGGGAAGGATAGGTAGAAGAAAATGGCACGTTATACCGGACCCATCACCCGCAAGTCGCGTCGTCTGCGCGTCGACCTCGTTGGAGGCGACCAGGCATTCGAGCGTCGCCCGTACCCGCCCGGACAGCACGGCCGCGCGCGTATCAAGGAGAGCGAGTACCTGCTCCAGCTGCAGGAGAAGCAGAAGGCTCGCTTCACCTACGGCGTCATGGAGAAGCAGTTCCGCCTGTACTACAAGGAGGCGAACAACCGCCCCGGCAAGACCGGCGAGAACCTGCTTCGCATCCTCGAGTCGCGTCTCGACAACGTCGTGTACCGCGCAGGCCTCGCTCGCACGCGCCGTCAGGCACGTCAGCTGGTCACGCACGGTCACCTTCTCGTGAACAACAAGAAGGTCGACATCCCGAGCTACCGCGTCTCGCAGTACGACATCATCGATGTCAAGGAGAAGTCGCTCTCCACGCTTCCGTTCCAGGTTGCGCGTGAGACCGTCGGCGATCGCCCGGTTCCCGGGTGGCTGCAGGTTGTCGGCTCGCGTCTGCGGATCCTGGTTCACCAGCTTCCCGAGCGCGCGCAGATCGACATCGCTCTGCAGGAACAGCTCATCGTCGAGTACTACTCGAAGTAAGGCGCTTCGCACCCCGTGAGTGGTTGAGGAGTCTCCGGACTCCTCAACCACTCACAGGGCCGCAGGCCCTTTCCCATCGTGGGCGTCAAATAGTGGACGTCCGTACAGGAGGAAATACCAATGCTCATTTCTCAGCGACCCACGCTGACCGAAGAGGTCATCGCTGATAACCGCTCGAAGTTCGTCATCGAGCCCCTGGAGCCAGGTTTCGGGTACACGCTCGGCAATTCGCTGCGCCGCACGCTGCTCTCGTCGATCCCCGGCGCTGCTGTCACCAGCATCCGTATCGACGGCGTTCTCCACGAGTTCACCACCGTCCCGGGAGTGAAGGAAGATGTCACCGACATCATCCTGAACCTCAAGGGCCTCGTCGTGAACTCCGAAGAGGACGAGCCGGTCACCATGTACGTCCGCAAGCAGGGCCCCGGCGCTGTTACTGCAGGCGACATCGTGCCCCCGGCAGGCGTCACCGTGAACAACCCTGATCTGCACATCGCCACCCTGAACGACAAGGGAAAGCTGGAGATCGAGCTCGTTGTCGAGCGCGGTCGTGGCTACGTCCCCGCCGTCCAGAACAAGGCGTCCGGCGCAGAGATCGGCCGTATCCCGGTCGACTCGATCTACTCGCCGGTGCTCAAGGTCACCTACAAGGTGGAGGCCACTCGCGTCGAACAGCGCACCGACTTCGATCGGCTCGTTCTCGACGTGGAAACGAAGAACTCCATCACCGCACGGGACGCGCTCGCTTCGGCGGGCAAGACCCTGGTTGAGCTCTTCGGCCTGGCCCGTGAGCTGAACGTCGAAGCAGAAGGAATTGAGATCGGACCCTCGCCCGCCGAGGCCGATCACATCGCTTCCTTCGGACTCCCCATCGAGGATCTGGACCTCACGGTCCGCTCCTACAACTGCCTCAAGCGCGAAGGTGTTCACACCGTCGGTGAGCTTGTCGGCCGTACCGAGTCCGATCTGCTCGACATCCGCAACTTCGGACAGAAGTCCATCGACGAGGTCAAGGTCAAGCTGCATTCGCTCGGCCTGTCCCTCAAGGACAGCCCCGCATCCTTCGATCCCACCACCGTTGCCGGCTACGACGCCGCCACCGGAACGTGGAGTGACACTGATGCCGGTTCCTTCGGCGATGCCGAAGGTACCGAGGACTACGCCGAGACCGAACAGCTGTAGCAGCTCAGGTCCTTTACTAGGAGATCATCATGCCCAAGCCCAAGAAGGGTGCCCGCTTCGGCGGGTCGGCTTCCCACCAGAAGGCGATTTTCGCCAATCTGGCTACCGCGCTCTTCGAGCACGGTCGCATCACCACCACCGAGTCCAAGGCCAAGGCACTGCGCCCCTACGCCGAGAAGCTCGTCACGCACGCAAAGGCCGGCACGCTGGCTCACCGTCGTGAGGTGCTGAAGGTCATCCGCAACAAGGATGTCGTTCACACCCTGTTCGCCGAGATCGGCCCGTTCTACGCGGACCGTAACGGTGGATACACCCGCATCATCAAGACGATCCCCCGCAAGGGCGACAACGCTCCGATGGCAATCATCGAGCTCGTCAAGGAAAAGACCGTCACCTCCGAGGCTGACCGCGCTCGTCGCGTCAAGTCCTCGCAGGAAGCTCCCGCCGCAGAGAACGTCGTCGAGGCCGTAGAGGCCGACGCGACCGAGGCTGAGGTCGAGAACGCTGACGCAGTCGTCGAGGCCATCGAGGACGAGACCGCAACTGCGGCCGACGCTCCCGAGGCCGAAGAGGCCAAGAAGGACTAGTCTCCCTTGGTTTCGGCACACGCTGAATCGAACGAGCCCGCCGCCCCCATCGGGGACGGCGGGCTCGTTCGATTGCGGCTGGACATCTCCTACGACGGCACCGACTTCTCGGGCTGGGCCCGTCAAACCGATCTGCGCACCGTGTGCGGTGAGATCGAAGACAAGTTGGGAACGGTACTACGGCAACCGGTTCAGCTGACTGTTGCCGGTCGAACCGACGCCGGTGTCCACGCCACCGGACAGGTAGCGCACGTGGACGTCCCGGGCGAGTTGCTCCCCGACGATCCGTCGCGACTCGTGCGCAGACTTGCACGCTTCCTGCCCAAGGACGTTCGGGTCAAACAGATCTCGGTGGTTCCGGGTGACTTCGATGCGCGCTTCTCGGCGATGCGGCGCTACTACGAGTACCGGGTGACCAACGCGGCATTCGGAGTGGAACCCCTACGCGCGCGCGATACGGTGTCGTACCCCAAACCACTCGATCTCACAGCGATGCACGAAGCGTCGAATCGGCTTCTGGGCCTGCACAACTTCGCGGCATTCTGCAAGCGTCGAGAAGGCGCTACGACGGTGCGGGAGTTGCAACGCTTCGACTGGGCGCAGGAGGGCACGGTGTTCACGGCGTACGTGAATGCCGATGCGTTCTGCTGGTCGATGGTCCGGAGTCTTGTCGGGGCAGTCCTCTCGGTCGGTGAGGGACGCCGCACCGCCGACTGGGTGGCAGGTTTGCTCGACGAAACGTCGCGGTCGAGTTCGATCCTCGTTGCGCCGGCGCACGGACTTTCGTTGGTTCGCGTGGACTACCCCGACTACTCGGAACTGGCTGCCCGCAACGCGATTACCCGTGAAACCCGCGAGATTCCGTCTTCGGGTGGGTGCTGCGGGGACTGACCGCCTTGATAGAAAATGCCCTCCCACTCAGCGTGGGAGGGCATTTCATGTAGACGACTATCCCGCCAATTGGCGCGCGATGACCAGACGCTGAATCTGATTGGTGCCCTCGAAGATCTGCGTGATCTTGGCCTCGCGCATGTAGCGCTCGACGGGGAAGTCCTGGGTGTAGCCATACCCACCGAATACTTGAACGGCGTCGGTGGTGACCTTCATTGCTGCGTCGGTGGCAACGAGCTTGGCGACGCTGGCGTTGCGCGAATACGGAACTCCGGCGTCGCGGCGGCGGGCTGCATCGAGGTAAGTGGCTCGCGCGGAGTCAACTGCGGCCGCCATGTCCGCGAGGACGAATCCGAGGCCCTGGTGATCGATGATCCGCTTGCCGAATGCCTTGCGCTCCTTCGCGTAAGCGACCGCGTCGTCGAGTGCGCCCTGAGCGATTCCGACGGCAACAGCAGCGATTCCGAGCCGGCCGGAGTCGAGCGCGCTGAAGGCGATCGGCAATCCCTGGCCGCGCTGACCGATCAACCGCTCGTCAGGGACGAAGGCGTCGTCGTAATTCGCGGATGCAGTGGGGACCGCGCGCAGTCCCATCTTCTCCTCGGGCTTGCCGAAGCTGAGGCCTTCGGTGTCCTTGTCCACCAGGAGGCAGGAGATGCCGCGAGAGCCGTCGTCACTGGTGCGGGCGAAGAGGTTGTAGAAGTCTGCCTTGCCGCCGTTGGTGATCCAGGCCTTCGAGCCGTTGATGCGATAGCCACCGTCGGTGGCCGTCGCCTTGCACGACAATGCGGCGGCGTCGGATCCGGCCTGCGCTTCGGAAAGACTGTAGGCGCCGATGGTGTTGCCGCCCAGCATGTCCGGCAGCCAGCGGGTCTTCTGTTCGTCGGTGCCGAAGGTGAACAGTGGGAAGCACGAGAGGCTGTGTACGCTCACCGCCACTGCAACCGCTGCCCAGCGCGAGGCGATCTCTTCGAGGACTTGGAGGTACACCTCGTACGGCTGATCGCCGCCACCGAATTCCTCGGGATACGGAAGGCTCAGCAGGCCTGCCTGTCCGAGTGCGGGGAACACGCCTTCGGGATACTTCTCGGCCTTCTCGTATTCGTTGACCTTGGGCGCGAGTACCTTGTCCGCGACATCACGCGTCAGTTCGATGAGATCGCGAGCTTCTTGGCTGGGCATCAGGCGTTCGACGGGCACGGTCGGCTCCTAGCTAGGTAGTAGTACTGAGAACGATACTGCAGTACTGTCTTGCGTATGGCAAGGCTGGTTCACAAGACGACTGCGCGCAGGGCAGAGTTGTTCGATCAATTGGTCGAACTGTTCTTGAGCGAGGGTTTCGCCCACCTCACGCTCGACGAGATCTCAGCTCGTCTGCACTGCTCCAAGAGCACCTTGTACACCGTGGCGGCCGGCAAAGAGGATCTGGTGCGGGCTGTGACGGTGCACTTCTTCCGTGCGGCGACCGATGCGGTGGAGAGTGCCGTCGCTGCCGAAGCGGCACCGACTCGTCGAGTCGCGGTGTATCTCGAAGCAGTCGGTGATCAACTGACCGCGGCGTCCCGTCAATTCATGGAAGACCTGGCTGAATCGGTGTCGGCGAGTCAGGTTTACGAGAAGAACACGTCGATCGCCGCGGATCGTGTGCGAGCGCTCATCGTCGAGGGAGTGGATTCGGGCGCATTCCGGCGGGTACACGCGTCATTTGTCGCTGATGCGGCCGCAGCGACAATGGTTCGGATCCAGCAACGCGCGGTCTATCGGGCTACCGGGTTGGACGATGCCAGCGCGTATCGGGAACTGGCCGCACTCATCACGGACGGGATCACTGCGTGACGAGTCGCTAGCATCGACGTTCATGGCACCTTTGAAGGTCGAAGTCATCGTAGGTTCGGTCCGCGAGGGGCGAATAGGACGAGCAGTGGCGGATTGGTTTGTCGAGCGCGCAACCGCGAACCCGTCGTGGAACGTATCGGTGATCGACCTCAGAGAGCTGTCGTTGCCCCAGGATTTCTCGGATTCACCTGCCACGGAGGTTTTCCGCCAGCGAATCGGACGAGCCGACGCTGTTGTTGCTGTGACCTCCGAATACAACCACGGGTACCCGGCTGCCCTCAAGACCGCATTCGATTCCGTGAAACACGAGTGGCGTGCCAAGCCGATCGGATTCGTGTCCTACGGCGGGATTTCAGGTGGTGTTCGGGCCGTCGAACAACTGAGGCAGGTAGTGGCGGAGCTGCACATGGTCTCGGTGCGTCAAAGCGTGACCATTCACCGGGTACGCAAGCAATTCGGACACGAGCCGTACGGCGTCGATTCGATCGCGATCGATGCGAGCGAGAAGATGATTCGTGAATTGCATTGGTGGGGGAGCGGATTGCGGATGCAGCGTGCGAGTGATCCCTATCCTGGCTGATCTTGGACATACGCGATCACGCCATCTGGTGAGCGTCGCCGGCTCGAGGACGGCCGATGAACGAGGTCTCGGAAGCAATGGTTACCAGAGTCAGTTCGACGCGCGTGCGGCCGGTTTCGACTGTGATCTTGTCACCGAGTGCGAATGGCTGGACTATCGAGATTTCAGGGTCGATCCGAGGCCATTGGCGTGGATGTCCGTACACGTAGATCGCGGTCACGCCGGCACGCGGCGGTAACCCCTCGACTCCGTCGAACACGACAGTGTTGAAAGCGCCCTCGAGCCCACCACCCTGCCCGGACACGCGGAGTCGGTCAGGCACTCCCATGGAGTCGGTGAGCGCGGTCCATGCTTCCGGTCGATCGGTGTGGATGAGTACCAGTGCGCCGGTCGCGATGGCTCGAAAGATCAATTGCTGAGCCAGATAGAGTTCGCCGGCGACAAAAACGGTGTTGACGCCTGGCCCCGAAATTCTGGCCGCGACACCGTGCCCGTTTCGGTCCGAGCCGATGAGCTGGCCGCACCCGGCAAGAGGTAGAGCGAGTGAGTCGAGTGTGCCCCCGTCCATGCGAATGTGCGGCGTGATGCGGTCCAGCGCGGCCAATGCGGTTGGCAGGTTGGTCAGCAATCCGTCGCGCTGGCGCCCACGAAGCGAGACCAAACCGGCCAGCGGTGCGTTCTCAGGTGGATTGCGCGTGGTGAAGCGACATGTCGCACTGACCTTCGCCTCTCCGCGTTCGCCCGTGGGGCGCAACCGAATTGTCACGGACGTCCCGACCGTTGCCACTGCCCATACTCGGGTCAGGGTCGAGGTGGTGATGAAACGGGGTTCGATTCCGTATCCGACGTTGGACACACCAGGCAAGGGGGTACTTCGCCACGTTTCGGTGACCTCGTGGCTGGCGACTCCTCTTGCGACCTGGGCAGTGGACGACGCGATCTCCGGTGCGGTGAGGATCCGCGCCTTGCATCCCGCTGAATCGAGCACCCGGATGACACGATTGGCGGCAACAGCGATCGCGCGGCCCGCGCCCTGTTCGCCCCCGCCTCGGCGTTCGACTGCTGCACGACCCTCCAAAGCGTCGAAACGTAGTGCAAGCCAAACACTTCTGGTGGCGGTGGCTGGTAGTGGCCCGATGAGACGTTCGTAGACTTCGGTGGCCGGCGTTCCTGATGCGGCGCGGTATCCATGACTGACAATGTCGATGCCGGTGAGTGAGATGTCGTGCTGATACAGACAATTGACCAGGGCTGCCGTGGGCAGAAGGTGGGAAGCGTCGAATGAATGGCGCCCGATCCTGGTCAGGTAGTCGCGTGGGGGAGCGATCTCGACGACAGCGACGAGTGAAGATCCGTCCACTCGGAGCCCGATCGACTGTTCGGAGGGAGTGTGAAAACTGACGATCGTGCTGCCGTCGGCGTCCTTGCGGCGCAAATAGCGAAAGTACTTGACAATCCAGGACATTACCGACCAACCGCCCACATGGAGGAGCATTGATCCGGCAACCACACAACCGATTGCCAGCGCCCAGAGCCAATCCAGCCCACTGGCCATCGCGATTCCGCCTGCACTGATTCCGAGAATCTGTGCCGACACGAATTCGTGCGTCGAAATCCTGTGTGACGACGGCCAATGCTTCAACCGCGATCGGTCCACGGTTCCTCCCCGATACCTGACCTGCGAACTACCCGAAAATTTCCGCCCCAGCCAAACTGTACTGTGTCTTCGCAAGGGGATGTAAGGCACGGGGGGAATGATGGCTGCAACACCTACCACGCGCTGGCAGGTCAATGGGTACCGATTCTTGGTCAGGCGGATGGAACATGCGCTGGTCAGACGAGACGTGCGGATGCTTCACGATCCGATGCGGTCACAGTCCCGCGCCTTCACCGTCGGAATAGTCCTCGCTGCACTGGGATTGGCGGGTTGCGCGGTACTTGCTCTGTTTCGGCCACAGGACAAGATCGGCGATGCAGAAATCGTTGTTGCAAAGGAATCTGGCGCAATGTTCGTCGCCATGGAGGGTACTTTTCGCCCTGTGCTGAACTTGGCCTCCGCCCGACTGATTCTGGGTTCGCCAGTAAAACCGGCAATAGTCAAGGCGTCTGAGGTCGAGGCGAAACCGAGGGGCGCGCTCGTCGGCATTCCCGGCGCACCGTCCGCGCTGCCGGAATCAGCCGACCCGAGCAACGCCTTGTGGACGGTATGCGATTCCGTCGGATCCGACGGGAGAAAATCGTTGACGACTTCGGTCCTGGTCGGCTCGTCCAATGTCGGTGAAAACACGACATATCTGACGAGGGACCGTGCATTCCTGGTGAAGTCGGGTTCCGATCACTTTCTCGTCTACGACGGGAAGCGAGCGGAAATCGATGTGGACAATCCGGCGATCATGCGGGCTTTGGGGCTGGAGGGAGCACAGGCGCGACCGATCAGTGCCGGATTTCTCAATTCGATCCCCGAAGTTCCGCGCATCGAGGCTCCGCGAATCCGCGAACTGGGATCAGCGCCCCGGTTCCCGCTACAGAACAAGACTG
This sequence comes from Rhodococcus sp. MS13, assembly GCF_013277835.1. Lineage (NCBI taxonomy): Bacteria > Bacillati > Actinomycetota > Actinomycetes > Mycobacteriales > Nocardiaceae > Rhodococcus > Rhodococcus sp. MS13. The sequence continues at coordinate 36,389 of NZ_VBTL01000013.1, forward strand.
TCGGCTCCGTCGTTCAGGTTTCGGTGGGCGCGGACCTGCAGTACTACGTGGTGCTCGAGAACGGTATCCAGAAGGTCGGTGCGGCGCTCGCCCAACTGATCTACTTCTCGGATTCGCAGGGCGCCACCGGGATCGCGAGCGTCACCCCTGATGCCATCAGTCGTATTCCTTCGGTGAGGGAACTGGCCGTCGACTCGTTGCCGCAGGTGGTTCCGGAGATCGTCGATGATCATGGCGCACCTGTCGGCTGTCTGGAATGGGCTCCCTCACCTGCAGTCGAGGGCGGCGAAAGTAGTTCTGCAACATTGAAACTCGTCGCTGGATTGCAGGTTCCGATCCCGGAGGGTGGCAAGTTGGTGTCGTTGGCGCAGGCGGACGGATCGGGCGACAATCTCGACAGCGTCCACGTCGAACAGGGCTTCGGTGGGTTTGTTCAAGCGACCGGAATCGAGACGAACAGCACCAGGCACGACGGAGTGTTCTACGTAGCGGATACCGGTGTGAAATACGGAGTGCCGGACGAAACCTCTGCTCGCGCGCTCGGATTGACGCGAACGCCTGATCGTGCGCCTTGGCAGATGCTCGATCTACTTGCATCAGGTCCGGCGCTCGAGAAGAGCAATGCACTGATAGCTCACGACGGAGTCGCCCCCGATTCAACGCCGGCCGCTCCGGTGAACTGAACACCGTTGACGATTCAGAGATCGACGTCCCGTCGTTCGGGAAGTCTCCGACGAATTGCTCGACGAATGGGCATCGACGCCAATAGCGTCAGTAGGGCTAGGGTGCCGACCGTTCCGGCTCCGACGAGTGCCGCGTCGCGAGATCGGTTGTCGGGGGTCGGCGGCGTGGGTAGGGGATCGATCGTTACCGACTGATGATTGACCTTGACGCGTTCCCCCGGTGCCAATTCGCCCGTTACCGCGGCGAGTGGATCGATGACGCCGTGACCGACGTAGGGATTCCAACCCTGCGCCGGAGCGTGGGCGGTGGCTTCGATACGTTGCATGACCTGAAGTGCAGTCAGTTCCGGGTGAACCGACCGGACCAGCGCGGCGGTTGCCGCGACATAGGGCGCAGCGAAACTGGTCCCGTTGAACGACTGTACGGCGCCGTCGGAGCCGTAGACTCCGTTGGTCAGACCAGGCGACGTCGGGTGAAGTGAGATGATTCCGGTGCCGGGCGCCGCAACGTCGACCCATGGACCGCCGAGGCTGAAGGAGCTGGCGGTGCCATTGGGGTCGACCGACCCGACGGTGAGGACATAGTCGTCGTACCAGGCAGGACTGGCAATCGTCGTAACCGAGTTCCATGGATCGGCTTGTGGATCGAGGGGATCCGGCGGTGGATTCTGGTTCTTGCAACCTCCGGATCCGACGTTCCCTGCAGCAGCGACGACTACGGCGTTCTTCGCGATCGTGGCGTATTCGATTGCAGCGCCCAGTCGTTGGTCGTTGATCCCGTCCCCGGCAGGCTTGCAAGCGACCTCGGAGATGTTGATAACGCTTGCACCCAAGTCAGCAGCGTGACGTACGGCCAGTGCCATGGTGTCGACGTTTCCGTAGCCAGACGAATTCTCGGCTACGGCAGGGTCTTCGCGTTGGCCGGCCACCGAGAAAGCGGCACTGGACTGCCTGATCGAGATGATCTGTGCGTCCGGCGCAGCTCCGGAAAATCCGGAACCGTCGACCTGCTCGGCGGCGATGAGACCGGCGACGGCTGTTCCGTGTGAGTCACAATCGTCGGTGCCGTCGGAGGTCCCGACATAGTCACCGCCGCCTTCGAGGGCCGGTAGCCGGGGATGTCTGCTGACGCCGGTGTCGATGACAGCAATTCGCTGCCCCGCCCCTCGGGTGATCGACCACACCGAATCGAATCCGAGATCCTGTTGAGAACGTGGAATATCCGCGCCGTCACCACCCGCTACGGCGGGGACGCACAGGGTTCGTTGTTCGGTGGGTTGGGGAGGCGCGGGTGGACCGTCCTCCGGCAGCATTGCAGGATCGATGGGGGAAGGAACCGCACTCGATGCGCCACCCGCCCCGGCGAGGACTGTTAAGACAACGATCACGAGTGCGGCACAGATGTTCGTCGCGCGTCGAATCACCATCGAGATCCGATCGCTCAAAGACCGCGCATGAGCGCGAAGAGCCCACTGACCCAGCAGATCAGCGGAACGATTGCTGCAATCGCAGCGAGGTCCAACAGTTCGGCCGCGCGTCGCATCACGGGGCTGAATGTGTTCTGGGGGGGCGAGGATTCCCAGAATCAGTGACAGGAGGAGAACAGTCATCGTGATGGCGAAGACGACCAATGCATGGTCGCGATGGGTCCATGCCATGCCGCCCAGGAGAGCGAGAACCACCGAGATGCCTGCCGAGATGAGTGGGACCGCCTGATGTGCGCCCGCGTAGGTGCGCCCGCGAAACATCAGCACGACGGCCGTCGCGAATGCGAGAGCAAGGTTCGGCCAGACGATTCCCTGACCGGGCCAGGGCCACGCGAGCGCGACTGCGGCAGTGAGCGCGACCACTGACGTGGCCACGATCAGTCCGGTCAGGTAGCTACGAGCCCGCCCTGCCCTTTCAGTCAACTCGGTCAGCCCGGGCAGTTCGGGCTCGGGCAGTCCGTCGCGATCGTCGTCGAGGGGATTACTCGGCGTCGGAACCGGGGGAAGCGGTAATCGCGCGAACAGCATCGACAGTCGAGCGGTGAACGTGAGAACGATCAATGCTGCGGCAATCACCGCGCTGCTGACGGTTGCGGTGCGCGCCTCGGGAAGCGTCGTCGCGACGGCGAAGGTGCCCACCGCAGCAAGGAGGACGACGAGAAGTGCGGTGAAGACGGCTAATCCGGCACCGCACAAGCGGAGGCAGATCAGAGTCACCGCGGCTGCGAATGCCGAACCGAGAAGGAGATGAGCAGAAAGAACAGTGCCGGGTACGCAGAGGGCGCCGGAGACGAACGCCAGTGGCACCGCTGTGCATCCGAGCGTGATGGAGCTTGCAGTGTCTCCGTACACCCGCGCTGCCACGACGGCGGCGACGGTGAGCACCAAAGACGTCACTCCACCGCAGACAGCGCCGATCAGACCTGTATCGCCGAGGACCAGGGCGAGGGCCGCGACGAGCGCAGCGACGAGGGCGGCGGACGACCCGACAATGCGCGCGGTGATCGGAGTCCAGCGTCGGTAGATGTCTGCATCCGTCGCCGCGACGGTGTACATGATGTCGTCGAAGAGTGGGGGCGGGGCAGCGGTGTCCGCGGCCGCGAGTACGAGCAATTCCCCATCGCGGATTCCATGCTCGTGCAGCGACAGCGTCGGCGCCAGCGGTGCCCTGCCGACTTTCGACAGAGTCCAGTCGACGGGCTCGAATTGTTCGGCGCTGTGGTCGAACTCGTTGAAATTGCTGTGGTTGACAATTGTGTCCACAATGCCCGGAATGACCACCGCGAGTGGAACACGAAGCGGCACCGCAAGATCCACCTGCGAATGGGCTGAAAGTACCGTCAACCTGCACAGTTCGGCAGAATGGGTTACGCGTCGTCCGTTTGCGGTGTGCGCAGCGCTGGTTTCAGTGATGCTGGTCAAGATCTGTCCCCTCCCATGACGCGATTCCCCTGTCACGTCACCCCAGTTCACCCGAACAATACGACATGAACTGTGCGCCTGTGTCGGCGACAGCGCAGACAACAGGTGGCACCGACCCGAGTGTCGGTGTTGTGATCTACTCTCTTGCAATTGCGTGACTACGCCTTGGGGGGCGGGCCGGCGGTAGTCGGACGAGGCGCGTGGCGGCAACAGTTGCAGCACCGATGGGGGTGGGTGAATTGAGCACTGTCAGATTTGCGCGTCGAGCGCGCCGTGAATCGCCGCGTACACCGGGCGGCGAGGTGACGCTTCAGGCCCCACCGGAGATTCCTCGCGTCACGCCGGGAAACCTACTGACCAAACTACTTCCGGTGATCATGGTGGTTGCCATGATCGGCATGGTGGCGCTGATGTTCTCTTCCGGCATGGCGCGCAATCCGATGTCCCTGCTGTTTCCGGTCATGATGATGGTGTCGATGCTCGGGATGCTCGCCGGGGGCGGTCGTAGCGGTGGAGCACGAGCGTCCGAAGCGAACGAGGACCGCAAGGACTACCTGCGGTACCTGGATCAGATGCGCAGCGATGTTGCTGCGACGTCTGGTGCGCAGCGTGCTGCTCTCGAGTGGAGCAATCCCGAGCCGTCGCAGCTTTGGACACTGGCCGGGACTGTGCGGATGTGGGAACGTCAGATCACCGACTCGGACTACTGCCACGTTCGGGTCGGTCTGGGTGCACAGCGATTGGCCACCAGACTTGTATCGCCGGAGACCGGGCCGGTCGAGGATCTCGAACCCGTCGCTGCTGTCTCACTTCGGCGATTCGTCCGTGCGCATTCGGTTGTAAAGGACCTGCCGACCGCCGTCTCGCTTCGCGGATTTGCTGCAATGTCCATTGAGGGGCAGAGGGATTCCGCTCGAGCGCTCGTCCGCTCGATGTTGATGCAGCTGTGCACTTTCCACGGTCCGGACACCGTCCAAGTTGCAGTGGTGTGCGGTCCCGATACCGAAGCCGAGTGGGAGTGGGTCAAGTGGCTCCCACACGTGCAACACCCGGAATCTCAGGACGGCGCCGGCACTTCACGCATGGTGTTCGGTTCGTATCTCGAGTTCGAAAGTTCCCTCGGGGAAACGCTTTCGATGCGTGCTCGATTTGCTCGCAACACTCCAGCGAGTGCGGGCGTTCCGCATCTCGTGTTGGTCGTGGACGGTGGCTTGCTCGAAGGTGACACCGGCCTGTTGTCCGAAACCGGGCTCGACTCGGTGACCGTCCTCGACCTGTGCGGGTTCTGCCCGCGGCTGGCGGCGGCGCGTGGTTTGCGACTGGTCGTCGGTAGCGATCAGATCGGCGCGGTGAGCAGCGCAGGAGTCGAGAATTTTGCGACGCCTGACGCCGCGACAACGAGCCTGGCGCAGTCGTTCGGACGTCGCATCGCACCGTTCCGTGCGGCATCGCAGAACGCCGTGGACGCGACTGACGACGACCGATCCCTTCGGACCTGGAGCCAGATGTTGGGGATAGGAAATGTTGCGAGGTTCAATCCTGAACATGGCTGGCTGCCACGTCAGGGGCGCGACCGACTCCGCGTGCCGATCGGTGTCGGACAAGATGGAAACCCTGTCGAACTGGATCTGAAGGAGTCGGCCGAGAACGGTATGGGTCCGCACGGGCTGTGTATCGGAGCCACCGGTTCTGGTAAGTCGGAGTTCCTGCGAACCTTGGTACTCGGCCTGATCGCGACGCACTCACCCAACGCACTGAACCTCGTCCTGATCGACTTCAAAGGTGGTGCAACCTTTCTCGGCCTGGAGGAGGCGCCGCACGTTGCTGCGATCATCACCAACCTTGCCGAGGAATTGGCGATGGTCGATCGTATGAAGGACGCACTCGCCGGCGAAATGAATCGTCGACAGGAACTGCTGCGTGCGGCAGGAAACTTCGCAAACGTGTCCGATTACGAGAAGGCGAGGCTGGCCGGCGCTGCACTCGATCCGTTGCCTGCACTCTTCGTCGTTGTCGACGAGTTTTCCGAACTGCTCAGTCAACAGCCGGAATTTGCCGAATTGTTCGTGGCCATCGGGCGATTGGGCAGGTCACTTCACATTCACCTGCTGCTGGCCAGTCAGCGGCTCGACGAAGGAAAGCTTCGGGGTCTCGACAGCCATCTTTCGTATCGCGTCGGTTTGAAAACGTTCTCGGCGAACGAGTCCCGTTCCGTTCTCGGCGTTCCCGATGCTTATCACCTGCCGGGCACACCCGGTGCGGGATACCTGAAGTCCGATTCTGCGGAGATCGTTCGCTTCCAAGGTGCATACGTGTCAGGCCCGTACGAGGGCGAGCGGATAGTGCCCACTCGATTCTCGGTAGATTCCCCCGTCGAACTCGCGCCGCTGCCGTTTACCGCGACGCCCGTGGTCGGGCCAGAGGCTGTTGTCGTTCCCGTCGAGCCCGATGTCATCGACATGGGCGAAATCGGTGACGATGCACGTACTCTCATGGGAGTCCTCGTCGACCGCATGCGCTCTCACGGTCCACGCGCGCACGAGGTGTGGTTACCGCCGCTCGAGGCATCCCCGACGCTTGACCAGTTGTTGCCGCGGTGGGCGGCCGGTGATCAACCTCGCGGAAATCTGAGCGCACCCTTCGGCGTAGTCGACAGGCCGTTCGATCAGCGCCGCGATCTTCTCGTCGCCGATCTGAACGGATCAACGGGCAACCTCGCGATCGTCGGCGGCCCGCAGTCGGGAAAGTCGACGGCCTTGCGCACGTTGATCTTGTCTCTGAGCATGACGCACACGCCGGAACAGATTCAGTTCTACTGCCTCGACTTCGGAGGTGGAACGCTCCTCGGATTGAAAGATCTGCCGCACGTCGGATCGGTGGCAAACCGCTTGGATTCCGACCGCGTCCGCCGCACGGTTGCCGAGGTACTCGGTGTGGTCGCGAAACGAGAGCGACTGTTTCGTGACCTCGGCATCGACTCCATGGCTGATTTCCGAGGATTGCGAACAGCTGATCCTGCCGGGGAAGGTGTGGCGGCGGGACTCCGAGATGACCCGTACGGTGACGTCTTCCTCGTCGTCGATGGTTGGCCCAGCGTTCGTTCGGATTTCGAATCACTCGAGCCTCAGATCAACATGCTCGCCGGTCAAGGTTTGTCCTTCGGTGTGCACGTGATCGTCACGACGTCGAGATGGGCCGAGATCCGGCCGGCACTCAAGGATCAACTGGGTACTCGCATCGAACTTCGATTGGGTGATCCGGGAGATTCGGATGCGGGTCGCCAGAAAGCCAGCCTGGTGCCGGAAGGTCGACCGGGTCGTGGCATCACGCGCGACGGGCTTCACCTTCTCACCGGACTACCTCGAATCGGCGGTTCGCCCGGTAGTGAGAATTCCGGTGGGTCTGTGGCGTCGACGGTCGAACATATTGCAGCCATGTCGAATTCGCGCCCGGCGCCCACCGTGCGGATGCTTCCGGATTCGTACTCGCGGGCAGAACTTCTCGAAGCTGTCGGGACCCGGTGGCCCTCACCGAGTGCGGCCGACGGTCGGTGCCTCACCGTGCCGATCGGGCTCGGTGAGACCGACCTCTCCCCGGTGTACATGGACTTCCGGGAACACCCGCACCTCTTGATATTCGGCGACACCGCGTGTGGCAAGACATCTCTTTTGCGCGGAATAGCGGAAGGGATCATCGCGTCGAACACACCGGCGCAGGCCAAGTTGATTATCGGTGACTATCGGCATTCCCTGCTGGGAGTGGTCGAAGGGAATCACCTCGGCGGTTACTCGGCGTCGTCGACGACCTTCGGTGAGTTGATGGTCGACTTGGCTCGGATCGTCGCCGCCAGAATGCCGAACGCCGAAACAACACAGCAGCAATTGCGGGAAAGGTCGTGGTGGAGTGGACCGGAGATTTATGTACTGATCGACGACTACGACCTTGTGGCCACACCGAGTGGTAATCCGGTGGCGCCGTTGCTCGAGTACATTCCGCATTCCAAGGACATCGGTTTGCACCTGGTGATTGCCCGCCGTTCCGGTGGCGCGGCCAGAGCACTCTACGAGCCGGTCATTGCGAGAATTCGCGACATGGCACCGGCCGGATTGATCATGAGCGGAAGTCGCGACGAGGGAAATCTCGTCGGCACCGTCCGCGCGTCGGCATTGCCGGAAGGTCGTGGGGTCTACGTTTCTCGGTCGCAAACCCAACTTGTCCAAGTTCCGTGGATGCCACCGCTGTGACCGTTCCGTCCTTGGTGTCGGTCTCGCTACATTGGGGTGCATCCAATATCTGGGTCGTCTCGGGTCAACGCGAATTCTGTTGCAGTGCAGACCTCAGACGCGAACCGGCGTCGGGTCCCGGTACGACCGGTGAAAATGCGATCGATTACGTCGACGACGATTATGTCGACGTAGATGGTCGGATTGTCCCCACCGTCTTGGAGCTGGCCAGGCTGATCTCCAGTGCGATGGACGGGTGCGGAATCGTCGATGCAGACATCCTCTATCTCAGCCATCCCTCGGATTGGGGTGCCCCACGTAGGCGGCGATTGCTCGATGCCGCACGGCGAGTGGCGCACGACGTCGTCCTCGTTCCGACGTCGGTCGCGGCGGCGAGGTCGGCTCGTACAGCCTGGCGATCACGGTGTGTCGTCCTCGAACTGCGTGGCGGAATGGTGGTCGCTTCTGTTGTCAGCGAGGTCGACGGTGAACTCCGAATCGACGGGGCACAAAGTTCGGCGATCGCAGACGCTGCGGGGTTGTTTTCCGGAATCGGGGACTTGTCGGTTCGGGACGCTGTGGTGTTGGTCGGGCCGCGCTCGCATGCCGTTGCGGCTTCGCTCGAACGTGGGTCGACGAATGTCCACGGCCACGCGAGCATTCGAATTCTGGACGAGAGTCGGGTGGCGTCGTCTCTGGTGGATCCTCGGACGCTCGTTCGCCAGACAACTGCGCGGGACAGTTCCGGTCGAATCGTCGACAATTCAGCTTTTGGCGCCGGGTGGGTAGGCGATCCGGATGGCGCGATGTCGATTCCTTCCGTGCACTCGACTGCCTCCTCGCCCCGTCGAGTCGGCGGGTGGCACGGAGGCCGTCGATGGTTCGCGGCGGCGCTTGCGGTGCTCGCCGTCGTCGCTGCGGTCGCGGCAACGGTCGTGGTGTCGACTCGCGATCGAGGCGATTCTCGGTTGGCGGACTCGGTTGCAGCTACGGCGGAAGGCAAAGCCGAGATCGTGGAGGCGTCGAAAGAGCAGGAAAAGCCTGCGCCGAAGACTTCGATTCCGTCGATCGAGTCCGGTGTCACGCCGGAACTCACGCGTGTGGAGGTGGGGAGCGTTGCAGCAGAGCTGCCTTCCGATTGGAAGCTTCTGTCACGAGGGACCTCGAGCGGGCGCACCGATTTGATACCCAGTTCCGGCGCTGATCGCAAGATCGTGGTCATCGAGAAAAGTCTTGCGGAAGGTGCTGGATTCGATTCCGTCGAAGCCGCTTTGCGTCAGCAGTTTTCGGCGTTCGAGGACCCATTGCGGTTCGGAGAGTTTTCTGTGATCGACGATGCCGCAGGAAAACAGGCAGTGGTGTACGTCGAGTTTCCGGACGATTTCTCCGAGGTGCGTTGGCACGTGTACGTCGACAACGGTCGGCAAGTGAGTATCGGCTGCCAGTATCTGGTCGGTGAGTGGGACAGTCTCGAAGCGGACTGCCTGCGGATGTGGCAGTCACTCGAATTCACGCCCTGACCGGATCGGTCGGTTCTGCAAACATTCTTCGATCGGGCCGGAACCGTTGGCACGGAGGTCGCGTCAAAGTATGTGTAGCGCACATCAGGGAGTTCCGCTCGACCCCGGTGCACATCCGACGGACAAGCCGTCGTGGGTGGTCGCCGATACCGAACGGTACTCACCGAATCCAGGGGGACGACATGGGCTTTACCGCAACTACCGCTGAATTGATCGATTCGGCGGGGACCATCGACGGACATCTCGGTGACATCAGGGGACTGGTCAACGCTGTTCGGTCGGAGGCCGACGCTTCGCACAATTCGTGGAACGGTGCGGCGCAGGTCGAATACGCAGGAATCATGGAGCGATACAACAGCGCGGCCCTGAAGTTGGACACTGCTCTGACCGACATCTGCGAGCAGATCAAACAGGCTGCGGGAACCTTCGACTCGACCGAAGACGACAACGTCAGCTCGCTTCGCGGCGCGACGGTGAACATGTCCTGACCGTCAGCTCTTCGCCGTTCGATCAAGCAGTCCTCAGCCAGTAGTTCTCACAAAGTTCTCTCCAGTCACACCGAACCGGGAGCAGTTATGTCCGACAGGATCAAGTACGACTTCGGCGGCCTCGCAATGCTGTCCGATCAGATGAAACAGCAGGCCAAAGCGATCAACGACAAGCAGGGCGACATCAAGGTTGTCGTCGACAAGCTGCAAGCAGGCTGGGAAGGGGCAGGTTCCGAAGCCTGGAACGACGCACAGCGCCGCTGGGCCCAGGCGTCCGAAGAACTGAACATGGTTCTCGCGCAGATCGCCGGAGCGACGGCGAGCGGCTCGGAGAAGATGCAGGAAGCTGACCGGATCGCCGCAAACGGGTTCGGTCGCTGACAACATTCATGTCGTGACGACACCCCGACTGCCCCGGTACCGTCAGGTTGCCGGGGCAGTCGCATGTCGATCGCTTACCCGCTGGTTCCCGACGAGGGCATTGTCGGCGGAGATGGCTGCGCTTTGACCTGGCAGCGGGTAGACCGGTATCGTCTATCGGTGGCGTGCCGTAGGGCTCCGGCAGAAATGCGTGGAGACCGGCGGTTCTCGGGTCTCAACTGGCCGCCGAGGATCGTTTACGCGATACGCACATGGTCAGCAGTGGAATGAATTAAGACGAGGAAGATCTGTGTCTACGTACACCCCGAAGGCCGGAGATGTGACCCACTCGTGGCACGTCATCGACGCCACTGACGTGGTGCTCGGCCGTCTTGCCGTTCAGGCAGCGAACTTGCTGCGTGGCAAGCACAAGCCCACCTACGCGCCGCACATCGACGGTGGTGACTTCGTTGTCATCATCAACGCTGAGAAGGTTGCCATCAGCGGCAACAAGCTGCAGGGCAAGAACGTTTACCACCACTCCGGATTCCCGGGTGGCCTGAAGTCCCGCACTGTCGGTGAGGTCCTCGACAGGACCCCCGATCGTCTCGTCGAGAAGGCCATTGTCGGCATGCTCCCCAAGACGAAGCTCGGCCGCGCAATGAGCAGCAAGCTCAAGGTCTACGCGGGCCCGAATCACCCCCACACCGCGCAGCAGCCGGTGCCGTTCGAGATCAAGCAGGTCGCACAGTGACATCGCCGGAAGAGCAGAACGTGTCCGAAGAGAACATCGAAGCAGTGGAAGAGCTTGTCGCCGCTGACGCAGTCGAGGTCATCGAAGAGGTTGCTGCAGCTACGCTCGCACCGATCGTCCTCGATCGCCCGGTCCAGACCGTCGGTCGCCGCAAGGAGGCTGTCGTTCGCGTTCGGATGACTCCCGGTACCGGTCAGTTCAAGCTCAACGGCCGTACGTTGGAGGATTACTTCCCCAACAAGGTTCACCAGCAGCTGATCAAGGCTCCGCTGGTGCTCGTCGAGCGTCCCGAGTCTTTCGACATCATTGCACTGCTGCACGGTGGCGGCCCGTCCGGTCAGGCAGGCGCACTGCGTCTGGCTATCGCGCGCGCACTCATCGAGGTAACCCCTGATGATCGTCCGGCCCTCAAGCGTGCAGGCTTCCTGACGCGTGACGCCCGCGCGGTCGAGCGTAAGAAGTACGGCCTGAAGAAGGCTCGTAAGGCATCGCAGTACTCCAAGCGCTGATGCTTTGCCGAGGTTGACCCGACGGGTCTGCTTCGGCACCTGTTCACCACAAGAGCGGGCGTCCATCGTTACCGGACGCTCGCTCTTGTGTTTCTCGGAGAAATTCCATTCTCGAGTTTCATTCTCGAGGTTCACAGGATTCAGGAGTCGTTCTATGGGTCGGTTGTTCGGTACTGACGGTGTTCGTGGACTTGCCAATTCGGATCTGACTGCAGATCTTGCATTGAGATTGGCAGTTGCCGCGGCGAGCGTACTGACAGCCGGCACTTCGGATGCCCGTCCGACCGCCGTGATCGGCCGCGATCCTCGCGCCAGCGGTGAGATGCTTCAAGCCGCGGTGACGGCCGGGTTGAGTTCCGCAGGCGTCGACGTGCTCGACGTGGGTATCCTTCCGACTCCGGCAGTTGCATACTTGACGGCAAAGCTCGAAGCCAGTCTCGGTGTCATGATTTCTGCATCGCATAATCCCATGCCGGACAACGGAATCAAGATTTTCGCGGCCGGTGGGCACAAGTTGGATGACGCTGTCGAGGTGGCGATCGAGGACGCGCTCGACGGCACTGCGCCGCCGGTCCTTCCGACAGGTGCCGGGATAGGCCGAGTCCGTGCGGTCGACGATGCCGCTCAGCTGTACCTTGCACATCTGGCGAGCGCGGCGAGCGAGCCGCTCGCTGGACTTACCGTTGTCGTCGACTGCGCCAACGGCGCTGCTTCCGCGCTCGCACCGGTTGCCTACGCAGCAGCGGGCGCTCGTGTCATCGCGATCAGCGCAGATCCCGACGGCCTCAACATCAACGACGGCTGCGGATCGACGCACCTGGAGAATCTTCAGAAAGCGGTAGTCGATCACGGGGCGGACCTAGGCCTCGCGCACGACGGCGACGCCGACCGCTGCTTGGCCGTCGACGAGACCGGCGCGGTGGTCGATGGTGACGCGATCATGGCTGTTCTGGCGATCGCGATGAACGAGGCCGGGGAGTTGGTCGAGAACACTCTCGTCGCGACTGTCATGAGCAATCTCGGTTTGCACATCGCGATGCGCGAGGCAGGCATCAACATCGTGACTGCTGCCGTAGGCGACCGCTACGTCTTGGAGGAACTGCGCGCGGGCGGATACAGCCTCGGTGGCGAGCAGTCAGGCCATGTTGTGTTGCCGGCGTTCGGCACCACGGGCGACGGAATTCTCACCGGTCTCAGGCTGCTCGGACGCATGGCTCGTACGCGTAAGTCGGCATCGGTACTGGCTGCAACGATGACCACCCTCCCGCAAGTGCTGATCAACGTGAAGGTCGGGGACAAGGCGGCAGTCGCAGCGTCGCCGTCGGTACTTGCAGCAGTCGCGGACGCCGAGCGCGTTCTCGGTGACGGTGGTCGAGTGCTCCTGCGCCCGTCCGGGACAGAGCAACTGGTCCGCGTCATGGTCGAGGCCACCGAACTTCCGCTCGCGCAGAAGCTGGCTGACGAGTTGGCCGAGATCGTCGGTTCGGTGTAGCCCCTCATTGCGCCTTCGCGTTTTGAGGGAACGTAATTGCGCCCTGCTGCGTCCAAGGAGTCAAAGGCCGCTCGACGTGCGAGTGGTTCCGTTGAAACTTGGGGGCGCTCGTGGATGTCGACCGCGCTGGAACAGATGAATTGGCACGCCATGCGGTGTCGGTGGCCCAGGGTCTGCGCGATTCTGCCGAGCCGATCAAGCATTTGCGAGGGGACGGTGCCGCTTCGGGCCGTGACTACGCCGAGCACGGAGCCGCGTTGGAGTCGGCATTGGCGGTCCTGAATTCTCGCTTGACTGGCCGTGCGGATCTTCTCGATACGTTGGCGCGCCGGCTTTCCTCTTCGGCTGAGGCAATCACTGAGGTGGATCGTGAGGGTGCGCGGCGGGTGCGGGACTCCGGCGGGTCGGCCTCGTGATACCGAACAGCCTTACAGCCCAGGCAGTACCGAACGGCCCGTGTTCTTTCGAAGATATTCTTGCACTGCGTGATTCACATGCTCATCCCGACGAAATTCTGGAAGCGGGCGCTAGCGGACTGCAGTTCTTCGGCCGATTTCACGACCTGGCCACTCGGTTGGGTTTCGAAGAACGGATGCTTACCTCCTATGAGGATGCATATCGCGCAGAGGCGGGCATCGATATCGCGGCACTGACGCGAGACATGTCGGACATGGCTGCGGCGGTGGACGGTTCGGTCGCGGAGATCGCGATGCTGACGGTCCTGGCCGAGAATCTTCCCGCAGTGTGGAATGTTTCCGGCGTGGATGCGGTCGTCGATCAGGTCTTCGCCGCGCGGCGCGAAGCTCGGTCCGATGCGGATTCGGCGCCACTGTTGATCACGCTAGCCGACGAACTTGCGCGGACTGTTCGAACGGCTTTGGCAGACAAAGCTTTCAAGGTGGCCAGCCTCGACCGGGCGACCATCGGCGGTCTGGGTGCGGGGGAGATCGATCAGCTGGCTCACGTCGCTTCCAGCGGTCGTGGCGCGGCGCCATGGTTGGACACTGTTTTTCGGTCGGCGTATCTGGATGCCCGCGACGAATTCGACAGGGCGTGCGCGCAGTGTGCGAGCGCGGTAGGCGATGCTTTTGATGCCGCGACTCAATGGGTGACAGACGCCTTCCCGTCGACCTTGCCAGTCGCCGAGACAATCGAATCCGCTGCCGCGGCTGCGCCGATCTCTTTCTCGATCGGCGGCAACACGTGGGGCTTCTCGATTGCGCCCGACGGTCGTGGGGTGAGTCTCGATGTCGCCGGTGCTGACGGGAACTCTGTGTCTGTCACCGTGGAGTTGGACGAAAACGGTTGGCCGAGAATAGTTTTTGATGCCGGTCAGGAGGCGGTCATGCAGGAGACATACCCGCAAGAAGCGTCCCAGCCCGCGACACTTCAACCCGAAATTCCCCAGCCCGATAATCCCCAGCCCGAGATACCGGTTGAAACCACCGCCGAAGTCTCGCCCGCGCCGGACCCGGAGCCGCCTGTCACAGTCCCGGACGAGTCGATCGCCGGCCCCGACGGAGAGACGGGCGCTGAGCTGGCCGGAGCTGGTCCGCTGTGAAGTCCGTTCACGCGCCCTTCGAAGAGATCCGTCGAACTCTCGATTCTCAACTCGAGGACTTCCGTGAGCGCAGAGCGCTCGAGGACTTCCGTGAGCGCAGAGCGGCAGTGGCGAGCGAGGAATCGCGCCAGGAGCCGCCGTCCGAAACGACGTCTGCCGATAACGACACGGAAGGGTCGGTCAGATCCGGCCCGTATCTGCGATCCGCGTCAGAGCCGACGACGACGCCGACGAAGCCGTGCTCGCCGCCGGAGTCGGGGGCGGGCACGGACTCCTACTTACGCAACAGCTGGCTGGCCCGCGCGTCGGAGTGAGGTTCAACCGGGAGCAACGGCGCCGTGTGTGGAATCTCGACATCAGGATCAGCAAAGTCCTGGTACTTCTTGTCGCCGGTCAGATGGAACAACAGGAAGCCCGTGAGCAGGCACCGTGTGGCGGACTGTGTCTTGCGCTCGGATCCACCGAGGCCCAGGGCTCCGAGGAGTCGGCGGCCTTCGATCAGTCCGGCGTCTTGGCCGTCGTTCACGGTGCGTGCGACGACGGGGCCGCCCCACTCCACGCTCAGCGGGCGCGCATTGCTGGTCAAGGAATCGACGTCGTCTTGGCCGGCAAGGATCAATCCGGGCGCTGTGATCTTCGACGCGTAGTTCTCCGCCTTGGGTGCTGTCGGGGCCGGGAACAGCGCGGCTACCGCACCGACATCCCCGCGCTGCGCTGCGGCCAGTACCGCCGCGCCCGCGCCCATGCCGTGACCGGCAAAGGCGACTCGATCGGGGTGGACGCTGATCTGGCCAGGGCCGAGTCGTACGCCGACGCAGATGTCGAGCGTCGCTCGAAGATCTGCAGCCAAGCCGAGATGGGACGGGACCGGACCGCGTTCGCTGTCGGGCGCCGCTGCGACAATTCCCCAGGAAGCGAGGTGCTGGAGTGTCTGCTCGTACTTGTGGGACCCGACCATCCACCCGTGCGCGAAGGCAACGGCGGGGAGATTGAAACCGGTTTCCGGCGTGTACACGACACCCGGCTGTCCGGCCAGGGCGAGGTTGCCGCGGAGAACTCGGTGCGGGCCGCGCTTGGACAGCTCACGGGTCAGTGTCTTCAGTTTCGGTGCCACGGTTGAAGACGTTATCCGATGAGCGCCTCGTGTATGCGGAGCCGACGCTGCAACCGGCTGGGGGATGTCTGTGGAACCGCAAAATGCGCCCACCGCCGATGTCCAAGTACCCTGAGTCACCATGTGCGGAATCGTGGGATACGTCGGCCACCGCCCAGCTCTGGGCGTTGTGGTGGAGGCTTTACGGCGAATGGAGTATCGCGGGTACGACTCGTCGGGAATCGCGATTCTCGACGGAACCGGTGGGGTCGAGATCGAGCGTAAGGCCGGTAAGTTGGCCAACCTCGAGGCGGAGCTCGGCGAGTACGGCGCGGATCACTTTGTCGGTACGTCGGGTATGGGTCATACCCGGTGGGCGACGCATGGGCGACCGACCGACCGTAATGCGCATCCGCATCGTGATGCGTCGGGCAAGCTGGCTGTCGTTCACAACGGAATCATCGAGAATTTCGCCCCGCTGCGTGCGGAGCTCGAGGCTGCAGGCGTCGAGCTTCAGAGCGACACGGATTCCGAGGTGGCAGTTCACCTGGTAGCCCGGGCGTACTCCGACGGGCCGACGGCAGGTGATTTCATCGAGAGTGCGCTGTCGGTGGTTCGTCGGTTGGAAGGTGCGTTCACGCTCGTCTTCACGCACGCCGACCACGCGGACACGATTGTCGCCGCCCGCCGCTCGACGCCGCTCGTCGTCGGTGTCGGTGAGGGCGAGATGTTCCTCGGCTCCGACGTCGCTGCGTTCATCGAGCACACACGCGATGCGGTTGAACTCGGACAGGATCAGGCAGTGGTGATCACTGCCGACAGCTATCGGATCTCCGACTTCGCGGGCAACGAGGCAGAGGGGCGCCCGTTCCGCATCGACTGGGATCTCGCGGCCGCCGAAAAGGGTGGTCACGACTACTTCATGCTCAAGGAGATCGAAGAGCAGCCGACCGCTGTCGCCGACACGCTCCTCGGCCACTTCGAGAACGGGAAGATCGTCCTCGACGAGCAGCGGTTGTCCGATCAGGAACTGCGCGACGTCGACAAGGTGTTTGTCGTCGCCTGCGGTAGTGCCTACCACTCCGGACTGTTGGCGAAGTACGCGATCGAGCATTGGACGCGTCTACCTGTCGAGGTCGAACTCGCCAGCGAATTCCGTTACCGCGACCCGGTTCTGGATCGCTCGACGCTTGTTGTCGCGATCTCGCAGTCGGGGGAGACGGCGGACACACTCGAAGCGGTCAAGCACGCCAAGGACCAGAAGGCACGCGTCCTGGCGATCTGCAACACCAACGGTGCACAGATCCCGCGCGAAGCCGACGCCGTTCTCTACACGCGGGCAGGACCGGAAATCGCGGTTGCGTCGACCAAGGCCTTCCTGGCGCAGGTGACCGCGAACTACCTCGTCGGTTTGGCTTTGGCGCAGGCTCGCGGCACCAAGTATCCGGACGAGGTTGCGCGCGAGTACGCCGACCTCGAAGCTATGCCCGCATTGGTCAGCAAGGTGCTCGAGACGGCAGAACCGGTGCGTGCGTTGGCACGCCAGTTCGCGCACGCGTCGACCGTGCTGTTCCTGGGGCGCCACGTCGGCTACCCGGTGGCGCTCGAGGGTGCGCTCAAGCTCAAGGAGCTTGCGTACATGCACGCCGAGGGCTTTGCCGCCGGTGAGCTCAAGCACGGCCCGATCGCGCTGATCGAGGAGGACCTTCCGGTCATCATCGTCATGCCGTCGCCGCAGGGTCGCGCTGTCCTGCACTCGAAGTTGGTGTCCAACATTCAGGAGATCAAGGCGCGCGGGGCAACGACTATCGTCATCGCGGAGGAAGGCGATACCGTCGCCGCGGCGCACGCGGATCACCTGATCGAGATTCCGCCGTCACCGACTCTGCTGCAGCCGTTGCTGTCCACGGTTCCGTTGCAGATCTTTGCGGCCGAGGTTGCCGCGGCGCGCGGATACGACGTCGACAAGCCGCGTAACCTGGCGAAATCGGTTACGGTCGAATAGTTTTCGTAGGGAAATTCGGGCCCCGCAGTCGAAAGACTGTGGGGCCCGAGTGCGTTACGGCGTCTCGACGACGACGGTTCCGCGCATCTCGGGATGCGGTGTACAGGTGTAGTCGTAGGTTCCGGGTTCGGTGAACGTGTAGGTGTAAGTTCCCGATTTCTTGAGTGGGCTGCGGAGTTTGCCCTTGGCGTCTCCGAGGCCGTTGACGTCGTGGGCCATTCCGTTGTCGTCGAATACCCACGTGACGGTGTCGCCGACGTTCACGGTGATGGAAGCGGGGGAGTACGCCATCCCGGAGATGGTCACCACGGGTCCGCTCGCCGTCGTTTCGGCCGCAGATGGTGTGGAGTCGGTGCCGGAACTGCACCCGACCAGACCGAGAGCGAGGACGAGTCCCGCGATTGCCGGGCGAAGACGTGATTTCATGGTTTCGAGGGTAGCGACGGCAACTGAAGGGTTCCGACATGCGTGGGTACTACACAGTCGATCAGGTGCGAGAAGCGGAGGCGCCGTTGCTCGACAAGCTGCCCGACGGGGTGCTGATGCGTCGAGCGGCGTACGGTCTCGCGCGAGTCGTCGCGGACGAATTACGTTCCCGTACAGGATCGGTCGCGCATCGGTCGGTGACGCTTCTGGTCGGTACCGGCGACAACGGCGGTGATGCCCTGTGGGCGGGTGCGTTGCTCCGCAAACGAGGTGTGAGTGTTCGGGCCGTGTTGCTCGATCCGGCGCGCGCTCATCGGTCGGGCCTCGACGCTCTCCTGAAGGCCGGTGGCCGAGTCGCTGCCGAAGTCGGGTCGCCGGATCTGGTGATCGACGGCATCGTCGGGATTTCCGGGCACGGCGGTCTGAGGCCTGACGCAGCCGAGCTCGTCGGCCAGGTGGAGGCACCGATCGTGGCGGTCGATCTTCCGAGCGGCGTCGACGCGAACACCGGCGCAGTGGACGGCCCGTCGGTGACCGCTGATGTGACGGTCACATTCGGTGCGCTCAAGCCGGTGCACGTACTCGCGGCTCCGCTGTGTGGTCGTGTCGAACTCGTGGATATCGGATTGAGCGTCGGCGAACCGGCGTTCGGTTCGCTCGATCCGGCCGAGGTCGGTGCGCTGTGGCCGGTTCCAGTCCCGGAGGACGACAAGTACTCGCAGGGTGTGGTGGGCATCGTTGCGGGAAGTGAGCAGTATCCCGGCGCGGGCGTGCTCTGCACCGGCGCCGCGGTGACCGCGACCTCCGGCCTGGTCCGCTATGCCGGGCACGGCGCCGCCGAGGTGCTCGCCCGGTTCCCGGAGGTGATTGCGAGTGAGACGTTCCAAGCCGCCGGGCGGGTTCAGGCCTGGGTGGTCGGACCCGGTATGGGTACCGACGACGACGCCGCGCGGCTTCTGGCGTCGGTACTGGCTACCGATGTACCCGTTGTCGTCGATGCGGACGGACTTACCCTCCTCGCTCAACGTCCCGAACTTGTCGCAGCCCGGACCGCGCCGACTCTTCTGACGCCCCACGCCGGCGAGTTCGCACGATTCACACCACTCGGCGACGACAGAATCGCGGCCACGCGTGCTCTCGCCGAACGCCTCGGAGTCACGATTCTGCTGAAAGGCCATACGACGGTGATCTCGGATCCCGGCGGTGAGGTCCTGGTCAACGACGCCGGCGGCTCCTGGGCGTCGACCGCAGGCTCGGGTGACATCCTCTCCGGTGTGATCGGCGCGTTGCTGGCGGCGGGTCTGAGCCCTCTCGAAGCCGGGGCCGTCGGGGCGCGGGCTCACGCGTTGGCTGCGAACATCGCCGCTGCCGGCGGTCAGAGCGATGTCGCCGGAGCACCGATTTCGGCTTCGCCGCTGTTGGGAGGTCTGCGCGAGTCGGTGCGTGTGCTTCGCTCTTTTGCCCTTGATTGAGGGTGTTCAAACCCGAACACGTGTCCGATTCTGCGCGGGTGGCAGGATTGTCGCCATGACGCTTGCCCAGGGAAGAGCACCGAAGGAGCCTGCGGAGGGGAAGGCGAGCCGACTCGACGACGCAGTAGGGCCGCAGACGGAGGCAGTCGTCGATCTGGACGCGATCGCGCACAACGTGCGTGTCCTGCGTGAATTTGCCGGTGATGCAGCGTTGATGGCGGTCATCAAGGCGGACGGATACAACCACGGCGCAGTTGCGGTTGCGCGGACGGCACTGTCGGCCGGAGCCCGGGAACTCGGCGTCACCACCATCGCGGAGGCACTGGTCCTTCGCGAGGCAGGCATCACCGCTCCCGTCCTGGCCTGGCTGCACGGCCTCGACGCCGATTTCTCCTCGGCGATCCGGTCCGACGTCGAGATCGGCGTGTCCTCGCCGCGGCACCTGGCTGCTGTCGTCGACGCGGCACGGGTTCTGGGACAACAGGCGACCGTGACGCTCAAGGTGGACACCGGTCTCAATCGCAACGGCGTCTCGAGAACCGAGTGGCCGCAGATGCTCGACGACCTCGCTACTGCCCGGGACGAGGGCACGATCAGGCTGCGCGGAGTGTTTTCCCATCTTGCGCACTCGGACGAACCGCATCACGACGTCATCGACATGCAGAAGCAGCGTTTGATCGACGCGGTTGCCGACGTCCGCGCTCGCGGATTCGAACCCGAAGTTGTTCATCTTTCCAACTCCGCCGCTACAGTCACCCGTCCTGACCTGCAATTTGACATGGTTCGACCCGGAATCGCGATATATGGATTGTCTCCGGTGCCCGAACTCGGAGATTTCGGGTTACGACCGGCGATGACGCTGCGAGCGAAGGTGATTCTGGTGAAGAAGGTGGCCGCCGGAGAGGGCGTCTCCTACGGGCATCAGTGGGTCGCACCGCACGACACCACTCTTGCGCTGCTTCCCGTCGGCTACGCCGACGGTCTGACTCGTTCACTGAGCGGCAAGTTCGAAGTGCAGTTGGGCGGCAAGCGTCGCCAGGCCGTCGGGCGGATCTGCATGGACCAGGTGTTGGTGGACCTGGGGCCGGACGGCGACGGAGTTCGCGAAGGCGACACCGCGATCTTCTTCGGCAACGGCGATCACGGCGAACCCAACGCGCAGGCCTGGGCCGACGTACTCGACACCATTCACTACGAGGTCGTGACCGGAATACGTGGACGCACTGTGCGTACGTACATCGGGGGAGAGACGTCATGAAGACTGCAGGAAAGATGAGCATTCTCGGTGGCCTGCTCAGCGCTGTGGCGCTCGGCTCGATGGCCGGCGTGAATGCATTCAAGACCGCGACGCGTCCGGGCCGGGAAATCTACGCGGACGAGGACTTCGACCTCATGACGCGCGACCGCAAGAGCACGGTGCGCACCGAGGACGGCGTCGAGCTGGCAGTTCGCGAAGTGGGACCGGATGACGCTCCGCTGACAGTCGTTTTCGTGCACGGGTACTGCCTGAGTGCGCTGTCCTGGCATTTCCAGCGCCGCCAGCTCGAAGAGCGATGGGGCAACAAGGTTCGCATGGTGTTCTACGACCAGCGCGGACACGGAGATTCAGGTATGCCGCGTTCGAAGAGTTGCACGGTCTCGCAGCTGGGCCGCGACCTCTCGACTGTCGTCGAGGCCAAAGTGCCCAAGGGACCGATAGTTCTCGTCGGCCACTCGATGGGCGGCATGACGGTGCTCGCGCTTGCCGGTCAGCGACCCGAATGGTTCGATGGCCGAGTCATCGGCGTCGGGCTGGTCGCGACGACGGCGGCAGGGCTGGCCGAGACCGGTCTGACCCGCAATCTGCAGAATCCGATCATCGACGGGTTCCGGTTGGCAGTGCGCACCTCGCCAGGAGTGGTTCAGCACGCCCGGGGCGCTGCGCGAGTACTGATCACGCCGATCCTGCGTGCAGCGTCGTACGGCACCGATGTCAGCCCACGACTGCATGAGCTGTCGGACGGCATGCTCGACCGGACCTCGGTCGTGACCATCGTCAATTTCTTGCGGACGTTGGAACTGCACGACGAGTCCGCGTCCCTCGAGGTGCTCGCGCACACACCGGCAGTCGTGATCTGCGGCGATCAAGACATGATGATTCCGTTCATCAGCTCCAAGCGTCTCGCTGCCGATCTCCCCGAGTCGGAACTCGTGAGAGTTCACGGGGCCGGCCATCTGGTGCAGCTCGAGTTCCCGGCGATCGTGACGGACGCAATCGACAAGCTGGTGCAGCGTGCACAGGTAGAAGAGCGGTCCGATGTCGGCTGAGAACGCCACCGGAATCCCCGAATCCGGCCAGATCACGTTGGAAACGGCCGAGGACACCGAGGCTTTCGGCCGACGCTTGGCGGCGGGACTTGTTGCCGGCGACCTGGTGGTGCTGGACGGGCCACTCGGGGCGGGCAAGACCGCGTTGACGCGCGGAATCGGCGCCGGGCTCGGAGTGCAGGGCCGGGTGACGTCCCCGACGTTTGTCATCGCTCGTGAGCATCGTCCGGGCACCCGCCCCGGCGGCGGAGTTCCCGTCGGCATGATCCACGTCGACGCATACCGGCTGGGAGACAGCGGACCGCATGCGCTCGACGAACTCGATGCCCTCGACCTCGACACCGACCTCACCGATGCTGTGGTGGTGGTCGAATGGGGTGGTGACGTCGTGGAAAGGCTCGTCGAACGACACTTGCGAGTGCAGCTTCATCGGGAACCTGAATCGGATGTGCGGACTGCGAGTTGGTCCTGGACGTCGTGAAACGGCGTTTCGTGTCGCAGACGTCGTGAAACGGCGTTTTGTGTCGCAGACGTCGTGAAACGGCGTTTGGTGTTATGGACGTCGTGACCCTCCCGGGCCGGAAGTAGTTCTTCACGTGCGGGTACCCTGAGAAATCGTGCTTGTTCTCGCAATTGACACCTCCACTCCGGCAGTCACTGCCGGTGTCGTCTCCCTGTCTGCTCCGTCACCGGACACCGAGTCACCGGGCACAGTGGAGACGCTTGCCGTGCGTGTCACGGTCAATCCTCGTGCGCACGCCGAGGTCTTGACCCCTCACGTCCTCGAATGCCTCGCCGAGGCCGGGCTCACGCCGGCAGAGTTGAACGCCGTCGTCGTGGGTGTCGGGCCGGGGCCGTACACCGGACTGCGTGTCGGCATGGCGACAGGCGCTGCCTTCGGTGATGCACTCGGTGTTCCCGTGTACGGCGTGTGCAGCCTCGACGCCATCGCGGCTGCGGTACCGACCACACAGAGCCTGCTCGTCGTGACTGACGCGAGGCGTCGCGAGATCTACTGGGCGCGCTACGACGGCGGAGTGCGCGTCGAAGGGCCGGCTGTGAATTCCGCCGGCGACGTTGATCCTTCGCCTTCGACGCTGATTGCCGGATCTGCTTCGCACGTGGACTTCTTCGATCTGCCCGTCGACCCGGCGGAGACACCCTCACCGGCCGGCTTGGTCACAGTCGCTGCTCGCGAGATTCTGGCCGGATCGGTTCCGGCCCCGCTCGAGCCGCTGTACCTCCGACGCCCGGATGCGAAGACCCTCGCAGAACGTGGCAAGTGAGACCGAGCAGATGAAGTACAGCATCGAGCCGATGAACGTCGATGACGCCGAACGGTGCGGGGAGTTGGAGCGCGCGTTGTTCGCGGGCGACGGACCCTGGAGCGCGCAAGCGTTCGTCTCGGAACTTGCGGGCGCACATAATCATTACTTCGTTGCCAGGGAACCCGACGGTCACGTCCTCGGCTACGCCGGAGTCGCATTGTTGGGCGCGTCGCCGAACATGGAGGCCGAGGTTCACACCATCGGTACCGATCCCTCGGCTCAGCGACTGGGAATCGGCGGCGCGTTGCTCGATGCGCTTCTGACCCTGGCGGATTCACGGCAGTGTCCGGTGTTCCTGGAAGTGCGCACCGACAACGACCCTGCCATCGCGCTGTACCGGCGCGAAGGATTCGAGATCGTCGGAACACGAAAGAAGTACTACCAGCCCAGTGGGGCAGATGCGTACACGATGAGACGGCCCGCCGTGCTCGGTGTCCGCGAAATTGAGGAGCAGCAAGCATGATCGTCATGGGTGTCGAAAGCTCTTGCGACGAAACAGGTGTCGGTATCGTTCGCTGGAACGGTGACGGAACCTGCGACCTGTTGGCCGACGAGGTGGCATCGAGCGTGGATCAGCACGCCAGGTACGGGGGAGTGGTTCCCGAAGTAGCCTCGCGGGCTCACCTCGAGGCGATAGTGCCGACGATGCGCCGTGCCCTTGCTGCCGCCGGTATCGAGAAGCCCGACGCACTTGCCGTCACTATCGGACCCGGCCTGGCCGGTGCGCTACTGGTCGGTGTCGCCGCCGCGAAAGCCTATGCCGCAGCCTGGAACATACCGTTCTATGCGGTCAATCATCTCGGCGGTCACGTCTCGGTTGACACTCTCGAGCACGGTCCGTTGCCCTCGTGCGTCGCATTGCTGGTCTCGGGTGGTCACACGCACCTGCTTCACGTCGAAGATCTGGGCAAGCCCATTGTCGAACTGGGCACGACTGTCGACGATGCCGCCGGTGAGGCCTTCGACAAGGTGGCCAGACTGCTCGGGCTCGGCTTTCCCGGCGGACCGGCACTCGATGCTGCTGCGCAAGAGGGAGATCGGAACGCAATCGCCTTCCCTCGCGGCATGACCGGTCCGCGCGATTCGCGGCACGACTTCTCGTTCTCGGGACTCAAGACGTCCGTCGCCCGCTATGTCGAATCGAAAGAGCGCGCAGGCGAGGCCTTTTCGATCCCGGACATCGCTGCCTCGTTCCAGGAAGCGGTTGCCGACGTCCTGACGATGAAGGCAGTGCGTGCAGCCGAGGACGTCGGGGTCGACACGTTGGTTCTCGGCGGCGGCGCCACGGCCAATTCACGTATCCGTTCACTCGCCGAGCAGCGCTGCGCCGAAGCCGGCATCACGTTGCGCATTCCGAAACCTCGACTGTGCACGGACAACGGCGTGATGATCGCTTCGTTGGCTGCCCACCTGATCGGAAATGGTGCAGGCCCTTCGGAATTGAGTGTTGCCACGGACCCGGGGCTGTCGGTCTCGGTCAGCCAGTTGATGCGCTGAGAATCAACCGACTGAGAATCAACCGACTGGGACCGGTTCCCGATCCGGTGTGGTCGCGGGGCCGGGTTCGGGCGTCGAGGTATTCGGTTCACCGGGTTTTGTCGTCGGATCACCACCGGGGGTGGTGAGTTCGGTTTCGGTGGAACCGGATCCAGGATTTTCCGGCGTCGTCGGGTTTTCGCCGCCGCTCTCACCCGGGCCGAGACCGCCGCCGGGGTTTGCCTCGGTCGGATCGACCGGGGGAGTCGCCTCGGTGTCCGGCAGCGTCGGCCACCACGCCGGTGGATCGGGCAGCGTGATTCCGGGGATGGTCGGCCAGTTCGGAGTGGTCGTTGTCGTCGTCGGCGGTGTGGTTGTCGTCGACGTGTCCGGTATCGGCGCCGGCGGAAGCGTGTACTGATGCGTTGTGTACGAGTGCGTGTCGAACGGCTGTGAGTCGAACGGCGTTGTGGGATAGCCGTACTGCGGGAAAGTGCTGCCCACTACCGAAGGCAGAGGATCGTGCGAGGGGATGATCGTCGATCCGGTGCTCGGCGTCGCTTCGGGGCTCACCGTCGTCGTGGTCGAACCGGTTCCGACAGGCGAGACCGCGGTGTCGTCGGTCGGCACCAATTCCTTTGCGCCGTAGCCGAGTACCAGTCCGCCGACCACGAGCGCACCGATCAAAGCTCCCGAGACCTTGGCGGTGGATCCCGAGCGCTGGTCACTTCCGGAGCCCAGCAAGGGGAAACGAATTGCGGTGATCGAATCTGCCAGGAGTGCAGCACCTTTGGTTGCCGCAGTCTCGGGCTCGACGATCTCGACCAAGGGGAGGTCGACGGCAGCGGCGACGGCGGACCGCACGGCCGGAATGTGTGCGCCACCGCCGATGAGCACAACGGCACCGACCGGCCGCGGTGAGCCGTTCACGACTTCACGGATGAAGGTGACGGCGCGCTCGATATCCGGGGCGATGATGGCTTCGAACTCGTCGCGCGTGATCGCCATTGCGTCGACGGGAAGGTCGATGGTCACCTTGGCGGCGGTGGACAGTTGCTCTTTCGCGACGTGGCACCGGGCAGCAAGAAGCTCCGCGTCGGTGTACCGGCGCAGGTGCCCTGGCGCCTTCTCCGTCACGAAGTCGACCAATGCCCGGTCGATTCCGGCCCCTGCGAGGGCGTCGATACGGTCGGAATGCAGAACCTCACCGGTGTGGTCGACGACGGACACCGTCAGACCCTGATCGCCGACGTCCACCTGAGCTGTCGTGTCGTACCGCTCGGTTTTCCCGGTCTCGGCGAGATACGCGTGTACTGCGGCAGGTTCGGGGATGGCACGGACCTGCTTCGGCGAGCGCGAGAGAGATGACCTGATGCTCGCGAGCTGGTCGTCCGTGCGATAGCTGACACCGATCGAGCGCGGCGCTTCAGATCCGTCCGTCACCTGCGTCGTCATCAGCTTGATGGACGCCCGGACGAGGTCACCGACGTTGGAATTGGCCTGATCCGCCGAGACGAAGCGAGTCTCGGCAGGTACCGCTCCTGGCGCGTTTGTGCTGGTATCGGTGTCGACGAGTGCTGAATAGACACCGGAAGATCCAGTGGAAATTCCCAGTGAACAACTCATCGCGCACCTCCTCACAGTCAATACCGGTCAATGTTCAATCGACCGCCGTTATATGAACGTTACAGAAGGTTCGTGAGGATTGCTCAGTGCTTTTTGTCTCCATGACACCCTTTTCGGACCGAAAGGGTGGTTTTACCTGCGAAATTGTCGATCATTGATTCATGCGGAAAAAAGGCGATTCTCCCCACATCGACCGGGATCGACGACGCGCGCTGATCCGGGGTGCGGTGCTTCGACCCACGCTGACGATGATCGCCTTCGGATGTGCGTACTTCTTCCTGCCGTGGATCGATGTCCACACAGTGGGTGCGATTTTCCTCTTGATCGGTGGAGGGGCAGCGGTGCTTGCCGTGACGACCTGGCAGGTGCGTCGAATTCTGCGTTCCGATGTGCCTTCTCTACAGGCGGTCGAAGCAGTGGCGGTCGTGATGCCGACCTACTTGCTGTTGGTGTCCATCACCTATTTTTCGGTCGAGCATGCGAGTGCCGGCAGTTTCACCGAACCGCTGTCGCGTATGGCGGCCCTGTACTTTTCGCTGTCGGTGTTCTCGACCGTCGGCTTCGGCGACATCGCTGCACAGACGGACCTTGCCAGGGGACTCGTGAGCCTTCAGATCGTCTGCAATCTGGTGTTGATCGGATTCGGCGTTCGATTCGTGGTTGCCGCAGTGTCGTGGGCGAAAGCGCACCGCTCGCCTTCGAGCGGACCTGAAATCACCTAGGACACTGCGGCAATCGGAGTCATCGTCCGGTGTGGACCAACAATTCGACGTTCTGGTCGACGCCGGTACCCGTCAACTTCGGGTCGCGGTGGATGTCGTTGAACGACAGTTCGCGGTACAGCGAGGCGAGCCCGGCTGCCGACTTGTCGCTGTACTCGACTGAATTGGGACTTTCCGCTTCGAAGAGCGTCGCAAGCAACGACACCGTTCCGTCGTGATTGTCCGCGATCTCGATGATGCGCCCGAGCTGTGGGTAGTCGATGTGAGAGGCGGTGTTGATCTCCCAGAAGCCCTGCTCGGGGGTCGCGCCGGGCCACGGGGTGATCTTGTTCTCGTGGGTGTGTCCGTTCACCCAGGCAAGTACGTTCGGGAAACGATGCAGCAAGTCCAGAAGCTGTGAACCGCGCAGGCGCGGCTCGAGGACGTTCTCGGGGTCGGGAATGAGATTGTCCATCGTGTCGCTCGTGTGGTGACTGAACAGCACGAAATAGGTGTCACTGCGCGACTCGGTGACGCGAGAGCCCGCGGCGTCGTAGTAGGTGCTGCTGCCGGCGCGCAGGGTGTTCTCGATCCACTGGAACTGAGCGGCGCCCAGCGAACCGTCGACAAGGCCTGCGCGGTTGGTGGAGTCCATGCTGATGCCGACGACGCCCGGTGCGATCTGGAACGAGTAGTAGCCGATACCGGTTTCGCCGGCGTCGGGGGCGAAACCGTGCCCGACAGGGCCGGGGCCGGTGTGCGCGGGATCAAGGTGTGCGGCGATGAACTGCCGGGGTGTGAACGGTGCGCGCGACGGGTCGGGGGTGACCTGGCGCGGCGGCGTAGTGAAGGCGGACAGGATTCCGGGAATCGCACTGGGATCGAACTTGGTGGCGATGTCGATCTGCTTGGCCTGCTCCGGTGAACCGGGCACCTCGAATTTGAGAGATCCCGTGTACATCGCTTCGAGCGGTGGGATGCCGCTTGGCACCGTGCCCGACACCGAATCGTCGTGGTTGCCGAACACGCAGTACCAAGGGGTGTTCAGGCCGGGGCTCGACACGGGAGTGAAAGCGGCCCCGAAGAAGTCCGGAATCTCCGGGAAGCCGGCCTTCTTGTACATGTCGAGCATCGGCGATTCAGGGTTCCAGTACAGATCGGCACCCGAGTTCTGCACACCCTCGTAGCGGTCCTTGGCGCCGGTGTTGGCGACGACGGTTCCGCCGTTGAGTGAGGTGAGGAACCAGTCGAGTTCGGCGAATTCCTTGTTGTCCGTGTTGTCGCCGGTGGTGACCACGGCATCGAAGGGGCGCGAGGTGTGCGGGCCGCTCCCGATCGAATTGACGCGTCGGACAAGCGAAATCAACCCGTGCGCCGTCAAGGTCTCCTGGGGGCGGAACGCCGAGCCGGTGATCTGATGGACGTATTCGAAGCGCATGGGGGACTGGGCGTCGACGATGTGGACGTCGGTCAACTGCACGAGTGAGGCGAGCGCGGTGCGTCGGTCCTCGCGTCCTGACTTCGGCTCGGCCAACTCGCTGCGCACGATGTTCGCCCACCCGGGACCGGCAGTGAGCCTGGTGTAGCCGCTGCTGCTGACGGGCGTGGACACGGACTCGAGAGTGGTGCCGGGACCTGACGTCGGAATGGTCGACGCGCCTGCGTATTGCAGGCCCCACGGCTTGCCAAGGCTGACCGCGCCGACGGCGCCGAGTCCGGCGAAGGTCAGAAAACTACGGCGATTGATGTTCGTCACGAAGTGAACAATAGGTGAACGTGGTGGACGGCTGTCCTGTTTCGCTCTGGACGAAGAGAAAAATGCGCCCAGTCCTTGAGGGTTGGCACTCTCACGTATAGAGTGCCAATTGGCGCTGATCGAGTTCCGGCACCCGCGACGACGGGACTGCAGTGACGCGCCGTAAACGGCATACCCAAACAGCTGTCCGAGGATCGCCTCGGACGCACATACCCCAAAGTGGAGGGCTCATCGTGGCGAGCGTCAACATCAAGCCGCTCGAGGACAAGATCCTCGTCCAGGCCAACGAGGCTGAAACGACGACGGCTTCCGGCCTGGTCATTCCTGACACAGCCAAGGAAAAGCCCCAGGAGGGCACCGTCGTTGCAGTCGGCGAAGGCCGCGTCAACGAGCAGGGCAACCGCATCCCGGTCGACGTCAAGGAGGGTGACACGGTCATCTACTCCAAGTACGGCGGAACCGAGATCAAGTACGCCGGCCAGGAATACCTGATCCTGTCGGCACGCGACGTGCTGGCTGTCGTCTCCAAGTAAGACACACGTGATCCGCCCCGGAGTCCACACAGGATCCCGGGGCGGAATGCGTTCACGCCCCGAAGATTCAGGAGCTGACAGAACAGATGTCCAAGCAAATTGCGTTCAACGAGACCGCACGCCGCGCTCTCGAAGCCGGAGTCGACAAGCTTGCCGACGCCGTCAAGGTGACCTTGGGCCCGCGTGGACGCCACGTCGTGCTCGCCAAGGCATTCGGCGGCCCCACCGTCACCAACGACGGTGTGAGCATCGCCCGTGAGATCGAGCTCGAAGATCCCTTCGAGAACCTCGGCGCGCAGCTCGTCAAGAGCGTCGCCACCAAGACCAACGATGTTGCCGGCGACGGCACCACCACCGCGACCGTTCTGGCCCAGGCCATCGTCCGCGGCGGACTCAAGAACATCGCAGCGGGCGCGAACCCGATGGCGCTCGGCGTCGGCATCAACGCCGCAGCCGACAAGGTCGTCGAGGAACTGCTCGCCGCGGCCACCCCGGTCGAGGGCGAGAAGTCGATCGCCCAGGTCGCCACCGTCTCCTCGCGTGACGAAGAGATCGGCAAGCTCGTCGGCGAGGCACTCACCCGTGTCGGAACCGACGGCGTCGTGACGGTCGAGGAATCCTCCACCGTTGCAACCGAACTCGTTGTCACCGAAGGCGTTCAGTTCGACAAGGGCTACCTCTCGCCCTACTTCGTCACCGACATCGATGCGCAGAAGGCCGTCTACGAAGACGCGTTGATCCTGCTCTTCCGCGAGAAGATCAGCTCACTTCCCGACTTCCTGCCGCTGCTCGAGAAGGTTGCCGAATCCGGCAAGCCGCTCTTGATCATCGCCGAGGACGTCGAGGGTGAAGTTCTCTCCACCCTGGTGGTCAACTCCATCCGCAAGACCATCAAGGCCGTCGCTGTCAAGGCGCCGTTCTTCGGTGATCGTCGCAAGGCATTCCTCGACGACCTCGCAGTCGTCACGGCAGGCACCGTCATCAACACCGACGTCGGCCTCTCCCTGAAGGAAGCCGGCCTCGACCTGCTCGGCAGCGCTCGCCGCGTTGTCGTCACCAAGGACGAGACGGTCATCGTCGACGGTGCCGGCACCGCTGACGACATCGCGACCCGCGTCGCGCAGTTGCGTCGCGAGATCGAGAACACCGATTCGGATTGGGACCGCGAGAAGCTCGAAGAGCGTCTGGCGAAGCTGTCCGGCGGCGTGGCCGTCATCAAGGTCGGCGCAGCCACCGAAACCGATCTCAAGGAACGCAAGTTCCGCGTCGAGGATGCGGTCAACGCAGCCAAGGCAGCAGTTGCCGAGGGCATCGTCCCCGGTGGCGGATCGGCTCTCGTTCAGGCCGGTACGGCTCTGATCGGGAACCTCGGCCTGTCGGGTGACGAGGCCACCGGCGTTGCCGTGGTCCGTGAAGCACTCAACGCTCCGTTGTTCTGGATCTCCAGCAACGCAGGCATCGACGGATCCGTCGTTGTCAGCAAGGTCGCCGAGATGACCAAGGGCGAAGGCTTCAACGCTGCCACCCTCACCTACGGCAACCTGCTTGCCGACGGCGTCGTCGACCCGGTCAAGGTCACTCGCTCGGCAGTGGTCAACGCCGCTTCCGTCGCGCGCATGATCCTCACGACCGAGAGCGCTGTCGTCGAGAAGCCGACCGAGGCAGTTGCCGACACCGGACACGGTCACAGCCACTAACTCGCTGCTCGTAGTTTCGACAAAGACGAGATCCCCCACCGGATTCCGGTGGGGGATCTCTTCTTTCGTCTGGCGATCAGATGAGCGGTATCGTTGCGAACGGCTCGCTGGTGGGCTGCTGCGATCCGCCGGGCGGTTCGACCGTGAACGCCAACTTCGTGTTCGGGCCGATGCCGTCGAGCACCACCTGGGTAGTGGGTTTGACGTCGCTCGGAGCCATCGTGCCCATCGGGATCATCGTGGTGTCGTCGGTGTCGCCCGGCACCAGCCACATCTGGTAGACGGTATCCGGACTCGGGGGAGTCACATCGTTCATCACGAGGACTGCGGCGTCTTCGGAGGGCGAGAACAGCGTCGTGGCACTACCGCCGCCCGGGATGTCACGCGTCGTGGCATGAACGTCGGGTGCTGCCATGATTTCGGATGCGGGGTTCTGCGGCGGCGTGTTGTCGGACAGCGTGCGTCCGATTCCGATGCCGCCGACCAGGATTGCGACTGCGGCGGCCGCCGCAAGAGCCATGGTCCACGGGCGTCGACGGTTACGACGCTCGGCCAGCGAAACCGGGGCGTTGGGAGCCGCGGTCTGTTCTGCGATCGAGGCGAGGACGCTGCTGCGCAGTGACGGCGGGGGCTCGACGGCGTCGACGACGGTCATCGCGGCCATGGTTTCGGAGGTGAGTCGGACCTGGGCGTCGAATTCGGCGCGGGTCGCGGAGTCCGAAGCGGCAAGTCGTCTGTCGACCTCACGGCGCTCGTCGAGGTCCAACGCATCGATCGCGTAGGCGTACGCGTAGTCGATCAGCTCTTCGTCCATCTCACATCACCCCCAAACATCCACGTAGGCGCAGTAGTCCGTCGCGAATTCGCGACTTGATCGTGGGAATCGCCACGCCGAGATCTTCGGCCACCTCGCGGTACGTTCGGCCGCCGTAATAGGCGAGAGTCACCGATTGGCGCTGAGTGTCCGTCAGCGTTTCGAGACAGTCGGTGACAGCACGATGCTCGTCTCTTCGTGTCACTTCGTCGCTGACGACGTCGAACTCGGGAGTGGCATTGGTGGTGTCGTAGAGAGCCTGTCGATCCGAACTCGACTGTTCGGAGCGCACGCGATCCACCGCGCGGCGGTGGGCAAGCGTCAGAAGCCAGGAGAGTGCGGACCCCTTGGCAGGATCGAAGCTGTCGGCCGATTTCCAGGCTTGGAGGTAGACCTCTTGGACCGCTTCCTCGGAGAAGCCTGGATCACGGAGTACACGGAGAACCATGCCGTAGACACGGGAGCTGGTTCGGTCGTAGAACTCGGCAAAGGCGCTCTGGTCGCCACCGGCCACGTTCGCGAGGATCACTGCCAGCTCGCGTGATTCCACGATTCGCGCGGTGCGGGCCGCAGAATTGTCCGTCGGGCATGCGTCGGCCGCATCCGACGCATGGTCTGGCTCGCTCACGAAGAGTTGTCTCGCTTCATCGCGTACAACCGTAGCGTGCATGTCCGGTTCTTTTCTCTCGGCCCGCCGTTGGCCGCTGTGCGCCTTTATTAACCGCGGGGGGTTAATAAAGGCGCACAGCAGGTGGGGACTACTGCGGCATCAGCACCGAATCGATGAGGTAGACGGTGGCGTTTGCGGTCTTGACTCCACCGCAGACG
Source organism: Rhodococcus sp. MS13 (assembly GCF_013277835.1). Taxonomy (NCBI): domain Bacteria; kingdom Bacillati; phylum Actinomycetota; class Actinomycetes; order Mycobacteriales; family Nocardiaceae; genus Rhodococcus; species Rhodococcus sp. MS13. The sequence continues at coordinate 68,950 of NZ_VBTL01000013.1, forward strand.
ACAGTTGCGTCGTTGACCTTGATGTTGTCACCGGATCCGGTGACGGTGACCGTTCCGCCCTCTGCGGTGGGGTGCGTTCCGTCGATCGCGTCAGGAGCGATCTGGCCGGGAACCACGTGGTAGGTGAGGATCTTGGTCAGCGTGGCGCTGTCCGTCTTGAGGCTGTCGATCGTCGCGGGGTCGATCTTGGCGAATGCCGAGTCGATCGGTGCGAAGACGGTGAACTCGCCGCCGTTGAGAGTGTCGACCAGGTTGACGTCCGGGTTGAGCTGTCCGGAGACTGCCGCGGTCAAGGTGGTGAGCAACGGATTGTTGGATGCCGCTGTGGCAACCGGATCCTGGGCCATTCCGCTGACCGATCCGGCGCCGCTCGGCACTGCGGCTGCATAGTCGGCACAACCGGCACCGACCAGATCAGAAGCAGGCTCCGCCATCGCGCTGCTGGGAGACATGCTCGATCCCATGGCAGAAGACGTCATGGCGGCGCTGGACGTGTCGGTCGACGAATCGTTGTCGTCGGAGGAGCAACCGACGACGCCGAAGACGGCGAAAGAGGCTGCTGCGGTGACTGCCAGAACTCGAGTAGAGGTGTTCATGGGTCTGCCTTCCTGAAGGGATGTGCTGAGGTGCACTGTCAGAAGGCATTCGGAGTCGGTTGTCGACAGGATGGGTCGGAGTCGGAAATTCTTTTCAGGAGCTGGCGTACACAAGCAAAAGCCCCCGAAAACTCTCGGGGGCCTTGTGCACTCGACCTACGTGTATCAGGAAGCTATGCGGGTGGTGCGACGGTGGCGCGCATGTAGTTCACGTTCGGTTTCCGACATTCCTCCCCAGATGCCGTACGGCTCGGCGACGGTCAGCGCGTGGCTGCGGCACTGCATCAGTACCGGGCACTGACGGCACATCTCTTTTGCGCGGGTTTCGCGCTGGGCACGTGCTCTACCGCGTTCGCCATCGGGATGGAAGAACATGGAGGAGTCGACTCCGCGGCACAGACCGTGCATCTGCCAGTCCCAGATGTCTGCGTTGGGGCCTGGAAGGTGATTCGGTGCAGGCATGTTGACTCCTTACTGCAAGCTCGCGTTGATCAACGAGCGGACCAAGTTGCCCGGAGGTTATCCGGGCCTTCTGAATCGTTCACGCTTGCTAACCGTAAGGGTGCTGAGTAAATCGCGTCAATAGGCTCGTTCAGTGGCGATCGGCATATATCGAAATGCGAGAGTTAACGAAGTATATATTTACATTTCGGGTCTCTCATGCGTTGTGCTGCGCTGGTGTTGAAATCGGGTCGATCGAGGTGGTGGCAGGCAAGCCTGGCTGCTCGAGATGCGAAACCCACAGATCAGGGATATGTTTGCTGCTGATCGCCCGGCGAAAACACTCAGCCCGCCGGCTCGGTTTGCGTCATTTGTCCGATATTGCGCGGGCAGGGTCGTACTCCATTTCGGGACTTAGTGCCCAAGTTTCAACTAGGACATCTGTCCAATAAGTAATGCGCAGTTAACGTCACGGATATATGCCCGTTAAATATCATTACGAGTACATTCGGCAAATCTCAGTTGAATATCTGATTAACTCCGACAAAATTGCCTTTTCGTCTTCCCGTGCGGCAAACGGCATCGGTCAGGCGCTTGTCTGTTGGCGCTGCTGCGATGATCTACCTGTGTCGACACCTGAGCCCCCTGAATCGCCTTCGTTCAATGAGTCACCTGGCCGTCCCGGGACTCTCGAATCCGCCGCATTCGGTGCGGATCCGGACCTTGACCGTCTCCCGGCGCCGTGCTCTACCCGGGATTGGTGGACAACGGCAGTAATTCTGGGTGGTCAGGGGCACTACGCGAGGGCGCGGGCAGCATTGGATGTCCTCGATCGGCTCACGACGGGGTCCTCGACGCACTCGGATCGAGTTCTTGCCTCTCTGTCCGCCAGTACGAGGGCGTCGTTTCTTCGCCAGAGTGGACGTCATGCACTCGCGTCGACGTGGGACGGGCGCGCACTGGCGATCGTCGGCGGTCTGCCAGTCGATCCTGAGGCTGCCTGTGACGCTCTGACCGGTCTGGCCGCGGACGCCCTCGGCTGTGGCCGGCTTCCGCTCGGCTGGCGCCTGCTGGCGGAATGTCGGACCCGTCTGGGCGGCGAGGGCGGGCTGTGGCGGCAGGAAATTCGGATCGAATGGGTCTCGGCGGAACTGGCTCTGGCAGGAGGTGACTTCGCGCGCGCCCGCAGACACGCAGAACGCGCCGTCGAATTGTCGGGGAAATCGGAGTCCGTCCGGCACCGCGTGAAGTCGGATCTACTGCGCAGCGCCGCGCTGACCGGAACAGACCCGAGCTCGGCGGTGGAGTCGGCAGCGGAAGTGCTGGCGCGGTGTCAGCAATACGGCCTGCTGCCCCTGGCCTGGGCGTCGTCGCTGCTGATCGAGGGCGTGAGCGGCGGGAGGACCTCGCCGAGTGCCCGTGAGATCGGCGATCTGATTGCGATGCGCGGTGGATCACTCCTACCTTTGTCGTAATCGATCCACCCGAAGTCTCTCGCGAACGATTCCCACAGGGCTGTTTCGATATCGCGACTGCTGGGCGGGCATGCGGAGACCAGCCGGTCCGGATGGTTACTCTTAGAGGGTTCCGCTGAGAGCGGGAGCACACCCGCTCGGGAGGTGCCACTGTAACGCCAGGATTTTCGCTGACGATGACAAATACGAGCGATGAGTTGGACACCGCGGTCGCCGCTGCTGCGCAGGGCGACCGTACAGCTCTAGCTTTGGTTCTGGAGAACATCCGACCGATGGTGGTGCGCTACTGCCGCGGTCGAGTGGGTGCGGCCGAGCGGGGACACCTGTCCGCTGACGACGTCGCGCAGGAAGTGTGTCTGGCCGTGATGACCGCGCTGCCGCGTTATCAAGACCAGGGACGCCCGTTCATGGCCTTTGTGTACGGAATTGCCGCGCACAAGGTTGCGGACGCACATAGAAGTTCCGCCCGTAACAAGTCGGAGCCCGTTTCCGAAGTACCGGATGTAATAGCACTGGATGATGGTCCCGAACAGCGAGCACTCGATTCGGAGTCCAGCAGACAGATGCATGAACTTCTCGGCACACTGCCGGAGAAGCATCGAGAAATCTTGATACTTCGCCTGGTGGTCGGGATGTCGGCCGAGGAAACGGCCGTCGCCGTCGGTAGTACCGCCGGAGCTGTACGAGTCGCTCAGCACAGGGCGATCGCGAAACTGAAAAAAGAAGTAACGAAAGCAGGTGAGAGCTTTGGCTAGAGACGAGGGGCGTGACGCTTCGAATCTCGGTGATCTCGCCGACGACGGTACGCCAGTGGACTTGGCTGCGGTTCGGCGTGACGATGCGCTGATCGAGTCCATTTCGAGTGGCGGGCCGGTAGCAACCGATAGCACCGAACAGTACGAACTTGCGTTGATTCTCTCGCAATGGCGTGACGATGTCGTTGCGACTCCGATGCCCGAGGGTCCGTTGTTGGACGATGTCATCGCTGCAATCACAGCGACGCCGTCCGGCTTCTCCGATCGTCAGCGTTCACGTTCCCGTTCCCGATTGCGTGTGGTCCGCCCGATCGCCGCCGCAGCAGCTGTTGCAGCAGTGGTCTTCGGTGGTGCCACAGCGATGGCGTACGACGCCCAGCCCGGCGATGCCCTCTGGGGCGTCAAGCAGGTCGTCTTCGCCGACGAGGCCAACTCGACGGTCGCGAAGATCGACACGACATCCGAGCTGGAAAAGGCCGAGCGTCTGTTGGCCGCCGGGGACATTCCCGCGGCAAAGATGGTGCTGGACAACGCAGCTCACCGTGCCGATGCGGTCAAGGACTCGCAGGACAAGACGGATCTCGTCGAGCGTTGGGGCAAGTTGATGACGCAGGTCCAGGAGACCACGTCACCCGCAGTACCGCCGTTGACGTCCGATCAGCAATCCTCGCTTGCCACCTCTCCCACGGCGATTCCGGGGACTTCAGTCAATCCGGCCAACCCTCAGTTGTCTGGCGGCGTGACCACAACGACAACGCCCGACCCTGGAATCATGCAAGCGCCTGGTCCAAGCGCGGCGTCGTCTACACCGTCATCGGCGCCCACGACGACTACCACGACCACGACGACCACCACGACAACGACGTCACTGGCCCCGGCCTCGTCGCCGTCGGGTGATTCTTCTTCACCCCCACCCTGAGGTTCCCGCTCTGATCGCATCGTTGCGGTCCACGTTCATACGAAAGTGGCCGACAAGCATTTGCTTGTCGGCCACTTTCGTTTGAACCTGGTGGGGTTTCGCTCAGCTGTCGAAACCGTCGCCGTGCATCGCCTCGTTCATCGACGCGTCGGCGTATCCACGGCAGTAGTCCCACGTGACATATGCCTCAGGCATCGGGTCGTAGGCCGGCTCGTGGGGGCGGACGGTTCCGTCCACGAGGAGCTGCAGCAGGTTTGCGCGCAGCATGTCCCAGTCGTGGTAGTGATCTTGTTGGCAGTCTTCGCAGCACACTACGAGACCGCGGATGCCGCGGTGAGCGAGGAGCGCCTCGTAAACGGCGAGGTCAGCGAGATCCTCCTCGACCGCTTGGCGTTCGTGGGGGTCGAGTGGTTGGCCCGGCTCGATGGCATCGAGAGCCGCGGAGGGGTCAGCTGGGTCGCCGGCGAAGGGATCTGGCGGCAGACCGGGGGGCAGTTGATCACGCACAGCACCACGGTACGCAGGTCAGGGGGGTCAGCGCCACTTGTTACGCGTACCCGCAGCGTGGGTGGGATGGTTCGGACCTTTGAGTGAGCCGATACCATGGTGTGCAACGCCGGGAAAAGGTGCCAGGAATTTCTTTCCGTGCAGGCGCCTTCTATCCGATATCCAGCTTTCGTAATCCGTTTCGAGGCGGCTGCTACAGCGGTCGCCCTGGGCGAATCTAGGTCCATGGAGGGTCCTGACCGCATGAGTAGTTCTGCAGGACATGTACACACCGGAGGAGACGACCCCAACAAGGTCGCGATGCTGGGACTGACTTACGACGACGTGCTGCTGTTGCCTGCTGCGTCCGACGTCATCCCGAGCCAGGTCGACACGTCCAGTCAACTGACCCGCGACATCCGTCTGCGGATTCCGTTGGTCAGTTCTGCGATGGACACCGTCACCGAGTCGCGCATGGCAATTGCGATGGCACGCGCCGGCGGCATGGGTGTTCTGCACCGCAACTCGTCCGTCGAGGTTCAGGCAGGACAGGTCGAGACCGTCAAGCGCTCCGAGGCCGGCATGGTGACCGATCCCGTCACGTGTAAGCCGACCGACACGATGGGTGAGGTCGACGCGAAGTGCGCTCGCTTCCGCATCTCGGGTCTGCCGGTCACCGACGACGCCGGCCAGCTGGTCGGCATCGTCACGAACCGTGACATGCGTTTCGAGGTCGACCAGAATCGTCCGGTCGTCGAGATCATGACCAAGATGCCGCTGATCACCGCTCAGGAAGGCGTCACCGCAGACGTGGCACTGGGCCTTCTTCGTCGGCACAAGATCGAGAAGCTGCCGATCGTCGACGGCAACGGCAAGCTCACCGGTCTGATCACGGTCAAGGACTTCGTGAAGACCGAGCAGCATCCGGACGCTACCAAGGACCGTGACGGTCGACTGCTCGTCGGCGCTGCGGTCGGTGCAGGCGACGACGCCTTCCAGCGTGCGATGGCGCTCACCGATGCCGGTGTGGACGTACTCGTGGTGGACAGTGCGCACGGTCATTCGTCCAATGTTCTCGACATGATCGCCAAGCTCAAGCGTGAACTGGGTGAGCGGGTTCAGATCATCGGTGGCAACGTCGCTACGCGCGCGGGTGCTCTGGCACTGGTCGAAGCCGGCGTCGATGCCGTCAAGGTCGGAGTCGGCCCTGGTTCCATCTGCACCACCCGCGTCATCGCCGGTGTCGGTGCCCCTCAGGTCACGGCCATCCTGGAAGCGGTTGCCGCGTGCAAGCCTCTGGGTGTGCCCGTCATCGCTGACGGTGGACTCCAGTTCTCCGGTGACATCGCGAAGGCTCTTGCCGCGGGTGCGTCGACGGCCATGCTGGGTTCGCTCCTGGCCGGTACCGCTGAATCGCCCGGCGAACTGATCCTGGTCGGCGGCAAGCAGTTCAAGAGCTACCGCGGTATGGGTTCGCTCGGCGCGATGCAATCGCGTGGCGAGGCCAAGTCGTACTCCAAGGACCGGTACTTCCAGGACGACGTACTTTCCGAGGACAAGTTGGTTCCGGAAGGCATCGAAGGACGTGTTCCGTTCCGTGGCCCGCTTTCCCAGGTGACGCACCAGCTCACCGGTGGTCTGCGCGCTGCCATGGGTTACACGGGGTCGGCGACGATCGAGCACCTGCAGAACGCTCAGTTCGTCCAGATCACGGCGGCCGGTTTGAAGGAAAGCCATCCGCACGACATCACGATGACTGTCGAAGCACCCAACTACACCGCTCGTTAGCAACCAGTACACGAGAAAGGGGCGCGCGTGCGCGACCTCGTTGAGATCGGCATGGGTCGAACGGCCCGACGTACCTACGAGTTGGACGATGTGAACATCGTTCCCTCCCGGCGAACCCGTTCGTCGAAGGAGGTGTCGACTGCTTGGCAGCTCGACGCTTACAGGTTCGACATCCCAGTCCTCGCACATCCCACCGACGCGTTGGTCTCGCCGACCTTCGCGATCGAGCTGGGTAAGCGCGGCGGCCTCGGTGTCATCAACGGTGAAGGCCTGTGGGGCCGTCACCCCGATGTCGAGGAGAAGCTCCGGCGTCTCGTCGAGATCGCCGAGAAGGACGGTGGCGTCGACGCAGCCATCCGCTACTTGCAGGAGCTGCACGCGGCACCGCTGCAGGCGGGTCTTCTGGCTGCTGCGGTGGCGCAGGTCCGTGAATCGGGGGTCACCACTGCCGTTCGGGTCAGTCCGCAGAATGCGCGCGCACTGACGCCCGAGCTGATCAAGGCCGGAATCGACCTGCTGGTCGTCCACGGGACGATCATCTCGGCCGAGCACGTCGTGCACACCGAGCAGGAACCGCTGAACCTCAAGACGTTCATCTCGGAACTCGACGTTCCGGTTGTCGCTGGTGGGGTCAGTGACCACCGCACCGCGCTGCACCTGATGCGTACCGGCGCTGCCGGTGTCATCGTCGGGTACGGCTCCACCGAGGGTGCAACCACCACCGGTGAGGTCCTGGGTATCGGCGTTCCGATGGCCACGGCCATTGCCGACGCTGCAGCAGCCAGGCGCGACTACCTCGACGAGACGGGTGGACGCTACGTCCACGTCATCGCCGACGGTGACATCGCAACTTCGGGTGATCTGGCGAAGGCCATCGCCTGCGGTGCCGACGCTGCCGTTCTGGGCACGCCGCTGGCCGTGTCCGCCGAGGCGCCGGGTGGCGGCTGGTACTGGCCGTCCGCTGCGGCTCATCCTTCGGTTCCGCGTGGAGCGCTTCTTCCGGTTTCCTACGGCGAGCGTCCGAGCCTGGATCAGGTCCTGAGCGGTCCTTCGGACGATCCGTACGGTTCTCTGAACTTCGTCGGCGGTCTTCGTCGGTCGATGGCCAAGGCCGGGTACTCCGACCTCAAGGAGTTCCAGAAGGTCGGGCTGACGGTCCGCGCGTAGTTTGTACCTTTCTGTGGCCCCGGTTCTTCGTGAACCGGGGCCACAGTTCGTTGTGCAGGACTTTCTTCCGTTCCTGATACTTGCGGTTACGCTTATGGGGCCCCTTGTGGTGGTAGTCACAAGGGATAGGTGCATACTGGCGGGTAACTACGGTTCACGGTGGAGGTGTCCTGATGGGCAAGCAACGGGCAACGGACTACGACGTACTGATCGTCGGATCCGGGTTCGGCGGAAGCGTGAGCGCGCTTCGTCTCGTGGAGAAGGGCTACAAGGTCGGCGTCATCGAAGCCGGCCGACGGTATGCCGACGAAGATTTCGCGAAGACCAGCTGGGATCTCAAGAAGTTCCTCTGGGCTCCGAAGCTGGGTTGCTTCGGCATTCAGCGCGTGCATCTGCTGCGCGACTGCCTCATCCTTGCGGGCGCAGGCGTCGGCGGGGGGTCGTTGAACTACGCCAATACGCTCTACCAGCCGCCGGAGCCGTTCTTCCAGGACAAGCAGTGGGCGCACATCACCGACTGGCGAAGTGAGCTCACCCCGTACTACGAGCAGGCTCAGAAGATGCTCGGCGTCGTGCAGAACCCGCACATGACGCCCGCTGACGAGATCATGAAGTCGGTCGCCGACGACATGGGCGTCGGCGACACGTTCATCCAGACCCCTGTCGGCGTCTACTTCGGTGAGCCGGGCAAGAAGGCGAAGGACCCGTACTTCGGTGGCGTCGGACCCGAGCGCACCGGTTGCATCGAGTGTGGCGAGTGCATGACGGGTTGCCGTCACGGAGCGAAGAACACTCTCCTCAAGAACTACCTGGGCCTTGCCGAGACAGCCGGCGCCGAGATCATTCCGATGACAACCGTGTCCGGACTTCGTGAGGCTCGCGACGGTTCGTGGGATGTGTTCACCGAGCGAACCGGTGCATTCGGGCGAAAGAACCGCCGCACCTACACGGCTGCGAACGTGATTCTCGCGGCCGGAACGTGGGGCACTCAGCATCTGCTCTTCGACATGAAGGACACCGGCGCTCTGCCCAAGCTCTCCGACAAGCTCGGCGAGCTGACTCGAACAAACTCCGAATCCATCGTCGGCGCAGGAAAGTACAAGGTCGATCCTGCACTCGACCTGACCCGCGGAGTGGCGATCACGTCGTCGTTCCACCCGAGTAGTGACACCCACATCGAGCCGGTCCGCTACGGCAAGGGTTCCAACGCGATGGGACTGCTGCAGACCTTGATGACGGATGGCGGTGGCTCGACACCGCGGTGGATCAAGTTCCTCGGTGTGGTCGCGAAGAACCCGTACCAGATGCTGCGCATGCTGACTGTCAAGGACTGGAGCGAGCGCACGATCATTGCGTTGGTCATGCAGAACCTCGACAACTCGATCACCACGTACACGAAGAAGGGCCTGTTCGGTCGACGCAAGGTCACCAGCAAGCAGGGCCACGGTCAGCCGAACCCGACGTGGATTCCCGAGGGCAACGAGGCGACGCGTCGAGTTGCCGCGAAGATCGACGGCGTCGCAGGCGGCACGTGGGGCGAGATCTTCAACGTTCCTTTGACCGCGCACTTCCTGGGTGGTTGCGCAATCGCGTCGGATTCCGATCACGGCGTCATCGATCCGTACCACCGCGTGTACGGCTACCCGACGCTCAGCGTCGTCGACGGCGCAGCGGTCTCGGCCAATCTCGGCGTGAATCCGTCGCTGACCATCGCCGCTCAGGCCGAGCGATCGGCCTCGCTGTGGCCGAACAAGGGAGAGACCGACCTGCGTCCCGCCCAGGGCAGCGGCTACGAACGCTTGGCTCCGATTGCACCCAAGTCGCCCGTGGTGCCGGCGTCGGCTCCAGCCGCGCTGGTTCTGCCGATCGTGAAGATCACCGGCGGCAAGACGGCTACAGCCGTTCCGGCGGAGCCTGCTGCCGGATAGTTCACCGCGAACCGAAAAGGGGCGTGTCGTCGAGGATTCGACGGCACGCCCCTTTTGCAGTTTCAGATCGTCAGCCCACCTTCTCAGCCGCCCAGCGACCCGAAGAGGGTGCCGAGGTCGAGGCTGCCGGTTCCGCCACCGGGTCCGCCGTCGGTATCACCGGGGACGGTCAGGGTCTGCGGCGCAGAGGCCGAGGACGTGTAGCCCGAAGCACCCACGAATTCGGCAGTGACACTGTAGGTCCCCGAGTTGTAGAACGTGGCCGGTACCGTTGCGACACCGTTGACCACGTCGACCGGTCCACCGATGAGGGTGTCACCGACCTTGAACTGGACCTTGCCCGTGGCCCCGGCCGGATCGACCGTTGCCTTGAGTGTCACCGGGGTGTTCTTCTGGACAGTTCCGACCGCGTCGAGAACCGTGGACGTCTCGACGTCAGCGGGAGCCGGAGTCGTGACACTGACCGGGAATGCCGGGGCAGCGGACGGCGCGAATCCTGGTGAACCCGTGAACTTCGCGACAACCTTGTGCGTTCCTGTCGAGGTGAAGGTGTACGGAGCGATGGCAACTCCGTCTGTTCCGACCGTGGCAGTCAGCGTTTCGGTGCCGTCGACGATGAAGTCGACGGTGCCGCCGGTGCCCTGCGGATCGACCTTGGCGGTGAGGTTGACGTCCTGACCGACCTTCGCGGTAGACGGCGAAACCGTTGCGGTAGTGGTCACGGCGTCAGGCGGCGCATCGGTCGTGACGGTCACGATCTTGGCCGACGCCGACGTCGACGCCAGGAATCCGGGTGCACCGCTGTAGCTCGCGGTGATGGAGTGCGGTCCGTCCTCGGTGAAGGTCGGGGAGATGCTTGCCGACCCTCCGGTGACCGGCACCGCGTCCCCGAGGGGGTTGTCGCCGTCGAAGAACTGGACGGTTCCACCGTTTGCGCCGCCGCTCACGTTGGCCGACAGAGTGACAGGAGTTCCGTTCTTGGCGTTGGCCGGTCCGACGACTGTGGTGGTGGTCGCCTTGTCCGCTTCGATGATCCGTGTCGTGGCGAGGGGGCCTGCGCCGCTGTTGAGAGGACCGTTCTCAGCGTCACGAGGGGTGCACCGCGTAGGCGCCCAAGCGGTGATGACCAGGGTGGCCTTGGGGAGGAATGTGAGGAAGTTGCGATCGTTGTTCCATGCTCCTGCGCTACCGCCGGTGCGTACCTTCATCGCGACGTCCCCTGAATCGCCGGCCTTGAGAATGGCCTTGACCTGGGGGAGTTGGAACTGGGTGTAGCCGTCGGCATTGTTGGAGCCGTCGACGTTCTTGCCGGTCGCCTTGACGACGATGCCGCCCTCGGAGTTGATGCTCGAGCTGGGGCTGTTGCCGATGACCTGGTTGTTTCCGGAGAGACGCAGAATCGTTCCGTTGGGATCGACGTTGCCGTTCTCGTTGACACGCAGGATGTTCGGCGCGACACCGCTGAGCCCTGCCGAAGTTCCGGGAACGATGGTGGCTTCCACCAAGGTGGCGTTCGCGGGAACGTCGACGTCGACCTTGATGCGGGAGACGTTCTGGACGGTCGCCCCCGAAGCCGATCCGGGGAAGGCGATGGGACCGGGTTGGATGGTGACCTCGAAGGTCTCACCCGCTCCGACGCTCTCCGGTGCGTCGACGATGACCGAACCGGACTGGGACTGCGTGGTCGGACCGGCGACGGCGGACGGGGTTGCGAGGCAACTCGTTCCGAAAGTTGTTGTCACCGGGGCCGCTGACGCGGGGATTCCCGCGAGGATGACGCCACTGGCGAGTGCCGTGACGGCTATCGGCGCCGCGATGCGGCGTCTGGAATGCGCGAACATGGATTCTCCTGAGCTGGGTACGGGAGTGGTGTCCAAAGCTGATGTGGGGGACTAGCTTCCGAAGAGTGGGATGATGCCACTGAGTGAACCGGTGTCCACGCTTCCGGTGCCGCCGCCGTCGGTCGGCGCGGTGCCGACCTGTACGACCGTCGGGCCGGAGACGGAGTTCTTCCAGCCGGCGTCGCCGACGAAGTTGGCAGTGAGGCCGAACGTTCCCTCGTCGTCGAAGGTGTGCGTGAGCGTCGCGACGCCGTTGACGACGGCAACGGGTGCGCCGATGGGCGTCGTGCCGGACTTGAACTGGATCATTCCGTTTGCTGTTCCGGGTGCAACGGTGGCCTTGAGTTGCAATGTCTTTCCGACCTGAGCGGAGCCGCTGACAGTCAGGACTGTCGTGGTGTCCGCGCGGGCGGGCTCGGGATCGGTGACGTTCACCGTGAACGACGTGGACGTGGAGGCGATGAATCCGGTTCCGCCGGAGAACTCGGCAACCACGGCTGCGGCACCGGCTGATGCGAAGGTGTGTGGGAGGATCGCGACGCCGTCACCCGTGCCGACGGGTGCGGTACCGACCTCGGCGCCGTCGACCTTGAACGTCACGGTTCCGCTGCTCGGGATGGGGGAGACGGTGGCCGAGAGGTTGGTCGGTTCACCGACGACTGCTGTGAGCGGTTCGACAACGGTGGTGGTGGTTCCCCAGTCCGGGTCACTGACGTCGAGTTGGGTTGCGGTGGACACTGAATCGCCGTAGCCGGCCTCTCCGGTGAACACTGCGGTGAAGCTGTGCGTGCCGGAGGCGTCGTAGCTACGGGTCAGGGAAGCCGTTCCGTCGACCACGGCCACCGGTGCGCCGAGGTTGGTGTCGCCGTCCTTGAACTGCACCGTGCCCACGGCGTTCGCCGGTGTGACGACGGCGCTCACGGTGATGCTGTCACCGACCAATGCGGCGTTCGGAGCCGAGATCGTGGTGGTGGTGTCCGCGGAGACGTCGACGGTCTGGACTCCGGAGGTCGAGCTGTGGAATCCCGGACCGGCGTTGTACGCGGCTGTGATGTCGTGGGCGCCGACGCTGTCGAAGGTGTGGGAGAGGGTGGCGCTACCGCCCGAGACCGGGACGGGTGAGCCGATGTCGTTGCTGCCGTCCTTGAACTGGACGGTACCGCTCGCGTCGGACGGCGCAACCGTCGCGGTCAGGTCGACCGGCGTGCCGACCTTCGCCGTTGCCGGTGCAACCAGTGTGGTTCCGGTGGCGACAGACGGGTCGACGACCTGGACGTTGACGTTGATCGGGTTGAGGCCCTGCTGCGTGCTGAAGGCGTTGACGTCGAAGAGCATGCCGCTGTCGTACGTCCCGAACGCTGTGCCGACAGGGACCGTGTAGGTCGCTTCGAGCGTGACGGGTTGGTTCTTCTTGACGACGAATCCACCGACAAGGAAGGTGCAGCCGCTCGAGCACTTCGCTGAGACTCCGCCATCTGATTCGTTGCTGATCGTCGCCCGGTTGGTCACACCCAGGTAGGTGGCCTTGGCGCTGCCCGGCACGAGGACGAATCCTGCGGGCGGGATGTCACGGATCTTTGCGATCGACCGTTCGATGCCGCTTTCGTTGTGCTTGATCTCGGTCTTGTACGTGACGGTGTCACCCGGGTGAACTGCCGCGTTCCCGATGACGCTCTTCGTGAAGATCAGATTGTCGGTCGTGCCGGTGAAGGTGGTCGGCGGGGCTTCGTCAGCAGTGGCCGGCGTGCCGAGGACTAGAAGTCCGGCGGCAGCCGTCACAGCCGCGACAGGTATGGCGAGTCGTCGTACGAATCGACGCACAGGTCCTCCTCGAGGTGAGCGCCGTTCGGCGGCGCCGGCCGTTTGCGATCGTGATCCTGATCACTTGACGGGCGAGATTACCTTTACTGGACGTTTGGTTCAGGCGAATCGGTCAAACGTCCAGAAAATTCACCCTCCGTCCATTTCGGGCTCTGGCCTGCGATGATGTCGCCGTTTTGATTGCCGAAGCTAAGGTGCTGACGATTGGGGCATCGTTGACCTGGACGGTGGTCTAGTTCGCCCCGAGGTCGCCGCGCAGTCCGGAGGGTCGGCCTTTGTAGTGACGTACCTCGCGCTCACTCGGCCGAGGAGCGGGCTGAGTCCATGCATGCGCAGAAGCGCTGGCTGCGGCGATTAGACTGCACCTGTGGCAGATATCGAGCAGCAGAGACCAGTTCTTGTCGTCGACTTCGGAGCGCAGTACGCGCAGTTGATCGCACGGCGAGTTCGCGAAGCCAAGGTCTACTCGGAGGTGATTCCGCACACCACGACCGTCGAGGAGATCGTGGCCAAGAACCCCTTGGCTGTTGTGCTCTCGGGTGGGCCCTCGAGTGTCTACGCAGACGGTGCTCCCAAGCTCGATCCCGCACTTTTTGATCACGACATCCCGGTTTTCGGAATCTGCTACGGATTCCAGGCAATGGCAGGCGCCCTCGGCGGCACCGTTGCCGAGACCGGTACCCGCGAATACGGCCGTACCGACATCGCGGTATCCGGTGGGTTGCTGCACGATGGACTTCCCGCGACGCAGCCGGTGTGGATGAGCCACGGTGACGCCGTCACCGAAGCGCCGTCCGGCTTCGAGGTGACTGCGACCAGCGATGGCGCTCCCGTCGCAGCGTTCGAAGATCGCGCCCGCAAGCTCGCCGGCGTGCAATACCACCCCGAGGTTCTGCATTCCCCACACGGTCAGCAGGTCCTGAGCCGCTTCCTGCACGAGATCGCCGGTATTCCGGCAGCGTGGACGGCGTCCAACATCGCCGATGCGCTGATCGAGCAGGTTCGCGAGCAGGTCGGCGACGGACACGCCATCTGCGGTCTGTCCGGTGGTGTCGACTCGGCTGTCGCTGCGGCTTTGGTTCAGCGGGCAATCGGCGACCGGTTGACGTGTGTATTCGTCGATCACGGTTTGATGCGAGCCGGTGAGCGCACGCAGGTCGAGCAGGACTTCGTCGCGGCAACCGGTGCGCGTCTGATCACCGTGGATGCTGCGGACACCTTCATCGGTGAGCTGGCTGGGGTCACCGATCCCGAGACCAAGCGCAAGATCATCGGCCGCGAGTTCATCCGCAGCTTCGAAGGCGCAGTCAGTGATGTTCTGGGCGAGAACGCATCTCACGGTGCGACCGTCGACTTCCTCGTACAGGGCACCCTGTACCCGGATGTCGTGGAGTCCGGCGGCGGCACGGGAACTGCAAACATCAAGAGCCATCACAATGTCGGCGGGCTGCCGGAAGATCTGCAGTTCAAGTTGGTCGAACCGCTGCGTCTGCTGTTCAAGGACGAGGTCCGTGCAGTGGGCCGCGAACTCGGCCTGCCGGAAGAGATCGTCGGTCGCCAGCCGTTCCCCGGTCCCGGACTCGGTATCCGCATCATCGGTGAGGTCACCCGCGATCGCCTCGAGATCCTGCGTCATGCAGATTCCATTGCGCGCGAAGAGCTTACGTCTGCAGGCTTGGACGGAACGATTTGGCAGTGTCCGGTGGTTCTCCTCGCTGACGTCCGCAGCGTGGGCGTGCAGGGTGACGGCCGGACGTACGGTCATCCGATCGTGCTGCGTCCGGTCTCGAGTGAAGACGCGATGACCGCGGACTGGACGCGTCTGCCGTACGAGACCCTCGAGCGCATCTCGACTCGAATCACCAACGAGGTTGCGGACGTGAACCGCGTAGTCCTCGACGTGACGAGCAAGCCGCCGGGAACTATTGAGTGGGAGTAAAAAACAACTGTGCGCCTTTATTAACCCCCCGCGGTTAATAAAGGCGCACAGCAGTTTTACTTGCGGTTGCGCCGATTCGGCAGAATCACCAGCAGTAGTCCTGCCACGACGGCGGCACCGACGAACAGCCAACGGAATTGAATGTTCGCTGCCGGCGCCAGGGAGAACGGCCCGACCAACGCCCACACGCTGACCAGTAGTGCGGCCAGTCCGGCGATCAGCAGAAGTGCCGAGGGACGCTTGGATTCTCGGGTCTCGTCCTGGTCTGTCGTCTCGTCGTACTCGCTCATGATTGCGTCACCTTCAGGCTGCCGAACGTAGCTTTGGCGTTGATGGTCAGGGTGGGCGAATCCGGTGTCGCATCGCGGCCCGGGTGTATTCCGCCGTCGAGGCAACCGGATCCGTCACCCATGACGACGGTGCAGCTGTTCTTGACGTTGACGGTTGGTGGCACCATGACGGTGAACTCGCCGAACGACGCCGCGACGTCGATGGTCTCGTCCTCGGTGAACTTGACCCCGTTGAGGTCGAGAGTGAAGCTTCCGAAGGCTCCTGAATACGACGGCTCCAACTCGGAAGCTGTTGCCGGAGTCCATCTTTGCTCACCCGAGGCGTCGAACTCGATCGGGTAGACCAACGAGGCGAGAAGCACGAAACCCACGAGTGGTCCGGTGACGACCAGCAGGCCGTACCCCTTGCGGAAGAATGCCCCGAGGATCAGGCCGAGTGCGATGACGGCGAGTCCGACAGCACCGACTCGGCCGGGAGTGAACCACTCGTTGCCGGTTGCGGCGCCCGCTGCCCCGGTGACTGCGGCGACGATGATTGCGAGTCCGAGGACCGTCAGCGTCCAACGCGAGCGACGCTTACGTGGCGGCAACGGGAGCAGCGGTGTGGCCTTGGCTGCCGGATCCGGAAGATCCCAGGCGAACGGAGCGACACCGAGCGGATCCCAGGACGGCGGCGTGATGGCGGCCTCACCGATCACCTCGGTCGGATTGGTGCTGACCGAAGCGCTCGGGTCCTTCGACAGGTTGATCGTCGGATGAGCGGCCTGAGATTGTGGTGACTGCTGCGGCTGGTCGGCCGGTCGTTCCTCGGGCACATAGCTGTCGGGGAGTTTGGTGTACGGCGTGTACACGGGAGGCTGATTGGGCGCGAAGTATCCGGGGGTGAACGGCCCAGGCGTGAATCCGGTGCCTGGATACGCGGTACCTGCGCCGACATAAGGCGACGTGTTCTGCGGCAGTGCGGGCGGGATGGGCGCTCGTTGGTAGAGCAGCCACAGGCCACCGACCATCAGGATCAGCCCGATCAGTCCGGAACCACCCAGACCGACGCCGACGGGGCCGACAGTCGTAGCCGCGATGGCGAGGGCCACCAGCAAGACGATGGTCTTGGTACTGGAATCGGAACTGTGTCCGCGGCCCATCAACGACTGCGCGGGGGACGATCCGTCACCGGCACGGGCAAGTACCAACCAGCCGGCGAGGTAGAGAAGGACGCCTGAGCCACCGAAAATGGTGGACGCGACAAACGCCACGCGTACGAGAACGGGGTCGATGCCGTACCGGTATCCGATTCCGGCGCATACCCCAGCCACGTGACCTTGTGCCGGCAGACGCACGGGGCGGGTCCGCCACAGATCCTGGATCTGTTCTTGGAAAGTCGGATTGTTCATGAATCAATCCTGGCTTCCGAGGCAGCCTCCGCGCATCAGGGCCAACCCTGATCTTTGTGGTGATCGCGGGTGAGGGTGGCGGCCTGATTCAGGGTTGGACCCTGATGTGTGTCCGCGTGGTTCGTGCCAGTATCGACTATGTGCAATATCTGTCAGATCCGCCGTTCGTGAGCGGTCCCGCTCCCGGGTTTGCGGGAGGCCCGCCCGTCAACGGGGTACCGGTGCATCCCGTACCCATGAAGAAGGGCGTGCCCATTCCGGGTGCCGTGCCACTGCGAAAGCTGGAGCGGCGCTCCGGCGGTCGCATCGTCGCCGGAGTTGCGGGCGGGATCGCCGATCATCTCGGTATCGACGTCCTGAAAGTGCGCGTCGCCTTCACGATTCTTGCGGCGATGGCCGGATCCGGCATCGTCATTTACGGCGCCTTGTGGATCTTCACCTCCGCCGGCACGGACACGCAGAAGCCGTCCGCGGCCGAGCGGCAGCGGGCGTACGGCTTGATCGCACTCGGATTGGGCGGCGCAGCCGCGTTGTCCTGGTTGTTCAGCGGCACGGCGGGTTCGGTGCTCGCGCCGTTCTTCGTCGTCGCGATCGGTGCAGCCTTGGTGTGGCGCGAGTTCGACTCCGACGGTCCCCGAACTGTCATCGGCTTGCCGCAGCGGCCTACCGTTCTGACGTGGGCGCGGGTGGTCGGGGGAGCCACCTTGATCATCTTGGGTCTTGGCGTTGTCGTCCTTGCTCAGGTCGACCTCGAAGCACTGCGCTCGTCTCTCTTGGCTGTGGTCGTGACGCTGATCGGTGTCGGTTTGTTGACGGTGCCGCTGTGGCTGCGGATGTGGCGTGCTCTCGGCGCCGAGCGTGCGGCCCGAATTCGGAACGACGAACGTGAAGAGATCGCGTCGCATCTGCACGACTCCGTCCTTCAGACGTTGGCGCTGATTCAGAAACAGTCCGACAACCCGCAAGAGGTGGCGCGCCTGGCCCGCGGTCAGGAACGCGAGCTGCGCAAGTGGTTGTTCAGCGGCGGCGACATCGACCACACGAGCCTGACGGAAGGCCTGAAGATCATCGCCGGTGAAGTGGAAGACCAGCACGGTGTCACGGTCCGTCCCGTCACTGTCGGCGATGTACAACTTGAAGGCGAAGGCGTCGAGAACGGCCTGCCCAAGGAAGCGTTCACCGCGCTCCTCGGTGCGACGCGTGAAGCTCTCGTGAACTCGGCAAAGCACTCGGGGGAGAAGGAAATCAATCTGTTCGCCGAGGTCGAGGGTGATCAGGTCAGTGTGTTCGTTCGTGATCGCGGCGTCGGATTCGACGTCGACGCGGTGCCGGAGGATCGCCAGGGGCTGGCCAAGTCGATTCGTGGTCGAATCGAGCGGCGCGGTGGCCGCGTCGTGGTTCGATCCGACATCGGAAAGGGCACCGAGATCCGCGTGCACATGCCGCTCGGTGACTCTGCTCTAAAGTGGGACCAGACTGCTGACCGTGTCGACAACCCCGAGGAACAGCCCCAGTGACTTCGCTTGCGCCGCCCCCGTACCGCGTATTTCTTGTCGACGATCATGCAGTGTTCCGCTCCGGGGTGAGGGCCGAGCTCTCGCGCGAGACGGATATGGATGTCGTCGGTGAGGCCGGCGGCGTCGCGGAGGCAATCGCCGGTATCAACTCGACGAAGCCGCATGTCGTTCTGCTCGATGTCCACATGCCCGACGGTGGTGGAGTGGCAGTTCTGCGCGGAATCGATTCCGGCCCGGTGTGCCTGGCGCTCAGCGTTTCCGATGCCGCCGAAGACGTGATCGCGGTGATCCGCGGCGGTGCGCGCGGGTATGTGACCAAGACGATCTCGGGATCCGAACTTGCCGAGGGCGTACGACGCGTTGCCGGTGGTGACGCGGTGTTCGGGCCGCGCCTGGCAGGTTTCGTGTTGGACTCCTTCACCGGACGCTCCAATGCACCCGAGCCACAACTCGATCCGGAACTCGATTCTCTTACTCCGCGGGAACTCGAAGTGCTCAGATTGCTGGCACGTGGGTACACCTACCGTGAAATTGCCGAGGACCTGGTGATTTCCGTGAAGACGGTCGAGACTCACGCATCGAACGTTCTGCGAAAGACTCAGCAGTCCAATCGCAATGCGCTGACACGTTGGGCACATCGCCGCCAGATCGACTGAATTTCCGCGCACCCTTTCGCGATTGCGAGTGAAGGCGCACCATGGACCGATGACGGAACCACTGGCGCTCGCGTCGAGACGTGGGCGTTGGGTTGTCGCCGCCACCGTTCTCGGCTCGAGCATGGCTCTCCTCGACGGCACCGTCGTCAACATTGCTCTGCCGCACATCGGCGAGGACTTGAATTCCGGTGTCGCCGGGCTGCAGTGGACTCTGAGCGGATACACCTTGGCATTGGCGTCGCTGATACTGCTCGGGGGAGCCCTCGGCGATCGTTGGGGTCGGCGGCGGGTATTCGTGTGGGGGACGGTCTGGTTCGCGGTCGCGTCGTTGCTGTGCGGAATTGCACCTGACATCACGTTTCTGGTGATTGCGCGGATCCTGCAGGGAGTGGGAGCTGCGCTCTTGACGCCTGGCAGCCTTGCCATCATTTCCGCGTCACTTCGCGAGGAGGACCGCGGTGCGGCGATCGGCTTGTGGTCGGGCTTGGGTGGTGTCGCCGGCGCTATCGGTCCGCTGTTCGGTGGTTGGCTGGTGGAAGTGGCGGGATGGCGATCGGTGTTCCTGCTCAACATTCCGTTGGCGATCGTCGTGGTGTGGGCAGCGGTGCGCCACGTGCCCGAGAGCCGCGATCCGCATCCGCCCGAGCACCTGGACGTGGTCGGATCTGCCTGCGCAGTAGTCGGTCTCGGGGCGCTGACGTACGGGCTGATCGAAGTCAACCCGATAGTCGGGCTGGTCGGGGTGCTCGCGCTGTGCCTGTTCGTTGTGGTGGAACGTCGATCGCCGAGTGCGTTGGTGCCGCCGTCCCTGTTTCGTTCGCGGATGTTCGTCGCGGCCAATCTGGTGACTCTCGCGGTCTATGCGGCGCTTGGCGGTGTGTTCTTCCTGCTCGTGCTGCAATTGCAGTTGGTCGCGGGGTACTCGCCGGTGGCTGCCGGCGTCGCAACGGTACCGATCACCTTGGCATTGTTGCTGTTGTCTTCGCGCGCGGGCAGTTACGCGCAGACGCACGGACCGCGATTGCCGATGACGGTCGGACCCGCGGTGGCCGCGGTGGGGTTGGTGTTGATGACGCGGATCGGCCCGGATGCGTCGTACCTGACCGTCGTGCTGCCGGGAGTTCTGATCTTCGGGCTCGGCCTGGCGGTGATGGTGGCGCCGTTGACCGCCGCGGTGCTCGGCTCGGTGCCGGTGGAGCAGTCCGGGATCGCGTCAGGTGTGAACAATGCCGTTGCTCGCACGAGCCAGCTTCTTGCGGTTGCGGCCTTGCCTGCCCTGGTGGGTATCGATGCCGAGAGTCTGGTCGATCCGTCGAGTTTCTCCGACGGTTTCCGGTATGCGATGTACATCTGTGTGGCGCTGCTGTTGATCGGTGCGGCGATCGCCGCGACGCTGATTCGTACTCCGGCAGTCGAGCCTGTTCAGGAAGCGGATTCGGTTGCGTGCAAGCCGCATTGTGATCTGACGGGACCTGCAGTGCAACCGAATCCGATGAGGGACTAGACGCTGATGTCGCGATCTCGGCTGGGCACCAAGGGGATTGCCGCGGCTGGAAATGCCGCGACTATCGCGAAAGCGAGCGGGTAGCCGACCGCGCCGATCAGCGCACCGACCACCGGGCCCACTGCTGACGCGGCAATGAACTGGCCGGTGTTCTGTGCGCCCAACGCTTTTCCTTGCCATTTCGGCCCGGCCGCTTCGGCGACGGATGTGAACGCCAAACCGTTGTCGGCGACGCTGACGGTGGTTGCCAGCAGCAGGATCAGGGCCGGAACGCCCCAAGGCGCTGCGCCGGCTGCTGCCATTGCCAACATGACCGCGGATGCGGAGACGGCAACCAACCTCAGCGGGCCTACTCTGCTTCCGGCGCGATCACTCCAGATGCCGACGACGATGCGGCCGAGCGCACCCACGAACTGGGAGATCCCGATCAGGAGTCCAGCGGGCGCCGCGTCCCAGCCTTGCTCGCTGATCAGCCAGACCAGACCGAACGTCGAGAGGGTGAACTGCGGAAACACCAGCAGTGCCGAGACGAGGTGAATGCGCCAGAGGAACCAGTTCGAGCGATAAGGGTTGATCGTCTCGACCGGGATATCGGTGGACCGCGCCGCCGGTCGCGGGGGATTGACCAATGCGACGGCACAGATCAGGGCGAGGACGCCGTTGAGCGCCACCGACAGTCCGACGGCCGAACCGATTCCTACGTTCGCGGCGAGAGTCGGGATGGTCAACGACGCAATGGTCACGCCCAGTGGCTGTGACATCTGCCTGATGCCCATCGCAAGGCCGCGCCGATCCTTGGGAAACCAGCCGACCACAACACGCCCACTGGCGGCGTTGGTGCTCGCCGCAGCCATTCCACCCAGTAGAAATGCGATCCCGAGGAGGGCGTAGTTGTCGGTGGTGGTCGCGGCGAGCGCGGCGATCGCCGTCAGCGCGAGCCCGATGGAGATGACCCATTTCTCACCGAATCTGTCGGCCATCGCTCCCCACGCCACCAAGGTGAGAACCATGCCGAAAGTGGGTGCAGCGGCCAGGGTTCCGGCTTGCGTCAACGAGAGGCCGTGCTCGGAATGCAGCAGCGGGATCAAAAAGGCGGGGGTGCTGACGAAGACGGTGCCTGCGGCCTGGGCTGCGACGCCGATTCCGAGCATCGTCCACGCCTTCGGGGAGACGGCCGTCTTTTCCAACCGCGACGCCTGCGTCATGGTGCCCTCCGATTTCTACGCTGTTCGACGATGCCGACGCTACTCGCGTAGTTTCACATGTTGAAACCAGAATCCCACTATTTGGTCAAACTTGGGCGGCCCAGGGTGCGAAGTGCCCACCCCTTTTCGAGCGAACGGTACGACGATCGCCTTGGGTGCGCCGAAAGGTACGTTCGCTCGGGAAGGGGTCAGCGATGGGGCAGGCGAACCGTGAAGATCGTGCGCCCGTCCACCTGGTCGACGCCGATGGTGCCGCCGTGCAAGTGCACGTTTTCGACGGCGAGGGAGAGCCCGAGTCCGCTGCCCTCGCTGCGTCCGCGCGCGGTGTCGACCTTGTAGAACCGCCGAAAAATCGCCTGCCGGTCTTCGGGTGAGATGCCGGGGCCGTGGTCGACGACGGTGATGACGGAGAAACCGGGTTCTGCGCTCAACTCGACGCGAACCGGAGGCGCTCCGTGGCGCAGTGCGTTGCCGACGAGGTTGGCGACGACTATGTCGATTCGACGCGAATCCACTCTGGTGCTGACGTTTTCGGGTGCACGGAGTTCGACGGTTTCTGTCCAACCTCGGCTCTCGAGTGTGCGCTCGGTCAATTCGACGAGGTCGACGTCGTCGAGGACGAGACGCGCCTGTTGTGAGTCGTGGCGCGACATTTCGATCAGATCTTCGACAAGTCGAGTGAGCTTGCCGATCTCACTGCTCACGATGCGCGCTGCAGCGGCGGCGTCTGGCGGAAGATTAGGGATCTCTTCGCGGAGGATTTCGCTGACCGGAACCAATGCCGCCAGCGGCGTTCGAAGCTCGTGGGAGACGTCGGCGACAAATCTTCTCGACTGCTCTTCCGATTCTTCCAGACCTCGGATGACCGCTTCGTTGCGAGCGACCATGTTGTTGAAAGTTGTTGTGACCTGGGCAAGTTCGGCTACTCCGTCTTCGGGGAGCCGGACGCTCAGGTCGCCGTCGGCGGCGCGGGCGGCGGCCTCGTCCAGTCGTTTGAGTGGACGGACCAGCGTCGACGCGATCCAGAGTCCGAGCAGACCGCTCACCAGCACACCCGCCGCGAGGGTGAGACCGACAGCTCGAAGCAGGTCGTCGAACTTGTCCTGCACCCCTACCAGCGGCCGGATGGTGACGGCTTTGACCAGTGTCTCGTTGTCGTAGCCGTCGTCTGCAGTCATGTCCACGACATTGACCGACATTCCCAACATGATGCGCTGGGAGTCGAGTCTCTCGAAGCGGATCAGTTTGGGACTGTCCAAACCCTCTTCGAAGCTGGGTGGGATCGTTGCCGCATCCACTGATCCTTGACGAATGACTTCGCCGTCGACGATCAGAGTCATGTCGGACTGGAAGATCTGGTCGAGGGTGTCAGGTGTCAACCCGTCTACCGGCGGTCCGTTGCTGTACTGCAGTTCGTCGCGAAATTGTGCCGTTGCCACGTCCTGAGCGTTGGAATAGATCCATGACCGCGCCATGAACGAGACGACGCCTGCGGTTGCCCCGGCGATGATCACGACGATTGCGATGAACACGAGCACGAGCCTGGTCCGAAGACCGTCGACCCGAAGCCAGGTCGGTCTCATCGGGCCGGGCTGGTGTTGAAGCGATACCCGAACCCGCGCACCGTTTCGATCACGGTCGGTGTGGCTGGGTCGTCCTCGATCTTTCCGCGCAGCCGCTGCACTGCTGCATCGACGATTCGTGAGTCGCCCAGGTATTCCTGGTCCCAGGCTGCGGACAACAATTGCCTGCGGCTGAGAACCTGTCCGGGGTTTTCGGTCAGCGCCAGTATCAGTCGGAGTTCGGTCGGAGTCAGGGTCAGCAGCGTCCCGGCCTTGCGTACCTGCAATGACGACCGATCCAATTCCAGGTCGCCGAACTTCTCTGCGCCCGGCGCCACATCTGAACGCGATGTTGCGGGGGCCGAGCGCCGCACGACGGCTTTGATCCGAGCATCGAGGACACGCGGACTGGCCGGTTTGACGACGTAGTCGTCGGCACCGGCCTCGAGGCCGGCAACAGTGTCGATGTCGTCGGATCTGGCGGTCAAGATGATGATCGGGATCGAACTGCGCGTACGGATGCGTCGACAGATCTCGTAACCGTCGGCTCCTGGCAGTCCGAGGTCGAGTAGGACGAGGTCGGTGGAGCCGAGGACGTCGTCGAAATCGCCGTTACCGTCGGGCCGATGGCTGACGTTGTGCCCGAGTCGGTTCAGTCCCAACGTGATTGCCTCGGCTACCGCTGGATCGTCTTCTATGAAAAGAATGCTCACCATGCGCTCACCTTGGACTCGCCATGATCAGGGGCCTTCTGCGGTCGGAGGAATCTCGGTCAGCCAAGGGTACAGGGGTCACACTTTCGAGAGCCGTTCGTTGCCTGAGTCCGCCAGTACCGCGTGCCGTGCGACGCTGGTGTTCAACGGAAATGCCGACACGGCGAGGGTGTAGCAGCCGACGAGCAGTAGCGCACCGATCACGTCACTCGGCCGGTGCCATTGCAACACGACTACCGAGATCGCGGTCCCGATGGTGATCAGCGCGCCGTTGACTGCAACGACTGCCCGCCACCTCGAGGGTGTGACGAGCACGATTGCGCAGACCAGAGCAGCGATGGCCGTCAGCGTGCCGCTGGGGAAGGAATTGTGCATCACCAGACCGTTCAGGTCCGGTCGATCCAACGATTGTTTGAGAACCCAGGCCGTCGTGATGGGACCGAGGGTCACGACGACGACGCGTAGGGCCAGCGCAATCGGGTTGTTGCGCAATGTGATCATGAGTGCCACGAGCACTCCTCCCACTATCAGTATCGGAGTGACGAGGCCGATGAACTCGGTGGAGAACACACTGAGTCCTTCGGAGGTGGCCGCGCCCACCATGAGTTGTTGGTCGACGATCTGACCACCAGTCGTGTTGACTGCCAGTTCGAATTCGACGACTCCGAGGATCAGGAGTGCCAGTGCGGCAATCAGTCTCGCGGGTTTGACTCGTGTCATGATCAGCCTTCCGCTCTCTCGTCCGAAGGGTTGCTCAGTTGGGGCGGGCATTCCCCGCCGGGAGTGGTTGCCAATTCGAAATGCCACATCTCGTTGGCATAGGTCTGACAGAGGCCGTAATCATTGCCGTGCTGGATGAGCCAGTCGTCGGCATCGGTCGGTCCGATGTCGACGGCTTGTCCGCTGACATGCTTCGACAGACTCGGGGAGTGCACCCATTTGGACGCTTCGTTCATGCTGCCGTACTTGACGACGGCTTCGTCGAACAGTCGCTGTTGGTATGCGGCGGACCGCCAACCCGAGGTGACGTGCATGTTCACTCCGGAGGCCTGTGCGTCGGCCGCTGCCGACTGCAGCGCCGCGAGAAGGGCGGAATCGAGACGGGCCAGTGCAGGTACATGGGTATCCTGCACGCTGATGCCGTCCTCGATCTCGCCGCCTGCTGGTCCTGAATCAGGCTGAGTGGCAAGGTAATTACCACTCTTGGGCTTTGCTTCTTCTGTGTACGAGCATGCGCTGAGCGTGAGCGCACCCAGTGCGACTGCACCGAGTGCGGCGAGGCGGATTATTCCGCGGTGGCTGGGCATACAACAGAGACTGCTCGGTCAGTGTCACCGTCAGGTGGTCGCCGTTCGTCGACGGTGTCACGGTCTGAAACAGCTCTGTAACAGGACGGAACGGGGCTGGTGAGCGCGCTTTACGCGGGGCGCGGGATCGATGCGAAAGTCGACAGTTCGAACCACGAAGGCAAGCTACGACGCAACGCCGTAGGCCCCGAAATGGTGACGTCACCTGACCGTATGGCGTCCGACCAGGTCAGGTTACCGCGCCAGATCTCGGTCATCGGTCGCAAGCCCGCAGAGACCGACACCGCAACGTCGAAACCCGGATCGATATCGCACATGTCCACCTCCCCGGAATTGATGACGAGCCACCAGTTTCGCGAATGTTCACGCACGCCGGAGAAAACGAAGTGCACCACGGTCTTTCCGTCGGGAACCACGGAGTGATCCACGCGTCGATGCATGTCCCACAGCAGCAGTTTCGGATCCAGGTCTTCATCGCCCAGCTCGCCGATCCACCTGGTACCCCAGATTCCGAGAGCTTCGACCACAGGGCGCAGTTCTCGGCCCGCGTCGGTCAATCGGTAACTGACGACGCAGTCGGTTTCTTCTCGCTCCACGATGCCGGCGATCGCGAGTTGGTGCAGCCGCGTGGAGAGCAGAGTCGGTGACATTCGCGGAAGTCCGCGTCGGAGATCGTTGAAATGGTCGCTTCCCATCATCAGTTCGCGCAGGAGAAGCAGCGTCCACCGCTCGTCGAGTAGCTCCATCGCCTTGGCGACGGGGCAGAACTGGTGGTACGAGGACCCCATCACTCGATCGTAGGCCTCTGGAGTGCTCCGGTACAGATTTCGTACTGGAGAGGAGTGAACCGTCGTCGTAGCGTCGAAGTAACGGCATGAATGTTGTCGGGCTCCGAGGTTGTTGGGCTCCGAGTACCAAAAATATTGAAGGAGAACGGTAATGAGTGAATCGACGGAAACGCTCGGGCTGGATCGTGAGCTGAAGGCCAAGCATCGGGCCATGTGGGGTCTCGGTAACTATCCGGCGGTGGCCACGCAGGTCATTGCGGAACTCGGGCCGGTACTGGTCGGCGAGTGCGGTGTGCAGAAGGGTGACCGCGTGCTGGACGTCGCGGCGGGGTCCGGCAATGCCGCCATTCCGGCGGCCGCGCTGGGTGCGCAGGTGATCGCCACTGACCTGGCTCCCGAATTGTTCGTAGCGGGTAAGGAGGCCGCTTCCCTCGCCGGAGTCGAATTGGACTGGCAGGAGGCCGATGCCGAGGCTCTTCCTTTCGGCGACAACGAGTTCGACGTGGTGCTTTCGTGCGTCGGTGTGATGTTCGCACCGCATCATCAGCGCGCCGCGGACGAACTTGTGCGAGTATGCCGACCCGGCGGAAAGATCGGAGTGCTGAGTTGGACTCCGACGGGATTCATCGGCGAGATGTTCAAAACGATGAAGCCGTACGCACCGCCGCCGCCTCCTGGTTCGCAGCCGGCGCCTTTGTGGGGCGATGAGAACCATGTTCGTGATCTGCTCGGCGATGTGGCCTCGAGGAAAGACGTACTTCGTGTGGACACATTCAGCGGGCCGGAAGAGTTCCGTGATTTCTTCAAGAAGAATTACGGGCCGACCATCGCGGTGTACCGGAACATCGCCGGCGATCCCGACCGAACGCAGGCGCTGGACCGCGATCTGCTCGAGTTGGCGGAAAGGTACGGCAGCGGAAGCGAACCGTTCGCGATGGAGTGGGAGTACCTGCTGGTCACCGCGACGCCCGATGGGGGAGGTGCGTGATGACGACGGTCGAGTTCGCGCCACTGAAATCGGCGATCACAGGTTCTGTGTTCGGCCCCCGAGATCCGGAGTACGACGACGCCAGATCGATCTGGAACGGGCAGATCGATCATCGTCCGGCGGTGATCGCCAGGTGCCGGTCGGCGTCGGATGTGGCTGTGGCACTTGCATTTGCCAGAGCCCATTCGTTGGAGGTTTCGGTCAGAGGTGGCGGGCATTCCTACCGAGGCACATCGGTGTGTGAAGGCGGAGTGATGATCGATCTCAGTGCGATCAACGTAGTCAGCGTCGCCCCGTCAGCGAAGCGAGCCAGGGTCGGTGGTGGTGCGACGATCGCCGACCTCGACAAGGCGACGCAGGAACACGGGTTGGCGGTGACCGGCGGAGTGATCAGTGATACCGGCGTCGGTGGCCTGACACTCGGTGGTGGCATGGGGTGGTTGACCCGCACGCTCGGCCTGGCGATCGACAATCTGGTGTCGGCAGAGGTGGTGCTCGCCGACGGTTCGATCGTTCGAGCCTCCGAGAACGATCACAGCGACTTGTTCTGGGCACTGCGCGGTGGCGGCGGAAATTTCGGAGTGGTCACCGAGTTCGAGTACCGTCTGAGCGAGATCGGTCCGGAAGTGCATCTGGGACTGTTCTTCTGGGGGATGGAGGACGGACCCGCAGCGCTTCGTCTGAGCCGCGAGGTAGTGCCTGCCCTGCCGAGAAATGCGGGTGCGATGGTTGCCGTCAGTTTGTCCGCGCCGCCGGCGCCGTTTGTCCCGGATCAATTTCACCTACTGCCCGGATACGCGTTGCTGGTAGCCGGTTTCGGATCGGAAGTAGAACACTCGAACGCGATTGCGCCGATTCGAGAGGGCTTGCCGACGCTTTTCGAGTTCGTCACTCCGATCCCGTACGTCGGCTTGCAGTCGATGCTCGACGAATCGGAACCGTGGGGTGCGTACGCCTATGAGAAGGCTTTGGACCTGGTGGATTTCTCCGACGACGTGATCGATGTTCTGACCGAACAAGCGGGCAAGAAATCGTCGCCGATGTCCTTCATGCCGATCTTTCCGCTGCAGGGAGCTTTCACTTCCGTCGGCGAGGACGACACAGCGTTCGGTGGTTCTCGCACACCGCATTACGTGTGCAATATGACGGCGACGGCCACCGATGCCGGGACGCTGGAATTGGATCGATCGTGGGTGCGTGAGACCTGGGAAGCCTTGCGTCCGTTCTCATCCAACCAAGGCGGGTACGTCAACTTCATGACCGACGTCGACGAGGACCGAGTGCGAGCTTCCTACGGCGCGGGGAAGTACGCGCGGTTGTCCGCAGTCAAGGCGAAGTACGACCCGGACAACGTGTTTCACCTCAATGCAAACATTCTGCCTGCGTGAAGCTTGTGCTCAGACCGTGAACACCAGTCAGGCGGTGAACACCAGGATGACGACGATCAGTGCGGCCAAGACGATGACGGCGACCATGCCGGTCATGGCGAGGGGAGCCCACGCGACTACCTTGTCGCGGGTGCTGGCATCGGCGGGTCCGGTCGGCATCCGCGGCGGCCAGGAGAACATGTCCATCGGACTGGGAACATTTCGCAGTGGCGTGTTCTGTTGCACTGCAGGAAGTCCGGTGACCGTGGAGCCGGTCAGGCGATTGCGGCGGTGTGGGTCGGCGAGTTGTGTGGTGCGGTGAGCCCAGGCCGGCACGGCGCCCTCGGACGAGTAGACGGGAGCGTCGATCAACTGATCGATCGTGCCGCCGCCGGTCGCGGCTGCGGCGAGCGCGTCGCGTGCCTGAGCCATCGTCGGCCGACGGGTCGGGTCCGGCTCGAGGAGCTGAAGGAGAACATCGGTGAGCGGTCCAGACTTGGTGGGTCGGTAGATCTCGGCCTTGGCGACACGATGCAGTAGGGCGATGGCGTCCGAGTCGATGCCGAAGGGCGGTTGGCCCTCGATCACCGTGTAGAGCGTCGACCCGAGTGAGAAGACGTCGCTGGCCTCGGTGGGGTCGTCGCCGCGGGCAACTTCGGGTGCGAAGTACGCGGGAGTGCCGGTGATGACCTCGTCCTGGGTGTCGGACACGTCGCTCTTTGCGCGGGCGATGCCGAAGTCGCTGATCTTGACGGTGCCGAGGGACTTGCCTCGGTCGGCGATCAGGATGTTGCCGGGTTTGATGTCGCGGTGGACGATGCCGGCGGCGTGCGCTTCGGTGAGTGCCGCAGCGATCTGCGCGCCGATCTGCGCGACTTCGAGTGGTGGCAACGTGTCCGCCAGGTTCATGGCCTGGGCGAGGCTGCGAGCCGGGAAGTACTCCATGACCAGCCAGGGTTCGCCGGACTCGATCGCGACGTCGTACATGGCGATGGAGTGGGGATGGGTGAGCTTTGCGGCGTTCCTGCCCTCGCGCAATGTACGTTCACGGACCTCTTCGGCCGTTTCGGTGTCGAGGCCTTCCGTGCTTGTGACCTGTTTCACCGCGACGTCACGGCTGAGGAGGGTGTCGCGGGCCAGCCAGACGGCGCCCATCCCTCCGTCGCCGATCTTGGAGCGGAGTCGGTACCGCCCCGCCAGCAGGTATTCGGGCCCGATGCCCCTCCCGGTCTGCTCTTGAGCTGTCACATCTCAAGGTTAATGGATTGATGCCACTGTGACGCTCGAGGCTCCTGTGAACTGGGTTTTTGGCTCTGCTTGACGTGTCGGGGGTGACACGGTTTACTGAAAACAGTTCGAAAATATGTTCGAAATTGCTGTTCGTTGGATGCATGTCAGACCCGACTTCCCCGCGGTTTGCCGGCTGGTTATGGATTGCTGCCGAGTGAGTTTTTCCGGTGTTCCGGAGGATGGGGATGACCGAGGTGACCGAGTTGGTAGAGCTGTCGGCAGATGCGGCGGGGTTGTCCCGTCAGGATCGGCTGGCACAGCTCCGCCGACAGATCGCGTCCATTCCCTCGCGAGGCGATACGTCGTTTTCGGGACCGAGTGTTTCCGGGCCCGGTGTTTCTGTGGCCGGTGTTCCTGTGGCTGGTGTTTCCGGGACAAGTGCAGCGGCCTCCGAGAGTGTTGCCGACCGGGACAGGCCGGTCGTGGACCGTGCGCACAAAGCCGGTGTCCTCCCGGTGCCGGAGGGTATCGCCGCATTGTTACCGCAGGGCGGTTTGGTGCGGGGAACCGTGGTGTCCGTCGAGGGTGCAGCGTCCTTGCTTTTGGGATTGGTCGCGTCGGTGACGGCGTCCGGAGGGCATGTTGCAGTCATCGGGCAGCCTCGACTGGGATTGCTGGCGGCGTACGAGATGGGTGCGCAACTGGAACGTCTGGCACTCATTCCGGCGCCTGGGCCGGATCCGGTCGAGATCGCCGCCGTGCTGCTCGACGGTATGGATCTGGTGATTCTGGGATTGGCGGGTGCGTCGGTATCCCCGTCGCGTGCTCGGGCGGTGGTCGCACGTGCTCGGAGCAAGGGCTCGACTCTTGTTGTCACCGAAGGTCACTGGGACGGAGCCGAGGTTCGGTTGGACGCTCGGGTTCATGGCTATGGTGGGTTCGGTCAGGGTCGGGAGTTGGGGCGTGGACGGCTCAGTTCCCTGAGCCTCGCGGTTCGTGCTCGGGGGCGCTCGTTCCAGCCCCGGACCACGCGTCTGGACATCTGCAGTGCAGCCGGGCGGGTCGAGTGGGTACCTTCTCGGCCGGTTGAGGATGTGTCGTCGCAGGTGGTGTCGGAGCAGGTGATGCCGGAGCAGGTGGTGTCGTCGCAGGTGGTGTCACTGTGAGCAGAGTTCTGGCGTTGTGGTGCCCGGACTGGCCGGCGGTGGCAGCGGCAGCGCTTGCCGATCTTCCGGCCACACATCCCGTCGCGGTCACTTCGGGTAATCGGGTGATCGCGTGTTCGGCGACGGCTCGTGCGGAGGGAGTGCGACGAGGCCTGCGCCGACGCGAGTCGCAGGCTCGCTGCCCGGAACTGTATGTGGCGATGGCAGATCCGGAACGCGATGCAAGATTGTTCGAGCCGGTGGCCGCGGCCATCGACGCGGTGGCGCCGGGCGTCGAGGTACTCCGTCCTGGTTTGTTGGTGCTCAGCGCGCGTGGTGTCAGTCGGTACTTCGGTTCTGAGGAAGCTGCGGCGGAACGATTGGTGGATCAGGCATCTGCTGCGGGTGTCGAGAGTCAGGTGGGGGTGGCAGATCAGCTGTCCACGGCGGTCATTGCCGCGCGCCGGGCAGCGTTGGTGCCGCCGGGGGAGGGGGCACGGTTTCTGGCGCCGCTACCCATGCCGGAGTTGGCGGCCGAACCCAGCCTGTCTGCACCGCATCGCGGGGAGCTGGTGGATCTGCTGCGCAGGCTCGGGATCAGAACCATCGGTGCTTTTGCGGATCTACCGGCAGTGGACGTCGCTTCGCGTTTCGGTGCCGATGCGGTGCTCGCGCATCGTGCGGCGCGCGGTGAACCCGAACGGCCACCGTCGGCGCGGACACTTCCGCCGGACCTGGAGGTGGAGCAGCATTACGATCCGTCGATCGAGCGGGTGGATGCCGCAGCGTTTGCCGGGCGCGCCTTGGCGAGTCTCCTGCACGACAAGTTGTCTGCTGCCGCGGTGGCGTGCACCCGTCTGTCGATTTCGGCCAGTACGGGTAACGGTGAAAATCTTTCTCGGACTTGGCGTTGCGCCGAACCTCTGACGCCGGAGGGAACGGCCGATCGAGTGCGATGGCAACTGGATGGCTGGCTCACCGGGCGCAGTGAGACCCGGCCAACCGCAGGCATAGCCGTGTTGCGTCTGGAACCGGTGGAGGTGGTCAGTGCCGGCGCTTTGCAGTTGGGGCTGTGGGGCGGTGTCGGCGACGAGGAGGAGCGAGCCAGGCGAGCATTGGTGCGCGTGCAGGGTCTTCTGGGTGGCGAATCGGTTCAGGTCGGTGTCCTGAGCGGAGGTCGAGGGCCCTTGGAGCGAATTACCTTGTTGCCCTTGGGTGACGAGCGGGTAGCTACCCATGATCCGACAGCCCCGTGGCCGGGCCGTCTGCCACAACCGTCTCCGGGGTCGATCTTCGTCGACAATCCCAAGGTGTGGCTGGGGGATGTGGCCGGTAACGCCGTGTACGTCACTGAGCGCGGTGTCTTCAGTTCGCAGCCGGGAAGGCTGAAGTGGGGGAGCAAGGAATGGGCAGTGCAGGGGTGGGCCGGGCCCTGGCCGGTTGACGAGCGATGGTGGGACGCTGCCTCGGCACGCACGGCGGCGCGGGCTCAGGTTCTGTTGGAGGAATCGCGTGCGCTGCTGATGATCTGTGAAGGCGGTGGATGGTCGGTGGAGGGTGTGTACGAATGAGCTCGCAGGTATAGCCAGCTGTACCCGCCTGGTCGAGTCGACTGTACGAACAGTAGGGGCGTTGGCACCATCGTCATGCCGTCGCTCGGCTCCTAGCGTTGATGACATTCAAAAAGTAACCGTTGCAATGATTCTCACCGTTGCAACTCTTTACGAGGAGTGTCATGGCAACGGCGGGTCGACCTGAAGTTTCCGGAACCGATCGACTTCACTACGAGCAGACGGAGCTGCACGACGCACAACTTCTGGCGTACGACGAGTCTGGCGAAGGCCGGATCGTGGAGGTGTTCGGCGATGTCGCCACAGCCGAGCACATCGTCATCTTCGTGCCTGGCAACGACAACGGATTGGGAAACTACTTCGACGAGAACCGTCCGACCGGACCACGAGCGAGCGGATGGACACTGGGAAGAATGCTCCGAACGCTCGGACCGGACGATCAAGTCGCGGTGATCGTGTGGGTCGGCTATCGGACGCCGTGGGGATTTCTCGAGTCGTTCTCGCGGACACTCGCAGAACGCGGTGCGATCGATCTGGCGCGATTGACACACATCCTGCCGCGTTCGGCGCATGTCACGCTCATCGGACACAGCTACGGGGCCGTGGTGTGCGGACTCGCCCTCCCGTCGGCGCGAGTAGACGATTGTGTGGTGCTTGGTAGCCCGGGGATGGGGACCAGTTCTCGCGAAGACCTGTGCTTTGCCGGAAATCTCTGGGCCGCGCTGGGGCCGTCGGACTGGATTCGGTATTTCCCACGCGTGAAGATCGGTCGCCTCGGGCACGGCCCGTCTCCAGTTCGGGCGCAGCACGGAGCTGTTGTTTTCGACACCGGTGCCATTCGAGGGCATTGTGGATACTTCGCCGATGCAAGCGAGTCGCTGCGCAACATCGCGAGGATCGGGCTCGGTCGCTACGACGAGGTCACGCGGCCAGGGCAGTTGCCGCCTCGGCTGACAGCTTCAGCAATCCACGAGGACAGGTCTATCCTGGGAACTCGTGAGTGTCGCTAACGTACGAAGTGCCGGCGGGGTCCAGATCAGCTACCGCGATTCCGGCTCGCATCCCAGTGTTGCCGATCTGCCTCCGGTAGTCCTCGTGCACGGAATGGGTGGCGACAGCGGTACCTGGGACAAGTTCGCGCGGACCTTGCGATCACGCAACCGGCGAGTTGTCTCGGTCGATCTTCGCGGCCACGGCCGGAGCGCTCGGGCGTCGTCGTATCTGTTCGACGAGTTCGCCGACGACGTCATGGACGTGTGTGATCATCTCGAACTCG
Source organism: Rhodococcus sp. MS13 (assembly GCF_013277835.1). Classification (NCBI taxonomy): domain Bacteria; kingdom Bacillati; phylum Actinomycetota; class Actinomycetes; order Mycobacteriales; family Nocardiaceae; genus Rhodococcus; species Rhodococcus sp. MS13. The sequence continues at coordinate 102,616 of NZ_VBTL01000013.1, forward strand.
ATCAGGTGGATCTCGTCGGCCATTCGCTCGGCGGGCACGCGGCGTCGTTGATCGCGCAGAAACGACCCACCGTGGTGCGGAAGTTGGTCATCGAGGAAGCGCCGTTGCCGCTACGCACAGGTGACGCAGAACAGGTATTCGCGAGGAAATTGCCGAGTGTGCCAGAACTGTGGCATGCAACAACAAGTCTGGTTCGGCACCCGCGAGCTGCGCTCACGTTCGATCGCTCGATGACGCGGTCCGCGCTCGAGCAGTTCCGCCGACCGGATCCGCAGTGGTGGGATCGGTTGCCGCTCATCGAAGCTGACATGTTGTTCCTGCGTGGAGGTCTGGGCGGGATGGTGGATCCCGATCGCCTCGACGCTGTTGCAGCCACCGTCGCGCGCTGCGAATTGGTCTCGTTCCGTACCGGCCACAGTGTCCATCGCGACGGCCATCGCCAATTCGAATCCGTTGTGTTGCCGTTCATTTCCTGAAAGCGCAATACTCGATCAGTTCCGGCAAGAACCCATCCGCTACGCGTGCGGCACCGAATGTACTTCCATGCATACCAACGGCAACGACTGGTCCCCACACGAATACGTCGACGCGGTAGCACGATCCGTTCACGGTGAGACCGTCCGATGGCCGCAGGGACCGAGTATGGATGCGGTGATCGTTCTGCCAGTTCATGCCCGAAACCATCCGGGGAAGAATGCGGTTCTGCTCTGGAATCACGACTTCGGTTGGTCGTGGGGTGTCGAGGAGGCTGACGTGCGAAGGACGATTTCGATTGTCGACCCTCTCGGTATCGGCCGGACACCGGATCCGCTGCGCTGCGCGGATCGAGTCATCGAACTGATCAGCGCCGAGGCAGTTTGCTCGCGCATGTGTAGCGAACACTGATTCGGTCAACTCTGGGGCCACAACGCCTCCGAGAGGACGACGCCCGTGAACCCAGAGAACGTTCCTGCCTCGCACTGTCATTCATTGCCGCGCCGGACGTTCCTCGGTGGCGTCGGTGCTCTTGTCCTCGCCGGAGTGGCAGACGTGGCAACCGGCGCGGCGAGCGCGGCGCCGGCGAAAGCATCGCCCGCCGATCGGTTTCCGCAGAAACCCAACATCGTTGTCATCATCACCGATCAGGAGCGCCGGCCGATGTATTGGCCGCAGGGCTGGGCTGATCAGAATCTGCCCAACCGCAAGAGGATTGCCGATCACGGGCTGACGTTCGACCAGGCAGTGTGCAATACCGCGATGTGCTCGCCCAGTCGTAGTACGTTCTTCACCGGCCTCTTTCCCGCGCAGCACGGGGTCACCAGAACCCTCACCGAAGGCGGCACTGTCTCACCCACCGAGCCACAGTTACAAGTCTCCGAGCAGAACATGGCAAAGCTGCTGGCGTCGGCCGGCTACAACGTTCAGTACCGGGGGAAGTGGCATCTGAGCAAAGGCGTCGAGGGTGGAGATCCGACAAGTGACGATGTAGCGGGATTCGGCTTCGAAGGGTGGATTCCCCCCGACGCGGGTCAGGACACCAATCCGGACCACTTCGGTGGCGGGTGCGCCGACCATGATCGCCGTGTTGCCGAGGAGGCAGTCGATTTCCTCTCCGGATCTGCGGTCACATCCGGGCAGCCTTGGGCGCTCATCGTCTCGTTCGTGAACCCACACGACGTCCTCGCGTACCCCCAGACCTGGAATGCGATGAACGGAACGTGCGACAACTATGGATCGGACGCGCCAGGCGCCTTCGAGCAGGGGATCGACTTGCCGCCCACTTTCGACGAGATCCTGGCACTCAATCACAAACCGACAGCGCAGGTTCAGTCGGAATTGCTACTCGCAGCCGGGCTCGGGCCGCTGCTCGGGCCTGATCAGGCACGCAACTACATCAACTTCTACGCCTACATGCACAAGGTGGTCGACGAACACATCGGCAGCGTGCTCGACGCGATCGAAGCCACCCCGCAGATGCTCGACGACACGGTGATCGTACGGATGTCCGATCACGGAGAGATGGGGATGTGCCACGGAGGTTTGCGGCAGAAGGTGTTCAACGCCTACGAGGAAACGCTGCGCGTTCCACTGGTCATCAGCAACCCCCTGCTGTTTCCCGAACCCGTTCGCACAGACGCCTTGGCGTCGTTGATCGACGTGATGCCCACTCTCGCCACTCTCGCCCAAGCGCCAGCGCGTGAATCGTGGAACTTCTCGGGTACCGATCTGACACCGGTCATCATCGACGCTGCCGCCTACCCCCACGGTCCCAGCGCGCAGGTTCAGGACACGATTCTGTTCACCTACGACGATCAGAATTGTGCGACGCCCGACGGTCAGAACATCGTCACGCAGCCCAATCACATCCGCTGCATCCGGGAGAGCCGGTGGAAGTACACGATGTACTTCGATCCTGCGGGAGTTGCTGCGCCGCAATACGAACTCTACGACTTACAAGCCGACCCCTTGGAACTGAACAATCTAGCCAATCCGCTCAATATCGGCTCGTATCGGCCGGATCTGGCGGCTCAGATGAACGCCAAGCTCTTCGCAGTGATGGAGACCAAGGGCGTTTCTCTGAAGGAATAGATCGAATTTCGCCAAAACTGATTCACGTTTCAGTTCTGCGGGCATGCTGATGGGGCATCTGTCTTCGGTTCGGGAAGAAGGAATGTCATGACTGTCACCTCGCCGGGGCGAGAAGGTTTCAGTACTCTTCGGTCGGGAGGGTTGAACTGGGATTCGTTCCCACTCCGATTGTTCACCAAGGGAAATGCCAAATTCTGGAACCCAACCGACCTCGATTTTTCCCAGGACGCTCGTGACTGGCAGGAGCTGACCAGCGAGCAGCAGCGCAGCGCCACCTTCCTGTGCGCGCAGTTCATTGCCGGTGAAGAAGCCGTCACCGAAGACATTCAACCGTTCATGAAAGCGATGTCGACCGAGGGGCGATTCGGCGACGAGATGTACTTGACGCAGTTCTGTTTCGAGGAAGCCAAGCACACCCAGGTCTTTCGGCTGTGGATGGACGAAGTGGGATTGACCAGCGATCTGCATTCCTACGTCGCTGACAATCCGTACTACCGGCAACTGTTCTACGAGGAGTTGCCTTCGTCGCTACGCATTCTCGAGACGGATCCGAGTCCGGTCAACCAGGTGCGTGCCAGCGTCACGTACAACCACGTCATCGAGGGCAGTTTGGCGTTGACGGGCTACTACGCCTGGCAGAAAGTCTGTGCGACGCGCGGAATCCTGCCTGGCATGCAGCAATTGGTGCGAAAGATCGGTGACGACGAGCGACGGCACATGGCTTGGGGGACGTTCACCTGCCGAAGGCACGTAGCTGCCGACGATCACAACTGGGACGTCGTCCAGCAGCGGATGGGTGAACTCATGCCCATGGCACTCGGAATGATCAACTGGGTCAACGATCAATTCGAGGTGCAGCCGTTCGGTTTGGACAATCAGGAGTTCCTCGAGTACGCCGCAGACCGTGCGCAGCGCCGACTTTCGGCGATCGAGTCCGCGCGCGGGCGCGACGTCGCCGAGATCGACCTCGACTATTCGCCGGAGACCCTCGAGGAAAAGTTCGGGGCGGAAGATGCCGCTGCGATGAGTGAGGCGGCCAAATGACAGCGAATTCTACTGGGGCCAAGCCGAGTTCTGGATGACCTCGACAAAATCGATGTGCCGAAATCCCGGCACAAAATGTTCGAGTACGTCAGCGTTGACCGTCCCGAATGTACTTTCGGGACGGTGCTTGAAGCCTTCGGTGAAAGCCTTCAAGATCTGATTCTTGAAATCCGGGCGCGGGTGAGCCGCGGTGACGGCGTCAATGTCGGCCTGGTCGAGTTCGCTGTATCCGATTCCGAGTACATCGGTCTCCACACCCGCTGTCACCAAGGCGATTTCGGGTTCCAATCGGGAGGGGATCTCGGGCGTCGTGTGCAGAGCGATGCCTTCCCACACTGTGCGGATGTCGGTTTCGTCGACTCCGTAGCCGGTGAGGAATCGCCGCGCTTCGTCGGCGCTGTCCAATTCGAAACGTGACGTACTGTCCCGGAATTTCGCGGTGAGCCCCAGGTCGTGGAACATGGCGCCGACGTAGAGCAATTCGGGGTCGGCCTGCAGACCCAGACGCGCTCCTTGAAGCGATCCGAAGAGGAAGACACGTCGCGAGTGGTGAAACAGTAACTCGGACGCCGTATCTCGTACCAGCTCGGTGGCGTCGGCAGCCATCTTCGAATCGGGGATTTTCACACCGGCAATGATCGTGGTCATCGGTACCTGCTCTGCTCGTCGTTGCTGCGAATTTCTCGGTCTATCCCAGTGTCGGTCGAGCACGCCCGCGGGCGCACCCTGATCTCGGCCATACTGTCCACAGATCAGGACGAAAGGAGAGCGCATCGTGACCGCAGTGCATCGAGTTGCCGTCCTGGTGTTCGACGGCGTCAAACTGCTCGACGTCGCAGGTCCGAGTGAGGTGTTCGCGGAAGCCAATCGCGGCGGGGCGAACTACGAGTTGGTGATCTGCTCGGTAGGTGGACACGATGTCGACTCGTCGACCGGGATGCGCATTCCGGTCGACCGTGACGTTGTAGATTCCGGTTCTTTCGACACGTTGCTGGTCATGGGTGGAGACGTGTTCCCGTCGACGCCGGTGAGTCCGGAACTGCGCGAGGCAGCGAGCGATCTGGCGGGGCGTTCGGGCCGGGTTGCCTCGATCTGTACCGGGACATTCATTCTTGCGGCGAGTGGATTGCTCGACGGACGCCGCGCTACGACACATTGGCAACACACGGCAACGCTGGCGCGCGCCTATCCACAGATCACGGTGGTTCCTGACGCCATCTTCATTCAGGATGGCGCGGTGTTCTCGTCTGCGGGTGTGACCGCCGGCATCGACCTCGCGCTCGCATTGCTCGAGCGTGATCATGGTGCAGAAATGGCTCGACGCGTCGCACAACTTCTGGTGGTATTTCTCCAGCGTCCAGGCGGACAGTCACAGTTTTCGCCCTCGCTCAGTGGGCCGCGGCCTCGGGTCCCTGCGCTGCGAGAAGTGGTCGACGCAGTTGCGGCCGATCCGGCGGGGGAGTATTCGGTCGAGCAACTGGCTGCCCTGGCGCACCTGAGCCCGCGTCATCTGACGAGGCTCTTTCGCGAAGAATTAGGGACGACGCCGGCCAAATACGTCGAGTTGATCCGTTTCGACTCTGCGAAGGCGCTCCTCGATGCCGGCCACTCGGTGACCGAAGCCGCGCAGTTGGCGGGATTCGGCAGTTCGGAATCCCTACGACGAGCATTTTCGACTCATCTCGGAATCTCGCCCCAGGTGTACCGGCGTCGGTTTCAAGCGTTCGGCTAGGACTGACTTTCGTGCTTGCCTTGTGGCGGGCTCATGCCCTGCTTGTCGAGCCAGGCAAGGCTGTAATCGGCGATCTCACGCCAACCGTGGTCGATGGTCAGCGAGTGACCTCGGTCGCCGAATACCTTGTATTCGTTGATCGTCGGGGCCTTGGCGTACTTCTTGAACGAGCTGTCCGAACTGGCCTTCGGTACTGTGCGATCCTTACCGCCGCCGATCATCAGGAGGGGGCCGCGGCGGGCGTTGAAATCCACTGCAGCGGGGCTGTGGGGCGCGAAGTTTGCGAGTGCTGCCTCGAACAACGGCCGTCCGGGGGCGGGAATTGCATACTGCTCGAACAGGGCGTCGGACTCGTCCTGGGACACGGCGCTGGCGAAGGACTTGTGGAACGATTTTCTGTTGTGTGAGTAGGCCTTCCGGTAGTTGCCGGGGTTGGACAGGACAGGGAACACGCTTCCAAGCTGAACGAGAGGAAGTTTCAACACACCTTTGGGCTGAGCGGGGTCGATGGCAATTGCCGCGGTCGCCAACTTCTGGCCCAGCAGTTTCTGCGCGATCAAACCTCCGAACGAATGCCCGACCACGATCGGTGGTTCGTCGAGATCAGCGATCACCTTGGCGTAGTGATCCGTCACGTCGTCGATGCCGTGTCCCGCGATGTCCTCCGGGTGTTCGCGCGTCTCACCCACCGTGGACGCATCCCCTGGCCATCCGGGTGCCATCGTGGAGTACCCCTGCGCGTTGAAAACCTGCGCCCAGGGATCCCACGTGGTCGGGTGCATCCAGAGTCCGTGGATGAACAGAACAGTCGGGTTGGACTTGGGCGACATGCGCGCTCCCCGCTATCGGACCGATGATCGATACGGGATGCCCGCTTTTTACGGACTCATTCACCAGTGACCAGATCCTCGACAGAGGTCATTGTCACTCGTCCGTGATCAGGCGGTAAATGACGTATATGGCAAACCATCCCATCGCGACCGATGCGAGAACAAATAGCACTTCGAAGAACATGACCATGTAAATCGCTGCCTCACTGGTTGAAGGAATCGCCCTAGTATCGAACATATCGCAAGTAGTTGTTGCGATATGACGGGGTGTCGCGGTTGGCACAATGAGGCCATGAAGCAAAGGGGCCGAGCGGTCCGAACGGCCGTGATCGAAGCGACTGTGCGAAAGGTTGCTGAACTAGGACCGCAGTCGGTGACGATCGCCGCGATAGCGGTCGAAGCGGACGTTCATCCAACGTCGATCTACCGCCGATGGGCGACGGTCGACTTGCTGGTCGTGGATGCTCTCCGCGAGTTCACGGATGCAGGTTTGGCGATACCTGACACCGGGACACTCTTCGGTGATCTTCGGACTTTTGCTCGGAGTCTCCAAGATTGGCTCGCGACAGACACCGGATTGGCACTGGCCCGTACGGGTGTGATGCCTACCGACGACGCGGAAATCTTGGCTGCGCGCGCACAGTTCTGGCGCGCCCGATTCGATGCGGCAGCGGTCATGATTCACCGTGGAATCGAACGCGGCGAGGTCCCGGACGGTACTGATCCAGATACTGTTCTCGCGGCACTAGCTTCGCCGATCCGGCTGGCAGCGATTTCCCAGAACACCGAGCCTCGTATCGAACTCGACAAACTGGTTGCACTTGTCGTCGGCGTTGATCCAATAGTGAAATGATCGACGGCATGGCACTAACCGGCTCTGCGAAGACGATGGCACTGTGGACCACCGCTTTTGTTGTCTCACAAGCAAACATTGCGCGTTTACTCGGGCCGGTGGCTCCTAAAGTATTGGAAGTGCAGACGGCGTTTTCCGCTCGTCGGTACCTCGAGATCTTGGACTCCATGGATGCGGAGGCCACGGCGCGATTTCGTAGTCACTACTACCCGGACTTCGTACATCCCGCGATCTACGCGATGGCTTTGCGGTCCGCAGGCAAGCGGCTCGGAGAGCGGGTTCCCCTTTCGGCCGCAACTCGGCGTGCGCTTGCCGTAGCGCCGGTGCTGTCGGCGGCGGGCGATTATGTCGAGAACGTGGTCGGCCTCCATTTCCTCGATCATCGCGACAGCATCACCGACTCGAGGGTTCGCGCCGCCTCGACGGTCAGTATTGCCAAATGGGTACTCGCACTCGGAACTTTCGGATATTTGTCGCAGGGTTTTGTCAGAGTATGGGTATCGCGAAAATGAGGAGCACTGATGGCAGTCGAACTCGGTACCGAATACTTCGCTGACGGAGAAGAGTTCCGTCGATGGCTGTGCGAGAACCACGAGGCGGTCCCCGGGCTTTGGCTGAAAATGGCCAAGAAGAACTCGTCACACAGTTCGATCGACTACGACCAAGCGTTGGACGTTGCCTTGTGCTTCGGCTGGATCGACAGCCTCTCCCGGCGAATCGACGACGATTTTTTCGTGCAGAAGTTTTCGCGTCGCACTGCGCGGAGTCCGTGGTCCAAACGCAACGTCGAGATAGTCGCCCGCCTCGACGCTGCGGGACTCCTCGAGCCGTCCGGCATCGCTGAGATAGAGAAGGCCAAGGCCGACGGCCGCTGGGATCGCGCGTACGAGGGAGCAGCCAAGGCCGAGGTCCCGAAGGACTTTCTCGATGCGCTTGCGGAAAACCCGAAGGCTCGCGAGTTCTACGCGACGCTCAATTCCACCAATCGATTCACCATCGCGTACCGACTGCAGGAGGCAAAGCGTCCGGAGACACGCGCCAGGCGGATCGAGAAGTTCGTGAACCAACTCGCGGAGGGCAAGAAGTTCTACTGAGCTGACTGGGACGGCTGATCGACTTTCAACGTGGCTGACACAATAGGGCTCGTGATCGAAGCCGAGACCTGTTCCGCGCTGTCTGCTGTTGACGAACCGTTGGCAGGCAGCGCTGCCGTCGTGCGGGGTTGGGTATGCCTCGAATTCAATGCCGCTTGGGGTCGTGACGTGCTGGACGGTACGGCCTTGGGGGAGGAGCTTGCCGCCGAGCTGAGTCGGCGAGCTGATGCTGCCGACGTACGAATCATGTTCATTCGGCGACCAGGCCGCACCGATCTGTTGACTGATGGACACACGGTCTTGCTCGCGCGCTCCGATCCGAGCGACTCGTGGTGCGAACGGTTGCGCATCGATTCACCGGCTGACCTGCTCGACATGGATTTCGCGCTACTCGACGGCCCTCCACCAGGATTGGGCGAATCGGTGGACGAGCCAGTCGTCTTGGTTTGTGCGCACGGTAAGCGTGACCAATGCTGCGCTGTGTTCGGTAGGCCGATTGCCGCAGCGCTGATGTCGTCCTTCGGACCCCAGGTGTGGGAGTGTTCGCATACTGGCGGGCACCGATTTGCGCCGTCGATGATCCTGCTGCCGAGCGGCAATACGTACGGCCGTCTGTCCTCTGGTGAGAGTGTCACGGCCGTGGAGGTGGCTTCCCGAGCTCAGGTCCATTTGCCAGGCCTGCGTGGACGGAGTTGCTGGTCTCCTGCGGGGCAGGCTTCGGAAATTGCCGTACGACAACAAATAAGCTGCGGAATCGACGACTTGGCTGTCATCGAGCAGGCGAGTGACGGGACATCCGTCGTCGCACATGTGGACGGCCGGCGATGGGCCGTGGAGACGGCAGTCTCCGAACTCGCGCCGCGTCCACCGAGTTGCGGCGCGGCACCCAAGCCGGTCAGGCCAGTTGTGGTCACGTCGATTCGAGACCTGTGATTTCATCGTCGGTTTCATACGATCAGTCTCGATGAATGCGATCACATGGGCCGGCAGGTGGTGCAGAGGATACGGACTCCATCAGATCCACAGTCTGCTGGCGTGACAAGCGGATTCGGGACTTAGGCAGCGGCGGTTCGGGGGAATAGCGGCACCGTTGCAGGTGCGAAGTAGCATCGCAGCTATGACTGTCGATCTGGTTGCACCTGACGAGGCCTTGTGGGCGTCTTGGTTGGAGTCGCGTGACGAGTGGGGCGGACCGCAGGTGGACCAGCCCGGTTCGGCATTGGGAGTTGCGCAACGTCTAGATCTCGATCTTGCCTCCCGGGATGGATTCGGGCAGTGGGTGCAGGAGTTGTTGGCGCAGCCAGAGGCAGTGCCGGGGCCCGACATTGTCCCGGCAACCAACTGGTGGATCGTTCGAGACGGCAGGTATCTCGGCGCTATCCAGTTGCGGCACAGCTTGAATGAGTTCTTGGCCGATGTCGGTGGTCACATCGGCTATGGGGTCAGGCCGTCGGAACGCCGGAAAGGTTTAGCGTCGGCTGCTCTGCGGGAAGTACTCACGTATGCAGGCGACCCGGTGGGGCTCAGTCGCGTCATGATTACCTGCGACGAAACGAACGCGGGTTCACGTAAGGCAATCGAAGGGTGTGGTGGTCTACTCGACAGCGTGCGCCCAGCTGATCAGTTGTCGCGCAACCTCGGTCACACGGGGGATACGCTTCGCTACTGGGCAGTCACGGGCCGGTCAAGCGTCAGTTGACCGATGTCTGACCGTCAACGGGAAGCCACGGTCGCAGGGTAGGCGACACGGGCAGCGATGCTTTCGCTGAGGTCTTGGATTTCTGCGGCGAGGGTATCGCGGCTCTTCGTGTCCGACTCGTGAACGAATGTTGTCGATCCGAGTGTGGCACCGCAGTATTCGATGATGCCGCGCTCGATCTGTGTCTGGAAGGCCTCGTACACACCGTGGCGTTCGAAACTCTCCGCGTCGTCACCCGCGACCGGGATCAGGTGGACCGTGAGTCGGTCCAGTTTCTTCACGAATTCGCTTCCCGGGGTGAACTCGTACGCCCATCCGCTGACGAAGACTCGATCGATCCAACCTTTGAGTAGTGCGGGCATCGACCACCAGTACATCGGAAACACGAGAATCAGATCGTCTGCTCGATCGATTCGGTCCTGCTCGGCTACAACGTCGGCCGGGGGAGTTCCCTTGCCGCGGAACAGGTTCACATCGGCTTTGGAGAATCGGGGATCGAAATTCTCGGCATGTAGGTCCGCGATGTCGACATCGCCGCCCAGGTTGCGGATCGCGTCGGAGGTAGAACGGGCGACATGCTGGGTAAGTGACTGTGGATCGGAGTGGGAGACTACGACGAGTGTGGTCATGAGCGTTCCTTCGGTAGATGGTGCGCTTATGTACTAAGAGTAGGTTACTATTGGTATATAGCGCAAGGAGGTGTCCGATGGCACGACCGAGACTGTCGCGGGCCGACAGGTACGAACAACTCGTGGAGGTGTCGTGGGCACTGGTGCGAGAGGAGGGCGCGGATGCGCTGACCCTCGGCCGGTTGGCTGAACGTGCCGGCGTTGCAAAGCCGGTCGTCTACAGCCATTTCGCCTCCCGCGCTGCGCTGTTGGCGGCCCTCTTCAAGGAATTCGACGATCGTCAGACGGTGATGCTCGGGGAATACCTCGAAGCTGCGGAGGAGTCTGTGAACGGGCGGGCGAATGCCATCGCCGACTCCTATGTCGGATGTTCACTGGCACAGGGGCGTGAACTGACGGGAGTGCTTGCAGCGCTGGAGGGCTCGCCCGAGCTGGAGCAGGTCAAGCGCGAGTCGGAACGCGCCTATTCAGAGCGTTGTCGCGAGGTGCTGGCTCCTTTCAGTGCCGACGGGCTTGGGCGATCATCGATGACTGCGATATTCGGTGCTGCAGAGGCCCTCTCGCACGCGGCGGTCGTCGGAGTGCTCTCGCCCGAGGACGCCAAAGGTGAACTTGCCGCGCTGATCGTCGCGGTTGTCGGCAGGCCATCACTGACTGGGTAGTGCGGTGCAGCCGTGATCTCATCGCCTACAGGTGCCCATCCAATTCGAACCGCTCACGCACGGAGTCGGATGTCGCCGCCAGGGTGCTGACGAACGCGTCAATGGCAGGAGCGAGCGGAGGTTTCCCGAAGGTTGCGACGGAGACAGTGCGTCGCTCGCCGCGAATGCGGTGTGCGCGGATACCCGGGTTCTGATGTGCATGGAGAGCGAGGGTGGGAAGGGTGCTGACTCCGCTTCCGGAGGCGACCAGCGCTTGGACCGCGACGTAGTCGTCGGTCTCGAACTCGATCCGTGGAACGAACCCAGCTCGATTGCAGGCGGTGAGAAGGTGGGCGCGGCAGCTCGGACAGCCTGCAATCCAGGTCTCACCGGCGTAGTCCGTGATCTCGTTGGCGGCATCTGCATTCCGCGCAGAGGTGATCAGGTACAACGGATCGTCCAGCAACGTCGTTAGGGTGACGTGCTTCAGCCCCACATCCGGGGTATCCGCGTGTGCGAAAACGACAGCTACGTCGACGTCGTTGTTACGAAGCATTGCAAGTGCTTTGGGTGGTTCTGCATCAACGAGGCTGATGGACACGTCGGGGTACTGGGACGTGAACGCTGCCATCGCCTGCGGAATCAAACTCGCCAGGGCTGACGGGAATGCGGCAAGTCGTACCCGCCCCGCCCTCAGTCCCGCGTACGTTTCGACTTCGGCTACGGCAGCGTCGACGTGACCGAGAATTTCCGTGGCGCGCCGAACCAGTACCGCACCGGCATCCGTCAGACGTAGCCCACGACCGGCTCGCTGGAACAGCGGAACTCCGACTTCCGATTCGAGCTGTCGAAGGTGGTGACTGATGGAGGGCTGCGCGTAACCGAGCGAATCGGCGGCGGCTGTCACCGATCCTTCCTGCGCGACAGCGACCAAGACCCTAAGTCGAATTAGATCGAGCATGACGAAATCATAGAGGATTTCGATGCTTTCGACGAAAACATGTATTAGACCTATGAATCAGTGTTTGACAGGGTGATCCACATGGCACAGGCACCTGATCTCGCGGCAACAACCGGGCTACAACCACCCACATGGGCGGACATTCAGCGTGCAAGTCAGGTTGTCCGACGCCACCTACCGGTCACGCCCCTGATATCGCACCCGACCTTGGGAGCGGGCTCGTGCAGCCAGTTGTTCGTCAAACATGAGAACGTGCAACCCACAGGTGCGTTCAAGGTTCGCGGTGGACTGAACCTGGTGGCTGGACTCGATGAGCCGACGCGGGCCCGAGGCATCATCGGCTACTCGACGGGAAATCATGCTCAGTCCCTGGCGTATGCCGCAGCGGATGCGGGCGTGCGGTGCGTAATTGTGATGCCGGCTGGGGCGAATCCGGTCAAGGCTCACGCTGTCCGCATGCTTGGGGCCGAGCTCATCGAGCACGGCGCAAACTTCGACGAGGCACGCGCTCACGCAGAGTTCATCAGCGAACGTGACGGCCTGCGTCTCGTCAGCGCCGCCAATGAGCCGGCAATCCTCGCCGGTGTTGCCACGGCGTACGTCGAACTTGTCGAGCAGCAGCCAGATCTGGACGCCGTGGTCGTCCCCATCGGTGGTGGCAGTGGTGCGGCGGCCGCTTGCCTCGTCGCCAGTGCGCTTGCACCGCACCTGGAGGTGTTCGCGGTGCAGTCGGAGGCCGCACGAGCGGCGCACGACTCGTGGACTTCCGGCACCTGTGTCGAGCGCCCGAACGCCACTCGTGTCGAAGGGCTCGCGACCGGGGCCGGATTCTCATTGACTCAACGTGTCATGCGAGAACGGCTAGGTGGTTTCTTGCTCGTCACGGACGATGACATCACCCTCGCTCAGCGGGCTCTCCTCTTCGACGCACACACTTTGAGTGAGGGCGCCGGTGCGGCCGCACTTGCTGCGGTCCACGCACATCCGAACACCTTCGCGGGTAAGCGTGTTGCCGTCGTCTGTACGGGCGCCAATGCCTCCGAGAGTGAGATCCGCAGGGTCGTCAGCTAATTGATCTCGTATTCGGAACAATGTGCAGTGTCAGCGAACTGACGGAAAGCCGAAGTACTGTGTGCCAATGACTTCACCCCGAGAAAAGTCACGTACTCTCAATATTTGCGCACTCATGCTGGTCGTCGGTGTTCTTGGATTGATCGTGAGTTTCGGAGTGACCTCACGTTGGGGGTTCCCAGCGTCCGCATCGGAGCTTTGTAGATCAAGTTCGTATGGAATCGGATTACTCGAAGAAACACGATGGGCCTGGATCCCGTTTCCCGTAGCCTTTTGCGAGGCAGTGGATTTCGATTCTTCCGCAGTTTACTTCGCCCTCGGATGGGAAAACTCGATCACTGCCGCAGTATCGATCGCATTCATCGCCATGGCTCTGAAACTCATTTGGGGTGCAGGAGTTCAGTGATGCTTATGTGTCCGGCCTTGGGTTCGTTCGGAAGGCTGACCGGCACAAGCCCCATGCTTTCCCGACGCTCGTTGACCGAAAAGACATACTGGGCAAATTCAGGTTTGACGTGCACGTCCGGAAACCGTGCGCGAAGTTCGCCCACGATCCGATAGCCCTCGTCGTACCAGTCGAAAACATTGATCCCTGGACGCCACCTCGGTCGCATCGCGAAGCCGTCGATCTCAGTCACAAAGAACTTTTGGAAGCGATCAGTCCACGCCAGTATCTTCTCTCCGAGTTCGTCGTCGATCCCCATTTGGCTCGGGAGAACGTATGCCTGCGGGAACCGTTGCGGCGGGACGACAATCAATTCCTTCGACGACCATAGTGAACTGGGATGACCATGGTCAGGATAGATTCTGATGACTAGCACTGCAGATCCCTTGCAGTGGCCAACACGCTCCGGGGCGAAGTCACACCACCGGTCACCAGTGCGTTCCGGGCACGAGCCGGGCGGCGCGTCGGCCGAGTTTGCGGATGCGTGAGCGTGAATGGCGCTGACGCGACGGTGTTGCCGAAACGTCTGACGGAGTTTCTTTGTCTACCTGCCCCTTTGCCGCCGGGGAGTCTGGGAAGGCCTGGTACATCTGGTTGAGAATCCGGTCCTTGGTGTGCGGTGCGAACAAGGTTCCCAGATCACCCAGAGTGCCCAGTGGCACGTCGATGCGCTTGGGGCGTTCGATCAGCGCGCGGATCACCATTGCCGCAGCCTTTTCCGGGCTGGTGATCGGGCCGTTGTTGTATTCGCCGGTCGGAGCGATCATCGGCGTTTCGACCAGCGGCATGTGGATGGTCGTGAAAGTGATTCCGTCCGCCAGGGTTTCGGAGGCAGCTACGTCGGAGAAACCGTCGAGCGCGGCCTTGCTCGCCACGTAGGCCGAGAATCTAGGCGTTGCCGCCTGGACTCCCGCGCTGCTGATGTTCACGATGTGACCGAAGCGGCGAGAACGCATGGTGGGCAACAATGCGAGCACCAATCGCACAGCGCCGAAGTAGTTCACGGCCATTGTTCGTTCGTAGTCGTGGAAACGATCCGTGGAATGGTAAATGCCGCGCCGAATGGATCGGCCGGCGTTGTTGACCAACATGTCCACGTGATCATGTTCTGTCAGAATGCTTTTGATCGTATGCTGGACCGACTCGTCGTCGGTGATGTCGCAGGGATAGCCGAACGCTTTGCCTCCGGTTGATCGAATCTCCTGTACCGCGGCATCGAGTTCGTCGGTGCGGCGTGCGATCAGGAGAACTGTGGCGCCTTTCTGGGCGGCGGCGATGGCAGAGGCCTTCCCGATTCCGGACGAGCCACCGGTGATCAGGACTATCCGACCGACAAGTGGTCCTTCGGGATGGTTGCGACGTGCGCGATTGGGATCGAGGTTTGCGCGCCAGTACTTCCACAAGACCGTCGAGTAGGAGCCGAACTCGGGGACCGTCAGGCCTGATCCGGCGAGGGCGGCAACGGTTCTCTCGGAGGTGAAGGTCGGCGCCATCGTCATGTTGTCGAGCAACGCCGCAGGCATGCCGATGCGATCGAGGAAGACTTTTCGTGCCGATTCTGCCGAGTCCATCGGCAATGGCGAGACAAAGGGTTTGGCGATCACGCCCGGCAGGCTGAGCGCGGGCCGCGGTGCTCCGGCGGCCTTGGCGAGGCCGGCATAGATTTCGCGTACCGGTTGAGGTTTCGGATTGACGAGATGGAATGCTTCGCCGTCACGGCCGGGCACATGCATCAACTCGACGAGGGCAGCGGCCACATAATCGACCGGCACCACGTTGGTTGCCCCGAGGTTGGGGATCGGGACAGGTAGTGCTGCAGGTAGTTTCGCGAGTAGCGCCAGACCTGGGAACAAGTAATACGGTCCGTCGATCTTGTCCATCTCTCCGGTGACGGAGTTGCCGACCACGGCAGACGGCCGATAAACACGCCAGGTGAGGCCTTCTCGTTCTCGAACGAGCTTCTCGGCCTCGAACTTGGTTCGGTGGTACGGCGTCGGAAAGCCTTGGCCGCAATCGAAATCGGTCTCGCTGAACGTGCCCGGATAGTCGCCTGCGACTGCGACCGATGACACGTGATGAAGGGTGGCTCCCAGTTTCGCAGCAAGTTCGACCACGGAGCGTGTGCCCTCGACATTCGTCGAAGCCTGCTCGTCTCCGGCCGTGATGTCGTAGATCGCGCCGAGGTGAAGGACATGGTCGGCCGGCGGGGGAGAGTCGATGCCCAGCTCGGGCTCGGTCAGATCGCCAACGAGCGGATGCACTCGATCGCCGCCGGGAATTGCCGACACCTGTGCTTCGAGTTTTGCGACAGAACCCGCTCTGACCAGCACGTGGATCTGAGCAGTTTCATCATGCTCGAGCAGGAGCGGTAGTACAGCTCGTCCGAGGAACCCGGTACCGCCAGTGACGATGTATGTGGCCATGGTCGGTAACTTACTCCAAAGTAAGATCGACGGCTAGAGGGAACCGGACATCAGTGCGTCATGACGCCATCCTCGGTGTCGAAGTCGATGCCCGCAGTGATGATTCCGGAAAACAGGAACGCGACGGCAAGTGCAAGAGCGGGGATTGCAAGGATCCATTCGAAAATTGTCATGCTCCAAGTTTGACGAAATCAGCTTCGGAGAACATCGCCCTGCGGAGCGATTTCCCTGATCGGGCAGTCATCCTCGAGGACGACTGCCCGATCAGGGAAATCCACTAGTGCGTGATCAGTGGCCCGAAATCAGTGGCCGATGCCGACCTTCGCGTGAACTTTTTTCATCCAGGCCGGAGCCCACCAGTTCGCTTCGCCCATCAACTTCACCAGCGAGGGCACGAGCAACATGCGGATGATGGTCGCGTCGACGATCAGCGCGACGATCATGCCGACGCCCAGGAACTTCATCACCGACAACCCGGACATCGCGAATGCCCCCGTCACCACGATCAGGAGTAGGGCGGCGGCCGTCACGATTCGGCCGGTGCGTTCGGTTCCGAACTTGACTGCTTCCTCCGTCGTCGCTCCCGCGTTCTTGGCCTCGACCATCCGGGACATCAGGAAAACCTCGTAGTCCGTGGACAATCCGAACACCACCGCCAGGATGAGCACGACGAACGTCGCCTCCAGCGGAGTTTGACTGACCCCGAGGAGTTCGACGCCGTGACCGTCCTGGAAGACGAAGGTGAGGACACCGAAGGTGGTCGCGAGGCTCAGCGCGGCCATCAGTACCGCCTTGATGGGCAGGACCACCGAACCGAACGCGAGGAACAACAGGATCAAGGTCGATCCGACCATGATGAGGATCATCACCGGCAACCAGTGCAGGACGGCGTTGTTGCCGTCGTCGACCATGGCTTGACCGCCACCGACAAGCAGCACTGTTCCGTCAGGAGCGGAGATCGCACGCAGATCTGTCACTGCGGTGCTCTGTGATTGGGGTGTAGAGCCCTCGCTGTAGAGAGCCTGAACCGCGATGAGTTGATTGGTGCTCGCGACGACGGTCGCCTGACCGATGCCCTCGACCTGACCGGCGGACTCGGCGATCGCTGCACCTTCGGCCGGGGTGAGAGTGTTCCCGTCCTCGGCCTGAAGGATCATCGTCGCGCCGTTGCCGGTCTGCGGGAAGTCGTTGACCAACGTGTCCATTGCGACGCGAGCGGGGTCGTTGTCCGGGAGTGCGGTGTACGAGAGTTCTCCCAAACGGGCACCGAGCAGCGGCGAGGCCATCACGAGCAGCACGGCCACGATCGTCACCGAGACCGCGACCGGACGCTTCATCACCCACGTGACGACGCGGCCCCAGAACTTGCGCGAGCGTTCCTCGCCGCGTTGCGCCGCATCCTTGCGCCACGTCAGGGCGTTGATGCGATGCCCCAGAATGGCAAGCAGCGCAGGCACAGCGGTCAGCGACAGAACTGCCGCGCTCAGTACTGCTGCGATCGCACCGAAACCCAAAGACCGGATGACGGCCTGCGGGAAAACGAGCATGCCGCTGAACGCGCAGATCAGCAGCAGACCCGAGAACATGACGGTGCGACCCGCGGTCAGAACTGTCCGCTGCGCAGCCGCTCCCGGGTCCGAGCCCGAATTCAGTTCTTCACGGAACCGACCGACCACGAACAGTCCGTAGTCGATTGCAAGTCCCAACCCGAGAAGAGAAGCGACGTTGATCGAGAACGAGGACACATCGGTGATCAACGTGAGGATTCGCAGAACCGCCAAGGCGCTCAAGACACTGAGTACACCCACGAATACCGGAACCGCCGCAGCGACGATGCCGCCGAAGATGAAGACCAACAGCACCAGAGTGATCGGAATGGCGATGGCTTCGGCGACCACCAGGTCTTTCTCGAGCTTGGTGTTGAAGGCAACGCCGACGACGGTATTGCCCGCGAATTGTGCCTCGGCACCTTCAACTTCGAGCTTCGGCAAGAGATCGGCGAAAGTGGCCGGTGTGACGCCCGAGTCCGGTGCCAACGTGATCGCAACGGCCGCCATGGATCCGTCGTTCGAGAGTAGGCTGGCCTTGGCCGCGGCGTCTGTTCCCCAATACGACTTCACCGACGCGGTCGGCACTTCCGTTTTGAACTGGTCGACGGCGGCCGTTACTGCCGGCCCGATGTCGTCGAGGGTCTTACCGTCGGTGGGTGAGTAGATCGCGATGATGTCCGGGGTCTGCGGCCCGAGATTGTCTTCGATGATGTCCGCAACCTTCGCGGAGTCGCTGCCCGGATCGATGAAGCCGCCCTGGCTGAGCTTGCCGAACACTCCGAGTCCCCACACCCCACTGATGAGAACTATCAGAACCGCGAGGCTCAGTACCCACCATTTCCGGGCGACGACGGTTTGGGCCCAGCGTGTCATGTATCAACTCCGGTGTGTGGGGGCGTCTGGCCAGATCGACTGTAGTGGGCGTTTGGTCTTGAATCGGAAACGTCATGCATACTGCTCGAAGCACTTGCAAGCCACGCGTGTGGGGGAAGCCGGTCCGAATCCGGCGCTGACCCGCAACGGTAGGTCGATTCTCGGTAGTCACCGAGCGTCGGCAAGCCCGATTACCCACCGCGCGGTGTGCGACATCCATTCGTCGTGGTCTACGAAAAGGAAGTCCAGCAGGAGCTCTGGCCGAGTATCAGTGTGCGGGCGGAGTTGTCTGTCGGATTCTCATTCGTGGCTCAGAGCCCTTACGAGGTCCCCGTGTCACTTCAGTTCTCCCCGTCCCGCGCCGCCGCTGTTCTCATCGCGGTCGCCTTGGTTTCGGCAGGTTGTTCCAAAGGCCAGGAATCAGAGTCCGCGTCTGCTGCGGAATCCTTCGCACAGCCTGTGTCCGTGACCAACTGCGATCGAGAGATGACCTTCGACTCGCCGCCGCAGCGCATCGTGTCTTTGAACGGGCATGTCACCGAGGCGCTCATCGAAATCGGTGCGGGTGACCGGATCGTCGGTCGGGCGTACAGCGACAACCCGCCAACTGCCGAGACCGCCGATGTATTCAACAAGATTCCCAGCCTCTCCGATACGTTCCCCAGCATGGAGCAGGTTCTCGACGTCGACCCGGACTTCGTGGTCGGAGGAATGACCAGTGCCTTCAACGAGAAGCAAGGCCGTTCCCGAGACGCCTTCGGCGAGCGCGGAATCAACACCTTCTTGTTCTCCGAATACTGTGGCACCGGCTTCCCCGACATCGGATTGCTCGAGAACGACTACACGCAACTCGGTCGAGTCCTGGGCGTTGAAGATTCCGCCCGCGAGGTCGCAGAGGAGATCAGCGATGGTCTCGATTCCGTCCGCGCTTCGGTCGGGGACGCGGCGCCGGTACCGACCTTCTTCTACGACAGTGGTGACCAGGTTCCGACGACTATCGGCGGAGTCGGCGTCGGTCAATTGGTCGCGGAATACTCCGGTGTCTCGAACATCTTCGCCGAAGGGACAAAGCCCTACATCGACGCATCGTGGGAAGCTGTTGCCGAGCGTGCACCCCAGGCGATCGTGGTCATCGACTACGGCGACAAGACGGCCGAGCAGAAGATCGACTTCCTCCGTGCCCAGCCGTTGATGGCGACCACCCCTGCTGTGCAGCAGAACCGGTTCGTCGTGGTTCCTCTCGCTGACCTGTTCGAGAGTTCACGGTTGGTGCGTTCGGCACAGACCATCGCAACAGCCTTCCATCCGGGCGCTGACGCGGCGAAGTGACCCGCACGCGTTACGGGTACGGCGCCCTGCTTGTCGCCTTGTTGGTCGCCTTGGCGATCGTACTGGGGTTGGCTGTCTCCTTCGGATCGGTTCGCATCCCCGTCGGTGACGTCTGGGCGATAGTCGGAGCCCGTTTGGCACCAGGGACTTTCGAGACGTGGTGGACCGCGGCGCGGGAGTCGATCGTGATCGATTCTCGCCTACCGCGCGCCCTGACGGCTGCGGTGGTGGGTGCGTCCTTGGCGATGTCGGGTGCCGTTGCTCAGGCTGTCACACGGAATCCTCTTGCCGACCCGTATCTGCTCGGAGTTTCGTCGGGTGCGGGATTCATGGTGGTGCTCGTGTCGGTGCTGGGTTTCGGCGCCGGCCTCCTCGGGGTTTTCACGATTCCGGTCGCAGCATTCGTCGGGGCGATGATCCCGTTGTTTCTCGCACTGCTGATCGGCGGCCGGTATCCGCAGCCGACCGCGATCATTTTGGTGGGTGTAGCGCTCGCCCAGATATTCTCGGCGCTCATCACCTTTTGCATCCTGGTGTTGGCCGATGATCGGCACGTGACGTCGGTGATGCACTGGATTGCCGGCGGATTCGGTGATGCGCGATGGTCGACGCTGATCTTCCCGACGATCACGCTGGTCGTCGTCGGTACCGCCCTTCTGTTCAGTTCGCGGTGGATGGACGTCTTGCAGACCGGTGACGACGGGGCTGCTGCCCTCGGTATGAACGTCCGACGGTTCCGTGTGTTGTCCTTGCTTGCGGTCTCCGTACTGGCGGGCGCGGCAGTCAGCGTTGCCGGTGGAATCGGATTCATCGGCCTCCTGATCCCACATCTGGCCGGTTTCATCGTCGGCACCAGAGCAATTCGACTGCTCCCTGCCGCAGCCCTTCTGGGCGCCGTCGCGATGGTTGCCGCGGATACCGCTGCGCGCTCGGTGGCACAATCCACCGAAGTTCCGGTCGGAGTGATCACCGCCCTCGTGGGTGCACCGATCTTCGTCTGGATGCTCTACCGGCAGTATCGGAGGCTCGAACAGTGACGCAGACCAGAACAGTGACACAGGCCAGAACAGAGACACTCCCGAAGGACGCCGAAGCTGCGCCTCTGCTCGAACTCGTCGAGACCCGGGCGCGGCTTGGCAACCGCGAAGTCCTGCGCGGCATCACTTTCGCGGTGACGTCCGGTGAAATATTGGGCTTGGTCGGACCCAACGGCAGTGGCAAGACGACGGCGCTGCGCTGCTGCTACAACGCTTTGACTCCGACAGGTGGCGCAGTTCTGATCGATCAAGCCGACTCGACGACGCTCTCGCGTAAGGACATCGCCAAAACCATCTCGGCGAGCGTCCAGGAACCTACTGTCTCGGCAGGACTTTCGGTTCGTGAATCGATCGCGCTCGGACGAACTCCGCACCGTAGCTGGTTGGACCGAAGCACTGAGCGAGATACCGCCATCGTGGACCGGTGCATCGAGCAGGTTGGTCTGGTCGAGCTTGCCGGACGCGACGTGTCCACCCTGTCGGGTGGTGAGCGGCAACGTGTCTCGATAGCGCGCGCATTGGCTCAGGAGCCCAAGGTTCTGTTGTTGGACGAGCCGACCAATCATCTCGATCTTCGTCACCAGTTGATCGTGATGGAATTGCTCGCCGAACTTGCGTCGGCGGGGCTCGCGGTTGTGGTCACGATGCACGATCTACGGTTGGCAGTCGAGTATTGCGACAACCTTGCCGTGCTCACCGAAGGTGAACTCCGCGCGTGTGGGTCTACGGTCGAGGTGTTGGACGAGCCGTTGTTGGCCGAGGTTTTCGGCATCAAGGCGCGAGTCGAACGCGGAGTACGTCCGCGGATGGAGATATTGGGGCTGGCATGACGGAATCGGTAGCCGGGATCTACGCCCGTATGGCAGTAGCGGTGCCGTTCTTCGACAACCTGAGCGCGTATCCGGATACGGTGCCCGCGGTGTTGATGACCGACCCCCAGTGGTTGGCAGCACGTGTCGCCGATACGGCCGAGCGATGGGGGAGTTCGGACAACCGAGTGAACGGCACGTTGTGGTGGTACTCGGCCAGTTCCACGCTGACTGGCATTCCGATCGGAACCGGAATGGTGACCGGGTTCGCGGCCGATCCATCGTTGGACGGTGGGCGGATCTTCTTGCGTGACAACGGCTATCTGGGAGGGTTTGCTGCCGGGTCGGTCATTCCGATCTCGCGGAGTGTGGCGGAGTTGGGCCACGCGATGTTCCGCTCACTCAGTCCCGTGATCGAGGTACTCGCCGAGGTGTCCGGCGTTCGGCAGCAGGCGCTGTGGGCGATCGCGACGGACTCCATCGCCAATCGCAGCCTCGACGCCGCCGCTAGCGCGAGGGAGCGCGGAAGTGTATTTGCTGCCGGCCTGATCGATGTTCTCCGCGGTGAGAACCCGGGCATTCCGGTTCCGCGTTTCGTCGATGTCGACCGCAATGAAAGTGTTGTGCGCGTTTCTAATCCGTTGACACCGGTGGCATCCGGGCGACGCAGATTCACGCAGCGCGCGTCGTGCTGCCTGATTTACGAGGTGCCCGGTGAAGGTAAGTGCACCAGTTGCCCGAAGCGCGCACCCGAAGATCGGGTGCGCGCCTTGGCTGCTCTGGTGTGACTGGACCCAGGCCTTTACCGGGTCGGGTGTTGTCAGGTCAGTGAGCTGCGACCTTGGAACGGTCGAGTCCCAGCGCATCGGTCATCGTGAAGAACAGATCGGTCTGGTCCGTGAGGCCGCTGACATTGGCCGCGTGCGGGCCGAAAGCTGCTACGCGCAACTGAGTTCCGGTATGCCCTTCGGATTCGACGGCCGGATCTTCGGACGTTCCGTAGCTGATCGTCATCTCCGAGCCGTCCTTCGTGGTCAGCTTGCGGGTCAGACCGGGGTAGACGATTTCCTGGGCGCGCTCGACCGGGATGTTCTGGTCCTTGGCGATGGTGGCGATGTCGTCTGCGCTGACGTTGGTGACGATCTGGCTGGTGTGAGCGTGGTCGGCTGTGACGATGACCAGGGTTTCTCCGTCGGTCTTCGCAAATTCGAGTGCCTTCTGCACAGCTTCGTCGAGGTCGACGGTTTCACCGATCTGACCGCACGCGTTGGCTGCGTGGTCTTGCTTGTCGATCGAGGCACCTTCGACCTGGAGGAAGAATCCGTTGTCGTTGACCTTCAGTAGATCGATCGCCTTCTGCGTCATGTCCGCGAGCTTCGGTACGTCGGAGGTTCGCTTGGGATTGTCGACGCAGGTTTCGGCGGGCTGCAGGTAACCGTCGCGGGTGGCGACAGAGCCTTCCCAGCGGACGGGCATGTTGCCGTCGGCGAACAGTCCGAGCACGGGTGCGTCCTGATCGGCCTTGCCGACCTCGTTCATCTCGGCGGCATTCTTCACCAGCTGGTAGCCACGAGCGGCAGCTTGCTCGTTGAGGGTCTTGCCCTGCCAGTCACCGGCTTTCGCGGTTTCAGCGAAGGACTTGGCGCCGCCGGCAAAGGTGACGTCGGCGCGGGTGTCGAGGAGCTGTTCGCTGATCGATCCCTTGCCGCCGTTCTCGATGGCGTTCTCCGGGCAGGACTTGGACGTCGCCTCGGGTCCGTAGCACTTGCGGCCGCTCACGTGCGCGACCTGCACTGCGGGGGTGGCATCCTGCACCTCGGCGGTGGAGACGTTGCCGGTGGCCTTGCCGTTCGCCTTGGCGATCTCGAGGACGGTCGACTGGGCCTGCCCCTTGATGTCGACGGAAATCGCGCCGTTGTAGGTCTTGGTGCCGGTGGACCATGCCGATCCACTGGCAGCGGAGTCGGTGACGTAGTCGGGCTTGCCGTCCTTGGTCAGTGCGTAGTGCGTGTACTGGCCGGTGATCGGCAGGGCGTCGAGGCCGGCGAAGCTGCCAGCAGCACCCTCGGCGTAGTTGCGCGCGGCGGTGATCTCCGAGTCGCCCATGCCGTCCCCGATCAGGAGGATGACGTTCTTCGCGCCGGAAGCGTTGACGGCGTCACGCACTGCAGCCGACTGATCACCGTCGATGCGGCGAGCACCACCGTTCGAGGACAGTTCGCCGGTCGCGGCGCGATCGACGGTCGTGCCGTTGGAGCCTGTTGCCTCGTCGGCACTGCTGCTGCAGCCGGCAGCGGCCAGAACGGCGACGGCGCCGGCGACGGCCGTCAACCTACGTGTGTTGCGCGAGAACGACATACGAGTAGTACTCCTGGAAACAGTATGGATGGAGATTATGAACGCCGCTAATGATCTGGGGCCAAAGTGAACGGAGTGCAGACATGCGTACATCTGAATGTGACTAGACGGTGAGGGTTGAGATTCGCTCTGTTGACTGCGGGTGAGTGACCTGTCAGACTGAATCTGCATCGAACATCAGTTCGATGCATGTGGTGCGTCTTCCCTTTCGGCATCCTCGAGCAGTCGGTCGTCCCGTGACGGCCGGCTCGATCAGGTGCGAGGTCAGTGTGGGTTGGGGAAATGGGCCGCCGACGTGGTCCGAGATGGAACGGGTGCTGTCCGGACGGCCAGGCCGCGTGGAACACGAGGATTTGTTCCCGGGCGACGGAAGTGACAGTCCCGCCTGGTCACGAAAGCGCGGCGAGTATCACGCAGGCGAACTCACTCGTGGCACCGGCGTGGTTCCTTACGCAGAACTGCACGCTCACTCGGCCTTCAGCTTCCTCGACGGCGCATCACCGCCGGAAGAGCTGGTCGAGGAAGCTGTGCGTCTCGGGCTCGAGGCGATTGCCGTCACCGATCACGACGGGTTCTACGGCGTGGTGAGGTTTGCGGAGGCTGCGCGTGAATGGGGAATGCGGACCGTGTTCGGGGCCGAGTTGTCGCTCGATTCGGTACCCAGAACCGGGACGGCAGATCCCGGTGGAACGCATCTTCTGGTACTTGCCCGTGGGCAGGAAGGATATCGCCGTCTTTCGCGGGAGATAGCCGCCGCACATCTGGCGGGCGGTGAGAAGGGCAAACTGCAGTACAACTACGACGCGCTGACCGAAGCCGCCGGTGGGCACTGGCAGATCCTGACCGGGTGCCGCAAAGGTCATGTGCGGCAAGCCTTGACGTCGGGTGGTCGCGAAGCCGCGGCGGAGGCCTTGCAGGATCTGGTCGAGCGTTTCGGGGCGGAGCGAGTGTCGGTGGAGCTCACTCATCATGGGTTGGCGGAGGACGACGAGCGCAATGCCGTTCTGGCAGAACTGGCGAGAGAACGTGGACTACGTACGGTGGCGACCACCGCCGCACACTTCGCCGCTCCTCCGCGTCGACGCCTCGCCATGGCAATGGCAGCTGTGCGGGCGCGTCAAAGCTTGGATGAGGCAGCTGGATGGTTGGCTCCGACCGGCGGAGCACACCTGCGGTCCGGCGCGGAGATGGCGACGCTGTTCTCGCTCTATCCCGAGGCTGTCAGTGGTGCCGCCGATCTTGGTCGTGAGTGCGCTTTCGATCTCAAGCTCATCGCGCCCAAATTGCCACCGTTCGACGTTCCTGCCGGGCATACCGAGGCGTCGTGGTTGCGTGAGCTGACCATGGTCGGGGCGCTGGAACGCTACGGACCCCCGGAAGGTGCACCGAAGGCATACAAACAGCTCGAACATGAACTTGCCATCATCGAGGGATTGAACTTTCCCGGATACTTCCTGGTCGTGCATGACATCGTGTCGTTCTGCAAGAACAACGACATCCTCTGTCAGGGAAGGGGTTCCGCTGCGAACTCTGCGGTGTGTTACGCGATCGGCATCACCAACGTCGATCCGGTTCGCAACAAATTGCTGTTCGAGCGGTTTCTTGCGCCCGAGCGCGACGGCCCACCGGATATCGACGTGGACATCGAGTCGGATCGCCGGGAAGAGGCGATCCAGCACGTGTACGCGAAATACGGGCGTACGTATGCCGCGCAGGTAGCCAATGTCATTACCTATCGAGGAAAGTCGTCGGTGCGGGACATGGCCCGCGCGCTTGGCTTTTCGCAGGGCCAGCAAGATGCGTGGAGTAAGCAGGTCGGCCGGTGGGGTGGTATCGACAAGAATGCGGATACCGATATTCCGCGTCCGGTACTCGAACTGGCGGCGCAGATCGAAGGCTATCCACGGCACCTCGGTATCCACTCCGGCGGAATGGTCATCTGTGATCGTCCCATCGCCGACGTTTGCCCGGTGGAGTGGGCGCGGATGGCCAATCGCAGTGTCCTGCAGTGGGACAAGGACGATTGTGCTGCCGCTGGGTTGGTCAAGTTCGATCTACTCGGGCTCGGCATGCTCTCGGCTTTGCATTACATGATGGATCTGGTGGCCGAACACAAAGGCATCACAGTCGATTTGGCGCAACTCGATCTGTCGGAAACAGCGGTGTACGAGATGTTGCAGCGGGCAGATTCGGTAGGGGTGTTCCAAGTGGAATCACGTGCGCAGATGGCGACACTGCCGCGTCTGAAGCCTCGAAATTTCTACGACCTGGTGGTCGAAGTCGCGCTCATCCGTCCCGGGCCGATTCAAGGCGGATCAGTCCATCCGTACATCCGCCGGCGCAACAAACTCGAACCTGTGTCCTATGACCATCCGTCGCTCGAGAAGGCACTCGAACGCACATTGGGGGTTCCGTTGTTTCAGGAACAGTTGATGCAGATGGCCGTCGACGTTGCGGGTTTCACGCCGTCCGAGGCCGATCAATTGCGTCGGGCAATGGGATCGAAACGTTCCACCGAGAAGATGGAGCAACTGCGAGCGAGGCTGTACCAGGGCATGCGAGACCTACATGGCATCGGCGACGAGGTTGCCGACCGAATCTACGAAAAGCTGTACGCATTCGCTAATTTCGGTTTTCCGGAAAGTCATTCACAGAGTTTTGCCGCACTGGTCTTCTACTCCTCGTGGTTCAAGCTTCATCACCCCGCCGCGTTCTGTGCCGGGCTTCTGCGAGCGCAGCCGATGGGTTTCTACTCACCACAGTCCCTGGTCGCCGATGCGCGCCGGCACGGAGTGCAGGTACACGGAGCAGACATCAATGTCAGCCTCGCGCATGCCACCGTCGAGGCAGGTGGATTCGAGGTTCGGCTGGGACTGGGGGAAGTGCGCAACATCGGCGATGCGCTCGCCGAGAAAATTGTCGAACAGCGCGACCTCGGTGGACCGTTCACGTCGTTTCTCGATCTGACCGGTCGGGTGGAACTGACTACCGCGCAAGCTGAATCGTTGGCGACTGCCGGCGCGCTTGCCAGCTTCGGCATCTCGCGTAGAGAAGCGCTGTGGGCTGCGGGCGCTGCGGCAGGGGAGCGTCCGGACCGCTTGCCCGGTATCGGTGCGTCGGTCACAGCTCCCACCCTTCCCGGCATGAGCGACGTCGAATTGGCGGCAGCGGATGTCTGGGCGACAGGAGTATCTCCCGACACGTATCCGACACAGTTTCTTCGCCCACAGCTCGACGCGCTCGGCGTGGTGCCGGCTTCGAGGCTGCTCGACATCCCGGACGGCGACCGTGTGCTGGTAGGGGGAGCGGTCACACACCGGCAGCGTCCGGCCACAGCTGCGGGCGTCACGTTCATCAACCTCGAAGACGAAACCGGCATGGTCAATGTCGTGTGTTCGGTGGGGTTGTGGGCAAAGTACCGAAAACTGGCAAATACGGCGCCGGCGTTGCTTATTCGAGGAAAGGTGCAAAATGCGGAAGGCGCTGTCACTGTCGTGGCAGACCGGATGCAGCTGATGGATCTGCGAGTCACAGCCAAGTCGCGAGACTTTCGCTAATGCCCGATTCTGCTCGGAGTTTTGTGCCGAGAGGACAAATGTGGAGCTCAACTCTGACCTCCGAGCATATGGCGCGGGTCACAATCCCTGCCTAGGGTTGTCGCTTGAGCGGCCATCGAATCGCCTGGCACGGCCACGACCAGTGGCCTCGCTGGTGAATATTGTCGCCTTCCAAACATGCTGAATCCAAAGCACTTCGAGTTGAAGAGGAACTCCATGAGCACAGCGATTCTCGTCGCACACGTACACCCTGCCGATCCGTCTTCGGAGGACGCGTTCAACCGCTGGTACGACGACGTGCATATTCCGCAGGTCGTCGAACGAGTGCCTGGAGTTGTCTCCGCCTCCCGATTCTTCCTGGCGGATGTGCAGTTGCTGCCCGAGGATGCATTGCCCGCGCGCCGCTACCTGAGCATCTATCAACTCGACACGGAAGATCTCGCGGGCACGGCGCAGGCGTTGGGAAGTGCTTTGGGCGACGGGACTCTCGACATGTCCGAGGCCATCGCGACTACCGGCGACACCGGACCCGAATTGCTTTTCTACGTCCCGACCGAGAACTGAAGGGGAACGCTGACATGTCCGATCTTCTCGCGAACAAAGTTGCAATTGTCACCGGCGCAGGTGCCGGAATCGGCGCCGCCATTGCCCGGGCATTCGGGGCGGAGGGCGCGAGCGTCGTAGTCTCCGACATCAACGGTGACGCAGCACAGGCAGTGGCGGACTCGATCGACGGAGCTATCGCTGTCACCACTGATGTCACCGACGAACAGCAGGTCAAGGATCTCGTCGCCAGGGCGGTCGACGAGTTCGGCGGACTGAACGTCGTAGTACCCAACGCCGGCATCGCCACCACGACTCCGCTGATCGAGACCTCGTTCGAGGACTGGCGGAAAGTCATGTCGGTCAACCTCGATGGAGTGTTCTTGACCATCCGTCATTCGCTACCCGCGCTCGTCGCATCCGGAGGCGGTTCGATCGTGAACATCTCGTCGATCTCGTCGACCACCGGGTCGCCCTTGATCGGTAGCTATGCCGCCGCCAAAGCAGCAGTTCGCAATCTCACCGAAACCCTGTCAGCCGAACTTCGCTTCCACGGAATCCGAGCCAATGCCCTGCTACCCGGATTCATCGACACAGACCTGGTCAAGAGTCACCAACAGGATTTCGAGAACGCACTCGGCCTCGAGTCCGGCGGCTTCGACGACCTGATGGTCACGAAGCAAACCCGCTACGGCCGGACCGAGGAAGTTGCCGCCGCAGCAGTGTTCTTTGCGAGCGACCAGTCGTCGTGGTGCAACGGCAGCAGCCTGGTTCTCGACGGAGGGTTCACCGCTTCTCTCCTCTGAGCAGCGGAACCCTTTCCGAACGTCACCCGAAATCGTCAATCGTGCGAGGATCCACACCATGACCAACCGTGCTGTATACGTACTTCCGCCTGGAGGGTTGAACAACCTCGAATCGAGGACGATCGAGACGCCAGGGCCAGGTGCGGGTGAGGTGACGGTCGCGATCCGCGCGAATTCGCTCAACCACCACGACTACCTCGTGGCGACCGGCGAGATACCGACCGACGGCCCTCGCATTCTGTTGTCCGACGCAGCGGGTGAGGTAGTTGCCGTCGGCGACGGCGTCACACAGTTCGGGGTCGGGGACCGTGTGATGAGCACCTATCTGCCGCATTGGCGCAGCGGTGCACCGGATTTCGACGGATTCGGAAATTCACCCGGTGACGGCGTCGACGGGTTCGCCCGTGACACCTTCACCGTGCCGGTATCGGCAGTGACGTCGATGCCGCGAAACTACACGTACGAAGAAGCCGCTACCTTGCCCACTGCGGGCTTGTCCGCGTGGCGTGCATTGTTTGCCGGCGTCCCGATCATCCCAGGTTCGTCGGTGTTGATTCCCGGGACCAGCACGGTAGCGCTGTTTGCCGTCCAGCTTGCCAAAGCTGCTGGAGCTCAGGTGATCGCAACCTCCTCGGCTGCCGACAAGATGGCTCGATTGACCGAGCTCGGTGCCGATCACGTGGTCAACTACCGTGAGCGCCCGGACTGGGGATCGGAAGCGATGCGGCTCAGCGGCGGGATCGACCTTGTGCTCGACGTGGGCGGGCCGTCCACCCTCGGTCAATCTCTGGCGGCAGTCCGACCAGGCGGCCGGATCTGCGCGCTGGGCATCATGAACGGCCCGTCGTCGTCGATCGACCTGACTTCGCTACTGACCAAACAGGTCACCATCGAAGGTGTTCTGGTGGGCAGTCGTGCACATCAGGAGGAGATGGTTGCAGGGCTGGAGAGCCTCGCGCTTCGTCCCGTCATCGATTCGTCGTACCGTCTGGACGATCTTGCCGAGGCGTTCGAGCAGCAGAAATCCGGGCAGGCCTACGGCAAGATCGTCATCACAAACCCTTGATCGCTTGCCGGTCCCAATGGGGATCGGTGAGGATTTCCGCCGAGTCGCCGACAAACGCACGTCCGGCAGTCTGGTCGCCGCTGAGGGCGAACCTCAGCCACGCGGTCAGGTAACCCCGGAATCCTTCGCCGTCGGCGGCCCAATTGTGGCCGACGCCAAGTAATCTGCCCCGGACCGCCGGTGCTGCGGTTTTGTCGAAGTACTCAGCTTGTGGATCGGCGGTGGAGACCGGATCGTCGGCGCCGGTCATGAAGAACGTCGGCCCGGTCAACTTCGCCACGTCGATGACATCGACAGGTCGCGAAGCCCACCACGGGTCCGGCAGGTCGAGCACCGCAGTGGCGGTGATCAGATTCGCCGACTGCGTTGCAGCGTTGATCGCGCCGCCTGCCCCCTGGGAGTGCCCGACCGAGGCGATGTTGTCGGTATCGATCCTCTGGTGAAAAATGCTCTCAGCGTTGGTGTTCTGATCGACGAGGTACTGAGCGGCGCCCAAGATTTCAGTACCGTCGCCGGTCACACTGCTGTCGGCCACCACAACAACAAAACCCCACGACGCAAAGTGTCGGAGGAGGGCCTCGTACTCTTCGAACGTCGCGTAGCTGCCGTTGCCGAACGTGATGACGGGATGCCGCTTGCCATCAGCGGACAAGTCGGCTGGGTAGAACAATTGGTATCCGGGAACCGAATTGGCCGCGACCTCGTGCGCACCCTGGGCTGCGTACAGATCGCTGATCGACTCCGATGCGATGGATTCGGTAGTCGCGGCT
Organism: Rhodococcus sp. MS13; assembly: GCF_013277835.1. Lineage (NCBI taxonomy): Bacteria > Bacillati > Actinomycetota > Actinomycetes > Mycobacteriales > Nocardiaceae > Rhodococcus > Rhodococcus sp. MS13. The sequence continues at coordinate 133,304 of NZ_VBTL01000013.1, forward strand.
TCGGGAGCGGCCGGAACCCCCGCACTGGCGTGTGTGACGGCGCCCGATAGTGCCAGAACAAAAGATGCGGTCACGACGGTGATCGAATGTGTGGTCCGAGAAGGCATGGGTACAAGTATGTCTTGTACCCATGCGATCAGTCAGGCCGAGACGCGCGTGGGCTGCTCTTCGCCGACCCGGCCGCGGATGAAGAAGATGGCAACTACGCCGAAGGCGACCAGCACGACAGTGAGCAGTGTGGCGATCGTGGTGGCTCCGCTGGCACCCGTCGTCACCGAGGTGTCGAGCCCGCCGGTCGAGAGAATGGTGGTGGGGTCGGTGAGGCCGTGCAACACGATTGCGGCCCAGATCGTGCCCGTCACGCGCATGGTCAAGTACATGCACATTCCGAATCCGAAGGTGTAGACGACGGTGGCAAGGACTGTTGCCAGTTCCATTCCCGCGATGAAGTTCACCGTGTGCATGAGTGCGAACAGTAGGGACGACACAACAGCGACGAAGCGTTCTCGGTGGCCGGCATCACGAAGCATCTTCACTGCAATACCTCGGGTGACCAATTCCTCTGCGAGACCGACACATACACCGAGGGCGATCAACGAGACGATTTCGCCGGCCGACCACGCGCTCCAGTCGGTTCCGGCCAGGTGGGCAGCGATGGCGGCAACGACGATAATCGGCCCGATCCACATCCAGCCGCGTCCGCGTACCGGTTGAGGACCGAAGATACTGCTGAGCCAGCCGACCTTGACCGTGAAGATCAGCAACGCAACTGCACCGATCGCGATGGGCAACATGACGCCGAAGATGATGCTCGAGGCACTCGAGACCACGTTGTCCGTGTCGATCTGGTCGGCGAAAACACGCGAGATCACCTGCCCGGCGGCAAGGTAGAAGACCAAATAGGCAACGATGAGAAGGAGCAACTTCCACAAAGTGGGTCGACTCCAAAAACCCGACTTTTCGGGAACAGTATTGGTCATTGTCAGATCGTAAAGGCAACCACACGAAATCACGCGGTACCGTCTATTCGGACAGCAGCGAACACGAAGGCAGGACGCAGAAGACATGTTGGAAGTCGACTTGAATGCACTGGACACGGCATTGGCGGCAGGTGAGCCGCTGATCGACGTCCGTGAGCCCGACGAGTTCGCTCAGGTCCGAGTTCCCGGTGCGGCGCTCATTCCGCTCAGCGAATTCGTCTCTCGCGTCGGTGAAATTCCGGACGCGGAAACGGTGTACATCATCTGCGCCGTCGGTGGCCGTAGCCTGCAGGCCGCGGAGTATCTGCAGGCCCGTGGCATCAATGCCGTTTCGGTGGCCGGTGGAACAATGGCGTGGTACCAGTCGGGGCGCCAGGTCGAGACCGGAGCCTAAGACACAACTGATGGGGGCAGTTCCCGTTTCGGGAGCCGCCCCCCACCGGTCACTTTCGCCAGAACAGGTGATGCGTCACGCCGCTCGGGCTCGGCACGATTTCGAGGTTGAAGCGGTCGCGCAACTCATCAGGTGTCTCCCACAGGCGTAGACCGGATCCGAATTCGATCGGGCAGACAGCGATGTGCATCGTGTCGACCAGATCGGCGTCGAGGAATTCACGGATAGTGCTGACCCCGCCGCCGAGTCGAACGTCCTTGCCCTGCGCTGCCTCACGTGCCTGCTCGAGGGCCGTCGCCGGGTCAGCGTTGACGAAGTGGAATGTCGTGTCCGATAGCGTGAACGACGGCCGCACGTGGTGGGTCAAGACAAGAACCGGGGTGTGGAACGGTGGCTCGTCGCCCCACCACCCCTGCCACTCGAGATTCTCCCAAGGGCCGCGGTATGGTGCGAATTTGTTGCGGCCCATGATTTCGGCACCGATGTTGTTGGAGAAGTCCCGCGTGAAATAGTCGTCGATGCCTCGGCTGCCGCCGGGATCGGTGCGATTGGGCCAGCTCGCTGTAGCTCCCGCCCACGCAAACATTTCACCGTGGTCCAGGCCGAACGGGCTCTCGAAGCTTTGGTCCGGACCGCAGGCTATTCCGTCACTGGAAACGCTGAAATTCTGTACTCGTAATAACTGACTCACCATGTACTCCCGCTCTCGACAATGGTCTACGTGAGTACAGACCGTACGGCGAGGCAAAACTCATCGGTGCCAATTCATGCAGCCGCGGGAAGAGCTCCACTGCGGATCGATCGGACGGTCCGCACCGCGACGGTTGCCCAGATGGGGATCAGCACGGTCAGCAGGGCAAGTGCGATTCCCAGAATCAGTGTCGAACCGGTGGCGACTCCGAAGGCATTCGCTCCGACTGCACATGCTCCGATGGGGAAGGTGAAGCTCCACCAACCGAGCGAGAAGTCCAAGCCGCGGCGCAGTGCGTGGATGGTCACGGTGGTGACGGTGACAAATGCGATGACGCCGATGATTCCGACGACGGTTCCGTATGCGATTCCGAATTCGTGCAGGGTGTCGGCGTGCTCGGTACTGAGTGCATGCCGTGAGGCGGCGGCCAACAGGTTGGATGCTGCGATCGACTGTCCGATCACGCCCAACGGAATCCACAGCGAGGGAATGGCATTGAACGGGATCACGTCGACGCCGGCCGAGCGGTTGCGTGCGAACTGCCTCGCGACGGCTATCAGAATGCCGATAGCGGCGGTCAGTGCCAGAGCGAACAGGATGTAGCAGAAGATCAGTACCGCGATGCGCGGAGCGCCTTCGGGCATGTGGGTGCTGACCGCTGCGCCGGTGGTGGCCGAGACCATCGGTGGTACGACGGGCATCAGCCAGAACGGCATTGCCGTCGCCATCCCAGCATCTCGAACGAGACGAATCATCATCACGACGTAGGTGACCAGGCCGAGTGCCGTGCCGAGTATCCACAGAGTCAGCGAGACGGTGATCGCCACGTCGTGGCCGAGGAAGTCCGGCCCGGTGATGCCGGTTGCCGATCCCACGGTCAGTAGGGCCATGGCGACGGCTCCGTAGAACGGGAACATCGCGGGACTGTGCAGGTAGGCGAGGGCCTGACATCGATGTTGTGACCAATGGGTGGCAAATGCGCCGATCAAGGCGCACAGTACGAGAACCGCCAGAACCCAGAAGATTTCCGAGACCAGCTTCAAGCCTTCGATCTCCGGTTCGAGCGAAGCTGCGGCCACCGAGACGATTCCCGTTCCCATCGCTGCCGCGAACCAGTTCGGGGTGATGTGGGCGAAGGTGGGACTCGTTGTGGTGGTCATGTATTTCACTGTCGTCTCATCCGGTTCGTACCGGTAGGCCGGTTGTCCTTGAATGCCCACAATCTCGCCTTGTGGGTCTAATCTTGGTCTATGTCGTTGTCTCCTCGGGTGCCGGAACTCAGTGCCCTCGACGTCCTGCTTTCCGTAGGGCGTCTAGGCAGCATGGGCGCTGCCGGCCGGGAGCACGGACTCAGTCAGCAAGCGGTCAGCGCCCGGGTGCGTTCGGTCGAACGGCAGCTCGGAATCAAGGTTTTCGATCGAGCGGCGACCGGTGTTCGTCCCACCGCCGAGGGCGGTCTGATTCTCGAGTGGGCAAGTCACATCCTCGTCAGTGCCGAGGAAATGGCATCGGGAGTTGCCGCACTTCGCGGTGAACGCGACGCTGCCGTCACAGTTGCCGCCAGCATGACCATCGCCGAGTATCTGGTTCCCGGATGGACGGTCGCGATGCGGCACAAGTTCCCCAACGTCGTGGCGTCGGTGAGCTTGCACAATTCCTCGGATGTCTCTGCTCAAGTGCAGGCAGGCCAGGCCGATATCGGATTCGTCGAAGGTCCGGATGTGCCGTCGGCGCTCGCGTCGTGCGAGGTGGCGCGTGATCACCTCGTCGTGGTTGTGCCGCCGGGACACGACTGGGCCAATGGTGTGCCTGTTCCGGTTGCGGACCTCGCACGCACGCCGCTGATTCAGCGCGAGTCAGGGTCAGGGACGCGTCTGACGCTCGAGAATGCTGTTCCCGATTGTGTGCCGCCTTTGCTCGAGCTCACCTCGTGCACCGCAGTCAAGGCTGCGGTGGTGGCAGGCAACGCGCCCGCCGTTCTGTCGTCGTTGGCCGTTGCTGCCGACCTGACGGACGGCCGACTGGTCGCGGTCAACGTCGACGGCTTGCGGATGCCGAGGCGACTCCAAGCCGTCTGGGATCCCGATCGCGGATTGCGCGGTGCGGCAAGAGATTTCCTCGACATAGCGCTCGGCTCCAACACCGCTGTTCACTCGCGTTGACGGCTGCGGCTGACGGGAACGGCTGCTATCGGACGGTGTCGATCCCCGCGAGGATGAGATCGATGCCTGCCAGAAACTGTTCTCGGTCGTCGTGGTCGCGCAATTGCGCCGTCACCTGATTGAGGAACGGGTACTTCGCGGAATCGAGTTCTTCCCACCGCTGCGCGACGGTGGCGAGGAAGGCGGACCGATCTGTCTCGCGGGGGAGGAGGCGGGCGCCCGCGGCATACTGTCCGGCGAGGCCGAGCACGTAGCTCAGGAGTGCGGACGCGCAATCGAACTGTGCCGGTTGGGGAACGCCGAGTGCTTGGAGTTGCCCTCCCAGACTCTCGAAGATCTGCATCACCGCTGATTGCCACGGCTCGCGAGAGAGTTGGGTGCCGACCCACGGGTGCGCGTCGATCGCGTCGAACACACCGAGAGTGATGATCCGGATCGCCTCCCGTGGGGTTGCGCTTTCGGTTCCTTCGGTGGTCACGCGGGCGATGACGTCGTCGGTCGCCGCGGCGAGCAGTTCGCTCTTGTTGGCAACGTGCCAGTAAATCGCCCCGCTACCTGTTGCCAGGCGTGCGGAGAGTGCGCGAAATGTCAGCGCAGCTTCGCCCTCGTCGTCGAGGATCTCGATCGCAGCCTCGACGATTCGCTCCTTCGAGAGCGCGTCCGTACGTCGTTCGGTCCGCTGATTCCTGGTCGCCATGCGCACCATCTTGACATATCTGGAACGCCGTTCCAAGATGGTCACTGGAACGACGTTCCAATAGAAGGCTGAAAGGAAACAAACATGAGCAACTCGATAACGATCATCGGGGCGGGCCTCGGCGGTCTGACCCTCGCGCGCGTCCTCCACGTTCACGGAATTCCGTCGAAGATCTACGAGGCGGAACCGTCGGCAGAAGCTCGCACGCAGGGCGGCCAACTCGACATCCATGAACACAACGGTCAGGCGGCGCTCGATGCTGCCGGCCTCATCGACGAGTTCCGCGCGATCATCCACGAGGGCGGTGCCGCGTCGCGCGTACTCGATCAACACGCCGCTGTACTCCTCGACGAACCCGATGACGGCACGGGAGTCCGTCCTGAAGTGCTGCGCGGAGACCTCCGACGGATCCTGCTCGAATCCCTTCCGGACGGCATGATCGAATGGGGACGCAAGGTCGACAGTGTCCGCTCGCTCGGCTCACGGAACACCGCCGACGAGCGCGCTGACGGCCGACACGAACTGACCTTTGCCGACGGTTCGACGGTGACTACCGACCTCCTCGTCGGCGCCGACGGTGCCTGGTCGAAGATCCGCCCGTTGCTCTCCGATGCGAAGCCCGAATACGTCGGCACGACGTTCGTCGAGACGTATCTGTACGACGTCGACGAGAAGCATTCGGCTGCAGCCGAGGCAGTCGGTGACGGGGCGATGTACGCGCCCGCACCAGGAAAAGCGATCGCCGCGCATCGAGAGGCGGGAGATATCGTGCACACCTACGTCCAGTTGAACCGTACGGCGGAGTGGTTTGCCGGTATCGATTTCACCGACGGCGCTGCTGCGACAGCGCGGGTCGCGGCCGAGTTCGACGGTTGGGCAACGGAACTCACTGCGCTGATCACAGACGGCGAAACCGCTCCGATTCCGCGCGCGATCCATGCACTTCCCGACGAGCACCGATGGGATCGCGTGCCTGGGGTCACGCTCCTCGGTGACGCGGCACATCTGATGGCTCCGTCCGGTGAGGGTGCGAACTTGGCCATGTTCGACGGCGCCGAACTGGGAAGGGCGATCGCCGCGCACCCGGACGACATCGAAGCGGCACTGAGCGGCTACGAGGAAGCGATGTTCGTGCGCAGTGCATCCGAGGCCGCTGACTCGCACGTGATCCTTGATCTCTGCCTCGGTGAAGGCGCACCGTATTCACTGGTCGACTTCTTCACCGGCGCTGCTTCCGTATCCGGATAATGGGCAGTTCTGTGGCACGACGGTTACGCGGTCGATGTCGAAGCGATAGCCGAACATCCCGAATACCGGGGAGCGACCGTCGTCGACCTTGCCCGAGAAATTGCCCGCGGCAGGCGACTGACGCCTGCCGTACTGGGGCTCGCACGGAGCGCGTCCTTCGATCCGCAGGACGTCAAAAGGGTCTGGCACTACATTGCTCGATTCGGCGGCAGGGCGTAGAACTGGGCATTCGCGTATCGCTGCCCGTCGACGACCGCCGGTTCCGGGACCGCACATCGGTCCGAAGGGCGCGGTGAGGAAAGAGTGATTGATACGCAACATCGAGCATGAACTCCCGAAACAACTGCATCCGAAGATAGAAGTCGACCTTGATCCTCGGTCGAAGGGATGCATGAATCGATGGGCGCTCAACTCACCACCACCAGTGTCGACACACTCTGCGCGTACTGCGGGGTCGGCTGTGGTCTTGTCCTCGACATCATCACCGATCCGGAGACGGGACGCCGGAAGGCTGCGAAGTCTTCCGGTCTGAAGACACATCCCACCAACTTCGGGCGTCTGTGCACCAAAGGGGCCACGACCGCAGACATGCTCGCAGGTCCAGGGCGAATGGACTCTGCATATCGCCGTCCGCGCCGAGGGGATGCGATCGAAGCCGCGGACATGGACGCCGTCATCACTGACACCGCCCAGCGTCTACGGGCAATCATCGACGAGCACGGCCCCGACGCATTTGCGTTGTACGTGTCCGGGCAGATGTCTCTCGAAGCCCAGTACTTGTCGAACAAGCTGGCCAAGGGATTCATCGGGACCAATCAGATCGAATCGAATTCCCGGTTGTGCATGGCGAGTGCCGGCACCGGCTACAAACAGTCTCTCGGGGCCGACGGACCGCCCGGTTCCTATCAGGACTTCGAACACGCCGACGTGTTCTTCGTGACCGGCGCGAACATGGCGGACTGCCATCCGATCCTCTTTCTGCGGATGCAGGAGCGGATCAAGGCAGGCGCGAAGTTGATCGTCGTCGACCCTCGACGCAGTGCCACCGCCGACAAGGCGAACTTGTTCCTGCAGATCGCTCCCGGCACCGATCTCGCGCTACTCAACGGACTACTCCACCTGCTCGTCGTGAACGGCCACACCGACCCTGACTTCATCGCCGACTTCACCGAAGGCTGGGAGGTGATGCCCAGTTTCCTCGCGGAGTACACCCCGGAGAAGGTCAGTGAGATCACCGGTATCCCCGAAGCCGACATCCGCACTGCAGCGCAGTGGATCGGTGAGGCTGCAAACTGGATGAGCTGTTGGACAATGGGTTTGAACCAGAGCACCCACGGCACGTGGAACACCAACGCCATCTGCAACCTTCACCTTGCGACCGGTGCGATCTGCAAGCCCGGCAGCGGTCCGTTCTCGCTGACCGGGCAGCCGAACGCCATGGGTGGGCGTGAAATGGGCTACATGGGTCCAGGTTTGCCCGGCCAGCGTGCAGTGATGGTCGACGCCGATCGCGAATTCGTAGAGGAGAGGTGGGGGATCCCGCAAGGCTCGCTGCGCACCGACATCGGCGGTGGCACCATCGACATGTTCTCCCGCATGGCGGCGGGTGACATCAAGGCATGCTGGATCATCTGCACCAATCCCGTTGCAACGGTAGCCAACCGAAAGACCGTTATCGACGGCTTGGAGAAGGCTGACCTCGTCATCACCCAGGATGCGTTCCTGGGCACCGAGACCAACGAATACGCCGATGTTCTGCTGCCCGCCTCACTGTGGACAGAGTCCGACGGAGTGATGATCAATTCCGAACGCAACCTGACGCTCTTTCAGCAGGCACTGGATCCGGTCGGGCAGGCGCTGCCTGATTGGCAGATCATCGCCCGGATCGCCTGCGAGATGGGGTATGTCGAGGCGTTCACCTACACCTGTGCCGAAGAGGTGTTCGAAGAGATCAAGCAGTTCTGGAATCCGAAGACCGGCTACGACTTACGCGGCGTCACCTACGAGCGCCTCCGCAAGACATCAATCCAGTGGCCGTGCCCGCCAGACAGTGATCAGGACCGTCATCCCATCCGATACGTCAATAACGGTGTCAGTCAAAGGCTCCTGATCCGCGAGGACGGCAGCACTCCGCGGCTCGCATTTCCCACCGCCACTGGCCGTGCGATGTTCTTCGCACGGCCGCACATGCTTCCCGCCGAAATGCCCGACGACGACTATCCATTCCTGCTCAACACCGGTCGTCTCGCGCACCAGTGGCACACCATGACCAAGACGGGCAAGGTCGCCAAGCTGAACAAACTCAACCCAGGTCCCTTCGTCGAGATCCATCCCGACGACGCCGCCAGGCTCGGCGTCGTCGACCAGGATGCGATCGAGGTTGCCTCACGCCGCGGTCGCGCTGTGCTTCCCGCCGTCATCACCGACCGAGTGCGTCCGGGGAACTGCTTTGCCCCATTTCACTGGAACGACGCCTTCGGCGAATATCTGTCCATCAACGCTGTCACCAACGACGCCATCGATCCAGCCTCGCAGCAACCGGAGTTCAAAGCCTGTGCTGTCACTATGACGAAGGTCGCCGTGAACACACCTGAAACAGTGCTCGCCGAGGCGCCGCTGGTGGCTTCCGCGCCAGCTGATCGGGCTTTGTCGCGAACCGATGTCCTCGCGGATGTCATCGGTCAAACAGGAACACCTGCAGTGGTATTCGATGCGCTCCAGCAGAGCTACCTGGCCGGTCTTCTCGCCGCGTTGCGTGCGGACGCTGATCGCACTGCCGGGGTACCGACGTTGCCGTCGACGGCGCCGTTCGATGCCGAAAAGCGGATGTGGGTCGACGGGGTATTGGCCGGCCTGTACTCGCGAACCTCGCTCCCTGACACCGACGGGCCCGCGTTGTCCTCGGCTCCGAGCATTGCGACAGAACGCGCGCCGATCGTGGTGCTCTGGGCATCGCAGACCGGAAACGCGGAAGAATTTGCCGCCGCCTGCGCTGCTCGCCTTGGGGAAGTTGGCTTGCCCGTGGTGATGCATGCAATGGACGAGTTCCCGGCCGCCGACCTGGCGGCCACCCGAGAGGTCCTGTTGATCACCAGTACCTCCGGTGACGGCGAATCCCCGGACAACGGCAGCGGTTTCTGGGATGCGTTGGCTGCTGACACGGCGCCCCGCATGGCCGAGACACGGTATGCAGTCATCGCTTTCGGTGACTCGAACTATGACGACTTCTGTGGGCATGGACGAAAGCTTGACGCCCGCCTTGGTGAACTGGGGGCCAGTCGTATCGTCGATCGCGCCGACTGCGAGCCCGATTTCGAGGACACCGCTGCTGGTTGGCTGGACTCTGTCACGGCTGAACTTCAGCGCTCGGCGGCTGGTGAGACGGCCGACGTCGTCGTTGCAAAGAAGAATTCTGGGACAACCGTTGCGGCCACGCCGATTTCACCGGCGATGTCGGCGCCGCTGCAGTACAACAAGAAGGCGCCGCTGACCACAGCCTTGACGCGCAATGTCGTGCTCAACCGGCCAGGCTCTTCCAAAGACGTGCGGCAGTTGGGCTTTCACCTTCCGGACGACACGGTCAGTTACGAAGCTGGCGACGCTCTCGGAGTCTGGCCCCGAAACAGCTCTCCGTTTGTCGACGAGTGGCTCACCCTCACCGGCCTCGACGGTGAGGAGGTCGTCGAACTGGGGCAGTACGGCGATATGACCCTGCGTGCCGCGCTCACCGAACGCCTGGAGATCACTCGAATCTCGAGCGAGATGATTCGGTTCGTGCATCAACGAACTCGCGACGCGGACCTCGCCGAGTTGATGAAGCCGGAGAACATCTCCACGCTCAAAGACTGGTCGTGGGGACGACAGTCCGTCGACGTACTTGCGCAGTCGCCCGTTCGTGCCTCGACGGACGAATGGCTCTCCCTCCTCAAACCGCTTCAGCCGCGGCTGTATTCGATATCTTCCAGTCCGAAGGAGAACCCACGCGAAGTGCAGCTGACGGTGTCCGCGGTGCGCTACAACGTCGCGGGTGTCCCACGGCGTGGGGTGTGCTCGACCTACCTCGCAGACCACGCCCACGATGATGACATCGGCATCTTCGTGCAGAAGTCGACCCATTTCCGGCCACCGTCCGATCCCGAAACCCCGATGATCATGGTCGGTCCGGGAACCGGCATCGCGCCGTTCCGTGCTTTCCTGCATGAGCGTCGGGCATTGGGGCACACGGGCCCGAACTGGCTGTTCTTCGGGGAACAGCACGCCGCGACCGACTTCTACTACCGCGAAGAAATCGAAGAATTGCGGAAAGACGGATTCCTCACCGAACTCGACCTCGCATTTTCCCGGGATCAAGCCGACAAGGTCTACGTGCAGGACCGGATGCGTGAGCGCGGTGCGCTGCTGTGGGAGTGGTTGCAGAAGGGCGCCCACTTCTACGTCTGCGGCGATGCCAACCGGATGGCCAAGGACGTCGACAGTGCCCTCAACGGGGTGGTCGCTCAACACGGAAAACTGGCACCTCGTAGTGCGGAGGCGTACGTGAAGGCACTCTCGGCCGAGAAGCGGTACGTCCGAGACGTCTACTGACGTCGATCAGACGGCGCCCTTGAACCCGTGCTGACGCCACGCCTCGTACGTCACGAGGGCGGCAGCGTTGGACAGGTTGAGGGACCGGCGTCCGGGAAGCATCGGGATACGCAGGCGCTCGGTGATGTGTTCGTCCGCCAATACCTCTTCGGACAGTCCGGTGGGCTCGGGCCCGAACAGCAGGACGTCGCCGGGTTGGTAGGCGATATCGGCATAGGACGTGGTCGCGTGCGCGGTGAAGGCGAACACGCGCGCGGGCGTGACGGCTTCCCACGCCGCAGCAAGGTTCTCGTGGACCGTGACAGTCGCCAGATCGTGGTAATCCAAGCCTGCGCGCTTGAGTTTCGGCTCCGACAAGTCGAACCCGAGAGGCCCGACCAGGTGGAGTTCGCAACCGGTGCCCGCGACCATGCGGATCGCGTTTCCGGTGTTGGGTGGGATGCGGGGCTCGTGGAACATCACTCGGAACACTCGAGGAACTGTACCGGGCGTCGTATCGGTGCCCGCGTCCGTGAGAAGACCGGTCGGGAAGTGTGGGCGAATTGGTAACAAACCGGCCAGTCCGTGCGAATCTATTTCCGGCACTCTTCGCAGAACGGACATTTTGATGAACCCTCCCGCCGGTTGGAACCCCGACCCCTTCGACCCCACGATCGACCGTTACTGGGACGGTCAGCAGTGGACTGCACAGACACGGCCCAAGGGCGTCGACGCACCCACTCAAGCCTTCGGCACTCCCACCCAGGTCTTCGGTGCTCCCGGTTCGCCGGTGCCGGACGCAAACGCCGAGGAAGGCAAGACGCGGCGTAAGTGGCCGTGGATCGCCGGCGCAGCAGTCGTGGGGCTGGTTGCCATCGCCGCGGCGACGGGCGCGGGCAAGTCGGAAGAATCAACGACGCCTGCTGTGACCTCTTCCACGACAGCGGCGGCGACGACAACCAAAAGCACGGTCCCGTCGACGACGAAGACCACGACGTCGTCCCTCTTGCCGACGACGACAACGATCGTGCCGCCACCAACGACGACAACCGTGGCAATCGTGCCGCTGGTTCCGCAGGTTCCGGTAACCACGACTACGCCGTACGTTCCGCCCGCCCCGGCGTACACCCCGCCGAAGACAACGGAACCCGCGTACGTTCCGCCGCCGGCAAAGGTGCCTGATGCAGGGGTGTATTACGCCAACTGCTCAGCGGTGCGAGCGGCTGGTGCTGCCCCGATCTACCGCGGCGATCCCGGCTATTCGTCCAAGCTTGATCGTGACGGTGACGGCGTGGCCTGCGAGACCTAGGCGATCGAAGCGGTGTCGGTGCGGCGGGGCAGTATGGACGGCATGCTCCCCGAAGAATCCGACGACGTCGTCGGCGAAGACTATTCAGACGCGCGGCTGGCCGGGCAGAAGTGGCGTCAGCGCACTTTCACCAATTGCAATTTCCGAGATGCCGACCTCACCGGACTCACGACGGAGTCGGTGGTGTTCACGGATTGTGATTTCACCGGCACCGATCTGGGGGAGTCCGTGCACACGGGAACGGCGTTTCGCTCCTGCAATTTTGCTCGGACCAGCCTGTGGCACAGTACGTTCCGAAACTGCAGTCTGCTCGGGTCGACGTTCGACGGTTGCCGTATCCGGCCGTTGACGCTCGACGAAGTCGACTTCTCGTTGACCTCACTCGGTGGGGCGGACCTGAGGAAGATCGACTTCACCTCATGCCGATTCCGTGAAGCGAACCTGGTTCGGGCCGACATGCGGGGCGCGGTGCTGGCGTCGGCGGATCTGTCCGGTGCTCGTACGGGTGGACTCAAACTCGAAGGTGCAGATCTGCGCGGCGCGCGGATCGATCCGAGCCTGTGGACGTCCGCATCCGTCGGAAACGCGCAGATCGAGTTGATGCAGGCGGTGGCTTATGCGTCGGCGCACGGTCTTGTCGTAGACATGAAGTAGAGGCGCCTAGCTCTCCACGCGCTCCTCGAGGCGCACTGTCACCATCTCGCCGGTCTCCTTGCCGATGGCCTTGCGAAGATCGGCTTTGACCGGCAGCTTGTGGTTGCCGTCTCCCAGCGCCATGAACGAACTCTGGAACGGATGTCCGTCGATCGTCCCGCGTACCTTGACCAGGCCGCGGGTGCCGAAGAACTCGGCGGACTCCGGCCAGATCACGTAGGTCCACCCACCCTTGGCGTCACTCTTCTGCAAGGTGGCCGTGAATTCCTTGTCCAGCAACATGATGACTGTCCCTTCGGGTCGTACCTTGTGATCAGCGGATGAATTCCCGTGCGAGCAGATCCATCAGCAGTCCGTCCTTCCACACACCATGGCGATCTCGCGAGTACTCGCGCATCACCCCGACGTCTTTGAACCCCACCGATCGGTAGCAAGCGATGGCGACGGAGTTGTCGACTTCCGGGTCGATGACCAGACGGTGGAATGCGAGGTCGTCGATCAGGTGGGCACACAGCACCCGAATCGATTCGCGACCGAACCCTTGGCTGTGAAAGTCGGGATCGAGGAACAAGTCGAGCCCGGCGTGGCGGAAGTCGGGGTTGTCCTCCGCCTCGTACCACTGGATGAAGCCGATCAGGCGGTCGCCGTAGAAGATGCTGTAGCGCGTGGTGCCGGCCTCCGGCGCTGCAGGCCAGTCGTCGTCGGGATTTTGCCACCACTGCACGACGTCCGGGTGCAGGTGAATTGCCCGCAGACGGGCGTGATGATCGGGCGCGACGGGGGAGAGGAGCACCCTCGGGCCGCGTAGTTCCGGAGCCGTTGTCACTCATCGACCCTAACCTGGAACAATGGTCGCCGTGACTGCAACGATCCTCGACGGCAAAGCTACCCGCGACGAAATCTTCGAAGACCTGAAGGTGCGGGTGAGCGCTCTGAAGGCAGAGGGCATCACACCCGGCTTGGGCACCATCCTGGTGGGCGACGACCCGGGATCCGCGGCTTACGTGCGCGGCAAGCACAACGACTGCGCCAAGGTCGGTATCAATTCTTTGCGACGCGACCTGCCTGCCGACATCACGCAGGAACAGCTCAACGCGACGATCGACGAGCTCAATGCCAATCCCGAGTGCACCGGCTACATCGTGCAGTTGCCGCTCCCCAAGCACCTCGACGAGAACGCGGCCCTCGAGCGTATCGACCCCGACAAGGATGCCGACGGCTTGCATCCGGTCAACCTCGGTCGACTGGTGTTGGGCAAGGAAGCCCCGCTGCCGTGCACCCCACGTGGAATCCTCCACCTTCTGCGTCGCTACGAGGTCCCGATTGCCGGTGCACACGTGGTGGTTGTCGGACGCGGCGTCACGGTCGGTCGTCCGATCGGATTGCTGCTGACGCGTCGTAGCGAGAACGCGACGGTCACGCTCTGCCACACCGGTACCCGCGATCTCGCGGCCGAGGTTCGCCGCGCCGACATCATCGTCGCTGCCGCCGGCGTTCCCGGCCTCATCACCGCAGACATGGTCAAGCCCGGGGCAGCGGTTCTCGACGTCGGCGTCAGTCGCACCGACGACGGCCTGCGCGGCGACGTCGCAGCCGACGTGAACGAGGTCGCCGGCTTCGTCTCACCCAACCCCGGTGGTGTCGGACCGCTGACCCGCGCGTTCCTGATCACCAACGTGGTCGAGCGCGCCGAGCGGGTTCTGGCCGGAGTCTGAGTCCGATGTCCTCACTGGTCGGTCTCGCGAAGAAGAATCTGCCCATGCTCGCGGTCCTCGCCGTGATCGCGGCGGCCGTGGTTCTCGTGCTGGCCGACCGGTGGCGTCGCGGCGCCCTCGTCTTCGGTGTTGCCGTCATCATCGGAGCTGCCGCTCGGTGGTTCGTTCCCGAGAATCGTGTCGGGTTGCTCGCGGTGCGTGGAAGGGTCTTCGACACTGCGGCGATGGGTGTGATGGGTGTGTTGATCGCGACGCTCGCCCTGACCATCGATCCGCTCGGCACCGACTGAGAAGATCAGTCCCCGTAGAACGAGCGAATGTCGATATCACTCAAGGGGATCCACTCCGGTGAATCTGTAGATGTCGACTTCTTTCCAGCCTTGACCGGTGCACTTCGCAACGTCACCGCAAGTGCAGGTTCCTCGTCGATTCGCCCGGCCAGGGCGTAGATCGCGGCGAGATGGTGAACGCACGGCGAGCGTCGACCTGAGCAGTCGCAGCTGGCAGCGCACTCCGAAAGATCAACGGCTACTGCGATATTTCGAGCCTGCAGTTCGGTGACGATGCTGTCCGGCAGTTCGCCGGTGGAGACGGATCTGTTGGCCTTTCCAGCCGAACGGAGAAGGCTCTTCACTGCGGCGATTTCGGATTTGGTCCAGAGCGGGACACCAATTGTCACCGACGAGGTTTTTGCTTTGGTGCTCACCTCCGCGACGACGGTCCCCGATGAGACCACGGTGAACTCCACGGAACCGTTGCGTGCGAGGGTACGGGCCGTCGGCAGGGACGGGTTCGGACCGGATGCCGCGGTCCGCTCCACCGTGCGCAGCCATGCTCGACCCCAAGCGGTGACACCGAATTCGTTGGCCATCAGATGATCACCGCGCCGTCGAGTTCGAGGAGTTCACGCAGTTCGGTGTCGGGTAGATCAGCCAGGGCGGCCTCGACGTTCCCGGAAACAGCATCGGCCACAGCTCGTTTGGACTCGTGCATCGCTGCGATGTGATCCTCGACGGTACCGCCCGTCACCAAGGTGTGGACGTTGACGGTGCGCTTCTGGCCGATGCGGTGTGCCCGGTCGGTTGCTTGATCCTCGACGGCTGGGTTCCACCACCGGTCGTAGTGCACGACGTGACTTGCGCGCGTGAGGTTGAGGCCGAAGCCGGCGGCGCGCAAGCTCAGAATCAGAACCGGTGGTGAATCCGTGTCGTTCTGGAATGCGTCGACCATCGCGTCGCGCTTGTCGGTGTTCAGGCCGCCGTGAAGGAAGGGGATTGCGCCGATTCCCAACTCGGAGCCCAGGTGCCGCGAAAGCATCTCGCCCATCGTCCGGTACTGCGTGAATATCAGCGCGCGATCGCCGTCGTCGACGATCTCGGCGATCATTTCCGTTGCGCGGTCGAGCTTTCCGGATCTTCCGTAGAGGTCATCCGTATCGCCGGTGACCTGCGCCGGATGATTGCATACCTGCTTGAGGGTGGTCAGCAGCGCGAGGATATTGCCGCGCCGGGCAGTTCCCGTACCCAAACCGGTGTCGAAAGCATCTGCAACTGCAGACCGATAGATGCGCGCCTGTTCCGACGTCAGAGTGCACGAGACGGTGGAAAATTGCTTGGGCGGAAGATCCTTGGCCACTGTGTCTTTGGTTCTGCGCAGAATGAACGGATCGATGACCGCGGCAAGCCTGGTCGCCGCGGTGGCCGATCGACCGGATTCGATCGGTACGGCAAAGCGTTGACGAAACCGTGCGCGAGTTCCGAGGACTTCGGGATTGGCGACGCGAAAGAGCGACCACAATTCTTCGAGACGGTTCTCCACCGGCGTGCCGGTCATCGCTACCTTGACGTCGGCCGACAACTGCATTGCTGCTTTCGCTGCCAGCGAAGAGGGGTTCTTGATCTGCTGTGCCTCGTCGAAGACCACTGAACTCCAATGGATCGGGGCCAATTGGTCTGCGTCGGAACGCAAGACGCTGTAGCTGGTCAGCACCGTGGTGCCGGCAGGAACACGAGTGGGAAGTGCGCGAGCGGTCCCGTGATGAACGTGCAGTGGCAGATGCGGAGCGAATCGCTCGATCTCGCGGCGCCAGTTTCCGATGACCGAGGTGGGACACACAACCAGGTGTGGACCGTCGTCGGCGCGGATCGCGATCATCGAAATCGCTTGCAGTGTCTTGCCCAAACCCATCTCGTCGGCGAGGATTCCACCGCCCGAACCCGACAGTGCAGTCAGCCAGGCAACTCCGTGCACTTGATACGGGCGCAATGTCGCCTGAATCTTTGCTCGGCGAAGACTCTCCACGGCTGCGCGCGCTTCCGTGAACAACCGCACCGTGGACCGGGCGCTTCTGATTTTCGTGTCGTCGCGCTCGATCGCGGCATGCGCTGCAGTCGGAATGTCATGTGCGCCGGTGTCGATGACGCGCTTCCATGCGAGCAACGACGGTCCGAGGTCGTCGCGACGTGCATCGAGGGTGTGCAAGGCGTCGATCGCGGTGGCGAGGTCGAGCAGTTGCGCTTCGACGTCGGTCGCTGTGATCGACTCGTCGACCGGGATCGCCAGCCGGCAGATGCCCGGCGATCCCGTCGGCATCCCCAGCGCCGACAGGCGCGCTGTCGGATCTGGGTCACCCCAGAACGCGAAGGACATGTGCTCGGGAATGTACGTAGCCTGCAGGCGCGTCGAGCATGGCTGATTCACGTTCGCCGATGCTAGCCGCGCCGGCTCAGGTATGCCAATGAAAATGTCGGGGAAACCTGCAGATCAGCTGTGGTTTTCCCGACATTGACGGATCCTGAAATTGTGCCTCTGTGCCGGATCAGCGGGCCGTGCGTGCGAACTCCATCGTTCGGCGAAGCAGTCCGGCGACAGCGTCCGCCTCCGTCAGGAAGCCGTCATGGCCGTCTCTGGACTTGAGAATCTCGAGGCCCGTGCACGTCGAAATGCCGTCCGCGATCTCCTCCTGCAAACGAAGGGGATACAGTCGATCCGAGTCCACGCCGCCCACGACGACCGGCGCCGTGATCGATGCCAGCGCCGCTGCAACGCCGCCGCGTCCACGACCGATGTCGTGCCGGTTCATGGCTTCGGTCAGGAGGACGTACGTGCTCGGGTCGAAGCGGTCGACCAGCTTGTCTGCCTGATGTTCCAGATAACTCTGGACGGCGTATCGTCCACCGTTCCAAGGATTTTCGTCGTTCTGAGCGGAGTTCTCGAAGCGTGCATCCAGTTCGGACTCGGTGCGGTACGTCAGGTGCGCGATGCGACGGGCGATCCCGAGTCCGGCGCGAGGTGCCCGCCCCGTTCCGTGGTAGTCACCGCCCTGCCAATCCGGATCGGAGACGATGGCAGCGATCTGCGTCGTCTGGGTGCCGATCTGATCTGCAGTGGCCCGTGAACCGGTTGCGAGAACCAACGCGGAGCGAATGCTGTCCGGGTAGGAAACTGCCCATTCAAGGGTGCGCATCCCGCCCATGGATCCGCCGACTACCGAGGCCAACTGGTCGATCCCGAGGAGATCGACGAGCTTCTTCTCCGCCGCGATCTGATCCCGGATGGAGATCTCCGGGAACCTGCTGCCCCACGGCTTGCCGTCGTCGGCCAGCGAACTAGGACCGGTCGTGCCGCGACAACCACCGAGGACATTTGTTGCGATGACGCACCATTCGCCGGTGTCGATCGGTTCGCCCGGCCCAACCATCCCGTTCCACCAGCCGGGGGAGGGCTGATTTGCGGAGATCGGTCCGGTGACGTGTGAGTCTCCGGTCAGTGCGTGCTCGACGAGTACGACGTTGTCGCGGTTCGGGGACAGCTCACCCCACCGCTGAACGGCGAGCGAAACCGAGGGGAGTACCGCGCCGCTCTCGAGTTCCAGGGCGCCGATGTCGACGAACCCCACCTGGCCGTCGGGCGGGGGAAGGAGGTCGATCCTGGGCTCCAATTCGTTCACGGTCACGAGTTTGCCACCGCAGCCAGGCCGACGGTGATATCGGCGAGGATGTCGTCGATTCCTTCGATACCGACCGCGAGGCGGACGAGTCCGGGCGTGACACCGGAGGCGAGCTGCTCTTCGGGGGTGAGCTGCGAGTGTGTCGTCGAGGCGGGGTGGATGACGAGTGAGCGAACGTCACCGATGTTGGCGACGTGGCTGTGCAGCGTCAGGGCGTTGACGAACGTCTTGCCCGCATCGATACCTCCGGGCAGCTCGAAGGTGACGATGGCGCCGGTTCCCTTGGGCGTCAGCTGCTTTCCGCGTTCGAACCATGGCGAGGAGGGGAGTCCCGCGTAGGAAACGGAGGCCACCTCGCCGTGGCCGTCGAGGAATTCGGCGACCTTCTGGGCATTGGACACGTGACGCTCGATGCGCAGGCTCAAGGTTTCGATGCCCTGCGCGATGAGGAACGCGTTGAACGGCGCCACGGCGGAGCCGAGATCGCGCAGCAGTTGGACGCGCGCCTTGAGTGCGAATGCCGGCGCGCCGAGGTCTGCGAAGGTGACGCCGTGGTAGCTGGGATCAGGCGTCGTGAAGTTCGTGTGGCGACCCTGCGTCCAATCGAAGGTGCCGCCGTCGACGATCACGCCGGCGATCGCGGTGCCGTGTCCGCCAAGGTATTTGGTGGCCGAGTGAACGACGATGTCGGCGCCGTGTTCGAGTGGGCGGAGCAGGTACGGCGTCGCGACTGTGTTGTCCACGATCAACGGAAGACCGTTCTCGTGGGCCAGCGACGAGATGCCGGGGAGGTCGAGGATGTGGTTCTTGGGATTAGCGATCGTCTCGCCGTAGAACGCCTTCGTGTTCGGGCGAATGGCTTCGCGCCACTGCTCGAGGTTGTCGGGATCTTCGACGAAGGTGACTTCGATGCCCAGCTTGCGAAGGGTGTAATGCAGGAGGTTGTACGTGCCGCCGTACAGGTACGGGCTCGAGACGATGTGGTCGCCGCCTTCGGCGATGTTGAGGATCGCGATGGTTTCGGCAGCCTGGCCCGAGGAGAGGAGGAGTGCGGCGACTCCGCCTTCGAGGGCGGCGATGCGCTGTTCGACGGCGTCCTGTGTGGGATTCATGATCCGCGTGTAGATGTTGCCAGGCTCGGCGAGGCCGAACAGTGCCGCAGCGTGATCGGTGCTGTCGAAGACGTAGCTGGTGGTCTGGTAGATCGGCAGAGCGCGCGCATTGGTGGCGGTGTCCGCTGTCTGCCCGGCGTGCACCTGCTTGGTCTCGAACGACCAGTTCGCGGTCGGATCAGAAGTTGCTGAGGCGTCGGCTGTGTTGTCGGTCATGATTTGTTCACTCCAGTGGTCTGACGGATAGATGTCGGACGGGGGCGAAGGATCGCCGCCCCGTGCTGGGGTCTATCTACAAGTGCGACACATACTGAGTTACCTCCGTGGGGCTCGGCCCGGTCTGGGGTCCGTCCCTGTCGGACCCGCGCTTGTCACCCGAATTGCGGTGGAACTGCGTGAGCAGATCCACGTCGGGAAACCTGGTCATCACCCGGGGCACCCCACCGCGGTTGGAGGGTTGCCGTCCAGCGAGCCGGGGCTTGACGCTGGCACTCATGACCAAGTCGGATTCTACCGGGAAGTGAGCGCAGTCCTGACGCGGGGCGAATTGTGAGCCGCAACCGCACGCGAGACAGAGCGACGCAGCCCACTAGCAGGCAAAAGTTACTCGCGAGTAGAGACCGATGGGTGGACCTGCCGGTTGCGGCCTCACGGGTTAGCAGTACGCTTGTCTTGTTTGGGACTCATCTCCCGAGATCAGTCCACACCGTCTAGGTTTGATAATCGAACCGTTCGCGGACCCACTCACAAAGTGTGACCGCAACCGTGTAACCAGGGAAACTTCCTAGGAGGACGCGAAGCACCCATGTCCAAAATCAAGGTTGAGGGCACCGTCGTCGAACTCGACGGCGATGAGATGACGCGCATTATCTGGCAGTTCATCAAAGACAAGTTGATCCATCCGTATCTCGATGTGAACCTCGAGTACTACGACCTCGGTATCGAGTACCGCGACGAGACCGACGACCAGGTCACCATCGACGCAGCGCACGCGATCCAGAAGCACGGCGTCGGCGTCAAATGCGCCACGATCACGCCGGACGAGGCACGTGTCGAGGAATTCGGTCTCAAGAAGATGTGGCGTTCCCCGAACGGAACGATCCGCAACATTCTCGGCGGCACGATCTTCCGCGCACCGATCATCATCTCCAACGTTCCGCGACTCGTTCCGGGCTGGACCAAGCCGATCATCATCGGCCGTCACGCATTCGGCGACCAGTACCGCGCCACAGACTTCAAGGTCCCCGGCCCCGGCAAGGTGATGATCACCTACACGCCTGAGGACGGCAGCGCACCGATCGAGCACGAACTGGTCAACTTCCCCGAAGAGGGCGGCGTCGTCCAGGGGCAGTACAACTTCACCACGTCCATCCGTGACTTCGCTCGCGCGTCGCTCACCTACGGACTGCAGCAGAACTACCCGGTGTACCTGTCCACCAAGAACACCATTCTCAAGGCGTACGACGGTGCCTTCAAGGACATCTTCCAGCACGTCTACGAGACCGAGTTCAAGGCTGAGTTCGATGCCGCAGGTCTGACCTACGAGCACCGCCTCATCGACGACATGGTCGCTTCCGCACTCAAGTGGGAGGGTGGATACGTCTGGGCATGCAAGAACTACGACGGCGACGTCCAGTCCGACACCGTGGCCCAGGGCTTCGGCTCGCTCGGCCTCATGACGTCGGTTCTGCTGACACCGGACGGAAGGACCTGTGAGGCAGAGGCTGCTCACGGCACCGTGACGCGTCACTACCGTCAGCACCAGCAGGGCAAGCCCACCTCGACCAACCCGATCGCGTCCATCTTCGCGTGGACCCGCGGACTCGAGCATCGTGGCAAGCTCGACAGCACCCCTGAGGTCATCGGCTTCGCGCAGGCGCTCGAAGACGTTGTCATCAAGACCGTCGAAAGCGGCCAGATGACCAAGGACCTCTCGATGCTGGTCGGCGGCGATCAGGGCTACCTGACCACCGAGGAGTTCCTCGGCGCACTCGACGTGAACCTGCAGAAGGCCATGGCCGCGAAGTAGATTCACTGTTTCACCTTCTGATGGGACGTCCGGGAAACCGGGCGTCCCATTTGTGTTCGCGGTCTCACGTGAGTGAACTCACCCGCTCTCACTTGGAAGTTCAACCAGGTGTGAGACCACAATTGATCAGTGACTTCGTCTACCCTCTCCCGTTCTGACACCTCGACACCCGGGGTTCGTTCCGCCAGAGGTCCAGCGATGCTCGCTCTTGCCCTCGGCGGTTTCGGTATCGGCACAACCGAGTTCGTCGCCATGGGATTGCTCCCGGAAATGGCATCCGGGCTCGGCGTCTCGGAACCCATCGCGGGTCACGTGATCTCGGCGTACGCGCTCGGGGTTGTCGTCGGTGCTCCGCTGATCGCTGCTCTCACCGCACGGGTACCGCGCCGCACCCTGTTGATCGCACTCATGGTCGCATTCACCGTCGGCAATGCCGCTTCGGTCTTTGCGCCCTCGTACACGACGCTGATGATGGCTCGATTCGTCGCCGGATTGCCGCACGGCGCGTACTTCGGAGTCGCCGCACTGGTCGCCGCTCATTTGGCCGAACCAGGTAAACGCGCGAAGGCCGTGGCGATGGTGATGATGGGTCTGTCCGTGGCCAATGTGATCGGGGTGCCGGTCGCGGCCTGGATCGGCCAGGCACTCGGCTGGCGCAGCGCCTTCGCCTTGGTCGCCGTGATCGGGGTGGCAACCGTTGCTTCGCTGTTCGTCTGGATTCCGCGGTTGGACGGTATGCCGGTGACGAATCCGATCACCGAACTCGGGGCGCTGGGCCGCGTTCAGGTGTGGATGACCCTGATCGTGGGAATGGTCGGATTCGGCGGGATGTTTGCCGTCTACACCTACATCAGTACGACGCTCACCGACGTGTCCGGTCTCGGTGCTTCGTTCATTCCTCTGGCGCTCATGCTGTACGGACTGGGCATGGTCGCCGGCAACTTCGTCGGTGGATACCTCGCGGATCGCGCACTGATGAAGGGTTTGTTCCTGTCGATGGGATCCCTCGTGGTGATCCTCGCGGTCTTCGTGATCGCCGTGCGCAATCCGTACACGGCGCTTGTCTTCGTCTTCCTCATCGGGCTTGCCGGGTCCTCGATGGTTCCTGGCCTTCAAACACGGTTGATGGATGTCGCCGAGGACGCTCAGACCTTGGCGGCGTCTCTCAATCACGCCGCGCTGAACATCGCCAATGCCTTCGGAGCGTGGATCGGCGGCGTCGTCATCGCGGCCGGTTACGGGTACACCGCACCGGCAGCGGTTGGGTCGCTGCTGGCCGTCGCGGGTCTCGTCGTGCTGGCGGTTGCGGTGATTCTGCAGCGTAGGGCCGTGCGCTGACCTGGGCGCCCATCCGCGTCGGTGGAATCGGCTACGGTGCTTGCCGTGCCACAAACTGCTGACTCCCACATTCTTGCGCCCCACACCATCACGTCCGTGAACGTCAACGGCGTTCGAGCAGCTGCCCGCAAGGGCATGCTCGACTGGCTGGAGAAGACGTCGGCGGATTTCATCTGCCTTCAGGAAACGCGTGCGTCGGACGATCAGCTTCGCGAGACTCTCGAACCAGCGCTCGGCAACGGATGGTTCCTCGTCTCCGCCGAGCCGTCCGCGAAGGGACGCAACGGAGTCGCGGTGCTCTCACGCACGGAACCTGACGCGGTGCGGATCGGTCACGGGGACGACGAGTTTCTCGACGCCGGTCGATACATCGAAGCCGACTTCGCGGATCTGACCGTCGCGAGCCTGTACCTGCCCTCCGGTGAGGCGCTCACGCCGAAGCAGGAGGAGAAGGAGCGGTTCATGGCGTCCTTCGCAGTTCACCTCGCTACCACCGCTGCGGCGGCCGAGGCTGCCGATCGTCACGTGGTGGTCAGCGGCGACTGGAACATCGCGCACACCGAACTCGACCTCAAGAACTGGAAGACCAACAAGAAGTCTTCGGGATTCCTCCCCGAGGAGCGCGCCTGGATGGATCTCCTGTTCGCCGAAGATTCCGCGTGGGTCGATGTCTTCCGCACCCTCCATCCGGGTGTCGACGGTCCGTACTCGTGGTGGTCGTACCGCGGCAAGGCATTCGACAACGATTCGGGTTGGCGTATCGACTACCAGGTTGCCACCCGCGGATACGCCGAGCGGGCCAAGGTTGCGCTCGTGGAACGCGCTGAGTCCTACGACCTCCGTTGGTCGGATCACGCACCTGTCACTGTCTCGTACCGGTAGGAGCGCTCGTGTCTGAAGGTCTGAAAATGCCGAGCGCAAAGACGCGCAACGCCATCATCACCGTCGTGGTGGCTGTGGTGGCGCTCGTACTGGCGGTAACCCTTTCTTCACGTGACTCCGACAGTTCGGCGTCGTCGGTTGCGAAGTCCTCGAGTGCCCAGTCCTCGACTGTTCAAGCCAAGCCGGGTGCTACCACCAAGGCCGCGCCGTCGAGTTCCGTGCCCTCGAGCTCCGCGCCCTCCAGCTCCGCGCCCTCCAGCTCCGCCGTCAAGACAACGCAGCAGACGAACAGCGATGCGCCGACGCGCGTTCTCGCCACGCTCGTGGAGATCGACGCCGGGCGGTGGCCGGATTCCGCCAATGCGCCGGGCACCAAGGGCGGCATCACCTTCCGCAACAGCGAAGGGCGTCTGCCCGCTGTCGGTGCCGGTGGCGGACGTGTCGTCTATCAGGAATGGGACGTCAACGCGAAGAAAAACGGCCAAGGTCGTGATGCCGAGCGAATCGTCACCGGTAACGACGGTTCGGCGTGGTACACCCTCGATCACTACGACACGTTTGTGAGGATTCGCTGATGTCGGACTCGTCTACGGTCAGCGTGGCGCAGTGGCTGGATCCGTCTTCGGATGTGGCTTCGGTGGCCCTGCAGAGCGACCCGGCCGTTGCGGATGATCTTGCACGTGAACTTCGTGGCGAGAATTTTGTCGTTCGGGTGGTTCGCGGAGAGAACATGCGAACAACGGCGCAGGTCTTCGACGAGTTCGCGGCAGCCTTCCAGTTTCCGTCCCACTTCGGGCGCAACAAAGACGCTTTCGACGATGTCATGCGCGATCTCGACGACGTACTCGGACTCGGCGCCGGATATGTAGTTGTGATCCGAGGTGCGGGTTCTCTACTGTCCGAGCAACAGGATCAGTTGGAGTGGTTCCGCGAAACGATGGACTTCTACACCGAAGAATGGGAACCCGTCGTTTTCCGGACCGTCTACCAGTTCGGTGCGGAGGACCTCACCACCCACGGTGAAGACCTCGTCGAACTCGACTACCCGGGCACCACGCCACTGCACTGATTTCCACTCGTGAAAAGATCGGAACCATGTCGACCCCTGCAGAACAGAAGCCCACCGCAAAGCCTCGCGTGCTTTCCGGAATCCAGCCGACGTCGGATTCTTTCCACCTCGGCAACTACCTGGGTGCGCTGCAGCAGTGGGTTCCGTTGCAGGACGATTTCGACGCTTTCTACTTCATTCCGGATCTTCATGCCATCACGGTGACGCAGGACCCGAAGGAATTGCGTCGTCGCACCAAGGTTGCGGTGGCTCAGCTCCTTGCGGTGGGGATCGATCCGGATCGGGCGACGCTGTTCGTACAGAGTCAGGTTCCCGAGCACGCACAGTTGGCGTGGGTCCTGAACTGCATCACCGGTTTCGGTGAAGCCAGCCGTATGACGCAGTTCAAGGACAAGTCCGCCAAGCAAGGCAGCGACAACGCCAGTGTCGGTTTGTTCACGTATCCGGTTCTGATGGCCGCGGACATCCTTCTGTACCGCCCGCAGCGAGTTCCGGTGGGTGAGGATCA
This sequence comes from Rhodococcus sp. MS13, assembly GCF_013277835.1. Lineage (NCBI taxonomy): Bacteria > Bacillati > Actinomycetota > Actinomycetes > Mycobacteriales > Nocardiaceae > Rhodococcus > Rhodococcus sp. MS13. The sequence goes on from NZ_VBTL01000013.1 coordinate 158,604, forward strand.
GCGTCAGCACCTCGAACTCGCACGCGATCTGGCCGGCCGGTTCAACACCCGCTACGGCAAGGCGTTCGTTGTTCCCGAGCCGCAGATCATCAAGGGCACGGCAAAGATCTACGACCTGCAGGATCCGACCGCCAAGATGAGCAAGTCCGCCGCCAGCGCGGCCGGACTGATCAATCTGCTCGACGATCCGAAGGTGTCGGCAAAGAAGATCAAGTCGGCCGTCACCGACAACGAGCGCGAGATTCGTTTCGACCCGCAGGCCAAGCCGGGCGTCAGCAACCTGCTCACCATTCAGTCGGCTCTCTCGGGAGTACCGATCGAGACTCTGGTGGCCGGTTACGAGGGCAAGGGGTACGGCGACCTCAAGACCGATACCGCTGATGTGCTGACCGAGTTCGTCACCCCACTCAAGGCGAAGGTCGACGGTTACCTTGCCGACGAGGCAGAGCTGGATCGCATCATCGCGGCTGGAGCGCACCGCGCCCGTGAGGTGTCTTCACGCACTCTCGCCGCTGTCTATGACAAGGTCGGATTCCTGGCACCGAAGGGCTGACTTACGCGAATTCGGACTCACGACGCCTGACCGAACATGAGGGGGACGGCAATGGCTGACACGGACGACGACGCACCGAGCTTTCTCGAGAAGCAACGAGCAGCGCGACCCTGGCTCGATCATCTGGTTCGCGCCGCAGGACGTTTCCAAGAGCAAAAGGGCGATTACTACGCTGCGGGAATCACGTACTTCAGTGTTCTCGCATTGATTCCGATCATGATGGTCGCGTTTGCAGTGGCCGGTTTCGTATTGGCCGGGCATCCCGAGTACCTGGAGTCGATTCAGGAGCAGATCACCAAGAGCATTCCGGGCAGCTTGGGTGACACCATCAACACGCTGATCGATTCGGCTATCGACTCGCGCGCGAGCGTCGGAATCTTCGGTCTCCTGGGTGCCGCGTACGCGGGTCTCGGTTGGATGGCAAATGTTCGCGACGCGCTGACGGCGATGTGGGAGAGCAAGCGCGAGCCGAAGGGTTTCGTTCGTACCAAACTCGGTGACGCAGGGGCCCTCATCGGTCTGGCTCTCGCCATGGTCGTCTCACTGGGAATGTCGGCGCTGAGCAGCGGGCCGGTTGCGACTCAGATCGTGAAATGGCTCAACCTCGAGAACATCACCGGTGTCGGCGTGGGGCTCAGAGTCGTTTCACTGTTGCTTTCACTCCTGGCGACGTGGGCGGTGTTCCTGTGGGTGATTGCCCGGCTGCCGCGCGAGCCTGTCACGCTGCGCAGCGCCGCGCAGGCAGCGCTTATCGCCGCGGTCGTGTTCGAAATCTTCAAGCAGGTAGGTGCGATCTACCTCGCGGCCGTCACCAGTGGCCCGGCGGGGGTGGCATTCGGCCCGATCATCGGTTTGCTCGTGTTCGTGTTCACTGCGTCGAGGATGCTGCTGTTCTGCACGGCGTGGGCGGCGACGACAAAGGAAAGTATGGCTCTCGCCTTCGTTCCGCCGCCGGATCCGGCCGTGATCTCGCCGCGAATCGTTGTCAGTGACGGAGCTTCACCGTCTCGCATGGCTGCGTTGATCGCCACGGGTGCGGTTGCCGGCCTGGGTCTTTCGGGCTTCATGCGCCGTCGGCCGCGCTAGCGCCTTCGACGGTTCAGAGCAACGGCTCCCGCCACCAGTGCGATCACCACAACTCCGCCGACAGCACCGATGAGGATGCGGTCAGTGGTGTCCGACTCGGTGTCGGTAGCGGTGGGTGCTGCCGAGATCGAGCCTGGTGCAGCGGCAGACGGTGTGCGAGTGACGTCGGGCGTGGCATCGTCGGTCGATCGGTCCGTCAACGAGCCGACGGTTGTGCTCGCGGGGAGTGCATATCCGTAGTCGAGTAGACGGGCAGCCTGCTCCCACGGACGGATCGGCTTGGCTTCGCCGCCCATCAATGTCACCAGTAGTTTCCGGCCGTTGCGCTCCGCAGCACCGACGTACGTGTGGCGGGCGTCGTCGGTGAAGCCGGTCTTGCCGCCCAATGCGCCGTCGTAGTTGTAGAGCAACTGATTGTCGTTCGCGAGAGTGAATCCGGGGCGGTCCTGATCGTCAGGAATCGTCGGATCTTTGGGGAAGCCGGGAAACTCGACGGTTTCGGTATGGATCAGTCCGGCAAACGTCGGATTCTGGAGGGCTGTATGGAAGATTACGGCCAGGTCGTACGGTGAGCTGCTCATCCCTGGGCCGTCGAGTCCGGATGGAGTTGCCGTGCGGGTGTCGAGGGCGCCGAGTTCGGCCGCGAGCGCGTTCATTTTCGACACGGCTGCAGCGTCACCGCCGAGTTGGCGGGCAAGAGCGTGCGCGGCATCGTTTCCCGATGCCATGACCAGACCCTGCATCAGTTGCCGGTTGGTGTACTTGCCGCCCTTGCCGATGCCGACAGCGCTACCTTCAGCGTCCGCGTCTTCGGCAGTTGCGGTGATTTCGGTGTCGAGATCGAGTTCGTCGAGCGCGACGAGAGCCAACAGCATCTTGATGGTGCTGGCCGGTCGGTAGCGACCGTGCGGATCTTTCGCGGCGAGGACCTCACCGGTTTCGGCGTCCGCGAGTACCCATCCGGATGCCGCGATGTCGGCCGGGAGCGGGGGAGCGCCGTCAGGAAGTACGACGCCACACTCGCCGAGCTTGTCTCCACCGACGGGGCTTTCCGGAATCGGGACGGCAGTCGGGGCCGTGGATCCGGGCGCGGGTGCTTCGGAGAGATCGATCGCCGGCGCCGGGCTACTCGTGAACGGGCAGCTGTCGGTGTTGGGTGTTGTGAACGGTGCCTCGGTGGTGGTGGTGGGCGGCGGCGGGGCCGGTTGGGCGCCGGCCACTCCCGAGGTCCCTACGACACCGGTAAACGCAATGCTCCCTGAGAGCACTGTTCCGGCCACTGCCACTGCACACTTTCGACGCCACATCATCGATATACGAGGGTATGCGAACCTGAGGGAACGTCCGAATCGCCACGCAAGCAGAGGGATCGAAAACAGGCGATTCGGTTTGTACATCGGTCATAGTGGACGATCGCCGCTGATGAGTTCCACCACCACGCAGAGTCTGTAACAGTGGTGTAGTCGACTACTCGAATGGCGCACACGCACTGACGACAGGGGATCGGTATGGGCAAGATCGTGGTGACAGAATTCGTGTCTTTGGACATGGTCATGGAAGCGCCCGGTGGCGAACCGGGTTATGCGCACACTGGATGGGTCTTTCCGTACCAGGAGGGCGATCAGATGAAGTTCAAACTCGACGAAACCCTCGCCGCGGACGTGCTTCTACTCGGTCGACGGACCTACGAGAGCTTCGCCGGTGCCTGGCCTGAGCGCGAAGACGACCAAGGCGTTGCGGACAAGATGAACGAGATGCCCAAGTACGTCGTCACGAGTTCGACGGAGCCGCTTGAATGGAACAACTCGACGGCGCTCACCGACCCCATCGAGGAATCCGTTCCGAAGCTTAAGGAACAGATCGACGGCGAAATCCTGGTCGCGGGAAGTCGGACGCTCGTCCACGCGTTGTTGCTGGCCGGTCTGGTCGACGAGTTACGGCTGATGGTCTTCCCGGTCATTCTCGGGTCCGGCGGGAGAGTGTTCCCCGAATCGGCCGACAAGATCGACCTCGAGTTGAAGGACGATCGTCGGTACGAATCCGGAGTTCAGGTGCTGACGTACCACCCCACGGTCGCGTAGACCTCTCGAAAACATCTGTGGCCGAGCCTCTTCGAAAGTCTCGGCCACAGATGTCTTGCCGGCTAACTGTTTTCGGGGAAGCCGAGGTTGATGCCGCCGTGGCTGGGGTCGAGCCAGCGACTGGTGACGGCTTTACCTCGGGTGAAGAAATGAACACCTTCTGTCCCGTGAGCGTGGGTGTCACCGAAGAGGCTGTTCTTCCAGCCGCCGAAGCTGTAGTAGGCCATGGGAACCGGGATGGGGACGTTGATGCCGATCATGCCGACCTCCACCTCGTTCTGGAAGCGTCGGGCAGCGCCGCCGTCGTTGGTGAAGATGGCGGTGCCGTTTCCGTACGGGTTGTTATTGATCAGTTCGAGGGCTTGGTCGTAGGTATCGACGCGCACGACGGAGAGAACAGGCCCGAAGATTTCGTCGGTGTAGATCGACATGTCGGTGGTGACGTGGTCGATGAGGGTGGGTCCAAGCCAGAAGCCGTCCGGTCCACCATCGGCCTGGACTGTACGTCCGTCGACCACGATGGTGGCGCCGTCCTTCTCGCCTGCATCGACGTATGAGGCGACCTTGTCGCGGTGGGCCTTGGTGACGAGCGGACCCATGTCGGAGTTCTTGGTGCCGTCACCGGTGACGAGGGGAGTGGTGCGCTCGACGATCTTGGCGACCAGTTCGTCGGCGATGTCGCCGACTGCGACCAGGGCGGAGATCGCCATGCATCGTTCGCCCGCGGAGCCGAATCCCGCGTTGACCATTGCGTCGGCGGCGAGGTCGAGGTCGGCGTCCGGCAGAACGATGGCGTGGTTCTTGGCGCCGCCGAGTGCTTGCACGCGTTTGCCATTGGCGGTGCCGGTGGCATAGACGTACTGGGCGATGGGGGTGGATCCGACAAACGAAATCGCTTTGACTGCTTTGTTTTCCAGAAGTTCGTCGACGGCGAGCTTGTCACCTTGGAGGACGTTGAAGACGCCGGGGGGCAGACCGGCTTCGGCCCAGAGTTCGGCGAGCCAGATCGCCGCGGTGGGGTCCTTCTCCGAGGGTTTGAGAATCACGGTGTTCCCGGCGGCGATGGCGACCGGGAAGAACCACATCGGGACCATCGCGGGAAAGTTGAAGGGGGAGATGATGCCTACGGGGCCGAGAGGTTGGCGGATGGAGTAGACGTCGACCTTGGTCGATGCATTCTCGGTGTATCCGCCCTTGAGGAGATGCGGTATTCCGCAGGCGAATTCGACTACTTCTTGTCCGCGGCTGATTTCGCCGAGGGCGTCGGAGAGAACCTTGCCGTGCTCGGCTGTGATGATCTCGGCGAGTTCACCTTTGCGAGCGTTGAGGAGTTCGCGGAAGCTGAACAGTATCTGTGTGCGCCGGGCCAGGGAGGTGTCACGCCAGGCGGGGAAGGCCGCCGCAGCAGCGTCGATGACGGTGCGAGCGTCCTCGAGGTTCGCCAGGGCGAGTCGGCCGGTGATCTGTCCGGTGGCGGGGTTGGTGACGGGGGCGGTGTTCTCGGATGTTCCGGCGAACGACTTGCCGTCCAACCAGTGCGCGATGACACGAGTATCAGTGCTGGTCATGGTATTTCCTAGTGGTCTGGTGGCTCAGGAGTTCGGGGAGGTGTACTTGGCGACATAGTCGTTCATCGTCTCGCGCTGGTACCGGGAAACCTCGTGTGCGTTTTCGTTCTCGGCGAAGACGCTCGACACCATCACGGTGTTGTCACGATCGTAGAAGCCGAGTTTGCCGAGGCCGCCGAAGAATTCGTCCCAGTTGACGTCTCCGTCCCCGATTTTGAGGTGTTGATGCACTCGAACGGCATTGCCTGGCGGATTGGTGATGTAGCGAAGTCCGTGCGAACGGTGATGATCCATGGTGTCTGCCACATGTACGAGACGGACCATGTCGCCGGCGGCCTCCATGATGGCGGGAAGGTCCCCACCCATGTGGAATTGGTGGCACGCCACGATCACCATGCCGAGGTTCTTGGAGTTCACGCCACGGATCGTGCGGATCGCGGCAAGTCCGTCTTCGACAAAATCGTCCGGGTGCGGGTCGATCAGGACGTCGATCCCCTCGCGTTCGATGATCGGAAGCAGTTCCTCCATCGAACGATAGAACGCACGCTCGGACTCTTCGGCTTTCTCGGGGCGGCCGGAGAATTCGGTGTTCATGACGTTGACACCGAGATCGACCGTGATCTGGATGGCCCGCTTCCAGTAACGCACTGCTGCTTCGCGAGCGTCCTCGTCCGGGCCGGACCACCGAAGGACCGGGAGCACCGACGCGATGCCGACTCCCGCACTCGCGCAGGCCTTCCGGAACTCGGTGACGAGCGCGTCGTCGGCTTTCGGGTGATTGAAGAACGGGATCATGTCGACGTGCGGTGTGAGCTGCAGATACTCGTACCCGAGATCGGCAACAACTCGGGGAAGCTCCAGCAGCGAGTAATCGTGACGGAACGGTGTGGGATCGAGAGCGACCTTCATCGCTACGCTCCGGCCACAGAATCGCGCGCAACCATGTCCACGACGACGCGTTGACCCGTCTCCAGAGACTTCACGCCAGCGGCGCAGACAGCGGCCGCGGCGTACCCGTCCCAGGCGCCTGGTCCGTCGATGTAGTTGCCGGTGCCGGCGCCCGTCTTCACTGCCTTGATCCACCGGGCGAACTCGGTGTCGTATGCCTGCCCGAAGCGTTCGCGGAATCCTGGGGTGATCTGCCCACCCCAGTTGCCGGGCTTGGTCTTTCGGATCAGTCCCACGTCGAGTCCGATCATCGCGCTTCCGAGTTCGCCGACAACTTCGGTGCGCACTTCGTAGGCAACTCCGGTGGTGACAAACACCTCGGCGTCGACGTGTCTACCGGACTCGGTCTCGAATATCGCGATCTGTGGGTCTTGAATGCCCTCGGGAGCAAGCGAATTCGCAGACGGCCGAATTATCTGCACCGAGGTGATCTCTTCGTCGAGCAGGAATCGCGTCACGTCGACCTCGTGGACGAGCGAGTCCTTGACGATCATCGCGCTGTCGAAGCCGTTCGGAACCGCAGGATTGCGGTGCGCGCAGTGCACAACGAGAGGGCGACCGAGATCGCCGCTGTCGATCAAATCCTTGAGCTGGGTGTATTCGTGGTCGAACCGGCGCATGAAACCAACCTGGATCAGTTTCTTTCCCAGCGCTGCTTCGGCTTTGACGATCGCCAGCGAACTGTCCGCGTCGGTGGTCAGCGGCTTCTCGCAGAGAACCGGCTTGCCTGCTTCGAGGCAGGCAAGTACCTGCTTCTCATGGGTCGGGCCCGGGGTTGCGAGCACAACGGCGTCGACGTCCTCGGCTGCGATGGCATCGAACGGATCGACGACGACGCGTGACCCCGGCGTCAATGCTGCGATTTCCTCGGCGCGGGCAAGAGAGTAGTCGTTGACGACAGTGACTCGGGCACCGCCGATTTTGTTGGTGATGCGGTCGACGTGATCGGCCCCCATGATGCCGACGCCGAGCACTGCGATCCGGAGATCCTGGTTGTCAGACATGCGGTGGTACTCCTCGATTGTGTTGCTCAGCTGAAACGGACGGCGGGAACGCCACAGGTGGACAGGTATTTCTGAGTGCGCTGTGCGATGGGCAGCGGTGTGTCGGGATGGCAGGGATACATGTCCTGCTCGACGATCGCGAACACGTCGATGCCGAGCTTCTCGATGGCCTCCAGAAGCGGCGGCATGTCCGGGATTCCGCGCGGTGGTTCGATCATCGCGCCGAGTTTGACCGCTTCGCCGAACGGCAGGTCCTCCGCCTCCACCTTGGCGACGATCGCCGGATCCACCTGCTTGAGGTGCAGGTACCCGATGCGCTCCGGATGCTTGTTGATGATGGCCAGGTTGTCGCCGCCACAGTAGCTGATGTGGCCGGTATCGAGGCACAGGTTCACGAAACGCTCGTCTGTACCTTCGAGGAACTTGTAGACGTTGTCCTCGATGTCGACATGGCTGTCGGCATGAGGGTGGTACTGCGCCATGACGCCGTACTCCTCGAGCATCGCCTTGCCGAGAGCGTTCATGCCGTCGGTTTTCTTGCGCCACTGCTCGGGAGTCAGATTTCGATCTTCGAGTACTTCTCCGGTGGAAGGATCGCGCCACATCTCGGGGATGACGACTACGTGCTTGCCACCGACGGCTGCGGTCAACTTGGCGACGTCCTTGATCTGATTCCAGACGGCATCCCAGGAATCGTCCTGGTGCAGGTGTTCGAAAACGGTACCGGCCGAAAGCTTGAGGCCGCGTGCTCCGAGTTCGTCAGTCAGCTTGGCTGGATCGGTCGGAAGGTATCCGAACGGGCCGAGTTCGATCCATTCGTATCCCGACGCGGACACCTCGTCGAGGAATCGTGTGTACGGGGTCTGCTGAGGGTCGTCCGGAAACCACACACCCCAGGAGTCGGGGGCTGATCCGACGCGAATCGCGCTCATGTCTAGATTCCTTTCGCGGGCAAGCTTTTTGGGGTGTGTCTGTGCGGAAATTTCATTCGGATGGACGTAGATACGGTCGCTGGATCTTCTTCCAGGACTCGTAGGTTGTCCGGGCGTTCTTGGTCGATTCCAGTTCGGAGGTAGCCGATACCGGTACATCCCACCAGGATTCGCTGTCCGGGGCGCCGATCAGCGGATCGGTTTCGACGTGGATGACCGTGCTGGTGTCGCTTGCTTTGGCGACTTTGATCGCGTCGGCGAACTCGGCGGCGGTGTTGGCGCGGATGACGTCGACACCGAGGCTGGCGGCGTTCGCGGCCAGATCGACCGGGAGAACACCTCCGTCGAGACGTCCGTCATTCGAGCGGTAGCGGTACTGCGTGCCGAAGCGCTGGGAACCCAGCGACTCGGACAGCGAACCGATGGAGGCAAATCCGTGATTCTGCACCAGGACGACGATGACCTTGAGGCGTTCCTGTACGGCGGTGACCAATTCGGTGGCCATCATCAGATAGGAACCGTCGCCGACCATCACGAACACGTCGCGATCGGGGCACGCCATGCGGACGCCTAGACCGCCGGCAACTTCGTATCCCATGCACGAGTACCCGTATTCGACGTGATACCCCTTGGGATCACGGGTTCGCCACAGCTTGTGGAGGTCACCCGGCATGGACCCGGCAGCGCACACGACGACGTCACGTGGATCGGACAGAGTGTTGACCAGGCCGATCACCTGATTCTGATTCAGTGACCCGTCGGCAGCGGGTTCGGCTGGGTTGTAGACGGATTCGACGATCGCATCCCAATCGCGAGCGAGTTCACCGATCCTGGACGCGTATTCGTCGTCCACCCGGTAGTCGTTCAGTGCGATCGCCAGCGCGTCGAGTGCCTCACGTGCGTCGGCGACCACGCTGACTCCGCCCTGCTTCACGGAGTCCAGTGAAGCGACGTTGATGTTGACGAAGCGAACGTCGGGATTGGTGAATGCGGTGCGGGACGCGCTCGTGAAATCGCTGTACCGCGTGCCGATTCCGATGACGACGTCCGCCTCGGTGGCCAGTGCGTTTGCAGCCGTAGTGCCGGTGGACCCCACCGCCCCGACGGATTGTGGGTGGTCGTAGACCAATGAACCTTTGCCGGCCTGGCTCTGCCCCACGGGGATTCCGGTCTGCGCGCAGAACGCTGCCAGAGAGTCGGTGGCCTGGCTGTAGATCACGCCGCCGCCGGCGACGATCAGTGGCTTGCGAGCCGAGCGGATGATCGCGGCGGCGCGTTCGATCACCGATCGCTCGGGGAGCGGGCGGGCCACGTGCCACACCCGTTCGGCGAAGAAGGACTCGGGCCAGTCGAAAGCCTCGGCCTGCACGTCCTGCGGGATGGCGATGGTGACTGCGCCGGTCTCGACGGGATCAGTGAGAACGCGCATCCCGGCGAGCAGAGCGCTCGGCAACTGCTCCGGGCGCCATACCCGATCGAAGTATCGTGAGACCGGCTTGAAAGCGTCGTTGACTGTGACGTCGCCGCTCGACGGGAGTTCGAGTTCCTGTAAGACGGGGGCACTGGCGCGGGTCGCGAAAGTGTCTGCGGGAAGGAGTAATACAGGTAGACGGTTGATGGTGGCCAGTGCCGCGCCGGTGATCATATTGGTGGCACCGGGGCCGACGCTGGACGAGACTGCCCACGTCTGCAGGCGGTCCTTCATGCGGGCGTGCGCGACAGCCGAGTGCACCATCGCCTGTTCATTGCGGCCGAGCACGTAGGGGAGTGTCGGCTCACGGCCGGCATCGAGATCCTGGATCTCGGCCTGCAAGAGTGCCTGCCCCAGTCCGGCGACGTTGCCGTGCCCGAAGATTCCGAAGCAGCCGGCAAACAGCGTGGTGCGCTGGCCGTCGCGTTCGGTGTACTGGTTGGCGAGGAAGCGGACGACAGCTTGAGAAACGGTGAGGTGTACGGTCGGCTCGTCGCGAGGTAGACGATTGCCGGTTGCGTTGTTGGTGGGTGCCACAGCTTTCACTTCCGTCAGTTGTGGGACTGCAACGGCAGTCGAGGGTCGATGTCCTGGTGATCCCAGCTTCCACGTAGCCAGGTGTGTTGCGGATCGTCACAGATGTTCCACGCCCGGATCTCGTCCGAACCTGCCATGACATTGAGGTAGTACATGTGGTGGCCCGGCGCTGCGATGGACGGGCCGTGATAGCCGTGCGGCACGAGGACGACGTCGCCCGAGCGGACTTCCTCGAGCACCTCGATAGGTCTCTCGGCGGTTCCGTACACGCGGTGGTAGCCGAAACCTTCGGTCCCGGTGGGGCTTCGGTCGATCTCGAAGTAGTAGATCTCTTCCAGAGCCGATTCGACGTCGCTGTTCTCGTCGTGCTTGTGGCTGGGATACGACGACCAGTTCCCGCCGGGGGTGATGACTTCACACGCGATGATGGAGTCGGCCTCGAAGGTGTCTGCGGTGGCGAAGTTGTGAACCTGTCGGCTGCAGTTACCGGCACCTCGGAGTTCGACGGCAACTCCCGACACCGGGCCGTAGCGATGGGGCAGCTTGGCTCCGGCGCGCGCTCCGCACAGGGCGAAGCGGCCTCCACCTGCGCTGGCCACTGTGTAGTCGGAATCGCGTCCTACGTAGGCGAAGTCGCTCGGTCCGTCGAAGACCGACGCGCGGCCGGTCAGGGCGATCTCCGTCCCCTCGGCAACTATCACGGCCGAACCCGACAGTGGAACGACGACTATCTCGTTCTCGCCGGACTGCAGGTGGACGCTCGCGCCAGGGGCGAGTTCGAGTGTCCACAAGCTGGATTCGGTCCAACCCGCGGACTCCGGCGTGACCACTGTCGTGAAATCACCGTCGGCGGACGATCCGGCGGGGACGTAGTACTTGCTGAACATCTTGCTCCTGCCAGGTCGGTTCTAGTGGACGAGTTTGACTGCGGTGTCGACGGCCGCGGTCACGTCGCCGTCCGGTGGGTAGAGCAGCGCGCGCCCGACGATCAGTCCGCGCACGGACGGCAGCTGAAGGGCAGCGTCCCACTTTGCGTACGTTTCTTCCGGCGCGATCTGCGGATCGCCGCCCAGGAGGAGCGTCGGGAGGGTGGTCGCATCCATGACGCGTTCCATCTCGTCGACGACCGGTAGTTTCATCCACGTGTACGCCGAGGTGGAGCCGAGACCTTGGGAGATGTGGATGGACTTGATGACGGCGTCGGGGCTGAGATCGTTGACGACCTTGCCGTTGACGCGGCTGGAGAGAAACGGCTCGAGCATCGCGATCAGTCCGGCCGCGGCCAGTTCGTCAACGGCTTCGGCACATGCCGTCATGGTGGGCAGGGTGCCCGCGTCGTCGAGGGCGATGCGCAGCAGCATCTTTCCGCCATTCATTCCGAACTTCGCGGTGCCCGCCGCGGTATATCCGGTCATGCGGTCGTCGAGTTCGAAGCTCGCGCCCGCCAGGCCGCCGCGGTTCATCGACGAGAAGACGACCTTGTCCTCGAGGGCCCCGAGGAGGAGCAGATCGTCGAGAATGTCCGCGGTACCGAGAACGCCGTCGACTCCGGGATTGTCGAGCGCCGTGCGTAATCTGTCGAGCAGATCGGTACGACTGTTCATCGCTGTCGGCTTGCCGCCGACAGAGAGTGCCCCACGCGCTGGATGATCGGCAGCGACGATCATCAGTCGTCCGTTGCCTCGAACGGTGGCACGAGGAGTTCTTGCTGCCCAGGACTTTTCGATGATCTGCGGATCGCTCGCACGCAGTTCCGTCACGTCGGCGTAGGTGGTGGCGAGGGGGCGGGCGGCGAGCTTGTCAGACATTGACTGCCTCCGTGGCTGTGGCTTCGGCGAGATCGTGGACTTCTTCAGCGGTTGGCATCGCAGTGGAGCATTCGAGCCGAGATGCGACTATGGCACCGGCCGCGTTGGCGTAGCGCAGTACCTTCTCCAGTGGCCACCCGGCCAACAGTCCGTGGCACAGTGACCCGCCGAAGCTGTCGCCGGCACCCAGCCCGTTGACCACGTCGACGGCGTTGGGCGGCACGGTGATCGATTGCTTTCGTGTTTTGCCGAGGACACCCTTCGGGCCCTGCTTCACGATGGCCAGTTCGACTCCGAGGTCGAGAAGCGCGTCGGCGGCCTTGTTCGGATTGGTCTCACCGACCGCGATCTCGCACTCTTCGCGGTTTCCGACGGCTACCGTCACGTGCGCGAGAGCGCGCTGCACCTGAGTGGTCGCTTCTTGGGGTGTCGACCAGAACATCGGGCGGTAGTCCAGATCGAGGACCGTCAGCGGGCGTCGTTCGCGGGCTTCCCAGGCAGCGAAGTGTGCACTGCGACTCGGTTCTTCGGACAGCCCTGTCACAGTCGACCAGTAGAGGGACGCTGTTCGAACGGCGTCGAGGTCGATATCTTCCGGGGTGATCCGAAGATCGGGCGCATGCGGCTTGCGGTAGAAGTACAGCGGGAAGTCGTCAGGGGGGAAGATCTCGCAGAACGTCACCGGTGTCGGGTACTCGGAATTGGTGACGACAAACCTGTTGTCGACGCCCAGACGTGCCAACTCGCGTGTGACGAACTTTCCGAAGGGATCGCTGCCTACGCCGGAGATCAGTGCTGCTCGCCGGCCGAGGCGTGCAGCCGCCACCGAGACGTTTGCTGCGCTGCCGCCGAGAAACTTGCCGAAGGTCTCGACGTCTTCGAGTCCGACACCGGTTTGAAGTGGGTAGATGTCCACCCCCGATCGGCCGATGGCAAGCACGTCGAATGGTGCGTCAGGGATGTGTGACCCGCTCTGGTGAGTGTTGATGCTTGTCAAGACTGACTCCCGAGAGTTCGTGGTGGGCTGCCCGCGCAGGGCACCGTTGTATGACTGAAACTGTGCGCCGCGACACAGCGATTGTCAATAGTTTGTCTGGACATTATGACTTGCGGTCAAGTGAATGTTAGTGTTCGCATACACTGCCGAGAGAAGTAGCGTCGATACGGCGCCTTCCCAAGACAGATCGGAGTTGACCGTGGTCGCAGCACTCGCCGTCGAGTTGGACCGCTCGAGCCCGGTGCCGCTGTATTTTCAGCTGGCCCAGGCAATCGAGGGCGCTATTCTCGGTGGCGAACTTGCCCCAGGTGATCGCTTCGAGAACGAACTGGCGTTGGCCAAACGGCTCAATCTCTCACGTCCGACCACTCGACGTGCGATCCAGGAACTGGTGGACAAGGGCCTACTTGTTCGTAAGCGGGGAGTCGGAACTCAGGTGGTGCAAAGTCCGGTACACCGCCCGGTCGAGCTCACCAGCCTGTTCGACGACCTTGCGAGGGCCGGCCAGGCACCGACGACCAAGCTGCTCGAGTTCACGGTGGGAGTTCCCGCCGAGGACGTTGCCGCGGAACTCAACCTCGAACCTGACGCCGAAGTGGCCACCATCAGGCGTCTGCGAAGCACCAACGGCGAACCGCTTGCAGTGATGACCAACTACATTCCGGTGGACATCGCACCCGATCCCGAGGAGTTGGAGACGCAAGGGCTGTACCAAACCTTGCGAACTCGCGGCGTTCACATCCGTGTGGCGCGGCAGCGAATCGGCGCTCGGGCGGCGACTCGCGAAGAAGCAGGATTGCTCGACGAGAAAGTGGGTGCTGCCCTCTTGACCATGAGCCGCACTGCATTTGACGATTCAGGTAGTGCCGTCGAGTACGGCAGCCACTGCTACCGAGCGTCGCGTTACTACTTCGACACCACCGTGGTCGACCGCTAGACCTCGATCCCGGTGACACGAGTACCCGCCTGACCGAGTCAGTGGGGGTGATTTGTGATCCCAGCATTTCTGCGATCCTTCGATCATTTGACCCGAACGGAGCCTCATGACAGGCATTTCAGTAGCAGTTGCCGGATTCGGATGGATGGGCCGCGTACACACGCAGGCGTATCTGCGTCTGCGGCAGCACTATCCCCAGCTTCCCGTGATCCGCCTGGCCGCCGTCGCCGACGAGGTGCCTGGCAGAGGGGAGGAAGCGGCGGACCAATTCGGTTTCGAAGCTTTCACCCAGGACTGGCGCGATATCGCAGCCGATCCGGCCATCGACGCGGTGAGCATCACGGCCCCGAACTTCTTGCACCGTGAAATCGGCGTCGCAATGGCAGAAGCCGGCAAACACATCTGGATCGAGAAGCCCGTCGGCTTGTCCACGGAGGACGCCAAAGCTGTTGCCGCAGCAGTCTCGAAGGCCGGTGTGCAGTCGACCGTCGGCTTCAACTACCGAAACGCGCCGGCTGTAGCCCTGGCAAAGAGCCTGATCGACTCAGGGGAGTTGGGCACGATCACGCACTCGCGGTTTCGTTTCCTCAGCGACTATGCGGCCCACCCTGAAGGCGCTTTGAGTTGGCGATACGAGCGTGAGCGCGGCGGCGCCGGCGTCCTGGGCGACTTGGCTTCGCACGGCATCGATCTGATTCGTCATCTGCTCGGTGACGTCGACGCTCTCGTTGCTGATACTGCGATCTTCATCCCGGAGCGTGCGCGTCCGTCCGCCGCTACCAGTGGACATGCCCGAGCCAGCGGCGGGGAGATGGGAGCTGTCGAGAACGAAGACTTCGTCAGCGCACTGCTGCGGCTCGGCTCGGGCGGCCGCTGCACCCTCGAAGCGTGCCGCGTCGCCGTGGGAGAGCAGAACAACTACGGATTCGAGATTCACGGTACGAAGGGTGCCGTGTTCTGGGATTACCGCCGGATGGGTGAACTGGGCACCAGCCTCGGCTCGAAGTATCAGGACCAATCCGTCACGACGGTTTTGGTCGGCCCCGAGTCGGGAGAGTTCGGCCGCTTCCAACCCGGCGCGGCCAACGCCATGGGTTATGACGACCTGAAGGTCATCGAGGCTCGCAATTTCGTCTCCTCGATCGTGGACGGAGCGCCGCAGGGCGCGACCATCGCTGATGCTGTCGCGTCGGCGCAGGCTCTGGACGCGATGGTTGCCTCGGTCTCCTCCGGTGGCTGGATTTCTCTCGGCTGATCGAGAATCGCTCCGAAAGGCTCTGGTGCAGTGACATTTCCCCGCGGACTGGCGTTGCTCGTGGCAGCAGCACTGTTCATGGAGATGCTCGACGCGACGATTCTCGCAACCGCACTGCCGTCGATCGCCCAATCCTTCGGAGTTGACGCCGTCGACGTCAATGTCGCCGTTTCTTCGTACCTCCTGGTGTTGGCCGTCCTGATCCCGGCGAGCGGATGGATGGCCGACAGGTTCGGAACGCGACGTGTCTTCATCTCTGCCATAGCCGTTTTCACGGCGGCGTCGGTGGGATGTGCACTGAGCACCTCCCTCCCGATGCTGGTGGGGATGCGCGCACTACAAGGGGTAGGCGGCGCCATGATGGTGCCGGTAGGGCGGCTCGCAGTATTGCGGGTGACGTCGAAGGCGGAACTCGTACGGGCTATCGCTTACTTGACGTGGCCGGCGCTCACAGCGCCGGTTCTTGCGCCCGCTGTGGGTGGAGCCATCGTGTCGATCGCTTCGTGGCGCTGGATCTTTCTGATCAACGTTCCGATCGGGATCGTCGGGTTTCTGCTGGCATTGCGCATGGTGCCCGACATTCGGCAAACACAGAAACGGAGCCTCGACTGGCTGGGATTGGTGGTGATCGGAGCAGGCGTCGCAGTGCTTGTCGTGGCGCTCGACAGCGTGCACAGTGCCGGAACCGACTGGCTACGAGTGGGCCTCGGGATCATTGCGGCTCTGATCTTGTTGAGCTTGGCCGTCATTCACCTCATCCGGTCGGATCACCCGCTCATCGCGCTCCGCGTCCTCCGACTTCGATCGTTTCGGCTCGTCGCGTCGAGCGGCTCGCTGTACCGGCTCGTGATCATGGGCGTGCCGTTTGTGCTGCCGTTGTTGTTCCAAGTGGGATTCGGAATGTCGGCGTTCAAGGCCGGTCTGCTGGTGATGGCTCTGTTCGCGGGGAATATCGCGATCAAACCGCTCACCACTCCGCTCATGCGTAGATTCGGGATCAGACGAGTTCTGGTGGGAAACGGAGTTCTGTCGGTGGTGTGCTTCGGTGCGCTGGTACTGATCTCGTCGACGACACCGGACGTCGTTATCGCTGTTGCACTGTTTGTCAGCGGCGCGTTGCGATCCATCGGGTTCACCGCGTACAACAGCTTGGCGTTCGCCGACGTCGACTCGGGTGAGCTGACCGATGCAAATACTCTGCATGCAACGCTGCAAGAGTTGGCATCCGGTCTGGGTATTGCACTGTCCGCGTTGGTGATCACGCTCTGCACACCGTTGGCGGAGTCGGAGGATCTGAGCGGCGGAGTGCCGTTTTCTCTGACGCTGGGTGTTCTCGGGGCCATGCTGGTGCCGACGGTGATCGAGAGTTGGCGGCTCCCACGCGATACAGGTGCTGTGGTGTTGGTGCGCCGATAATGAAGCGTCTTCCGCCACCTTCATCATAACGCGGGACCCGGGGCTTGCGGCAAGGCCCCGGTGATGGTGCACACTCGTCTGCTGCGAGCAAGCAAAAGCCTTGCCCGAAGGAGGGGATCGCATGAGTGACGTCATCATTGTCGGTGCTGGACCAACTGGATTGATGCTGGCAGGTGAGCTCCGGCTACAGGGCGTCGATGTCGTCGTCGTGGACAAGGACGAGGAGCCGACTCAGTTCGTCCGTGCCCTCGGCATCCATGTGCGCAGCATCGAAATCATGGAGCAGCGCGGGTTGCTGGACAAGTTCCTCGCGCACGGCCGCAAGTATCCGCTCGGTGGATTCTTCGCGGGGATCAGCAAGCCGGCACCCGCGCACCTCGATACTGCGCACGGGTACGTCCTGGGCATACCTCAGCCCGAGATCGACAGGATTCTTGCCGAACATGCCACCGAAGTCGGCGCGGACATTCAGCGAGGGAAGCGCGTCGTCGCGATCCGTCAAGATACCGACAACGTCACAGCGGAATTGTCCGACGGCACAACACTTCACGCGCGTTACCTCGTGGGCTGCGACGGCGGCCGCAGCACTGTTCGGAAGCTGATCGACGTCGGGTTTCCCGGCGAGCCGTCGAGCGCCGACACGTTGATCGGCGAAATGGACGTGACCATGCCGGCTGATGAACTGGCCGCCGTTGTCGCCGAAATCCGGGAAACGCACAAACGATTCGGAGTCGGTCCCGCCGGCAATGGTGCTTTTCGTGTCGTGGTTCCTGCGGCCGAAGTTGCCGACGGTCGCGCAACACCGACCACCCTCGACGACATCAAACAACAGCTACTGGCCATTGCCGGTACCGACTTCGGTGTGCACTCGCCGCGGTGGCTCTCGCGCTTCGGCGACGCCACCCGTCTGGCGGAGCACTACCGGCGCGACCGGGTGTTTCTCGCCGGCGACGCCGCACACATCCACCCACCGATGGGCGGTCAAGGTCTCAATCTCGGTGTGCAGGACGCCTTCAACCTCGGCTGGAAGCTCGCCGCCGAGATCAACGGCTGGGCACCGGAGGGCCTGCTCGACACGTACGAATCGGAACGGCGTCCGGTGGCTGCCGACGTGCTGGACAACACGCGCGCCCAGGCCGAGTTGATCTCCACCGCTGCCGGACCACAAGCGGTGCGGCGCTTGATCTCCGAGCTGATGGAATTCGAAGACGTCAAGCGCTATTTGACCGAGAAGATCACTGCGATCTCGATTCGCTACGATTTCGGCGAAGGCGACGACCTACTCGGTCGGAGGCTGCGGAACATCGCGTTGACCCGCGGCAACCTGTACGACCTGATGCGATCCGGCCGCGGACTTCTTCTCGACCAGGGTGGCCAACTGTCCGTCGACGGTTGGAGCGATCGCGCCGACCATATCGTTGACACAAGCACTGAATTGGAAGCTCCGGCCGTCCTGCTTCGGCCGGATGGTCATGTGGCATGGGTCGGGGATACGCAGGCGGAGTTGGATACTCAGCTGTCTAAGTGGTTCGGTCGGCCAACAGCGTAGGGCTATCTGGTTCCACCTCTAAGCCGACTGGCCGCTTAACACGCTGGCCAATGGGCTGTGTATTGATCCGATACTTCGACGTGGTCGCGATAGAGCTGTTTGCGTTTGCGCGTTGGAAGTCGGTCGCCGAAGACAATGCCGTTGATGTGGTCGGTCTCGTGTTGGAAGCAGCGCCCGAGGGTGCCACCTGCAGTGATTTCGATCGGGTTGCCGTATTGATCGTTTCCGCGACAGGTCGAGAAGTCGGGTCGCGCGAGGTCTGTGTAGGCACCGGGTAGGGACAGACAGCCTTCGCAGTAGTCGACTAGCTGCCGGTCGACTCCTTCAGGAAGGTCAACGACCGGATTGCAGACGACGCCGGTGCGTTGCGTCCCTACCTCGTCGGTGCAGTCGTAGATGAACACCGCGAGGTCGACGCCGATCTGTTGAGCTGCGAGTCCTGCGCCGTTTGCGGCGGTGTTGGTAGCGAACATGTCTGCCAGCAGATCTTGGAGATCGCTGCCGAATTCAGCCACTGGCCGAGCTGGCGTATGAAGGACAGGGGTGCCCCAGCGAATGATCGGTTGCGCGGTACCTAGGCGGAGAAGTTCGGAGACAGGCATGAGGTTCATGTTCCGCTCTGCTCCTGCCCAACGCAACGAGAGTGTTCGCGTTCGACCGCTACGTTCCTCACCGCCGTGCAGCGCCGGTTTACTCTCCCGCGTCGCGCGGACCGCTGTCTGAACATTGGATCTGGTGCAACTTTCAGTCAGCCCGCTTGGCGGTCCCTTCGCCTCCACGCTGTCGAGCCGTACCGGGATTGATGTGGAGCCGAACGCCCTCATAGGTGACTGTGTACGGCACATCGTCATCGTTGTCCGGGTCGCCGGAGTCCGCAGGATCCGGCAGTTCCGCGATCTGTTCGATGACCGTCTGTGCTCGCGCCGCACCAGGATCGAACATTTCCTGAAACGGCCCGACGAACGAGCCACCGAGTCCGCGGCGCTTCGCCCGAACAGCCGCCCACCCGAACGTCGCCAACGGGCCGATCATGGCGAACAGCACTAACAAGTCCCACCCCATGCTTCGAGCGTACCGACCGATCGGCATTAAGCGGCCCAAGTCTCTTCAGTGCTGCCGTCCCTCAGCTCATTCGTCTCTCGGACTGTGCCTTCAGTAGATCGGCCAGTCGACCAGGTGAGATCCGCTCGCGAACCGCTTCCGTCACGAGTTCGGCCTGCGTCTGAGGCGCGAGGCCGTCGATCGGTTGGTCTCGGTCCAGATTGGTCGGGAAGGCGTAGCCCTCGGCCGAGGCGGCGACGGCACACCGAACTGCCTCGTCTGACCCCGCCTCGCTGAGAGCGAGCAGTGCCGGATAGATCGCGTTGACGAGTGCCTCCCGGTCGATGGTTCCGAGGGCTCGACCGAAGGCCGACGACACCTGGAGAAGATTTGCCATACGCAGGACGTCGGCGGACTTGTTGTGGCCTGCCGCGTGGAACAGGGCTGGGTTGAAGAAGACGGCATCTCCCTTCTTCAAAGGTAATTGGACGTAGTTGGCTTCGAAGAACTCCTTGAACTCGGGACGCTCGAACGCGAGGTATCCGGATTCGAATTGCTGCGAGTACGGCAGATACTTCGTCGGCCCCGTCTCGGCCGGCATATCCACGTGGGCGACTGCACCTTGCAAGGTGAGGGCAGGGGTCAAGCGGTGCACATGCGCCCGAAACTTCGCGGCTACGTCGCTCGACATGAAACCGAGGTGGTAGTCGCGATGTGGATTCTGTGCGGCGCCACCGGGATTGACGACGTTGACGTCCGACGTCACCTGATACATGGGGCCGAGCCACGCTTCCGAAGCCAAAGCGACAATGCTGTTTGCGTAGTAGTCGACGTAAGCCTTGGGATCTTCGAGCGCCAACTTCAGTTGTGCGCCCCAGATTCGGTCATTGGCACCAGGTTTGGCGAAGTGATCTCCGGACGCTGCACCGGATTCGTGTTGGCGTGCAATGAGTTCACGGAAGACCGCGCTGGCGCGATCCAGTATCTCCGCGTCGAACGCGCCTTGAAAGACTGTGATGCCGGGGCCGGTGAGTAACGCCCGGGCGATCTCGTCTTGGATCTCGGCCCGGGTTTCAGGATTCGACGATTGCTCTACCAATGCTTCGGAGCGGTACAGAAGAACCCCGTCGGCCACTGAATGGGCGTACGGGTAATCGGCAAGGGCGGTGTCGTGCGCGACCAAAGCGGCGAAGTCGTCGATGTTGCAGTCTTCTCGGTGCAACCTACCTGCGGACGGCACGGTGTGGTCGGTCAGTGATGGAGTCATTCGGGGCCTTTCCTGCGGTGTTCAAGATGCGCTGTACCTCAAAGACTGCCAAGGAGAACCCATCGAAACTACCCCTGAAATCCATCAAAAAGACATCAGAAACTTTCCCCCACGGGCTCGACCGAGACAGTTGCCCCGCGGAGTGCATCGACTTGATCACGGCAGCTGCCACGAGATTTGCCCGCAGGCCTTCCGCGGCTGTGGCCAACGTCGACGGTCTTCCGGTGCTCAATGCGTCGATCCACTCTTGAAGTTGGCGCCGATACGACTCGGCAAAACGCGGAATCCAATCCGCCGCATAGCCGTACGAGTGGGATCGATCCGCGTCGGTGTGGATGACCACCGGTTCGGCGAGACGAGCGGCGCCGATTTCGCCCACGACCTCGCACCGAGTGTCGTAGCCGTACCGCGCGTTGAGAAAGACCTCGACCGTGGTGAGAACGCCGTCGGCGGTGCGCAGCATGATTATCTGCGGATCCTGGCGATCGGTCACCAGCGAACTCGAGCGCCCGCAGTGCCAGCTGGCTGCGACGACGGGAGAGTTCAAGATCCACGGCACGATGTCGAGTTCGTGAATCGCGGAGTTGGTCACCGTGGATTCCGAGCTGCCACCCGGGTAGGCGCTGACGGTCCGACTCGAGCAGTGCACGATCAGTGGGTCACCGATACGGCCGGAATGTGTTTCGGCCTTCAGCGCCACGTATCCCGGATCGAAGCGGCGCATGAATCCGACGCTCACAAGGGGGCTTTCGGGGTTCTCGGCCGCAGCGACGCGTCGGCAGTCCTCTGCTGTCACTGCGAGGGGCTTTTCACACAGAACCGGTTTTCCGGCTTCGACAGCAGCAAGCGTGAGGTCGGCATGCGTTGAATCATGGGAAGCGATGACTACGGCGTCCACACCGGCGTCGTTGATCAGTTTCAACGGATCGGTCACCCACCGTGCGCCGACTGCGGACGCTACGGACTTTGCTCGCTCTTGATCGAGGTCTGCAACCACAGAGACCGTTGCCCCGGAGACCGTGGAGTGGAGATTGCGGACGTGGTCGGCGCCCATGACGCCGGTTCCGATCACACCGACCCGAATCGACATGAGGTTCCTACTTCCAGGGTATTGAAACGGACAACCTAATGTCCTTACATATTTCGAGATTCGACTCTACAGTTCGAGGCATGACTTCTTCTACAGTTCTGGAACTCCCTCGCACCAGGGTCCCCGATCCGGTCGACGCTCCGACTTTGCGCTGGGGGATCCTCGGGCCTGGCTGGATTGCACAACGCTTCGTGGAGTCACTGCAGAGAAATACAGCGCAGGAAGTCACGGCCGTCGCTTCGCGCGGACTCACCCGCGCTCAGGCCTTCGCGGACAATTGGGGGATCCGACGCGCTCACGGTAGCTACGACGCTTTGCTTGCCTCCGAGGATGTGGACGTCGTCTATGTCGCAACACCGCACACTGCTCATTTCGATTGCGCGATGGCGGCATTGGATCACGGCAAGCATGTCGTGATCGAAAAGCCGCTGGCTTTGAACGCAGCGCAGGGACGGGCGATTCAGGAGCGGGCGACTGCGCTCGGACTGTTTTGCATGGAGGCGATGTGGACGTCGTTTCTGCCCAAGTTCGACGTGATCGACCAGATCCTCGAGGCGGGGCTGCTGGGAACCATACGTACGGTTCTGGCCGATCACGGCGAACGGTTCGAGACCGATCATCGTATCTACGATCCAGCGCTTGCGGGTGGGCCACTTCTCGACCTCGGGACCTATCCGGTCAGTCTCGCGTATCGGGTATTGGGTGTTCCTACTGCGGTTGCTGCCCTGGGCGAGCCGGCGAATGACATGGTGAACGGCCAGATCTCAGCGGTTCTGTCCTGGGCAGGCATTGCTCAGGCCAGTCTGAACACCACGATCCTTGCTGACACGCCCAACACGGCCTCGATCTGCGGCGACAAGGGGATGATCGTTCTGGACTCGACGTTCTACCGGCCCGGGGCCTTCACTGTCCGGCTAGGTGACGGAAGATCTGCGCGCTACGACGATCCGGTCGACGGATACGTCGGAGGTCTCGCGTTCGAGGCGGCCGAGGCGGCGCGGCGGATCACCGCCGGGGATATCGAGTCGCCGGTCCATCCGCTCGACGCGGCCATTGCGACGCTCGACATCCTCGACGAGATCCGGCGTCAGGTGGGGATCACGTTCCCGGGTGAGGGCTAGAGCGTAAAGGCCTTCCGGAAAGCAGTGAGTGCGGTGTCACTGTCTCCGGATGCCCAGCCCTCCAAACCGATCGTGCCGGTGTAACCCTGGTCGGCGAGCACGCGTGCGATGGCGGGGTAGTTGATCTCGCCGGTTCCGGGTTCGCATCGGCCGGGTACGTCGGCCACCTGAATCTCGCCGATGTTGTCACCACAACGCCGCACGAGTTCGATGAGGTTTCCTTCGCCGATCTGTGCGTGGTAGAGGTCGAGCATCATCTTGAGGTTGGGGTGTGAGACGGATTCCACCAGTGCCAGAGTGTCTTTGGCGCGGGCCATCGGTACGCCGGGGTGATCGACGATCGTATTGAGATTCTCGAGGCAGAAGACGACTCCGGCTTCTTCGCCCAGTCTCGCGATCTTCTCGAGCGCGCGTTGGGCGGTCAGCCACATCGCTCCCGTAGTTCGATACTGCGGGCGCGCAGCCTGTCCGTCGATGAGCTCGCCGGTATGGAAGTTCAGCCGGGGAACGCCGAGTTTCGCTGCCGGAGCGAGGCATAGCGCCGCTGTGCGTACCAGTTCGGCGCTGCCGGCTTCGTCGAACAAATCGCCGTGGAGATAGCCGGTCATCGAGGAGAACCGAGCTCCGGTGGCGACCAGAGCATCGAGGTCTTTGTCTTGCCAACTCCAGATCTCAGCTGCGAACCCCGCCTCCGAGATCCGCCGAACACGCTCGACGACAGGGAGTTCGGTGAACGTCATCTCGGCAGAGACCGCCAAGTCGAAGGGGCTCACTGCGGCACCGCCAGCAACGAGACGGGCAGTCCGGTTTCCACGGATTCTTTTGCGGCCAGTGCGATTTCCAGGGCGTTGCGAGCATCGAGACCGTCGACCGACGGCGCACTGCCGGAGCGGATGCAGTCTGCGAAGTGCACCAGCTGGGCAACATAGGCGTCGTGAAACAGTTCGATGTTCACCCGAGGTGTGTCGGCCAGAACGCCCGGTGAGCTGTAATGACGCATCGCGGTCCGCGTGACCTCGCCTGCACTCACCATTCCACCGGAACCGAAAACTTCGCCGCGCACGTCGTAACCGTAGGTGGCTTGGAAGTTGGCCTCGGCCGACGCGAGGGCGCCGTTGTCGAAGCGCAACTGAACCATCGACGTGTCGAGGTACCCCTGCTCCTTGTACTGCGGATGGATGAGAGCATCGGCCTGCGCGAACACCTCGACGACGCGTGCCCCGGGGTTGAGCCAGAGCAGAGCGTCGAAGTCGTGAATCAGTGTCTCGTTGAAGATCGTCCACGGCTTGACTCGGGAGGCGACGTCGGCGGTGATTCCTGGGTCGCGAGTCAGAGAACGAAGTAGCTGTGGGGTTCCGATCCCGCCGGCGGTGATCACGTCGTGCGCCGCGGTGAAGTCGGCGGCGAAGCGCCGGTTGAAACCGACTTGCAGCGCAACGTTGTTCGCGTCACACGCGCCGATCGCGCGATCGGCGTCCTCGAGTGTCAAGGCCATCGGCTTTTCGCAAAAGACATGTTTGCCGGCCTCCGCGGCGGCCACCACGAGATCGGTGTGAGTTGATGCGGGCGTACTGATGAGCACCGCTTCGACGGTCGGATCGGCAATCAGCTCAAGGGCGTCGGTGTACGCGCGGGCGTCGGGACTGACACGTTCGATCAACGACGCCGCAGCGCCGGGCGCAGGATCGGCGACGGCGACGAGACGGGTGCCGGAGATACGCAGCGCGACGGACTCGCCGTGGAAGCGGCCGATCCATCCGGCGCCGATGAGACCGACTGCAACAGAGGCAGACATGGGGGCTCCGTTCGGAGTGAGAATGAGGAACTAGATCGTTCTAGTCCATGCCAGTAAAGCGCCGGATGCGGCGCGCGTCAATGCTTCGGTGCTTATTCGCTGGAACGATCTAGTCTGTGGAGGTGAACAGTCGACGCCCCACCTTGCAAGATGTAGCAGACCTGGCCGGTGTGTCACGCGCTCTGGTGTCCATCGTCATTCGTGATGTCCCAGGTGCCAGCGATGCGACGCGGGTACGGGTCAAGGCGGCCGCGGACGAACTCGGCTATCGACCCGACAACGCGGCGCGACTGCTGCGCCAACATCGCAGCCGCCTGATCGGTGTCAGTTACGTTGCGGCGCAAACATTTCACGCGGAGCTGCTCGACGAAATCTATGTGGCCGCCGAACGGTCGCGCTACGACGTCGTCCTCAGTGCGGTCTCGGAGCGACGGCCGGATTCTCGTGCAACGCGGACCCTGCTCGACGACCGGTGTGAGGCGATCTTGCTGTTGGGTTCACAGGCGCCGGAAGCAGAGATCGTCGACCTGGCCGACAAGGTTCCCGTTGTCGTAATCGCGCGGAAGATGTCGTCAGTGCACGTGGATGTTGTCCGAACAGATGACGAGGCGGGCGCGGTGATGGCCGTGAATCACCTTGTCGAACTCGGGCACCGCTCGATCGCCCACGTCGACGGCGGGCGAGGCCCGGGCGCCCAGGAACGGCGTCAGGGCTACCGCAAGGCCATGCGAGCGGCAGGTCTGGAGCCGAGAATTCTTCCCGGCGGTCTCACGGAGGAGTTCGGCGCAGCTGCCGCCAGGTCGATGGTCGAGGGTGGGTTACCCGGGGCGGTCTTCGCTTTCAACGATCGCTGCGCGCTCGGAGTTCTCGACGTCTTCCTGCGTGCCGGGATCTCGGTGCCTGGCGACGTTTCCGTGATCGGATTCGACAACAGTGCATTGGCAGGTTTGGCGCACATCGATCTGACCAGTGTCGGGCAGGACACGGCGTTTCTGGGCGGCGCCGCGGTGGAGCGGATCTCCGAACGCCTCGACGGCGGAAGTGGGCCATTGGGCAAGGACATTGTCGCGCAGCCACAACTGGTGGTTCGAGGTTCAACTGGACCCGCAGGGCATTGACCTGCAGTTTCGACTTCCATCAGTTTGTTCGGTCTTTGATAAGCAGTCCTAATGTCAGAACAAACTATTGACATTCGACTGTGACGGGTATTACATCTTTCACATACAACCGAGCACCATCCGTTCGCGGGCCGTTGGTTGATGTCGAGAGGGAGTTCACATGTCGTTTCTCACGGGACGCAAGAGCGTTGCCGTACTGGCCGGAGCCTCAGTCGTGGTCTTGGGTCTGGCCGCCTGTTCAAGCACCGGCGGAAAGCCGGATTCTTCCGGATCCGGAATGGGCGCGGGTACGGCGGACACGCCCCGCGCCACCATTGCGATGATCACTCACGAAGTTCCCGGTGACACGTTCTGGGATCTGGTGCGCAAGGGAGCCGAAACCGCAGCGGCCAAGGACAACATCGAGCTTCGGTACTCCGCCGATCCCGAGGCGCCGAATCAGGCCAACTTGGTTCAGAGTGCGATCGACAGCAAGGTCGACGGGATTGCCGTGACCCTCGCGAAGCCCGACGCCATGGTTGCCGCGGTCCAAAGTGCCACCGCCGCGGGCATTCCGGTGGTCGCCCTCAACTCGGGCCTCGATACCTGGAAGGACATGGGCGTCAAGGAGTACTTCGGTCAGGACGAGTCGATTGCCGGTGAAGCTGCCGGCGAGCGACTCAACACCGAAGGTGCCACCAAGGTGTTGTGCGTCATTCAGGAGCAGGGCAACGTGAGCCTCGAATCACGTTGTGCCGGAGTGAAGAAGTCGTTCAAGGGAACGACGGAGATTCTCAACGTCAACGGCAAGGACATGCCGTCGGTGGAATCGACCATCACCGCGAAACTTCAACAGGACCCGGCAATCGATCGAGTTCTCGCACTCGGTGCTCCGTTTGCCTTGACGTCCGTGACGTCGGTCGGCAATGCGGGCAGCAAGGCGAAGGTCGTCACTTTCGACACCAACGCGGCGCTCGTCGACGCCATCAAATCCGGTGACGTGCAGTGGGCAGTGGACCAGCAACCCTTCCTGCAGGGCTACCTCGCCATCGATTCGCTGTGGCTTTACCTCAACAACGGCAACGTGATCGGTGGCGGCTTGCCGACCCTGACCGGACCCGCGTTCATCGACAACACCAACATCGACTCGGTCGCCGAGTACGCCAAGAACGGAACTCGCTGATCCGGGCGCACGGAGGGCTGAGAGTCCGCCCTCCGTGCGCCTGTCCAGCACGGAAGGGAAATCATGTCCACTCAGGCAGATCTCGACCTTGCCGCCCACAAAGTCGTGACCGATGAACGGGTGAAGGAGCAAAAGCGCATTCAGCGCCTACTGCTCCGCCCGGAGATGGGTTCACTTGTCGGCGCCATCGCCATCTTCATCTTCTTCTGTATCGTCGCGGCACCGTTCCGTACGCCGGAAGCGCTTGCGACAGTGCTCTACTCCAGCTCCACGATCGGCATCATGGCTTGCGCGGTCGCCCTGCTCATGATCGGCGGCGAGTTCGACCTATCCGCCGGCGTCGCAGTCACCACGTCCTCGCTCGCCGCGTCGATGATCGCCTACAACCTGCACCTCAATCTGTGGGTGGGTGCGATTCTGGCGCTGGTCGTCTCGCTCGCAGTCGGATTCTTCAACGGCTACCTCGTCATGAAGACGAAGATTCCCAGCTTCCTCATCACCCTGAGCTCGTTCCTGATGTTGACCGGAATCAACCTGGCCGTCACCAAGCTCGTGAGTGGTCAGGTTGCCACACCCAGCGTCTCCGACATGGCCGGATTCGATTCTGCGAAAAAGGTATTCGCGTCGTCGTTCTCGGTCTTCGGGGTGTCCGTCAAGATCACGGTCGTGTGGTGGCTGCTGTTCACCGCGATTGCAACATTTGTTTTGTTCAAGACCAAGATCGGCAACTGGATCTTCGCGGTCGGCGGCAATCAGGACAGTGCCCGCGCGATCGGTGTGCCGGTGACCGCAGTCAAGATCGGTTTGTTCATGACCGTCGGCTTTGCTGCCTGGTTCGTGGGCATGCATCTGCTGTTCTCGTTCAATACCGTTCAGTCCGGTCAGGGTGTCGGTAACGAGTTCCTGTACATCATCGCCGCAGTCATCGGCGGTTGTTTGCTCACCGGTGGTTACGGAACCGCGATCGGCGCTGCGATCGGCGCATTCATCTTCGGTATGACCAACCAGGGCATCGTCTACGCAGGCTGGAACCCGGACTGGTTCAAGTTCTTCCTCGGCGCCATGCTGCTGTTCGCGGTCATCGCCAACAACGCATTCCGCAACTACGCTGCGAAAAGGTGACACATGAGTACCACAGCTGAAGTTCCGGCTCTCTCGAACTCGGGCGGCAACGTGCCACTGATCGAGCTCAAGGACGTCGGTAAGCAATACGGAAACATCATCGCGCTCAAGGGAATCAACCTGCGCGTCGGTGCGGGTGAAGTGACCGGTGTGCTCGGTGACAACGGCGCAGGCAAGTCCACGCTGATCAAGATCATCGCCGGTCTGCACCAGCAGAGCGAAGGTGAACTACTCGTCGACGGCGAACCGACAACGTTCCACTCGCCTAAAGAAGCGCTTGGCAAAGGCATCGCGACGGTCTATCAGGACCTCGCCGTTGTTGCGTTGATGCCGGTGTGGCGCAACTTCTTCCTCGGGCAGGAACTGCGCAAGGGTGGTCTGATCAAGTCGCTCGACGCCAACGCCATGCGCGCGACGACTCTTTCGGAACTGTCGAAGATGGGCATCGAACTGCCTGACGTCGACGCACCGATTGGTAGTCTCTCCGGCGGTCAGCGTCAGTGTGTTGCCATCGCCCGCGCCATCTTCTTCGGTGCCCGCGTGCTGATTCTCGACGAGCCGACAGCAGCGCTCGGCGTCAAGCAGTCGGGAATGGTGTTGCGCTACATCACCGCTGCCAAGGAACAGGGATTCGGCGTCATCTTCATCACGCACAATCCGCACCACGCGTACATGGTCGGCGATCACTTCGTGCTCCTCAACCGAGGCAGGCAGAAGCTCGACGCCAAGTACGACGACATCTCACTCGAAGAACTGACCAAGGAGATGGCGGGCGGTGACGAGCTCGAGACACTGACCCACGAGCTTCGCCGTTAGATCAAAACCTCGCGACTACAGCCTCGGTTCGAATCGAACCGAGGCTGTAGTCGTTTCGTCAGAGGATGGTCGTCGGCCGAACCCCGAGGCCGGAATGCATGTACGCCTCGTCGATGATCGTCATGTTGGCTACCGCGTCGCCCGGTCCGATCGGCAGCGCCGAGACCCCGGACAGATGATCGGCGAACGCTTCGAGTTGCCAGGTGTACGACGACTTCGTGCCCAGCTGCTCGATACTCGTGCGCCCATGGACAGTGACGGAGACACGGTCGTCGACGTCCGGCTGGAGGAAGTTGTGCACCAGGACGTCTCCGTTGGATCCGAAGACCCGGAAGGTGAAGTGGTACTGCTCGTCCAACATCGTTGTCACAACGGATGCCCGCGCTCCGCCGGGATACTCGAGTTCGATGTCGAACCACGAATCGACCCCCGGAGCGTATTCCTCGTGGCGGGTCCCGGTCACCACTGGCGCACCACCACAGACGTCACTCAGCATCCGGGAAGCATGTAACCCGTAGCAGCCCAGGTCCATCAGTGACCCGCCTGACAAGGCGAGCTCCCACCGCGGGTCGTTCTCGGATGGTTTGGGCATCCGCAGTACGGTTTCCACCCGAGTGACCGCGCCGACTGTGCCGCTCCGAACCACATCCAGCAGGCGCCGGTTCACCGGATGAAAGAGGTAGTGGAACCCCTCGAGCAGCGTCACTCCGCTCACGCGCGCTGCCTCGGCTACAGCACGCGCTTCCACCGCGTTGCTCGAAAACGGTTTCTCCGTCAGCACGTGCTTGCCGGCCTGAACGGCGGCGAGATTCCACGGTCCGTGCAGGCTGTTGGGCAGCGCGTTGTAGACGACGTCCACCTCCGGATCCGAGATCAGCTCGGCGTACGAACCGACCACCCGTTCGATCCCATGCTGGGCTGCATAGGCTCTGGCCCGCTCGGGGCTGCGTGCGGCAACGGCCACCAGGCGGTGCCCGGTGGCCGTTGCAGGTTTGATCATCGCGTTCTCGGCGATGCGTGAGGCTCCCAGAATGCCTATCCGCAGCGGGGCAGGTGTCACAGAACCGACCGCAGATACTCGACGCTCGCTCGCACATCGCGCACCGGTCCCTCGTCGGACGGAGCCTCGGTCAGAATGGTGTCCTGCTCGAGCACGTACCATCCGTCGAAACCGTGGCGCTGCAATATGGCTGTGACACCGGCGATGTCGACGTCGCCGCCACCGAGTGGACGGTACATTCCCGCCTTCACGCCGTCGGTGTAGGTGAGCTCACCACTGCGAACGCGTGATGCGAGGGCATCGTCGACGTCCTTGAGATGCACGTGGGTGATGCGCTCGGGAGCTTGACGCGCCAGGTCGACCGGATCGGTGCCGCCGATCAACAGGTGGCCGGTGTCCAGGCACAGTGGGATGGCCGAGCCGTCGAGCACTCGCAGGACCTCGTCGCGCTGCTCGATCATCGTTCCGACGTGAGGGTGGACAACTGCCCTGATTCCACGCTCGGCGGCGGCGTCGGTGAGGCGATCGAGATTGTGCAGCAGGGTTTTCCAACTCTGCTCGTCCAGTTCTGGGCGTGAATCGTAGCCGTCGGAACCCGTCGCGGCGGCCAGAACCAAAACCTCGGCACCCGAGGCGACAAAACCGTCGAGGATGGGGGAGATGCCGGGTACCGGATCATGATCGTCATCGTGCAGCAGTACTGGTGCAAACCCGCCGACTGCGCTCAGGTCGTGATCCGCGAGCACCTTGGCCATTTCGGCGGGTGCTGTCGGCAGAAAGCCCTCCGGTCCGATTTCCGTTGCCGCCAGACCGACTTCGCGCATTTCCCGGAGGACTTGCGCAGGGTCGAGTTGGTAGCCCCAGCCCGGGACTTCGCACACGCCCCAGGAGATCGGTGCGCCGGCGATGCGAGGAGTGCTCATGTGTGTGCCTCATTCTTGTCGTGAAGGAACAGATCTTTGACTTCGGTGATCGTGACGGGCCGACCCTCGCGCAGAGAGTGCGTTGCAGCTTCGGAGATCCACGCCGACTCGACCGCATCTGTGGGCGTGCACGGTGATTCCCGACGCCCGGCGACAACGCCGAGGAATGCTTCGAGTTCCGCACGGTAGGCGGACGTGAAGCGGTCCATGAAGAACGTGTACGGCTCCTTCGAGGGGAACGATGTTTCGGGGTCGAGAGAGCGGAGTGGCAAGCGGTCGTCCAGCCCGGCAACGACGGAGTCCGCCGAGCCGAGTACCTCGAGTCGGCAGTCGTAGCCGCGGCCGCTGTAGCGGGTATTTGACACGACCGCGATGGTTCCGCCTTCGAAAGTGAGAACCGTTGCGGCGGTGTCGACGTCACCGGCATCGGCGATCCCGCGATCACCCTGATTCGAGCCGGTGGCAAAAACCGTGGTGACTTCGCGGCCGCTGACCCACCTGACGATGTCGAAATCGTGGATCGAGCAGTCGCGGAAGATGCCGCCGGAGTGTGCGATGTACGAGATCGGCGGGGGAGCGGGGTCGAGGGTGGTCGATCGGAGAGTGTGGATCCAACCGAGTTCTCCAGATCGAACTGCGTCGTACGCCGCCACAAATGACGGGTCGAATCGGCGCTGAAATCCGATCTGTACTGGTACCGACGTCTGCTCGGCAGTCGCGAGGACACGAACCGAGGATTCGATCGAGTCGGCTACCGGCTTTTCGCAGAACGTCGGGATGTCTCGGCGGACAGCGGCTTCGATCAGGTCGGCGTGCGAACTCGACGACGCGGCGATCAGAACGCCGTCGATGCCTGACGCTAAAAGCGCGTCGGGATCGGCAGCGGACTCCACGTCGAGTTCGCTTGCCACGTCCGAGGTTCGACGTGCGTCGACGTCGGTGACAACCAGTGCGTCGACGCCGTCCGTCGTCAGCAGGTTTCGGGCGTGGTAGCTGCCGATTCGTCCGAGGCCGATGACTCCGATACGAGCGCCCATCAGTCCAGCCCTCCGAAGACGTTCTGGTCCCAGTCGATGATCGAACCTGTCACGACTCCGCTGCGATCGGAGAGCAGGAAGACGACGAAGTCGGCGATTTCGTCGACCTGTCCGAGCTTGCCCATGGGGAGGGTGCTGCCCGCACGTTCCTGCCAATCGTCACCAGCGTCGTGAAAAGCTCTCTGCGTGAGGTCTTCTCCCTCGGTCTGTGTCCACCCGATGTCGAGACCGTTGATCCGGATACGATCCCAGCGATGCGCATGGGCGGCGTTGCGGGTCAGCCCCGCCAGCCCGGCCTTCGCTGCCACGTACGGCGCGAGATACGGTTGCCCGCCGAGTTCGGACGTGGAGATGATGTTGACGATGGACCCGGGGACCGCACGCTCGCGCATGTCCTTGACGGCTGCCTGCATCGTGAAGAACGGACCGCGAAGGTTCACCGCGATGTGCTGGTCGAAGAGTTCCTCGGTGGTGTCGAGCAGCGTGCCGCGCGAGGTGAGTCCGGCGGAATTGACGAGGGCATCCACGCGGCCGAAATGTGAGATCGTCTCGGCCACGCTGGCGAGCGCGGAATCGGTCTGCGCCACATCGGCTTCGATGAAGTGGGTTCCCGAAAGTTCTGCCTCGAGAGCCTTTCCGACGTCCGGGCGTCGGCCGGTGAAAGCCACCTGAGCGCCCTCACGGACTGCGGCGCGTACGACGCCGGCGCCGACGCCTTGCGAGCCGCCACTGACCAGTACGACGGTGTCGGCTAGGAGTGCGGGCCTGGTTACGCCCGGCGGAGAAGTCATGGGTTTAGTCTGGCTGTGACGAAGACCTCGAGCAACAGCGAAAAACCATCAAATATCCATCATCGTGAGGTAGTTGTGGCGCATCGATTCAAAGTACGGGAGATCGCTCAGCAGTCGGGCCTGAGTGAGGCCACCGTCGACCGGGTGCTCAACGACCGTCCTGGAGTTCGGGAGGGCACACGATCGGAGGTTCGCCAGGCGATCACGGACCTGGAACGTCAACGCTCGCAACTGAAACTGGTCGGGCGCACGTTCATCGTCGACGTCGTGTTGCAAACCCCCGCAAGGTTTTCCGACGCCGTCCGTGACGCGCTCGAGGACGAACTGCCGACCCTTGCGCCTGCTGTCGTTCGTTCCCGGTTCCACTTTCGTGAAACCGGTTCGGTCGAAGCGATGACGTCGACGCTCGACAAGATTCGCCGACGCGGATCCCACGGAGTCATCGTCAAGGCTCCCGACACTCCGGAAGTCGTGGCGGCGATCGACCGGTTGGTGGCGGCAAAGATTCCGGTCGTCACGTTGGTGACCGATGTTCCCGGTAGCAGGCGAGCCGCCTACATCGGCATCGACAACCGAGCCGCCGGAGCCACCGCCGCGTACTTGATCGATCAGTGGCTGAGGGATCGGGACGGCAACGTGCTGGTCAGCATGAGTAGCGGATTCTTTCGCGGGGAGGAAGAACGGGAGATGGGATTTCGATCCGCCATGCGCGTCGCGGCTCCGCATCGACGGTTGATCGACATTCCGAACAGTGACGGTCTGGATCAGACGAGTAGGAAACTGGTGCGAGCGGCACTCGAATCCGATCCGCAGATCCGGGCTGTCTATTCGATCGGTGGTGGCAACCTGGCCACGGTCGACGCGTTCGAAGAACTGAACCGGGAGTGCAGTGTCTTCATCGCCCACGATCTCGACGGTGACAATCGAAAGTTGCTGGGGGAGAGGCGAATATCAGCGGTGCTCCACCACGATCTGCGTGCGGATGTTCGCACTGCCTGTCAGGTGGTCATGAAAGAACACGGCGCCATGGGCGCTCACTTCGGCTTTACGACGTCACCGGTTCAAGTCGTGACACCGCTCAACATGCCCCCGACATAGCTGTGCGCGGTTAAGGAGTCCGGAGACTCCCTAACCGCGCACAGGGCCGAAGGCCTGACTATCGAGCGAAGAGCAGAGCTCGCTTGACTTCCTGAATTGCCTTTGTCACCTGGATGCCGCGGGGGCATGCGTCGGTGCAGTTGAACGTGGTGCGGCAACGCCACACGCCGTCCTTGTCGTTCAGGATGTCGAGACGCTCGGAAGCAGCCTCGTCACGGCTGTCGAAGATGAACCGGTGTGCGTTGACGATGGCAGCGGGACCGAAGTAGCTGCCGTCGCTCCAGTACACGGGGCACGACGTGGTGCAGCATGCGCAGAGGATGCACTTTGTCGTGTCGTCGAAACGAGCACGGTCGTGCTGGCTCTGGATGCGCTCACGAGTGGGCTCGTTGCCACTGGTGATGAGGAACGGCTTCACGGCGCGGAATGCGTCGAAGAAGGGTTCCATGTCGACAACCAGGTCCTTCTCGACGGGCAGGCCCTTGATGGGCTCGACCGTGATGGTGACCGGCTTGCCGTCCTTGGGCAGCATGTCCTTCATCAGCAGCTTGCAGGCCAGACGGTTCACACCGTTGATCCGCATGGCGTCCGATCCACAGACACCGTGTGCGCAGCTGCGACGGAACGTGAGGGTGCCGTCGAGGTAACCCTTCACGTACAGCAGCAGGTTGAGCAAACGGTCGGTGGGCAGTGCCGGGACCTGGAAACTGTCCCAGTGCTGGCCCTCGCCCGATTCGGGGTTCATCCGCGCGATCTTGAGAGTGACCATGACGGCCCCCTCGGGAACAGCGGGGAGTTTGGGTGCATCTACAGCAGGCGCAGACATCAGTACTTACGCTCCATCGGCTCGTAGCGGGTCTGGATCACCGGCTTGTAGTCCAGACGGATGTCGGAGAGCAGGCCGTCACCCTCCTTGTACGCCATCGTGTGCTTCATGTACTCGGCGTCGTTGCGATCCGGGAAGTCCTCACGAGCGTGGCCGCCGCGCGATTCCTTGCGGTTGAGGGCGCCGACGACGGTGACCTCTGCCATTTCGAGGAGGAAGCCCAGCTCGATGGCCTCGAGCAGGTCGCTGTTGTAGCGCTTGCCCTTGTCCTGGACCGTGATGTGGTTGTAGCGCTCCTTGAGAGCACGCACATCCTTGAGTGCCTGGGTGAGGCGCTCTTCGGTGCGGAAGACGGAGGCGTTGTTGTCCATCGACTGCTGCAGCTCGGTGCGGATGTCCGCAACGCGCTCGTGGCCGTGATCGGACAGGATGACGCCGACCCAGTCTTCGACCATCGCAGCCGGGGTTTCCGGCAGGTCGACGAACTCGGTGGAGTTCGCGTACTCGGCGGCAGCGATGCCGGCGCGGCGGCCGAACACGTTGATGTCGAGGAGCGAGTTGGTGCCGAGGCGGTTTGCACCGTGCACGGAAACGCAGGCACATTCGCCGGCGGCATACAGGCCCTTGACGACCTCGTCGTTGTTGCGCAGAACCTCACCGTTGATCTTGGTGGGGATACCGCCCATGACGTAGTGGCACGTCGGGTAGACGGGCACGGGCTCCTTGACGGGGTCCACGCCGAGGTAGGTGCGCGAGAACTCCATGATGTCGGGGAGCTTCTCGTCGAGAACTTCCTCGGGGATGTGCGTCACGTCGATGTAGACGTAGTCCTTGTTCGGGCCGGCGCCGCGGCCTTCCAGAACCTCGAGGACCATCGAACGGGCCACGATGTCACGCGGAGCGAGGTCCTTGATGGTGGGGGCGTAGCGCTCCATGAAGCGCTCGCCGTCGGCATTACGGAGAATGCCACCTTCACCACGGACGGCTTCCGAGATCAGGATGCCGAGACCGGCGAGTCCTGTCGGGTGGAACTGGTGGAACTCCATGTCCTCGAGGGGCAGGCCCTTGCGGAAGATGATGCCCATGCCGTCACCGGTGAGGGTGTGCGCGTTGGACGTCGTCTTGTACATACGTCCCGAGCCGCCGGTCGCGAAGATGATCGACTTGGCGTGGAAGATGTGCAGCTCGCCGGTCGAGAGCTCGTAGCAGATGACACCGGTGGCAACCGGGCCGTCCTCGGTCTCGGTGATGGCGATGTCGAGCGCGTAGAACTCGTTGAAGAACTCGACGTCGTGCTTGACGCAGTTCTGGTACAGCGTCTGCAGGATCATGTGACCGGTGCGGTCGGCTGCGTAACACGCACGGCGGACGGGTGCCTTGCCGTGGTCACGCGTGTGGCCACCGAATCGACGCTGGTCGATCTTGCCTTCGGGCGTGCGGTTGAACGGCAGACCCATCTTCTCGAGGTCGAGCACCGCGTCGATGGCCTCTTTGGCCATGATCTCGACGGCGTCCTGGTCGGCGAGGTAGTCGCCGCCCTTGACGGTGTCGAAGGTGTGCCACTCCCAGTTGTCTTCCTCCACGTTCGCCAGTGCGGCACACATGCCGCCCTGGGCCGCGCCGGTGTGGCTGCGGGTGGGGTAGAGCTTGGTCAGTACGGCCGTGCGGGCACGGGGGCCAGCTTCGATTGCCGCACGCATGCCTGCGCCGCCGGCGCCGACGATGACCACGTCATAACGATGTTCCTGCATGAAGTCTGTGCTCCCCTAGCTCGCCGAGATATTGGGGTCGAAGGTGAAGATGACGTACGTGCCCAGGCCCATGATCAGGATCATCGAGAGAACGAGGATCGTGGTCAGCCAGAAGCGCGTGGAGTCCTTGCGGGAGTAGTCCGCGATGACCGTGCGCAGGCCGTTACCGCCGTGCAGCTGTGCCAGCCACAACATCGTCAGATCCCAGAACTGCCAGAACGGGCTGGACCAGCGACCTGCGACGAATGCGAAGTTCAGACGGTGAACGCCACCGTCGAGCATCAGCATGATGAACATGTGGCCCAGGACCAGAACGATCAGGGCGACGCCGGAGAAGCGCATGAACAGCCATGCGTACAACTCGAAGTTGTTCCGAGCCTTCGCGCGCGGGGACCGCGGGTTGTCCAGGCTTGCGGGACGGTCGTATGAGGTGCCCAGGCTCTTGGCTTCGGGTCCGTGAGTAGTCGCCATGTCAGTGCTCCGCAAACATGTTGATGAGGATGCGTCCGGCGCCTGGGATCATCACCAGGAACCAGATCGTCAGAATGGTCCAGAGCATGACGCGCTGGTACTTCGGGCCCTTCGACCAGAAGTCCACCAACATCACGCGCACGCCGTTGAGGGCGTGGTAGAGGACTACGCCGACGAGGCCGATCTCCATGAGGCCGACGAGGGGGTTCTTGTACGTGTCGATGACGGCGTCGTACGTATCGGGATTGACCCGAACGAGTGCCGTATCGAGAACGTGTACGAATAGGAAGAAGAAAGTAGCGACGCCTGTGATCCGGTGTAGAACCCAGGACCACATTCCGGGGTCGCCCCGGTAAAGCGACCTCGTGCGCTCCTTCTGAGGAGCGGCTTCAGTCGTAGTACTCATCGAGTGCTGTGCCTCCAACGTCATTGGTGGACGCGTCGAGCCTGCAGAGAGCTTCGATGTACCTCAGCCCGGGCTCGACGGGATCCTGAACCGACTTGACTCAGACTCTAAACCTATGTGAAACCGGGAACTAATCAGATGCGGGATTCGTACGCGTACCAAACTCTTTGTAAGGTTTGCCTTTCCAATCTCACCTAGTCGGTTTCGGCGTGGTTTCTGCATCCATTCAGTCGGCGTGATTGGATAACGAACCATGGGTGACATCGACTGGAAGTTGTTGCGGCACAACGCGCAAGTGGTCATGCGGCAGGCTTATGCACCGTACTCGGGCTATGCAGTGGGTGCAGCTGCCCTGGTAGACGATGGTCGGATCGTCTCAGGATGCAATGTGGAAAATGTCTCATACGGTTTGAGCCTGTGTGCCGAATGTGGACTCGTCGGTAACTTAGCCGCCACCGGGGGCGGGCGGCTGGTTGCCTTCACGTGCTGCGACGCGAAGGGCTCGATTCTGATGCCATGCGGCAGGTGCAGACAGCTTCTTCTCGAGCACGGCGGGGGTGAGATGCTTGTCGACACGAGCAGTGGGTTCAAGCCGCTGAGCGAGCTGTTGCCTGATGCTTTCGGGCCGGAACAAGCAGAGGGGCTCCGCCATGTTTGACGCAGTTTCCATCATCGGCGCCAAGCGTGACGGCCGCGAGTTGTCGGGAACCGAGATCGACTGGATAGTTCAGGCGTTCACTGAGGGGGTCGTCGGCGACGAGCAGATGTCGGCGCTCGCGATGGCGATCTATTTCCGAGGAATGTCACGAGCAGAGACCGGCCGATGGACCGAGGCAATGATCGAATCCGGCGGGAGGATGGACTTTTCGGACTTGCCGCTGCCCACCGTCGACAAGCATTCGACCGGTGGTGTTGGGGACAAGATCACCCTTCCGCTCGCACCCCTCGTCGCGGCATGTGGTCTTGCAGTCCCGCAGTTGTCGGGACGCGGACTCGGCCACACCGGCGGAACTCTCGACAAGCTCGAGGCCATTCCAGGTTGGCGAGCCGAGCTCACGGCGACGGAGATGGTCGACATTCTCGCGGACCCGAAAATCGGCGCGGTGATCTGCGCTGCCGGAGCGAACCTGGCCCCCGCCGACAAGAAGCTCTACGCGCTGCGCGACGTGACCGGAACGGTGGAATCCATTCCGCTGATCGCAAGTTCGATCATGAGCAAGAAGATTGCCGAGGGAACCGGCGCCCTGGTGCTCGACGTCAAAGTCGGTTCCGGAGCGTTCATGAAGGACCTCGGCGACGCGCGAGAGTTGGCACGCACGATGGTCGAGTTGGGCAACGACGCCGGCGTGCGTACAAGTGCTCTCATCACCGGGATGGACACCCCGCTGGGATTGACGGCTGGCAACGCTCTCGAGGTGCGTGAATCCGTCGAGGTGCTGGCAGGCGGCGGGCCGTCCGACGTCGTCGAGCTGACCCTGGTCCTGGCTCGGGAGATGCTGTCCGCGGCTGGGATCGACGGTATCGACCCCGCAGACAGACTGGCCGACGGCACGGCCATGGACCGGTGGCGCGCGATGATCGCCGCACAAGGTGGGGACCCACACGCGACGCTGCCGGTGGCCCGGCACAGCGACGTCGTCACCGCGGACCGAGACGGCGTGCTGACCCGACTCGACGCCATGGCGGTGGGCATCGCGGCCTGGAAGCTCGGAGCCGGACGCGAACGACAGGGCGAAGCCGTTCAGGCCGGTGCCGGCATCGAGATGCACGCGAAGCCCGGCGACGTGGTCCGCGCCGGACAGAAGCTGATGACACTGCACACCGACACTCCCGAGAGATTTGATCCTGCGCGGCGGAGCCTCGGCGGAGGCTGGTCGATCGGGGCCGATTCCGACACCGTTTCGCGACCGTTGCTCATCGAGCGAATTGTGGGTGATTCGCGTTAGCGTTGGCGAATGAACGCACCGGAGTTGACCACGATCCGCAGCGCACCCAAAGTTCTTCTCCACGATCATCTCGACGGAGGACTCAGACCCGAGACTGTCCTCGAACTGGCCGAGCAGTGTGGCTACGACGAGCTGCCGGCGACTACGGCATCCGAACTGGCGCAATGGTTCCGAACTGCCGCTGACAGCGGATCGCTCGAGCTCTACCTCGAAACGTTCGCGCACACAGTCGCCGTGATGCAGACTCCCGAAGGGCTCGCGCGGGTCGCGCGCGAGTGCGCCGAGGATCTGGCCGACGACAACGTCGTCTATGCCGAAATCCGTTTTGCGCCCGAGCAGCACCTGGAACAAGGCCTGAGTTTGGACGAGGTCGTCGAGCACGTTCTCGAAGGTTTCCGGGCCGGCGAATCCGCTGCCAGGGTCGCGGGACGGGAGATCCGAATCGGGTGTCTTCTCACGGCGATGAGGCATGCCGCCCGGTCACGAGAGATCGCCGAACTCGCTGTGCGATTCCGGGACCGCGGCGTCGTCGGTTTCGACATCGCCGGTGCCGAGGCCGGTAACCCGCCGAGCCGGCACCTCGACGCCTTCGAATACATGCGTGATGCGAACGCCCACTTCACGATTCACGCGGGTGAGGCGTTCGGGTTGCCGTCGATCCACGAAGCCATCGCCTTCTGCGGAGCGGATCGGTTGGGCCACGGCGTGCGGATCGTGGACGACATCGACGTAGCCGGCCAAGGTGGGGCAGAGCTGGGTCGACTCGCGAACTACGTCCGTGACATGCGCATTCCCCTGGAACTGTGCCCGAGTTCGAACGTGCAGACCGGAGCCGTAGCGGCCCTGTCGGACCATCCGTTCGGACTGTTGGCGGACTTGCGCTTCCGCGTGACCGTCAACACTGACAACAGGCTGATGAGCGACACCAGCATGAGCCGGGAAATGGCCGCGTTGGTCGAGACCTTCGGTTACGGCTGGACCGATCTGGAACGCTTCACCATCAACGCGATGAAGTCGGCCTTCATCCCGTTCGACGAGCGCCTCGCGTTGATCGACGACGTCATCAAGCCGGGTTACGCCGTGCTCATCGGCTAGCTGACGTGCACCCGACTACTCAGATCGCAGCCGGGCCTCGAACTCACGCTCGAGTTCGCGCCAGGCCTCGGATTCCTTGGTGAACGGCGCACTCGGAGCCATCCGCGACGGATCGGGGTTGAGGAGGTACGAGACGTACCAACCCAGCTCGTTCGACGCGGACAGAGCCTCCTCGGTGGAGTCGTCGTCGGCGAAATCCGCTGCATCGGTGAACAATTCGACGGCAAGTTCCAGTTGCTCGGCGTCGACGACGTCCGGGCCCTGGGCGAGGTCGTCGGCGATGCCGGGCAGAACGTAGACGTTCTCGTCCGTGACCTCGATTTCGAGTGAACCGTCGACGGCAGCATTCTGAATTTCGCCGTACGTGCTGACCTGCGAGAGATCGTGTTCGTGGTTGTCGGCGAGGTAGCGAGCGAGTGCGCGCTCGCTACGGAAAACGGTGATCAGTCCGTCCTTGCCGAGGAAGATCGCCTGATCGCCCATGTAGCAGCGCAGAGTGTAGAACGTCTCGGCTGAGGTGATGATGCGGATCGGGTCGACACCGACCTCGCCCCAGAAGGTCTCGACTTCGTCTTCCTCCTCGTCGAGGTCGTCTTCGTCGAATTCCTCGTCCTCTCCCTCCTCAGCGACATCGTCGGCGTCGACGGTGTTCTCGGCGGCAGCGAGCAGTTCAG
The DNA here is from genome assembly GCF_013277835.1 of Rhodococcus sp. MS13. Taxonomy (NCBI): domain Bacteria; kingdom Bacillati; phylum Actinomycetota; class Actinomycetes; order Mycobacteriales; family Nocardiaceae; genus Rhodococcus; species Rhodococcus sp. MS13. The sequence goes on from NZ_VBTL01000013.1 coordinate 199,296, forward strand.
CTTCGGCGACCGCGACGGCAGCTGCATCGACCTTCGGGGAGGTGACCACCTTGTCGATGGCGTCGAGAACGGCGTCCCAGTCCTTGACGATCGCAGCGCCGACCTGGTCCCACAGCTCCAGGCCTTCGCGACCTTCGAAGGTGCCGGCGCCGGTCGCAAGCGCGCCGAGAACCGGATGGCCGCTGAAGAAGCGGATGACCGCGTCCAGTTCGCACACCTCGCCGATGTTGCGAGCCATGTTCAAGGTGTCTTCGAGTTCCGAGACCGCCAGTGCCTCAGGATCACCTGCGGCCAGTTCCGGCACGCCGACGAAGTCGAAGGTGAAGTTCTCTTCCGGTTCGAGCTCGGCTGCCGACAGTCCGGAGACGACGGCCCACGCCGGATGCTCGACCAGGTCGTTGTCGGAGTCCGTTCGGATGAAGGCCGCGAGTTCTGCGACGGAGGAGAACCCGTACAGGTCTTCCTCATGGCCGAGGAACGCTTCCCACTCGTCGTCGCCCTCGCGCCAGCGGGGTGCCCACAAAGTGACGAGGTCTCCGTCGGTGAGTCCGATTTCGATAGGGACGATGTCTCCAGCCATGGGCGGAAGCCTATCCACCGCAGAGCGAAAGGCATAGCGGGGGTTCGTCACGTTTGTTTCAGTGCCACTCGGAGCTCACTGACCAGTCGCTCTCGTTCGTCGTTGGACTGTCGAACTGCCTGGTGAATTGTTGCGACAGTCAATGCGGCCACAGAGCGAGAATTCATCGCGGTGATTGAGTCGGTAATCCGTAGGTCGACCAGAGCGCCCAGCCCGTCGACAGTCGCCGTGACTATCCCACCCTCGCTCGAGACGACTGCCCGCAGAGCGCCGACCCCGTCGACGGCGTCCTGCAAGAGTCCGGTCCGGTGTTTCGCCAGCTCCATGATTCGATCAATCTCGCTCATATCGAACGCATCCAGCTCGACGGAAGGTTCTGGCCCTCGGCGGCGTCGACATCGGCCAGTTCGTCTCGGGTCGCGAGACCGAGCCGATCGAGGATCGCTGCCGGGACTCCGGTCTCTTCGAGCTCCACACGATGGCGGGCGCCGGCCTCGATCGCTGCTTTCGAGCACAGTGTGAGTATCTGTTGCGCCAACCGTTCCCCGCCGTACCGCAGTTCCTCCTGGCTGATCCGCAGGTCCACGGGCACGGCGTGCTCTGTGGCGCGGACCGCGATGGTTCCGGCGCGGTTGACGGCGACGGCAGTGATGATCGGCGGTGATTCCCGCATGTTCTCGTTCATGTTTCCTGTCATTCTGTCGGACGGTAGAAACCGTGAAAGCCCATGCCGCTGTTCGTGGTTCGGATGGCACTGATTTCGACTGGGTCGCCGGCTTCGACCATCTGACCGTTGCCGATCACCATGGCGACGTGTCCGTCCCAGACCGCGAGGTCGCCCGGCATCAGATTGTTCTGATCGACCTGGTTCCCGATTCCCTGTTCCTGAGCCAACCTCGGAATATCGACTCCGGCCTGGCCGTATGCCCATTGCGTCAGACCACTGCAGTCCAGACCGACTCCGGGTGTCGTGCCTCCCCAGGCGTACGGGACACCCTGTTGAGTAAGCGCGTTGCGTACGGCAGCAGCGGCCTCGGCGTTCGGTGCGGTGGCAATCGAGCCGTCGGGAAGTTCGACCTCTACTCCACCGACGGAACCAGAACCACCGACGGAACCAGAACCACCGACGGAACCGGAACCGCCCGCCGACTCGGAGACTCCAGGTGCGGGATCGGGTATCGGGACGGACGGGACGAGTGCGGACATCTTGTCGGTCGACCCCGCCAGCTCACCGCGTACCCGCTCGATAACCGATACCGCGCGTCCGAGGTGCTCCAACGCGGCCGACAACAACATCAATTGGCCCGTCGGTGTCATGAGCGTCGGCCCGGCCTTGATCGCGAGTGTCAGAAACGACTGGAGAATCTCACCGAGTTCGGTCATTCCCGCGTACACGGACGTTGTTGCTTCGTCCACGACGCCGGCGATGTCGGTCCCACGATCGGCGAGGTTTCGCGTCGACGTCTGCGTCTGCTCGGTTTTGGTCACCGCAGCGGTGAGTGCCGTGGACGAGCTCTGAGAGGACGCCAGTTCGCTCAGAGCAGCGCTTCCCAATTGGTATGCGATCTCGAGGGCGTCCGTAGCGATTCGGATGCCGACGTCGGGTCCACTTGCGCTGGGGACGCCAGTCCCGACAACGTCGACCAGATCGATGATCGGTCGTGCGAGTGCGTCGACGTCGATCATGAGCGTGCGGCTTCAGCGAGAGTCGTTCGTACCGATTCCTCGGAGTCGAGATAGACGGCGTGAGCGTCGCGGGTGGCTGACTGGACGCTGGAGATCACAGCGGACAGTCGATCGATGTCGTCGATGTGCGCTTGCTGTGCTCGGCTCGCGACATCGACGAAGTCGCCGCCGATCAGCCCGAGCACAGTGGACAGAGCCAAGTGATCGCCACCCGCCGCGTCCTGTCGCGCTTGCGCGACGTTGTCGGCAACAGTGCCCAACCGCGTGGCGAACTCCGCGATGCTTTCAGTGTCCAGATCCAGATTTGTCAACTTGTCTTCCCCCCGTTGCGCTTACTCCTTCTTGGACGCCGCGCGGGGTGCTCCGGTTCCCGAGGAACTATTCTGATGGTCATGCAAACGCACGTAGTCGACCATCCGCTCGCGGCGGCCCTCTTGACGACAATGCGTGATGCACGCAGTGAGAACGCAACTTTTCGTTCCGCACTTCGCAGGCTCACGCACATGCTGGTCTACGAGGCCATGCGTGACGCGGAGGTCGAGGAGTTTCCGGTCGACACCCCGGTAGCAGCGACGACGGGCATCCGGCTCGCGAAGCCGCCGTTGTTGGTACCCGTGCTGCGGGCCGGTCTGGGCATGGTCGAACAGGCGAGTGCGCTGATTCCGTCGGCCGGCGTCGGCTTTGTCGGAATGGCACGTGACGAAGAGACTCATCAGCCGGTTCCGTACCTCGAATCCCTGCCTGCGGATCTGTCCGGTATCCCGGTGTTCGTGCTCGATCCGATGCTCGCCACCGGTGGCTCGATGGTGCACACCATCGACTTGCTGGTTGCGCGTGGCGCGACGGATGTCACGGCAGTGTGCGTCGTGGCCGCTCCGGCCGGCGTCGACGCGCTGGCAGCGTCCGGCCACCCGGTTCGTCTGGTCATCGCGAGCATCGATGACGGACTCGACGAGAACGCTTTCATCGTCCCCGGTCTCGGTGACGCCGGCGATCGGCAGTTCGGACCCCGCTAGAGCGAAAGGGCGAAGGTTCGGAGTTCGGCCAGCCGGGCCTTCGCCTGCTCTAGTGCGTTCGCGAGGTCGTCGCGGTTCGCCACCGGGACGACAACTTCGAGATAACACTTGAGCTTGGGCTCGGTTCCGGACGGTCGAACTACCACGCGGATCGACGGCCCGTCGAATATCACTGCGTCGGTGCGCATACCACCGCGAACCAGGGACAAGTCCTCGGTCGTGACCGGCTCACCCGCGAGTTGGCCAGGAGGATCGGCGCGTAGTCGTTTCATCATTTCGGCGATGTCGCTCAAATCCTCGACGCGGCGGGATACTTGGTCCCCGCGATGCAGTCCGAATTCGACGGCATAGTCGCCTAGAACGTCCAACAGGGTTCTGTTGCTGCCCGCGAGGGTGGCAGCCAAGTCGGCCACAAGGACGGCAGCTGAGATTCCGTCCTTGTCCCGCACCACATCCGGATCGACGCAGTGCCCGATCGCTTCCTCGTAGGCGTAGACGAGTCCGTCGCCGGCGCGCGTGAGCCACTTGAATCCGGTGAGTGTCTGCGCAAACCTGGCTCCGCGAGCTTTCGCTAACTTCGAGAGCAGAGTCGAGGAGACGATCGTCGTCGCCACCAACGAATCTTCGGGCGCCGTGTGCAGTACGTGGTCGGCCAGGAGCACCCCGGTTTCGTCGCCGCGCAACATGCGCCACTGATCACCGTCGCGAACTCCGACGGCGCAGCGGTCGGCATCCGGGTCGAGTGCGATCGCCAGGTCAGCGTCGACACTTCGGGCAAGGGCGAGCAGGCGGTCTGCGGCACCGGGCTCTTCGGGATTGGGGAACTCGACGGTCGGAAACGTGGGGTCGGGATCGAACTGCTCCGCCACGACGTGCAGGTCCTCGAATCCTGCTGCTCGCAGAGCCGCGGTCGCAGTTTCGCCGCCGACGCCGTGCATTGCCGTGAGCGCAATCCGGATCGAGCGGGCGTCGCCGTGCGGGAGGGTCGCGATGCGGGCGATGTACTCCTCGACCAGAGAATCGTCGGCCGGAATCACCGATGCTCGCGCGACGTCGGCGGCACCACCGATGCGGGCGATCTCGCTCTCGATTTCACGATCGGCGGGGGAGACGAGTTGCGCTCCGCCCGAGAGATACACCTTGTAACCGTTGTCGGCGGCAGGATTGTGGGAGGCGGTGATCTGGATACCTGCCGCTGCCCCGAGCCTGCGCACCGCGAACGCCACCAGCGGTGTCGGCAGTGGGCGGGGGAGCAGGGTCACCTCGAACCCGGCCGCTGCCATGACCTCGGCGGCGGCGAGAGCAAATGCCTCTGAACCGAGCCGGGCGTCGCGGCCGACCACAACGCGGGACCCGCCCTGGCAGCGAGCTGTCAGCCAGGCCGCCAGACCGGCCGTGGTCCGGATGACGACCGCGAGGTTCATGCCGTTGGGTCCGCCGCGCACCGGCCCGCGAAGCCCAGCAGTGCCGAACGTCAGTGGTGCGGAAAAGCGTTCGGCCAGTTCATGTTCGGAAAGGGCTGCTAATTCTGCGCGGGTAACTGGGTCCGGATCGGCGTCGATCCACTCGGTGACGTTCAGTGGTGTCACAGCTGCTCGACCAGTTGACGCAGCAGCACTCCCATCCGGGCCGCCGATGCTTTGCCTGCCGCCAGCACTTCCTGATGGTCGAGCGGGGCGCCCGTGATTCCGGCGGCCAGATTGGTGACCATGGAGATGCCGAGAACGCGGGCGCCGAGCGCACGAGCCGCGATGGTCTCGTGAACCGTCGACATGCCGACCAGATCGGCGCCGAGTGTACGAAGCATTCGAATCTCGGCCGGAGTCTCGTAGTGAGGACCGGGAAGCCCGGCGTAAACACCCTCGGCAAGGTCCGGGTCGATCGAGCGAGCCAGCGCACGCAGTTCCGGCGAATAGGCGTCGACCAGGTCGACGAACTCTGCGCCGACGAGGGGAGAGCGGGCCGTCAGGTTCAGGTGGTCACTGATCAGCACCGGTTGACCGACTGTGTAGTTTTCGCGAATACCGCCGGACGCATTGGTGAGGATGACCGTGTCGGCGCCGGCAGCAATGGCTGTCCGGACCGGGTGGACGACGGTACCGAGATCGTGGCCCTCGTATGCGTGCGCGCGCCCGAGCAGCAGCAGAACTTCGGTGTTTCCGACGCGCACCGAACGAATGGTGCCCGCATGGCCGAGAGCGGACGGTGGGGCGAAGCCAGGAAGATCCGCCATCGAGACTTCGGCTGTCACGTCCGCACCGGCGTCGCCGAACACGTCTGCGGCATCGGTCCACCCCGACCCGAGCACGATGGCGACTGACGGTGACGAAGAGCCAGTCATGGCGGACAGAGCAGCGGCGGCGGCCTCGGCGATCGTTCCCATGTGAGCAACCCTACTGAGGAGTCGGGTCGGTTCGCCGGGTGAGTTGGCGGGCGTTACTCTCCCATCCATGCCTTATCTCGAACGCGACGGCGACGTATTCATCCTGTACCTCGGCAACGAGGGCGAAACGGACAACGAGAACCGCTTCGGCCCTGAGTGGATCGACGCTGTTCACAGCAAGTTGGACGAGGTCGAAGCGCACGAGGGGCCCGCAGCCCTGGTGACCACCGCGACGGGCAAGTTCTACACGAACGGCCTGGACACGACGTGGATCTTCGGCAATCTCGACGGTCTGCCCGGCTACCTGGACAAGGTCCACACCATCTACAGCCGTTTGTTGACCTTCCCGATGGCCACGGTCGCGGCCGTGCAGGGGCACGCGTTCGGCGCCGGCGCCATGCTCGCGTCCTCACACGATTTCCAGATCATGCGCGCGGACCGCGGCTTCTACTGCCTCCCCGAGGTCGGACTGAACATGCCGTTCACTGTCGGCATGTCAGCACTGTTGAACAGTCGTCTGCCCAAGCAGACGGCAGTCGACGCGATGACGACGGGGCGTCGATTCGGCGGCGCCGACGCACTTGCTGCCGGCATCGTGCAGGAAACGGTCGACGGCGACGGAGTACTCGCCGCAGCAGTGGCCAAGGCATCGGCACTGACGTCGACTCACGGCAAGAACTTGGCGGGAATCAAGGCAGGCATCCACCGCGATGCGCTTGCGGACCTCGCTCAGGTGACTGACAAGAGCAACTTCTCCTTCGGGTGAGACAATGATCGCGTGAACCAGAATGTCGACAGCGCAGTCAGGTCCGTAGGGGCCGATCTGATTGCGCTGTCGCATTCGATTCACAGCGATCCGGAACTTGCCTTCGAGGAGTTCCGCAGCGCTGCCAAAGTGTCGGACCTGCTGGCGCAGCACGGTTTCGCGGTCACTCACGGGATCGTCGATCTGCCGACGGCCTTCGATGCCACCTACGGCAGTGGAGAGTTGGTCATCGCGATCTGCGCTGAGTACGACGCGCTGCCCGAGATCGGTCATGCCTGTGGGCACAACATCATTGCCGCCGCCGCGGTCGGGGCCGGCATCGCGTTGGCTACCGTGGCCGACGAACTGGGGATCACCGTCCGAGTGATCGGTACTCCCGCGGAGGAAACCGGTGGCGGCAAAGTTCTGATGCTCGAGCGTGGTGCATTCGACGGCGTCGGCGCGGCCATGATGGTTCATCCAGGACCGATCGACATCATCGGTGCCACCTCGCTGGCCCTGGCGGACATCGCCGTCAGCTATCACGGTCGCGAAGCGCACGCCTCTGCTGCGCCGGAATTCGGTCGTAATGCCGCCGATGCCGCGACGCTCGCGCAGGTGGCGGTCGGACTGTTGCGCCAGCACCTCCAGCCAGGGCAACAGATTCACGGAATCGTCAGTGATGGCGGCACTGCTCCCAACATCGTTCCGGCTCGGTCCGAACTGCTGTACTACCTGCGTGCCGAGACGGCCGCGTCGTTGGCCAATCTGTCCGAGCGTGCCGACGCCTGCTTCGCCTCGGGCGCACTCGGCACCGGATGCACCCACGAAATCCGCACGGTATCGCCCACTTACACCGAGTTGACCCCCGATCCGTGGCTGGCGGCGGCGTACCGTGAACAGATCGTCGACCTCGGGCGGGTGCCACTGGCAGCGGAATGGGAGCGCTCCCGTCCACTGGGTAGTACGGATATGGGTAATGTGACCAATGTGATTCCGGGAATTCACCCGGTCATAGGCTTGGATTCATCGGGGGCAGTGACACATCAGCCGGAGTTCGCGGCCGCGTGTATCACCACCTCCGCAGATCGAGCGGTAGTCGACGGTGCAATTGCGTTGGCCCGCACTGCTGTCCGGGTAGCGTCCGATCCAGAACAACGCACCCGTCTGTTGGAAGGGGTAGATCGCCGGTGAACGCGGCAATCGACACGTGGATTCACGCGCACACCGACGACCTCGTCGCGTGGCGTCGACACATCCATGCCAACCCGGAGTTGGCTCGCCGCGAATACGCGACCACCGAATTCGTCGCGACCCGCCTCACCGCCGCTGGGCTGTCGCCGAAGCTCCTTCCCGGTGGCACCGGGCTCACGTGCGACATCGGACCTGAGGGGCCGCGAATCGCACTTCGCGCCGACATGGACGCTTTGCCGATGCAGGAGGCGACCGGGGCGACGTACTCGTCCACGGTCCCCGGTGTGTCTCATGCATGCGGGCACGACGCCCACACCACCATCCTGCTCGGCGCCGGATTGGCTCTGGCCACGCTGCCCGAACTTCCCGTCGGGGTTCGGCTGATCTTCCAGCCCGCCGAGGAAGTCATGCCTGGTGGTGCACTCGACGTCATCGCTGCCGGCGCGCTCGACGGCGTGTCCAGAATCTTTGCTCTGCACTGCGATCCGCGACTCGAGGCAGGCCAGGTCGGAATGCGTCTTGGCGCGATCACCTCTGCTGCAGACACGATCGAGGTCGTTCTCGACTCTCCGGGTGGGCACACGTCGAGGCCGCACCTGACCACGGACCTCATCTACGCACTCGGCACAGTCGTGACCGGGCTGCCGGGAATGCTCAGCCGTCGTATCGATCCGCGTACCGGCACCGTGATGGTGTGGGGTGCGGTCAGTGCAGGTCAGGCGCCCAACGCGATTCCGCAGACCGGCATGATGACGGGCACGGTACGTACCGGCGATCACGACACGTGGGAGTTGCTCGAACCGCTCGTGGAAGAAATCGTCCACGGACTGCTCGCGCCCACCGGAGTTCGCTACCAACTCAACTATCGTCGCGGAGTGCCACCGGTCGTCAACGACGAGGTGTCCACTCGGATGTTCGAGGACGCCATCGCGACCGTCGGACAAGATGCTTTGGCGGACACCCCGCAATCCGGTGGTGGCGAAGACTTTTCGTGGTACCTCGAAACCGTGCCGGGTGCCATGGCGCGGCTCGGCGTGTGGTCGGGTGAAGGCGATCAGCTCGACATCCACCAACCCACTTTCGATCTCGACGAGCGTGCACTCGGCGTCGGTGTGAAGGTTCTGACGAGCCTGGTTCTGGGATAGTTCCGGTTCCCGTCGGGGGTACCGTTTTTCGTGTCGTTCGAGTGAAGGTACGGGCATGTCCATAGGTGTGGGAGTGCGAATCGGCACATTGGTGTCGACGGCTGTAGTTGCGTCCAACGATCCGGGTTCGGCCGATCCGGTGGTGTTGGTCAGGGACACGATTCTCAATCAACGCAAGGACGGAACGACCGTGCTCGGCGGTACCGAGCAATTGGGTGCCGGCCGTGAATTCTCGGAATCATGGTCAGGTTTTGTCGGCCGTGTGGGGGACCCGAGTGGCGTCTCCGGAACGGCCGATACCCGTTACCGCGCCGAGGATTTGGTGGCGACGTCGATTCGCTGCCTGTTGCAGGAATGCGAGCCGCTGCCCGATCGTGGTGGTCGAAGTGGGGGAGCGCCCGACATCGTCGCGACCTACCCGTCGCGCTGGGACTCGTCCACAGCGGCCCTCATGCAGGATTCACTGGTCTATGCAGGCCTCGAGCGGGTCACTCTCGTCTCGGACGCCGAGGCGGTCTCGGCGTGGTTCGAGTCGGAAATCGCGGCACTCGCCGGCACACTCATCGGCATCTATCACGTCGACGACACCGGGGCAGCGGTCACGCTGGTGCGTTCGGGCGTCGCCGCCGGCCGCGCATTCGGCTTCGCCGGCGACGGGAGTTCACCGAGTTCACGCCTCGCGACGGCACTGGGTGCGTTCGGTTGGATGCCGGAGAACCTGGACGCCGTAGTCGTCACCGGTGACGGAGAACCGGCGACAGACAAAGCAGCCATGATGTCCATAGCGGCCGGAATCGCCGAAAAGCTCGGTGTCAGATGTGAACTCGGGCCCGGACCGGAGCAGTCGGCCGCGCTGGGAGCCGCAATTCTGGCTGCCGGATTCACCTCGACGTCGCACACGATCGTGCCGATCGGTTTGCCGCCTTCACACGACGTGACGGAGGTGTTCGACACTCTCGGACGTGAGAAGGTGGCGGCTGAAACTGCAACCGGGGTGGCAACAGTCGAGCCGGAGACTGCAGTTGCCGCAGGCGAATCGGAGTCACGCGGTTCCAAGCGTGTGCTCATCGGCCTGACGATTGTGGTGGTACTCGCAGCACTTGCAGTGCTCGCGTATTTCCTGCTGCTTTGAGCAGGACAGCTATCTAATCGGTAACACCGTTACCCGGACCCACGTTGCGGCTGTTTCTCGTCCGCAACTCTCGCACGTACTCGGCCGGCGCTCCGGCAATCTCGGCGGCGTCGGCCATCACGCCGATGTAGCGGGCCGACGGCAGTCCGCCTTCGTACGCATCCATGACGTAGAGCCAAGCGAGCACCGCATCGCCTGCGGTGTCGACCCGCACGCGGATCTTGCGGTGCAGACCGAGTTCGGCACCTTCCCAGCGGTCCAGACTCACTTCGTCCTCTTCCGGGACGTCGTAGAGGACCACGAAAACACTGGAATCGGGGTCTTCGACCACGGTGGCGAGAGCCCCCTCCCAGCCGAGGTCCTCGCCGCTGAAGGTCAGGCGCCAGCCTCGCAGCCACCCTGTCCCGGACATGGGCGAGTGTGGGCAGCGCAACAACATCTGCTCGGGATGCATGTTGGAACCGTAGGCGGCATAAATCGACACGGGCGCAAGCCTAAACCGTGGTCCGAGGGTGTGGCGAAGCGGACCACCGGACGCAAGTAATCTGGTACAAGCACTGCGCGACACGTGGTGCTCGAATAGCGTGACACTGGTCGACGGGAGACCCCTGCCGGCCACGCGAGGACTTGGAGGACACATGACCCGGATCGTGATCATCGGTGGCGGACCCGCCGGCTACGAGGCGGCACTGGTAGCCGCGCAGCACGGGGCCACGGTCACCCTGGTCGATTCGGACGGCGTCGGCGGCGCGTGTGTGCTGTTCGACTGTGTCCCGTCGAAGACGTTCATCGCGTCCACCGGAATCCGCACCGACATGCGTCGTGCATCCGACCTCGGCATCACTCTGGATCCGGAGCAGGCTTCGGTGTCACTGCCGAAGATCCACTCCCGAGTCAAGAGTCTCGCGTTGTCCCAGTCCTCGGACATTCGCGCACGGTTGCAGACGGTTGGCGTCGAGGTTCTCTCCGGCACCGCCGAACTGACCGATCCGCTCCTCGGTATGGCAGCACACCAGGTTCGCGCGACGCTCGGAAGCGGCGAGCAGAAGACCATCGACGCAGACGTCGTGTTGATCGCCACCGGCGCCAGCCCCCGCATCATCCCGGGAGCCGAGCCCGACGGTGAGCGAATCATGACGTGGCGTCAGCTCTACGACTTGGACGAGCTGCCCGAGCACCTGGTCGTGGTCGGTTCCGGTGTCACCGGTGCCGAGTTCGTCTCCGCGTACACCGAGATGGGCGTCAAGGTCACACTCGTGTCCAGTCGTGACCGTGTTCTGCCCGGCGAGGATGCCGATGCGGCGCTCGTGCTCGAGGACGCCCTCGCCGAGCGCGGTGTCACCCTCGTCAAGCACGCCCGCGCAGACGCCGTCGAGCGCACCGAGAAGGGCATCATCGTCAAGCTCTCCGACGGCCGCACGGTCGAAGGAAGTCACGCTTTGATGACCGTCGGTTCCGTCCCCAACACCAACGGTCTCGGCCTGGAGCGGGTCGGCATCGAGTTGGACAAGGGTGGATACCTGCGTGTCGACCGGGTCTCGCGCACCACGGTTTCCGGTATCTACGCTGCCGGTGACTGCACCGGACTGCTCCCGCTCGCGTCGGTGGCTGCGATGCAGGGACGTATCGCGATGTACCACGCACTCGGTGAAGGCGTCAGCCCGATCAAGTTGAAGACCGTCGCATCGGCCGTCTTCACGCGCCCCGAAATTGCAACGGTGGGTGTTTCGCAGGCCGCGATCGACAACGGAGAGGTGCCTGCTCGCACCGTCATGTTGCCGCTCAACACCAACCCGCGCGCCAAGATGTCCGGTTTGCGCCGCGGCTTCGTGAAAATCTTCTGCCGCCCGGCTACCGGCGTGGTCATCGGCGGTGTTGTGGTCGCGCCCACCGCTTCGGAACTCATCCTGCCGATTGCGATCGCCGTGCAGAACAACCTGACGGTCAACGACCTGGCTCAGACGTTCTCGGTGTACCCGTCGTTGACCGGATCGATCACCGAGGCAGCTCGTCAGCTCATGCGTCACGACGACCTGGACTGAGAACGGACCAGAGTCTTCTTACAATGTGAGAAGTCTGTTTCACATACTGAAGTATTGGTGAGATAGTCGAGATACCGACCGAATCAAGGGTCGGTATCTCGGCGCTCTCCCGCCCCGTTGACCCAGGACGGCTCAGGGTGTTTTCCTCTGACCTTCATTCTGCGTGCCTGGGAGCTTCACATGACACACGCCGCGCTGTCCGCTCGTATGGACGGACTCCGTAGTTCTGCAATTCGCGATCTGCTCACCTTGACTGCCCGACCCGACGTCATCAGCTTGGCCGGCGGACTACCCGATCCTGATTTCATTCCGCGGGAACGAATCTCGAAGGCAGCCCACGACGCACTCGGTGACCCCTCGTCCGTTCAATACGGCGAGACGTCAGGCCTGCGGCGCCTCCGTGAGGTGATTGCCGAGCGCGAATCCTCCAAGATCGGGCGGGCACTCGACGTGTCCGAAGTTGTGATCACACACGGTTCTCAGCAAGGTTTGAGCCTGCTCGCGCAGGTCCTCCTCGACGCCGGTGACGTTGTGGTCGTGGAGGAACCGGCATATACCGGTGCGCTGCAGGTCTTTCGGACGGCGCAGGCTCGTCTCGTTCCCGTCCAGTTGGACGAGGACGGAATGGACACCGACGCGCTCGAGGCGAAACTCGCCGCCGGTCTTCGGCCCAAAGTTGTGCACACCGTGAGCAATTTCCACAACCCGCGGGGCGCGGTGCTTTCGGCGCAGCGGCGAGCGCACTTGGCGGCGCTGGCGGACCGATACGGGTTCTGGGTTCTCGAGGACGACCCGTACGGCGAACTGTACTTCGGCGAGAAACCGCCCGCACCGCTGGCGGCGTTGTCGGACAGGGTGATTCGGCTGTCCAGTGCTTCCAAAGTGTTGGCACCGGCGCTGCGCGTCGGCTGGCTGCACGGCGACCGAAAGGTCTGCGAGGCGGTCGAACTGATCAAGCAAGGCGCTGACCTGTGCGGGTCTTCGCTCACCCAGCAGATCGCCGCAGACCTCTTCTCCGACGTCGAATGGTTCGAAACGCACCTCGACAAGCTCCGGGAGGGTTACGGCGCCAGAGCGAAGGCGTTGGTCACGGCCGCCGAGACGGAATTGAGTGGGCGTGCACGCTTTTCCGAGGTCCGCGGCGGGATGTTCTGTTGGATGGATTTCGTCGACGACGTCGACACCACCGAACTCCTGGGTGCCGCGCTCGAGCATGGCGTGGCATTTGTCCCAGGTTCGGCCTTCGCGGTCGAAGCTGACCTCGGTCGAAGCGCTCGATTGTGTTTCGCGACGTATCCCGAAGCCCTGCTGGTCGATGCCGTCGGCAGGCTCCGGAAGAGTGTTACCGCAGGTACAGCCTGACCTTGTCGATAGTGTTGCGGAGCAGATCGATCTCCGTGCTCGATGGTGGGGTGGTGATGGTGACGTGCTCGGCGACGGCGAGGTCCCATCCCGTCGACTCTCGGACTTGATCGACGGAGATTCCCTCGTGGACGCTGGTCAACTCCAATTCGCCGCCGGGGCCCTGGTGTGTCAGGACGCCGAGGTTGGTGAATACCTTTGTCACTCCTGCACCTGCCGGCATGATGCCCTTACCGCTGGCGTGGGCGCGGGCGGGGCTGGGTGAGGTGCAGAAGTCGAGCTCGGCCGGAAAGGAACTGAGGTCGTGGCGACGCATCACGACGAAGATCTCGGCGGCGTTCGCGATGATCTCGACGGCCCCGCCCGCTCCGGGCAGTCTGACCGTCGGGTTCTTCCAGTCACCGATGAAACTTGTGTTCAGACTGCCCGTTCGATCGATTTGGGCGGCCCCGAGAAATCCGACGTCGACGTTGCCACCTTGCAGGACGTAACCGAAGAGCGCGGCCATGCTCAGCACGGATTCGGCACCGGAGACAACCACGGAGTCCGCGATACCCTCGGCCATTGCCGACGGATGTGCACCGCACACTCCGGATTCGTAGATCAGCTCGACGTCCGGATTCGACGTGTGCCGCGCGAGATCGACTGCGAGCGTGGGTAGTCCAACTCCGGCGAAGACCCGGCGCTTACCCGCCAATTCGCGTGCCGCGACGGCGACGATCGTTTCGGTGGAGGTGGTGCTACCGGTGTCGATCGTGGTGGTCATAGTCTGCTCCCGTAGTCGACTGGTGTGGAGAGTTTTGGTCCGACCTCGAGATCCGACCAGTAGTCGGCTCCGAGTTTGGCGAGATACTCGCCGTGACTGTCGAGTGCGTACACCCATTCGTCGAGCCAATTTCTCAGCCGTGAAGGGTCTTTGGAGATTTCGGTCCAGCGTCGGTAGAAGCCGCAATCGCGGTCGTAGTATCCCTGCGCGTACGACGGGTGTGCGCCGCGCGGGCAGACGACAACCGCGTCGACTGCATGCGAGGGAATCAGAGTTCGGCTCGGGTCTGACCTGATGACCTCGTCGTCGACCAGTTCTTCGACAACGACGATTGCCTTCTTCGCGGCGTACACGGCCTCTTGCTGCACCCCGGCGATGCCCCAGATCTGCGCGTTCCCGGACGTGTCCGCTCGCTGTGCGCCGATGATCGTGACATCCGGATTCAATGGCGGCACAACGTAGACGCTCCCGCCGCCGTACGGGTCCTCGACGAGTCTCAGTTGTGGGTTGAGTGCGGGTAGATCACTACCGGCGTACGACCGTAGCGGGAAGAAGGGAAGCCTGGCGGCTCCCGCCTGATACCGGCACACCATGCCGTAATGGCTGTATTCCTCGACTTCGAGGGGGAGCGGGTCCTGGTTCTCGATGCGTCTGCGTAACTCGTACAGAGAACCTGCGGAGCCGCTGGCGAAGAACGAAGCGACCAGCTTTCGGACGCAGCCGGCGGCGACGAGTTGGTCGGAAACGATGTCCGGCGTCATCCGGCACAGCGTGAGGTCCTTCCTGCCCTGCCGGATGATCTCGTGTGCCGCGGCAAATGGAATGAGATGCGAAAAGCCCTCCAACGCAACAGTCATTCCGTCGCCGACGTATCGACCGATGGCCTCTTTCATCGAGAGCGTCTTGTCCACGTGTGTACCTCTTCTTACGTTCTCGCGCACTTGGTCGGTTTCGGAAACTTGACATGGTCGGCCGGTGTGGCGCAACAATGTCGGGTGGAAATTCATCAGATCAACGCATTTCTCGCGGTGGCTGAGGAGCTACATTTCGGCCGTGCGGCTCAGCGCCTTCGGATTGCGCAACCGCCGCTGAGTCGAACGATCAGGCAATTCGAGAAACAGCTCGGTTCGCCGTTGTTCGATCGAAGTACTCGAACTGTGCGGTTGACTGCTGCCGGTGAAGCACTGCTGCTTCCGGCGCGCGAAATTCTGGACGCGTGCCGGATGGCCGAGATCGCGGTATCCGCGGCAGGCCAGGGAACGACAGGTCGCGTTCGCCTGGGCTTCGCGGGAACCTCGTCGCACCTACTCGTCGGGCGGTGGGCGAAATTGGTGAGAAAGACGAATCCCGGTATCGAATTCGTGCTCGACAGTTCCGCTTTCGCGAACGAGGCGTTGTTGATGTTGCTCGATCGACGCCTCGACATCGGGATGGTCCGGTGGACCGTCCCGCCGCTCGGGATCACGTCGAGATTGATCGCCGAGGAGAACTTTCTGGTTGCCATGTCGAAAGACCATCCGTTGGCGTCGAGGGAATCGGTTCGGTTGATCGAATTGGAGTCCGAGAATTGGGTGACGCTTCCGGCGGAGCCGGGTTCGATTCTGCGGGAGTCTCTGCTCACTGCATCGAAGAACGCAGGGTTCCTGGCTCGAATCGTGCAGACGGCACCGGATTCGATGTCGTTGATCGCGCTGGTGTCCGCGGAAATCGGATGCTCGTTGACTATTTCGTCGGTGGCCCAAAGCATCGTGAACCCTGATGTTGTCTTTGTTCCCGTCATGGATCCACCTCCTCCCCTTCAACTGCGTATCGCCTGGCGAGATGGAGACGACAGACCTGCTCTTCTCGAAGTGTTGAAATTGTCCGAGCAGGCGCTGCCGTCCCTGGCTTAGACGGTTGCCCTCCCGGTAGGAATTTCACCCGCTTCGGACTTCGGCGAGTTTGCAGTATCGGCAAGAGCGTTCTCGAGTTCGAGCTCGTCGTAATCCGCTTGCTCGGCCGTCGAGAGTTCGCTTGCGTTGTAGCCGGTACGTCGGAGCAAGAGAAGGGTGCAGATCAGCGAGACAAGTGCGTACAGTCCGGACACGATCGCGACCCCGACGATGTTGCCTGACGTGTTGAGCATCCACTGCGCCAGTACCGGAGTTCCGCCGCCGACGACAAGGGAACACAGTTGATACGCCGTCGACAGACCCGTGTAACGGATGTTCGCAGGGAAGGCGCGAGCGAGAACGCCGGCGATGGCGCCGTAGAACATCGAGTGCGGGATCGTGGCGAGACACATCGCAACGACTGCGATGGTGAAGTTCCCGGTTCTGATGGCAAAGAACATCGCGGGCATGAGAACGAACTCCGGTATCACCATCAGGCACATGGCCTTCCGCATGTCTATCTTGGAAACCAGAACGGCCCCGAACGGTTGGACGATGAACTGCACGACAAGTGCGATCGCGATAGCGGCGAGGAATGTGCCGCGGTCGTATCCGAGTTCTTTTGTAGCCCAGGACAATGCGAAGGTGTTCTTGAAATAGGTGACCTGGGCGAGGGGGAGTGCGCCGGCGCCGAGGAGAACCAGCACCCAGTGCTTGCGCAATACTTCGGCGAGCGGAAGTTTGACGACCTTCTTGCGGGCGAGAACGGCCTTCATCTCGTCGGACTCTTCGAGTTTCAGGCGAATGATCATGCCGAGGATGACCAGGCCTGCCGAAACGAGAAAAGGGATTCGCCAGCCGTAGAGAAGGAATGACGGCGTCGGCATCGAGGACAGCAGGAAGAATGCGATGGTTGCCAACAGATTTCCCGCGGGGGAGCCCTGCTGAGCGAACGCGGAGTAGAGGATGCTCTTGCCCTTCGGCGCGTTCTCGCTGGCGATGAGTACCGCGCCACCCCACTCACCACCGACCGCAATTCCTTGGATCACGCGAAGGGTGACCAGACCGATCGGGGCCCACATGCCGACCTGCGCGTAGGTGGGGAGGAGTCCGATCCCGACAGTGGCGACGCCCATCATCATCAAGGTGATGACCAGAGTGTTCTTGCGCCCGATCCGGTCTCCGAGATGACCGAAGATGATCCCGCCGATCGGCCTGGCGAGGAACCCTGCCCACAGGGTGATGAAGGCGAGGAGCGTGCCGACTCCGTTCGGCAGCGTGTCGGAGAAGAAGATCTCGCCGAATACCAGGGCAGCCGCGGTGCCGTAGATATAGAAGTCGTACCACTCGATGGTGGTTCCGATGAATGAAGCGATACCGGCTCTTCGTGCCTTGGCGTTGATCTCCTCGGAACTGCGAGTGGGTGAACTCATGCGTGGCGACCTTTCTCTGCAACATTCGCGGCGCCGAAACGTGGCGCGCCTGAATGAGATTCGCAGAGTGGTGTAGGTCACGTCCAATACCAACTTGGTCGCCTATTGATACCTCAGGAGTATCAATAGGCGACCATGATCAGCTCTTCCGGTATGGAAGGATCGGGGTGATTACTCGGACCAGTTGTACGTCCGCTCGACGGCCTTGTTCCACTCCGCGTACAGCCGTGACCTTTCGGATTCGTCCATCGCCGGTTCCCAGGTTTGGCCGACGGCCCAGTTGTTGCGGATGTCTTCGGTGTCGGCCCAATAACCGATGGCGAGGCCCGCTGCATACGCAGCGCCGAGTGCTGTCGTTTCGTTGACCACCGGACGGATGACGGGAACTCCGAGGATGTCCGACTGGAACTGCATCAGGGTTTCGTTGACCACCATGCCGCCGTCGACCTTCAGCGCGGACAGTTCGACTCCCGAATCCGCACGCATGGCGTCGATGACCTCACGGGTTTGGTATGCCGTCGCCTCGAGCGCCGCGCGAGCCAGGTGTCCCTTGTTGACGAACCGCGTCAGGCCGACGATCACGCCGCGTGCATCCGGTCGCCACCGGGGTGCGAACAGTCCGGAGAACGCGGGTACGAAGTAGGCGCCGCCGTTGTCGTCGACACTTGCGGCGAGTGGCTCGATGTCCTTGGCGTTCTGAATGATTCCGAGATTGTCCCGAAGCCACTGGACCAAGGAGCCGGTCACCGCGACGGAACCTTCGAGTGCGTAGACGGCAGGGGCTTCGCCGAGTTTGTAGCAGACGGTCGTCAGCAGTCCGTGCTTGCTGTGCACCGGCTTCGTTCCGGTGTTGAGAAGCATGAAATTGCCGGTGCCGTAGGTGTTCTTGGCTTCACCCTCGGAGAGGCAGGCCTGGCCGAATGTGGCTGCCTGCTGGTCACCGAGGATTCCGGCGACCGGCACACCGGCGAGATTGCCGCGAGGACGGCCGGTGCCGTAGACCTCGGACGAACTACGGATTTCCGGGAGCATCGACATCGGGATTCCGAAGTCCGCGCAGATCGATTCGTCCCAATGAAGGGTCTCGAGATCCATCAGCATCGTGCGTGACGCATTGGTGACATCTGTCACGTGAACACCGTCGGTCAGGTTCCATACGATCCACGTGTCGACGGTGCCGAAGCACAATTCTCCGGCCTCCGCTTTGGCTCTCGCGCCGTCCACGTTGTCGAGAATCCACCGGATCTTCGGCCCGGCGAAGTAGGTCGAGAGCGGCAGTCCGGTCTTGTCTCGGTACTTGTCCGGACCCTCGTCGCCGCCCAGTTCGACACACAGTTGATCCGTGCGCGTGTCCTGCCACACGATCGCGTTGTAGATCGGCTTGCCCGTCGAACGCTCCCAAACGACGGCCGTCTCACGCTGATTCGTGATTCCGACGGCCGCGATGTCGGCTCGCGTGAGGTCGACCTTCGCGAGAGCACCGGCCACCACCTCCCGGGTGTTGATCCACAGCGCAACCGGGTCGTGCTCGACCCAACCGGCACGCGGGAAAATCTGTTCGTGTTCTTTCTGCGCAACGCTCACCACGGCGCCGTCGTGATCGAAGATCATGCAGCGGCTCGACGTCGTGCCTTGGTCGATGGCGGCGATGTATTGATTCACTGTGCTCCTATGTTCGGGCGCGTTCGCAGTTATCCGTGCGCTGTCGCAGTATGTGGATCAAGCTACTAGCCTGTAAACGGATTCGTCGTCGACTTACAGGAGACCGGGTTGAGTAAGCAGCAAGGTGCGCAGTTTCTCGGCCCGCAGCAGCGTGAAGCTGCTTGGGAACAGCTTCAGACCGAGCAATTCGACGTCGTCGTTGTCGGCGGCGGTGTTGTCGGTGTCGGAGCTGCGCTCGATGCGGCCACCCGCGGACTCAAGGTTGCGTTGGTCGAGGCCCGCGACTACGCATCCGGCACGTCCAGTCGCTCGTCGAAGATGTTCCACGGCGGTCTCCGCTATCTAGAGCAACTCGAATTCGGCCTCGTTCGTGAAGCATTGCGTGAGCGCGAACTCTCGCTGACCACGCTCGCTCCGCACCTGGTCAAGCCGCTGAAGTTCCTGTTCCCTCTGGCTCACCGAGTGTGGGAGCGCCCGTACATGGCGGCGGGAATCTTCCTCTACGACCGAATGGGCGGCGCAAAGTCGGTCCCCTCCCAGAAGCACTTGACGCGGGCGGGCGCACTACGCATGTCGCCGAGCCTCAAGCGCAGTTCGCTGACCGGTGGCATCCAGTACTACGACACCGTCGTCGACGACGCTCGGCACACCATGACCGTCGCACGGACCGCTGCACACTACGGCGCGGTCGTCCGAACGTCGACGCAGGTCGTCGGCTTTCTGCGGGAAGCGGATCGGGTCTCGGGAGTTCGTGTTCGGGACTGCGAAGACGGCCGTACCGCCGAGGTCAAGGGTCACGTCGTCATCAATGCGACCGGTGTCTGGACGGACGAGATCCAAGCGCTCTCACGTCAGCGCGGACGGTTCCGGGTGCGAGCGTCGAAGGGCGTACACATCGTCGTCCCGCGCGATCGCATCGTCAGTGAAGCCGCCATCATCCTGCGTACCGAGAAGTCGGTGCTGTTCGTCATTCCGTGGGGCAGTCACTGGATCATCGGCACCACTGATACCGACTGGAACCTGGATCTCGCACATCCGGCGGCAACCAAAGCAGATATCGACTACATCCTCGGCCACGTGAACTCCGTCCTGGTCACGCCGTTGACGCACGCCGACATCGACGGTGTGTACGCCGGCCTGCGCCCGCTGCTTGCCGGTGAAAGCGACGAGACGTCGAAACTCTCGCGCGAGCACGCCGTTGCCCGTGTGGCTCCAGGTCTGGTCGCCATCGCCGGCGGAAAGTACACGACGTATCGGGTCATGGCGGAAGACGCCGTCGACGTCGCAGCAGAAGACATTCCGGCGCGGGTTGCGTCGTCGATCACGGAGAAGGTACCGCTCGTCGGCGCCGACGGATACTTCGCGTTGATCAACCAGACCGTGCAACTGGGCGAGCAGTACGGCTTGCATCCGTATCGCGTCAAGCACCTGCTCGACCGCTACGGTTCGCTCATCACCGAGGTCCTCGAACTCGGCCGGCAGACACCGGAGTTGTTGCAGCCCATCACGGACGCGCCCGATTACCTTCAGGTCGAAGCTGTGTACGCCGCCGCGGCCGAGGGGGCACTGCACCTCGACGACATTCTGGCTCGCCGTACGCGTATCGCAATCGAATATCCGCATCGTGGTGTCAACTGCGCACAGCAGGTCGCCGGATTGGTTGCCCCGATTCTCGGTTGGGATGCCGCCACCGTCGAACGCGAGGTCGACACGTACCGAGCGCGTGTCGAAGCCGAAATCGAGTCTCAGACCCAGCCGGACGACGAGTCGGCCGACGCATTGCGCGCCGCAGCGCCGGAGTCGCGGGCCGAGATCCTCGAGCCCGTCGTCGTGGTGCCGGATCGGGTCTGAGTCGCCTGTCGTTTGTTCTCGGTCTGTCGCGGGTAGGCGGATGGCGAATCACCACCCGAGTCAGCACAGACCGGTCGAGCGTCGCCCAGGAGGATCTCAATGTTCGGTAATCGGTCGCGATCTGCTGAGGAACACATAGCTACCGGCTATCTGGTCACTCACCTGTGCGGGGCGATGGTGGGGCTGCAACTCTCGCGGTCACTCTCGGACTCGTACGGCGTCTGGGCCGACGGTGAGCTGGATTCGTTGCCGGGTGAGCTCGAGTACGAGATCGAGCAGCTGCTGCAACTGATCGAGGACACCCAGGGCATATCTCTGCCGCGGTACTCCAAGATCGACGCGACGGTCAATCGGATCAGACGTCTCGTCCATGTCGACGCCATCTGGCGTAATCGCCTCGTGAAGTTGGCAACGCTCGAGATCATGCGGACCGCGCTGTGCGGCAAGAGTGCGATGTGGGAGGTCCTGCGAGACATTCCGGCCGGGGAGACCGAGGAGCAGTACCGCGAACTCAACGACCTGGTGTCCAAGCAGATCACCACGGTCACGGCGCTGCATCACCGCGCAGCTACGGAGGCTTTTCAGGGGACGGACGGGCGGGAATCGGCGAGCGGCGGCGACCCCATCAGGTTGAGTAAGTAAGGTTTGTACCGTTCGATGAAGAATTCGATGAACGGTAGACCCCGAGGTGTATGGAGATGGCTGAGCGCGACCAAGCACTGACAGAACCCAAGGCAGTGTTCGCGGCGTTGGCGGAGATCCTCTACTCCGCGGCAGACAGCGCCGAGGTGTACTCCGCGATCTGTTCGGCGGCTGTCGAGTTGATTCCCGGTTGCGACCACGCAAGTCTGATGCTGCGACGTGGAAACACCAACGTCACCGTAGCGGCGAGCGACGAGATCGCCGATTATGCAGACGATCTCGAGCGTGCCACCGGTGAGGGGCCGTGCATCGACGCCCTCGATACGGAGGCGCCGCAACTCGAGTCGGACCTTCGCACCCCGAATCAGTGGCCCGAGTTCGCTCGGAAAGTAGTGGCAGAGACACCCATTCGCGGATCGATGGGGTTCCGGCTGATGGTCGATCGTCAGAAGTTCGGTGCCCTCAACCTCTTCTCGGACACTCCGGGGGCTTTCACCGAAACCGTTGCCGACCACGCGATCATGTTGGCGTCATTTGCATCCGTGGCCGTCACTGCGCTGACGCGAGGCGAGGATGCCGACTCGCTGCGACGTGGTCTGGCAAGCAGCCGCGAAATCGGTCAGGCCGTCGGTCTGCTGATGGCACTGCATCGTGTGTCCGACGACGAGGCCTTCGACATTCTGGTGCGAACCTCACAAAACATGAACGTCAAGATCGCCGAATTGGCGCGCAAGGTCATCGTCCAGCATCGTTCGACTCTGGACTGAGCGCTTCGTTCGTCCCGGGAGAACCGAGGAGTTGAGATCGCTTGCGATCCACCGTCTCTCGAAGAGCTGTCACCACCGCTGCGACCTCCGGGCGTCGCAAGGATTCCGAACGGGCCACCAACCAATAGGAAAGTCTCACCTCGATGTGAGCCGGTAGAACGCGAATCAAATCGTCGTGCTGCTCGGCCATGAAACAGGGGAGAAGGCCGATGCCGGCACCCGCGCGCGTTGCCTCGATGTGGACGAACACGTTGGTGGACGTGACGGCCTCGGGCATGGAAACTGTGAGCTTGCGAGCCAGATCGAGTTCGTCGACCTGCAGCATCGAGTCGATGAAGTACACGAGCGAGTGATCGGCCAGATCTGCGGCACTCTCGGGAACAGCATTCTGACGTAGATAGTCTCGGGACGCGTACAAACCCAGCGCGTAGTCGGCCAGATGGACTGCTTCGGCGCGGTGAACCTGAGGCTTGCCGACCACAACCTCGATGTCGAGGCCCGAGCGTATCTGCGACGCCTTTCTGGTTGCGACAACAATCTCGACGCTGACGCGGGGATGGCGTCTGCGAACCGCGGCGCCGGCGGGCGCCGCGATGTATGCGCTGAATCCGTCGGTCGCCGAGACTCGCACGACGCCGTCGAGTTGCTGCTGACCGGTGGAGTCGAGCGCCAGTTCGTTCACCGCGGCCTCGATGCGCTCGGCCGCGCTGAGGGCTTGTCTGCCCAGGTCGGTCAGCTCCCAGCCGCCGGACGAGCGAACCAGGACACGGCCGCCGAGACACTTCTCGAGCGAGGAAATGCGGCGCGAGATGGTGGTGTGATTGAGGCCGAGGTCGTCGGCGGCGGTGTTGAAGCGACCGGTGCGACCGACCGCGAGAAGCACTAGTAGGTCGTCCGGGCTCAGTCCGAGAGTCATATCTGCATTTTTGCACCTATATGGTGCGAGATTTGTCATTGTCGTGCCATCAATCTGCACTGATACTCATCGAGTCACAAAAAATGTGCGAGCGGTCACATTCCTGATCGTGAAGAGCAGGCGAATCGCGAACTGAAGACGAGGGAGTCCACGATGAGCGTCGACAACATGCCGAAACCTGAGAGCCAAGCCCCACCATCGGGGCTGAAGAAGGTGGTCGGCGCCTCGATGGCGGGCACCGTGGTCGAGTGGTACGAGTTCTTTCTGTACGGCACGGCGGCCACGCTGGTCTTCAGCAAGGTCTTCTTCCCCGGCGGCGGCAACGAGCTGGATGCGATCATCGCGGCTTTCATCACCTACGCCGTCGGATTCGCCGCCCGGCCACTCGGCGGAATCGTCTTCGGATACTTCGGAGACAAATTCGGCCGAAAGCAGTTGCTGCAGTTCAGTTTGCTGTTGGTCGGCGCCGCAACGTTCTTGATGGGCTGCCTGCCTACCTACGG
The DNA here is from genome assembly GCF_013277835.1 of Rhodococcus sp. MS13. Taxonomy (NCBI): domain Bacteria; kingdom Bacillati; phylum Actinomycetota; class Actinomycetes; order Mycobacteriales; family Nocardiaceae; genus Rhodococcus; species Rhodococcus sp. MS13. The sequence continues at coordinate 222,992 of NZ_VBTL01000013.1, forward strand.
TCAGATCGGCTACTGGGCGCCGGCAATGCTGGTCACGCTGCGCTTCATCCAAGGATTCGCGGTCGGCGGCGAATGGGGTGGGGCGGTACTCCTGGTCGCCGAGCACAGCCCGAATCGATCGCGCGGATTCTGGTCGTCGTGGCCTCAGGCCGGCGTGCCGATGGGCAACCTGGTGGCGACGGTCGTGCTGTTGATCCTGACGTCGACGCTCTCGGACGAATCCTTCATGAGTTGGGGCTGGCGCGTTGCCTTCTGGCTCTCCGCGGTGATCGTTCTGGTCGGGTACTACGTTCGCACCAAGGTCACCGATGCTCCCATTTTCATTGCGGCGCAGAAGGAAGCAGAACTGGTCAAGGCAACCTCGTACAGCGTTTTCGAGGTCGTCAAGCGTTACCCGCGCGGAGTGTTGACCGCGATGGGGCTGCGTTTCGCCGAAAACGTCATGTACTACCTCGTGGTGACCTTCTCGATCACTTACCTCAAGGTCGTCGTTCATGCGGACACGGCGCACATCCTCTGGTGGATGCTGATGGCACATGCCGTGCACTTCGCAGTGATTCCGTTGGTAGGCAAACTGTCCGACACGATCGGTCGACGCCCGGTGTACATGATCGGCGCCGTCACCGCCGGAACGTGGGGATTCTTCGCCTTCCCGATGATGAACAGCGGGCACAATGCAGTCATCTTGTCGGCAATCATCATCGGGCTCGTGTTCCACGCGTTCATGTACGCAGGCCAACCCGCGATCATGGCCGAGATGTTCCCGACTCGGATGCGCTACTCCGGTGTCTCCCTGGGTTATCAGGTCACGTCCATCGTGGCGGGTTCACTGGCTCCGATCATCGCGACCGGATTGCTGAGCAAGTTCGACTCCTCGGTCCCCATCGCGATCTATCTCCTGCTGGCATCCCTGGTCACCATCGTTGCAGTCATTTTCGCGCGGGAGACCAAGGGAATCTCGCTCGAGTCCGTCGACGCCGCTGACGCCCGTGTTCTCGCCGACGAGCGGGCCGGTGTGTCTGTATGACGCTGACCGGAAAGTCTGCTCTGGTCACCGGTGGTGCCAGCGGGATCGGCGAGGCGTGTGCTCGACTCCTCGCCGCCCGCGGCGCGCACGTGACCGTCGCCGATCTCGACGACGTCGCCGCGAAGTCCCTGGCCGAGGAGATCGACGGCACTGCGTGGGCCGTCGATCTCCTCGACACCGACCAACTCGTGGATCTGTCACTCGAGACGGACATACTCGTCAACAACGCCGGCATACAACGGGTCAGTCCTATCGAGGATTTCGACGTCGAGGACTTCCGGAAGATTCAGCGCCTCATGGTCGAAGCGCCATTCCTCCTCGCTCGGGCCGCCCTGCCGTACATGTACCGCAACAGTTTCGGTCGCATCGTGAACATTTCCTCGGTCCACGGGCTCCGCGCTTCGGCATTCAAGAGTGCATACGTCACGGCTAAGCACGGACTCGAAGGACTGTCGAAAGTTGTTGCGCTCGAAGGCGCCCCACACGGTGTCACCAGCAACTGCGTCAATCCGGGCTACGTCCTGACGCCACTGGTGCGATCCCAGATCTCCGACCAGGCAAAGGTTCACGGAATCAGTGAATCCGAGGTTGTCGAAAAGGTGATGCTCACCGAGAGCGCAATCAAACGGATGGTCGAGCCTGCGGAGGTGGCATCGCTGGTGGGCTGGTTGGCATCGACCGAGGCGTCGATGGTGACGGGGGCGTCGTACACCATCGACGGAGGGTGGAGCGCCAGCTAGACCACCCGAGCTGCTGGGTCTTTCACGCTTCGGGGATCTCGATTCCGAACTTCTCGCGAGTGATGACCTCGGGTTCGGGACCGCCGCGAACTCCGGTGTCGAGTGCGTCGATTGCGGAGAGTTCTTCGGTGGTGAGTTCGAAGTCGAACACGTCGAAGTTCTCCGCAATGCGTGAGGGAGTCACCGACTTGGGGATCACCTGGCGGCCCTGCTGGAGGTGCCAGCGGAGCATCACCTGTGCGGGAGACTTGCCGTGAGAGGAAGCGATAGCGCCGATGGTGGCGTCCTCGAGGGTTGAGCCGTGAGAGCCGTCGCGATAGAACGTGATTCCGCCGATCGGTGACCATGCCTGAGACAGAATGCCGTGATCGGCGTCGGCCTCGAGCAAGGTCGACTGCCTGAAGTACGGATGGACCTCGATCTGGTTGACCGCCGGCACCACGGACGTTGCGTCCAATAGTCGGGTGAGGTGATCCGGCATGAAGTTACTGACTCCGATGGCACGAACCTTGCCGTCTGCGAGAAGTGTTTCCAGCGCCTTGTATGCGTCGATGGTGCGCTCGAACTCGCTCGGCAACGCCTGGTGAAGGATGAGGAGGTCAAGTTGCTCGACTCCGAGTTTGCCTGCGCTCTTGTCGAAGGCGTGCAAGGTCTCGTCGTATCCGTAGTCGGTGATCCAGACTTTCGTTTCGACGAAGATCTCACCGCGATCGAGACCGGATCGCCGGATCGCCTCGCCGACGCCCTTCTCGTTGCCGTAGGCCGCGGCCGTATCGATATGGCGATAACCCACCGACAGCGCGGACTCGACTGCGGCGAGAGTTTCGTCCGGCGGGGTCTGGTAGACGCCGAAGCCCAGCGCGGGGATGTCGACGCCGTTGTTCAGTTTCAGGCTCGGGATGCTCATGTCGTCCACGGTAGCGGCGGCCACTGGTTCGGTGGGAGTGACTGCTCAGCCGGGTAACGGCAGTACCCCTTCAGGCCTGGCAATTTGCACTTGTGGCTCGTCAATGAGTGAGCACTATCTTCAAGCCGACTATGAGGGTGGCGACGGCAGCGAGGCCGAAGGCTGCCAGATGTGTGTTCGTGCTGACTTTCTCGCCGTGAAGACGGCTGATCACGTAACTGGTGGATCCGATGCGCAGGATCAAGACGATTTCCGCGATCAACTGCGCCGTCCGTGGTTCCAGGAAGTTGAACCACGCCGTCGCGAGAATGGCGACAGGCACAACCGCGGAGGTGAGGATCGGGACAGAATCGCGCAGCGAGTCGATTCTCTCCGCGGTGGTGAGACGGCGGTCGTTGCGAATGCTCTCGCCGACGCTCTCGGCAAATGTGTGGGCGATGTACGTCGACAATGCCGTGCCGACCACAATCGCGGCACCCAGTGATTCCTGAGATTTTGTCACCGGGACGAGTGCGGCGAGGACAAGAATGTTGCCGTAGATGTACGCGGTGGTTCTCGCCGCCACACGTTCTTGTCCCAGCGGCGCACCGTGAGACGTGATCGGCCGGTTCAGCAGTGTTCGCAGGTCCCACTCCATGCTCAGAGCATGGCAGATCAGACCCTCGGGCTGTAGTGCATCGGATTATCTCGCTGCTCGAGCGGCGGTAGATTGCGGGCCGGCGTGTGGACCAGTGGAGCCCCGGCGGGAATTCTGCCGCTGGCTCGGTCCCATCCCGCGCGAGCGCGCGGTTGATACCGGTATCGCCACGGCACCAGGCGGAAGACGGCGTTGACGGTGCGGCCGACAGCGTTGTGAATTTTCTGATCGCGACTGGTCCACGAGTAGCCGAGAAGGTCGCGAACCGGTTGGTCGTACATGCCCACTGTCAGCCACACGAATCCGCGGGCGAGGGGAATCCGCGTGAGCCGCCACAACGGATCGGGTAGCCACGTCATGTACGGGGGCTTTCCCAGCCCCGACAAATCCAAGACGTCGCGGGTCGCTTTGTTGTCTTCGAGTACGTTGCGGCACATGTGGTCCCAATACTCCTGAAATGCTTCCCAGGTTTCGGGAACCGGGCGCATGCTCATCCCGTACAGGCGGTACCACTGAATGTGCTCGGTGAAGAGTTGTCGTTTCTGGGCCTCGGTCAGGCCACCGGAGAAGTTCTCGGCGGTGACGATGGTGCCCATGAAGAATGTCGCGTGCGCCCAGTAGAAGGTGTCGGGATCAAGTGCGTGGTACCGGCGTCCCAGCTTGTCGATGCCCTTGATCCGTGTGTGATAGCCACGGACTTCTTCGGCTGTCTGCTGCGCGCGATCGCCGTCGAAGACCACGCCGGCAATGGGATACAGCGAGCGGTACAGCCGTTCCCAGCGCTCGTCGAAGAACTGCGAGTGCTCCTCGACCCCGGCGCCGAGACCAGGGTGCATGTTTTGCATCGAACCTGCCCAGACACCTTGGAGCATCCCGCGCCAGTCGCCGAAATACTTCCAGGTCAGGGAATCCGGACCGAGGGGAACCGGGGTGCTGCTGTCGCCAAGTTGACTACGCATGTTGTCAGATTAGGATCGACAACAGCGGTAGTCAAGGATCGAATACCGGGTGCATTGAAGAACAAGTGTCGGCGAAGTGGGGAAGTTGTGAGCATCGAAGAACGCAGGGCCACTCGAAAGGCGACGTTGTTCGACGTCGGAGTGACACTGCTCGGTGCGGTCGACGGTCCGGCCGTCAACGTGCGAGCGGTCTGCAAGGCCGCTGGTCTGACCGAGCGGTACTTCTACGAGAGCTTCACCGATCGCGATCAGTACGTTGTCGCGGTCCACACGTTTGTCGCCGAGCGCGCGCAGTCGGCGCTCGCCACGGCAGTGGAGTCCGAGACGACATCCGAGGCAGTCGCCACCGCTGCGGTCGACGCTTTCGTCAAGCTGATGGTCGACGACCCGGCAATGGGGCGAGTGCTTCTGATCGCTCCGCTCTCGGAGCCGGTGCTGAGCGGACGCGGTATCGAATCGATGCCGGCGTTCGTGGACCTGGTGTACGACCAGTTGTCCGAGATTGCTGATCCGGTGGACAAGCAGCTGGTGGCAGTCGGGCTGGTCGGGGCGTTGTTCACACTGTTCATCGGTTATCTGGACGGCTCGATCGTCGTCGAACGCGAGCGATTTGTGCGCCATTGCGTCCGGCTGCTGATCAACGCTAACCAGGCGTGAACGGCTGGCACACGGGGCAGAAGAAGATATTTCGCTCGGTGAGCTGATCCGGTCCGAGGGTGTCTTCTCTGATGCGGGTTCCGCATCGGCGGCATGGTTTTCCGCGTCTGCCGTACACCCACGTTTGCCTACCTGGGCGGGTGTCGCCGGTGGTGACCCGGATGCGACGCGACTTGTTGACGTTGATGGTGCGGAATGACAGATCCACAATCGCGTCGAGGTTCCCGGCGCGGTGTGTCGGCGTTTTCGGGTGAATGCCTCGTAGGAAGCAGATCTCGTTGCGGTACACGTTGCCCAGTCCGGCCATCACGCGCTGATCCAGGAGCGCGATTCCGATCGGTACGGAGTCTGCAGCGCGAAGATTCTCGACGGCCACGGAATTGTCCCAATCGGTCCCGAGCAGGTCCGGTCCGAGGTGCCCGACGGCCTCCTGTTCCTGCCCCAGTTCGAGGATCTCGGTGATTCCCAGTGAAAAGCCCACTGCTACAGAGTCTTCGGTGGCCAAGATTATGCGCGCTTGGTGGGCGGGTCTGCGCCAGCGCTCGCCGGGGAGATAAATCTGCCACTGACCCTCCATCTTCAGATGCGTGTGAATGGACGCTTCGCCCACGCGGATCAGCAGATGCTTTCCGCGGCTGGCGACGGAATCCACACGATGTCCCGATAAATCGACGGTGGCATAGCGAGGAACGCGGACATCGCAGGTGGTGAGTACCTTCTCGGCCAGGGCAGCGCGCAGATCGTTGGCGGCCCGCCACACGGTATCGCCCTCAGGCATGGTCGCCGCTCCAGCACTTCACGATCGCAACCATCATGACCTCAATCCTCATGACCTCAACCGGAATCCGCGAGGAGTGGCGGCGAAGCCGGCTTCGACCAGGACGGGAGCAAAATCGTTGCCGTGGATGGTCTCTCCGTCGACCTTCTCCACTACCAACTTGTCGACAGCGCGAGAAGTCACCTTCTGGGCAAGCGACAGCGCTGCCAGGCGCAAAGTTCCGCTGTCGTCGGTGAATGTCAGGATGGTGCGACCGCCGCGCTCGACGAACAGAACCAACTCGCCCTCCACCAGAACGACCAGTGCTCCCGCCTTACGTCCGGGTCGGTGTCCGGGTGACTCTTCGCCCCCCGACGCCGGCCACGGCAGTGCGGCGCCGTAGGGATTGGCCGGGTCGCACGCCGCGAGAGTGACTGCAGCCGAGGAGGTGTGGCGCCCCTCGATGGAATCACCGAACGTGCGCAAGCGGTCGACCACGGGAGGCGTCGAGAATTGAGCGCCGCCCAGGGTGTCCACGAAGTATCCGCGTCGAGCGCGCCCGTTGTCCTCGAACGTGCTCAGTACCTTGTAGATCAACGCGAAACCGCCCGGCACGTTCTCGCTCATCACCGATCCGCGGGTGACGACGCCGTACCGTTCGAGCAACAGATCGGCAGTGGCGTGCGCCCGGATGGTCGGGTCCGGTTCGATGGCCGGCAGTTGGAACCACCGACCGGAAGCGGTTGCCGGTCCCGTGCGAGCCGGGGTTGAAGTGCGCGCCATTCCGCGGTACGGACGGGCACGAGGAACACGTCGAGGCGATCGGTGACTTGTGGTGGTTCTGGTGGTGTCCGAGAGAAGTGCGCGCAGCGGTGCCACGGTGTCGTTACCGATGTGTCCGAGCCACACCAACTCCCACAGTGCCGTCGTCACCACACTGTCGACCGTGTCTGCAGCCGACTCCGTAGTTTGCAACGCGTCGACCAACTGGCGGAAGAAGTAGGCACCGCCGCCGGACAGCAGGTCGAGGATGCGCTTCTGCAACTCCGAGACGTCGGTGTCGGCGGGCGAATTGAGCGTGATCGGTGCCAGGTCGGCGGGGTGCAGAACTACCCACCCGTCTTTGCCGGAGATTGCTCCGGATCCGGACCACAGGACTTCACCCGTCGAGGTGAGTTCGTCCAACATCGCGGGGGAGTAGTCGGCGACTCGGCTCGGCAGAATCAACGATTCGAGAGCGGACGCCGGAATCGGAACGCCGGCAAGTTGATCGACTACCGTTGCAACACCGTCGATTCCGCGCAGCGTGCCGCCCACATGCTGCCAACCGGGAAGGAAACGTCCGAGCGTTGCGGTACTGACCGGCTCGACCTCTTGCCGTGCCGCGGCGAGCGAGCGACGCCTCAAGCGGCGCAGGACTTCGGCGTCGCACCATTCGCTCCCAGTTGCAGACGGGCGGAATTCTCCTTCGAGAACACGCTTTTCGAGCGCGAGCCGACCGAGAACGTCACGCGCGACGGATACTCCGATACCGAAGCGTGCAGCCGCATCCGTGAGAGTGAATGGTCCGTGAGTGCGTGCGTATCGGCTCAGGAGGTCGTCGAGTGGCTGATCGACCGGCTCGATGAACGCGGCCGGAACCCCGATGGGTAGGGGAACGCCGAGTCCATCGCGAAGGCGCGCTGCATCTTCGACGACGGTCCACCAACTCTCGCCCGCATAGGAGACGTGGAGGGCACGTTTGTCTGCGACCAACTTGTCGAGCCACGCGACCGGATCTTCGAGACAGCGTTCGGTGACTTCTTCGGTGGTCAGCGGGCCGAGCATGCGGAGGAGGTCGGCAACGCCCTCGAGGTCCTTGGCCTTGCGGTCCGGAGCGAGCCGTTGCAGTTCACGTTCTGCCTGCTCGATCACTCCGGCGTCGAGCAGCTCGCGCAGTTCGACGCGGCCGAGGAGTTCGGCCAACAACGTGGAGTCCAACGACAGTGCGGCGGCGCGTCGCTCGGCCAGGGGGCTGTCGCCCTCGTACATGAACGCGCCCACGTAGTTGAACAGGAGCGCACTTGCGAACGGTGAAGGCGAGGGCGTCTCCACTTCGACTATTCGAATCTGGCGCCGTTCGATCTTGCCGAACAATTCCTTCAGTGCCGGCAGGTCGTAGACGTCCTGCAAGCACTCACGCACGGTCTCGAGCAGGATCGGGAATGTCGGGAACTTGCGAGCGACGTCCAGCAGTTGCGCCGACCGCTGACGTTGCTGCCACAGTGGAGCACGCTTGCCGGGATTGCGGCGTGGGAGAAGCAGTGCGCGGGCGGCACATTCGCGGAATCTGGAGGCGAACAATGCCGAGCCGCCCACCTCCTGGGTGACCAGATCTTCGATGTCCTCGACGTCGAAGGTGAACAGTTCGGCGCCGGGAGGTTCGTTCTCGGTGTCGGGGAGACGGATGATGATGCCGTCGTCGGAGGCCGTCGGACTGGAATCGACGCCGTATCGTTCCTGCAAGCGGGCCCCGATGGCGAGGGCCCACGGTGCGTGAACCCGTTGGCCGTACGGGGAATGCAGCACCAGACGCCAATCGCCGAGTTCGTCGCGGAAGCGCTCGACAACCAGCGTTCGATCCGACGGGACCTGCCCGGTGGCATTCTTCTGCTCACCGACGAGTTGGATCAGATTGGTTGTGGCGTTGTGATCGAGCCCGCCCACGCGACAACGCTCGACGACGTCGGCTTCGTTACCCAGCGCGGTCTCTCGAACGAATTGTCCCAACGCCTGTCCGAGTTCGGCAGGGCGACCGAGTCCGTCGCCATGCCAGAAGGGCAAACGACCGGGCATGCCGTAGGCGGGGCTGACCAGAACCCGATCGAAGGTGATCTCCTCGATCCGCCAACTGGTGGCGCCGAGCGCAAAGACGTCGCCTACCCGGGATTCGTAGACCATTTCTTCGTCGAGTTCGCCGACTCTTGATGCTTTCTCACCGACCATGTAGACCGTGAAGAGGCCGCGGTCGGGGATGGCGCCGCCGGAAGTGACTGCCAAGCGCTGCGAACCCGGGCGGCCCGTCAGAGTGTTGGACTCGCGATCCCAGACCAGGCGCGGACGTAATTCGGCGAACTCGTCCGAGGGGTACCGCCCGGCGAGCAGATCCAGAGTCGACTCGTAGGCCGAACGGGGAAGCGTTGCAAAGGAACCGCTTCGGCGCACCGTCTCGAACCAGTCGTCGACGTCGATCGGTTCCAGAGCGGTGGCCGCAACAGTTTGCTGGGCAAGGATGTCGAGGGGATTGGCGGGAACGGCCATCGCCTCGATCTTGCCTTCGACCATGCGCTCGACGGTCACCGCGCAGTGAATCAGGTCGGTGCGATGTTTGGGGAAGACGACGCCTCGTGAGATCTCGCCGACCTGGTGGCCCGCGCGACCGACACGTTGCAGGCCGCTGGCAACCGAAGGCGGCGCCTCCACCTGGATGACCAAGTCGACGGCGCCCATGTCGATTCCGAGTTCGAGACTGCTGGTGGCGACGACGCATCGCAATCGACCCGATTTGAGGTCGTCTTCGATGAGGGCTCGTTGGTCTTTGCTGACCGATCCGTGGTGGGCGCGAGCAAGGAGGGGTTCTGCGCCGTAGTTGACCTCGGTGGGAGCTCCGATCTGCGCGGGCGGGCGAGGTGTTTTCTCGACGGCCAGACCGATGCGTTCTGCATGAATCTCGTTGAGCCTGGCTGTCAATCGTTCGGCGAGGCGCCGAGAGTTGGCGAACACGATGGACGATCGGTGATCGAGCACGAGGTCGACGATCTGTTCCTCGACGTGGGGCCAGATCGAACCGGCTTGCGGGGTGGGGGATTCGGAACCGTCGGCGGGCGTCGCGATACCCAATTCGGTCATGTCCTCGACGGGGACACGGACCGTGAGATCGAAGGTCTTGGCGGCAGGCGGTGCCACGATTCGGATCGGTGCCGAACCGGCGAGGAACCGCCCGATCTCCTCGTGGGGACGGACAGTGGCCGACAATCCGATGCGTTGCGCCGGACGCTCGAGCAAGCCGTCCAGACGTTCCAGAGAGAGCGCAAGGTGCGAGCCGCGCTTGGTACCCGCCACCGCGTGAACCTCGTCGACGATCACGGTGTCGACGCCGACCAGTGTTTCCCGGGCAGCGGAGGTGAGCATGAGGAACAACGACTCCGGCGTCGTGATCAGGATGTCCGGAGGACGCTTGATCAACGAGCGCCGATCGGCCTGGGACGTATCGCCGGAACGGACACCGACGGTGATCTCTGGCGGGGTGAGGCCCAGACGTTTCGCAGTTTGTGTGATGCCGACCAGCGGCGCGCGAAGGTTCCGTTCGACGTCCACGCCCAGCGCTTTGAGTGGCGAAATGTAGAGGACTTTGGTGGCGCGTTCGCCTTCGTCCTTCGCGGCGAGTTGATCGAGGGCCCACAGGAACGCCGACAATGTCTTGCCGGAGCCGGTGGGTGCGACGACAAGTGTGTGAGAGCCACTCGCGATGGATTCCCAGGCACCGAGCTGCGCAGCAGTCGGAGCGCTGAAAGCGCCGCCGAACCACTCGCGTGTGGCGGGCGAGAACCTACTGAGGACGTTGGTCACGACCACCATATTGCCCCTTCCCACCGACAGCGTGTTCGTGCCCGCAGCCGAAGTGCAGAGCATACTATTTGCCCTGTTATAGCGATTCTCTTGTTATCGAGAAGGCGAGTGCCTGATGGAAGCAGTCAAGATTGTCCTCGAGCTGGCGGTCGTGCTCGGGGCGATTGTCATGGGTACCAGATCGAGCGGTGTCGCTCTCGGTCTGTGGGGCGGCGCAGGTGTTGCCGTCCTCGTGTTCGTCTTCGGAGAGGACGTCGGCAGTCCGCCGGTCGACGCTCTCCTCATCGTCCTGTCCGTTGTCCTCGCGTCGTCGATGATGCAGGCGGCCGGTGGTATCGACTGGATGGTCACCATCGCGGCCAAGTTGATCGAATCTCGCCCGAAGCAGATCACGCTGATCGCGCCGTTGGTGTCATTCCTGTTCTCGGTCGGTGCCGGTACGTCCAACATCCTCTACCCGCTGCTCCCCGTCATCTACGACGTCTCGTACAAGAACGGTGTGCGGCCGTCACGGCCGCTGTCGCTGTCGGTTGTCTCGACCGGTGTGGCGCTGGCGTGTAGTCCGGTGTCCGCGGCGATGGCGGCGATGGTCACGCTGACCGACGTGCCGCCTTACGATTTCGAACTCATCGACATCATCAAGATCACCTTCCCGGCCGCTGTCGTCGGCATCGTCCTCTCCTCCATCGCGGTCAACAGGCTCGGTAAGGATCTCGACGACGACCCGGACATACAGGCGAAGATGAAGTCGGGCGAATTGGCCGGACCTGGTGCAGCGTCCAAGACCGAACTCGTCTCGACGAAGACCGGACGAAACGCGGCACTGATCTTCCTGGCCGGCGTTCTGGCCATCGTGATCTTCGGCCTGTTCAAGGGAATTCGCCCCGAAGCCGCCGACGGTTCCCCGATGGGGATGACACCGATCATCGAAATGCTGATGTTCGTCGTCGGTACGTTGATCCTGCTGGTGTGCCGCCCGAACGTTGCCGACGTGCCCTCGTCGACGGTGTTCCGTGCCGGCATGGTCTCGGCCATCGCGCTGTTCGGTCTGGCATGGCTGACGGACACGTTCATCAGCGCACATTCGGAGCTGATCACGAGCACCGTCGGCGACTGGGTCAACGCCGCGCCATGGATCTTCGCGCTCGGTGTCTTCCTGGTCTGTGTCCTGACGACCAGCCAGTCGACCGCGACGAGGACCATCGTGCCGATCGGTCTCGCTGCCGGGATTGCACCCGGCCTGGTGAGCGGCATGTGGGCCGGAGCCTTTGCCGGTGTCTATCTGTTGCCGACAAACGGTTCGCAGATCGCAGCTGCGAACTTCGACCTCTCGGGCAGCACGAAGCTCGGCTCCAAGCTCGTCGACCACTCGTTCTTCCTGCCGACCATCATCTTGGCCGTCACGACGATTGCGGCCGGCGCGGTGTTCGGAGTGGTACTCGGTTGAGTGATACCGCTGAGTCAGCCTGAGTGATATCGCTGAGTCAGCTGTTGCGGTAGTGGTCCCAGCTCGCCTTGCACGCGTGGGCGAGCTGGTCCACCCGTTCGGCGTCGGGTGTAGGCCAATCGAGGCCGGGTTCCATGATGTATGCGGCCAGTTCGTCTCCCAGTAGGAATTCTCGTTTGAATTCGGCCTGAACCGCACTCAACGTGATCCCGGCTTCGGCGGCGCGGGCGCTCAATTCGGCGAATCGGGCTCCGGCTCGGATGATTTCGAAACTGCCGAGGTACGGCTGATTGAGAGCGACGGCATCTGGATCGTCGACCTGAAATCCCTTGCGATGTGAGACCGCAAGTGTGCGAATGAGCTCCGGATCCATCGTCACGGGATTGTCGCCGCGTCGATTGCCGTGGTGGTCGCCACGATTGGAGAGTGCGACGACGTCGGGGAGTCGATCTGCTTCCGGCCGTTCGACATTGACGGCGCCGTCCCGCCGGGTGGTGTGGTTCATCGTGTCGTGGAACGACAACGTCGTGAACGATCGACCGAGTTCGAAGCTCTTCTCCACCATGGCTTCGATCAGTGCGTCGCGAGTTCTTTCGTAGACACCCAAACCGTGTTCGGCTGTCTCGGTGAAGGTCTCGGCGAGGTTCTTCCAGCCCGCGTCGTCGGTCGGCTCGAGCAACAGGGGGTAGAACGAGAAGGTGACAGGGCGAACTGCGTCGACGCCGGTGAGGTCTGCTTTGTTGCCTGCACCGGCCTTGTGGACGCGGGCGAAGGCTTCGCGCAGTGACGCTTCCAGGTTTTCGGGCTTCGCACGATTGGGATCGCGAATCATGCGAGGGTGCGGATTCTCCACGTACACGATGCGCGAATCGATTTCGGCCCAACGGCGCACGATGGGACTGGTGGACATGTCGGTGAAGTCGAATTGCAGCCGCTGTGTGAACTCGGGTGCGAGAAAACGTGAGAGTTCTGCTGGAATCGCGGAACCCGAGTGTGGGCAACTGACAAGAAGGTCGGCTTCGGCGATGGCGTCGTCGAGACTGCGGGAGTCGCGATCGGCATAGAACGTCAGGTCCTCCGGCGTGAACACGGTTCCGGCCGGGATGAGTACTGGTTCTCCACTGGTCATGAGCCCCAGCGTAATCGAGTGCAACCGTGCAGACTCAGTATCCGCTGAGTCGTTCCACGAGAGCTGTCTTGATCTCCGGTCGACCAGCCGCGACAAGAGTGAAGGTGGCTTCTCGCATGAGCCGCTCGGGGGTGTTGCTGCCGACGAGGGCGCGGCTTCCGGTCGCAGTGACGAGCGCGGCCGATGCTCGTATCGCAAGTTCCGATGCGCGGGCGCGTGCGGCCGACATGTCGCCGCCGCCGCGCAGTGCTGCATCGAGATCGGCGCGCGCCCGGGCGGCTTGTTCTTCGAACGCGTCGGCGTCGACTCCCAGATCCGCGAGTTCGGTCACGGCGCGGCGGGTGATGCCCATGGCCATCGCGCCATTGAGCCACAAGCCGGGGAGTTGGGTGCTCTGGAACTGTTCGTCGCTGACGACAGCACAGACGTCGGTATCGGGAATTTCGAAAGCGTCGAACACGATTCGGACGGTGTTGCTCCCGCGCGCCGCGATCAGTGGAAGCTCCTCGATCGTCAGACCCGGGGCCTCGCCCACCGGTACGACGGAATGAACGATGGAATTGTCGAACTCGTCGCGCGCCGACACCAAGAGAACATCGACGATGCCCCAACCGGTGACGAAGGGTGCGATCCCGTCGAGGACGTAGCCGTCGTTCACCCGCTTGGCCCACAGGAGCGGTGGGCGGGGGATGGCGCCGGCATAGGCAACCCCACCGCGAATCGTGCCGGAAACCAGACCGTCCCAGTATTGTTCGCGCAGAGACGTATTGGTACTCGCTGCCAGGGCCCCGACGACGCCGTGATGCTGCATCCAGGTGAACGTCGTCGCGAGGCAACCGCCGCACAAGGTTTCGAGGACCTCGACCAGTTCTTCGCTGCTGGGGCCACCGTCACCGAGGGCGGCGATGCCGTAGAAGCCGTCGGCGGCGAGCGCGTCGAAATGGCTGCTGGGGATTTCTCCGTCGGCGTCGACGCTGTCGGCGACGGGAAACAGAACGGTATCGGCGATCTCACGCGCAAGTTCCGGCCACTTGGTCACGCTGTCAGGGTAAGCCGCGAGCCGGGGTTGTGGTGTGGAACTGCAGCGGTGGCGTATCTAGAAGGACGGCGGTGAACTCACGATGAGGAATCTCGCAACTGCAGCGGTGCGATTGAACCACCGATGCGGGATGGTCGAGGTGTAGAGGAGGGTATCGCCGACATGAAGAACGTGATGCTCGTCCAGCCCGACCTCGACCTCGACAGATCCTTCGAGAACATGAATGAATTCTTCGCCGGCATGCTCGGTGTGCTCACCTGCCTCGGAGTGAGGTGCTGCCGTGATCTCGTTGGGTTCCATGGTCCGTGAACCGGTCGAGCAGAATCGGATCACCGAATCGTGTGCCAGTTCGAAGGTTCGCCCCTCGCCGGCGCGGACGAGGCTGGACGGAGTTCGCTCGCCCTGTGCCAAGAGTGAGTGCGCCGTGGTGCCGAGCGATTGCGCGAGGCGATGAAGGTTCATGACGCTGGGTACTGCGTGCCCGTTTTCGGTTTGGCTCAGGAATGGCTGCGACAACCCTGACTTCACGGCAACCTCACGCAACGTCAAACCGGCTTCTTTTCTCGCTGTCCGCACGGCTGCCCCGATTGCGGTCGCTATCGCTCTCTGGTCGTCGTCCATGTGCCGAAGATAGCAGTGCTCTGGTGAAAGTTTTGATTACACAGACGAAACAAATTCGACCACGGTAAGAAATTATCGACGTGCTGAATAGTCCCGTACACGAAACACTTCCAGCTTCGGACGGAGATCGGCGCATGGCCATCCATCCAGTCGACCAGCGGCTCCCCATTGCCCGCCAGTCTGCTTTTGCTCTTCAGCACGTCCTCATCATGTACACCGGTTGCATCACGGTTCCGCTGGTTTTCGGTGCCGCAGTCGGGCTGGACCGCAACACGGTCGCGATGCTGATCAGTGCGGACTTGCTCGTTGCAGGCATCATCACGATCATTCAGAGCCTGGGCGTCGGCAAGGTTGCCGGTGTCCGCCTGCCGATCGTCTGCGGTGCGACGTTCGCCGGGCTGACGCCGATGATTCTGATCGCCAAGGAGTACGGCCTGCAGGCCGTGTACGGGTCCATGCTGGTCGGTGGCGTGGTCGGCATAGCGTTGGCCGTCCCGTTCGCCAAAATCGTCCGATACTTCCCACCCCTGGTCACCGGCGTCGTCCTTACAGTCATCGGCATCTCGTTGATCGGTGTCGCGGGAGGACTGATCGTCGGAAACGACCCGACCTCCCCGTCGTTCGCCGATCCGAAGAATCTGGCGCTGGCTGCCGCAGTCGTTGTGGTCGCGGTGGCGTTCATCTGCCTCGGTCGCGGGATGTGGACGCAACTCGGTGTACTGATGGCACTGGTGATCGGTACCGTGATCGCCATCCCGATGGGTCTGATCGATCTGAGTGGCGTCGGCGGCTCGGCCTGGGTGGGCTTCCCGATGCCGTTCCACTTCGGCGCTCCGGAGTTTCCCGTCACCGCCGTGGTGGCGATGAGTATCGTCATGGCAGTCGTCTTCGCAGAATCGACGGCGAGCATGCTGGCGGTCAGCGAGATCACCGGAAAGCCTTTGAAAAAAGCAGATCTCGCACGCGGGCTGGTGGCCGACGGCATGTCGGGAGTTCTGGGCGGAATCTTCAATGCCTTTGTCGACACCGTTTTCTCGCAGAATGTCGGCGCCGTTGCCACGACCCGGGTGTACAGCCGGTACGTGACCGCTACCAGCGGTGCCATTCTGATCGTTCTCGGCCTCATCCCGAGAATGGGTGAAGTGGTTGCAGCCCTGCCTGATCCGGTGGTCGGCGGCGTCGGAATCATCTTGTTCTCCACTGTCGCCGTGGTCGGAATCAACACACTGCGCAAGGTCGATCTCAGTGACCCGATCAACACCACGATCGCTGCTGTGTCCGTCGGAATCGGTATTCTGCCGGAATTTGCGGAGGGGATGTTCGAGCGATTCCCCTCCTCGGCTCAGATCCTCCTCGGTAGCGGCATCACCTTGGCTGCGGCCTCTGCCTTTTCACTCAATCTGATGTTCAATCACACCCGACTCGGTGAACTCGCGAGGCGATCGCGAGAGAGCCTCCACCCCACTGCACAAACTGAACCCGCTACCAGCTCTGCAGGAGACGCCAGTGCCATCGTCCCAGTCTGATCCCTTCGAAGTTCCCGTCATCGACATCTCGCCCTACGTACTCGGTGGTGCCGACCAGGACAAGGCGCGAGTAGCCGCCGAAGTCGACCATGCCTGTCGGACTGTCGGTTTCATCCAGATTCGGGGCCACGGCGTTCCGGTCGATGTTTCTTCCGGCCTCGCCGAAGCCATGGACGACTTCTTCGGGCTGCCGATGGAGACGAAAACGGGCTACCGAATCGAGGGCGCGAATCGTGGATACAGCCCGCCCAAGAGCGAGTCGCTGAGCTTGAGCCTCGGCGTCGAATCCGCGACTCGGATGAATGACTTCTTCGAGGCCTTCAACGTCGGAACCGAAGCCAGATCATTCACCGAACTCGAACTGTCGGAGGAGGATTACGGAATCAATCTGTGGCCCGCAGTGCCAGGTTTCACGGAACGAGTGGAGAATTACTACGCCCATGGCGAGCGGGTGGCACGCACACTGACAACTATTTTCGAAGATGCGCTCGGTCTGACCCCAGGATTCTTCGAGTCGATCACCGACCATTCCATCGACGTACTGCGGATGAACAACTACGCATTACCCGAAGGGACGGTGACATTGGACGGTGAGTTGAAGGGTATGGGCGAACATACCGATTTCGGGCTGGTCACCGTGCTGTGGGCGGATCAGGTCGAAGGTTTGCAAGTACTCGGGAGCGACCGACGCTGGCACGATGTCTGGCCGGTCGACGGCGCGCTACTGGTCAATCTCGGGGATCTCACCGCGCGACTGACCAACGACAGGTGGATGTCCACGCTGCACCGAGTTGCGCCTCCGGTGGTGAACGGCACCATCAAGCGTCGGCGATCGGCGGCCTTCTTCCACGACGGAAACGTCGACGCGGTGATTGCGACTCTGCCGAGTTTTCAGGACGACTCCGGCTTGGAGTACGAATCCATTACCGTTCGCGATCACATCAAGGCCAAATTGGCCGGGTCGAGGCAGGGAAAGTCCAACGCCGCCGCAGGTCGTGAGGCGGCTCGGGTACTTTCGGCTGCAGAGCTCGAGATCAAGCAGTGAGTGCACGGAACATCGTCCTCATCCACGGAGCGTGGGCCGGCGGTTGGGTCTGGGATCGTGTGTGTGGCCCACTGAAATCGGCCGGCTTCAATCCCGTTGTGGTGGAGCTTCCAGGCTCGGGAAGTTGGAACCCCGACGACGTGATCGATCTCGACGCAGTTGCCGAACATGTTGTGGCAGTAGTCGAGTCCCTGGACGGGCGGTGCACCCTCGTCGGTCACTCCGGCGGAGGCATCGTGGCCTCACAGGTGGCTGAGTTACTGCCGTCGCGGGTAGCGGGTCTTGTGTACGTCGCGGGGATGATGCTTCCATCGCAGATGGACTTCGGGATGCTCTGCATCGAAGTCGGTCTGGCAAGTCCGGTCGGGATCTCACGTTGGTTGGTCCCCGTGGACGACGGGAATGCGACGGTGGTTCCGCCCGAAGCCGGTGCCGCTGTGTTCTTCCACGAAGCGCCGGTGGCTGATGCGATCTTCGCCGCGCGCATGCTCGTTCCACAACTGGAGTCGGCCCGCCTGATGGCACCCGTCTGGACGGAAGAACGATTCGGAACCGTCCCGCGTTTGTATGTCGAATGCACGCTCGATCGAACCGTGCCGATCGAAGCTCAGCGTGCCATGCAGAAACTTGTTCCCGGTGCCCAGGTGGTCAGCCTGGACACCGACCACGCCCCGCAGTTGTCGAGGCTCCCGGAGTTGATCGAAGCGATCGCCGATTTTGCCCAGAACGCGTTCAGCCGAACTCGACGCCTTGAGCCAGCGGCAACTGGTCCGAGTAGTTGACGGTATTGGTGGCTCGGCGCATGTAGGCCTTCCATGAATCCGAACCCGATTCGCGTCCGCCGCCCGTCTCCTTCTCTCCGCCGAATGCGCCGCCGATCTCCGCACCGGACGTTCCGATGTTCACGTTCGCGATGCCGCAATCGGAGCCGTCGGCGGCGAGGAAGCGCTCTGCTTCTCGCTGATCGAGTGTGAAGATCGAGGATGAAAGTCCTTGAGGTACACCGTTGTGCAGCGCAATAGCGTCGTCGAAGTCGGTGTAGGTCAAGACATAGAGGATGGGTGCAAATGTTTCCGCCCGTACCACCTCGGTCTGTGCGGGCATACGAACGAGAGCAGGTGTCACGTAGAACCCGGATTCGCCGACGCGATCACCGCCACACACCACGGTTCCGCCGTCGCCGCGCGCGGCCGAGAGGGACTTCTGCATTGCCTCGTACGCGGCTTCGTTGATCAGCGGTCCGACCAGAACACCGGAATCGAAGGGACTACCGACCTGGAGTTGCGCGTACGCGGACGCAATGCGGTCGACGACCTTGTCGGCGATCGACTCGTGAACGATGAGTCGGCGCAGTGAGGTGCAGCGCTGCCCGGCAGTTCCCGCGGCGGAGAAGACAATTCCGCGCACGGCGAGCTCGAGATCCGCCGACGGCGTGACGACCGCGGCGTTGTTCCCACCCAACTCCAGAAGACTTCGTCCGAAGCGCGCGGCGACCCGCGGAGCCACGGCGCGGCCCATCCGCACGGAACCCGTGGCGCTGACCAAGGCCACGAGTGGGTTGTCCACCAGCGCCTCACCGACGTCACGTCCGCCGACGACCAACTGGTGCACGTCGATCGGTGCTTCACAATCCGCGAGCGCACGCCGCAGGAGCGCATGACATGCCAGAGCGGTCAACGGAGTGGTTTCCGAAGGCTTCCAGACGACGGAGTCGCCGCAGACCAGAGCAATGGCGGTATTCCACGACCACACCGCTACCGGAAAGTTGAACGCAGAGATGACCCCGACAACGCCGAGCGGGTGCCACGTTTCCGACAACCGGTGGCCGGGACGTTCGGACGGCATGGTGCGCCCGTAGAGCTGCCTGGAGAGACCGACCGCGAACTC
This sequence comes from Rhodococcus sp. MS13, assembly GCF_013277835.1. Lineage (NCBI taxonomy): Bacteria > Bacillati > Actinomycetota > Actinomycetes > Mycobacteriales > Nocardiaceae > Rhodococcus > Rhodococcus sp. MS13. The sequence continues at coordinate 241,978 of NZ_VBTL01000013.1, forward strand.
GCAGATGTCGATCATCTCCTGTACCTCGCCTAGAGCTTCCGAGGTGACCTTGCCTGCCTCCAGCGTCACGATCTCCGCGAGATCCTCCTTGTGCTCGGTAAGTAGGCTGCCCAGCCGCCGCACCACCGCGCCGCGCGCCGGAGCGGGGACGGTGCGCCAGGTGAGGAACGCTCGATGAGCCGCCTCGACGGCGTCGTCGACCTCTCGGCCGGAGTGCTGCCGGACCGTACGCAGCTGTGTGCCGGTGATCGGCGTGTGTGCGCTCAGATCACCGGCGGGCCACTCGACGCCACAGGCAGCGAGGGCTCTCTCGGCGCGATCAGCGAGGCTCGAAGGATCAGGCAGGTTCACGGGGAGTCCTCTGTGTTAGAAGGCGGGAGTGTTTGTAGGCGGGAGTGGATGTTGGCGGGAGAAAGCAGGGCACGTGATGCCTCTTGTTGTGCGCGGTACAGCTCGAACGGATCTTCGATGGTGCGGTCGATGGCGCCCTCCAATCGATCCTGCCCGTATTCGGCGCCGGGCGCATCGGAAACGAATCCGGTCACGGAATCGAGATTGGACGCGAAGATCCCGGCCGCGGACGCCGGTAGGAAGTCCTCGTAGACGATCGGGTCGCGGACGACAACAGTTCCTTCGTTTCGGTACGTGAAGTACGCCAACCCCGCGTCGTCCAATCCGTCCTCGGTGTGCGGAAATTCGCTGTCCCAGTCGGCGTCCGCGGGCCTTGCGATCAGTCGGTCGTAGATTGCACGCCCGCCGCGGGTCAACGCGATTCCGCGTGCCTCGACCTCGCCGAATCTGACGCGGACAGGTTCTGTGGTGACCGATCCGTCCGGCCGGCGAAAACGTCTGTCTTCGGCGAGTGCGCGAAACGACGTCTGCCGCAGAAGCAGTGGCGGTCCATTCCACCTCGGCGGGCCTTGGATGCGGTCGATCATGGTGATGCCGCGCTCGGTCATTCGGCGGTACAACTCGTCGATGTCGAGCACTCGCGGGGTGAGGTGGTTGACATGTGTCGAGCCCTGGCCGGCGATGTCTGCGGCGACAGGTGAGATCGCGGCAAGTTCGCGATACCAACCGGCGTCGATGGGATCGGTGCCGAGCCGAAACGCCGAGGTCGCCGCTTCGACGAATTGTGTCGCCTCGGGCTCCGGTAGGCCGCACTCGCGGTTCGCTTGCCGTGCCCACTGCAGAAGTTCTGGAGAGAACAGGGTGCGGCGACGCAGGAACCCGGTGATCCGACGCTCGAGGTCGGTGTCGAAGAACCTGGAATCGGAGCCGGTCAGTACCGAAGTGAAAACACGGAACGGGTTACGGGCGAGTTCGGCAGGTTCGGTGGGGCGAAACGCCGTCGAGACAACGGGAATGGGGGAGTCGGTGAGCCGGAGGTCGTAGTAGCCGACCGGAAACATACCGAATCCGCCGAAGACGGTGGCTACGTCACGTAGTTCGTCGAGAGTCCCCAGTCTGATGGCGCCGTGACGCTCGGCGCTGACTCTCGCCAGGCTGCCCAGGCGCTCCGCCGAATCCGGGTGTTCGGTGGCAAAATCGCGGTTCACCTGCATCGTTACATCTACCAAGGTGTTGTAAGCGGGGACCTCGTCGCCATACATCTTGGCGAGGGCCGCTGCGAACCGTGCACGTAGCTCCCAGGTTTCAACCATACGAATGTCCGATTGCGTTAGCCTGCGCAGGTGCGAGAAACAGAAACCAGTGACGCTGCCGGGGTTCCGGTCGACGAAACCGATCGACTTTTGATGCGTGAATTGGTCTTGGACGGCCGTGCCACTCTCGCGAGTCTTGCTGAGAAGGCAGGACTCTCGATCTCTGCAGTCCAGTCGAGAGTGCGTCGATTGGAGTCTCGCAAGGTGATCCGTGGCTACTCGGCGAAGATCGATCCGGAGGCACTCGGTCATAATCTGTCCGCATTTGTCGCAATCACTCCTCTCGATCCTTCGCAGCCCGACGATGCGCCTGCTCGCTTGCGTCATCTACCGGCCGTCGTCTCGTGTCACTCCGTGGCCGGGAGCGAAAGCTACGTCCTCCTGGTCCGGGTGGCGTCACCTCGCGCGTTGGAACGATTGCTGCAGGAGATCCGTACGGCAGCCAACGTCAACACGCGAAGCACCATCATCCTACAAACTTTTTACGACGAATGACGGGTCTTACGTAACTTTTGCGGCCTCCTATCGACACTTTCGTAAAATTGACATAATCTTCGCAGTATGAGTACTGCGATGCGAGACTTCGGTGACAGTGCGCTCTTTCCGGTCTACGAGGTGCTGAAGGCCAGCATTCTCGTCGACGGATTCGATCTGATTCTCGATGTGCAAAGGTCGCAGGGTTCGTATCTCCGCGACCTGCGAGACGGCACCGAGTTTCTGGACATGTTCGGTTTCTTCGGCTCTTCCGCCCTGGGGATGAATCACCCGGCGATCGCCGACGACGAGGAATTCCAGCAGGAATTGGCCGTTGTCGCCTCCAACAAGCCGAGTAATTCCGACATCTACACCGAGCCTATGGCGCGCTTCGTTGCGGCTTTCGCTCGGGTCCTGGGGGATTCGGCGCTCCCACATTTGTTCTTCGTGGACGGCGGGGCACTTGCGGTGGAAAATGCGCTCAAGGTTGCCTTCGACTGGAAGAGTCGGTTGAACGAAAGCCGTGGATTGTCAAGTGATCTGGGGACGAAGGTCCTGCATTTGACCGAGGCCTTCCACGGTCGTAGCGGATACACGATGTCGCTCACCAATACCGAACCGGGCAAGGTCGCGAGATTCCCCAAGTTCGACTGGCCCCGGATCGACTCGCCGTATCTCGCAGACGGTCGCGATGTCGAAGCTGCGGAGAGGCAAGCTCTCGAGCAAGCGCGCCGAGCGTTTTCCGACAACCCCGACGATATAGCCTGTTTCATCGCCGAGCCGATCCAAGGCGAAGGCGGTGACCATCACCTCAGGCCGGAATTCCTGCAGGCGATGCAAGAGCTGTGTCGTGAGAATGACGCCCTCTTCATTCTCGACGAGGTGCAAACGGGATGCGGAATCACCGGAACCGCTTGGGCCTATCAGCAATTGGGATTGCATCCGGATGTGGTGGCCTTCGGTAAGAAAACGCAGGTGTGCGGCATCATGGCCGGCGGTCGAGTGGATGAAGTGCACGACAATGTGTTTCACGTCAGTTCCCGGATCAATTCGACGTGGGGTGGCAACCTCACCGACATGGTGCGCGCCCGGCGGATACTCGAAGTCATCGAGCAGGACCGACTGATCGACCGCGCGCGATTCACGGGTGCGCATCTCCTTGCCCGGTTGACCGAAGTCTGCGGGCGCTACGCGGCGGCGACCGAGCCGCGCGGTCGTGGTCTGATGTGCGCGATTACGTTGGCGGACAGTGACCTTCGTGATCGCGTCGTCCAGCGACTGCGAGAAGACGAGCATGTGATGATACTGCCAACCGGGAAGAGAGGAATCAGATTCCGTCCCGCGCTGACGGTGACCACCGGTGAGTTGGACGACGCGGTCGACGCAGTCGAGCGAGTGCTCGAGCGCGAAGTCTAGGCTCTGGCCTGGAGTTCGCTCCACACTCGATCCGGTGTCATCGGTGTGGAGTACATACGCACTCCACACGCGTTGGCTATCGCGTTTGCCAACGCCGGTGCTACCGGATTGAAGGGGGCCTCACTCATCGATTTTGCGCCGAAAGGCCCGAGTTTGTCGTACGTGTCGGCAAACAGTACTTCGGTGATCGGCAAATCTCCGATCTGTGGAACGTGGTAATTGCGTAGCTGAGGATTGATCACTCGGCCTTCTTCGATGACGATTTCCTCCGACAGTGCAGCGCCGAGGGCCTGTCCCACACCGCCTTCCACCTGCCCTCGCAGTTGTGCCGGGTTCATGACGGTGCCGGCATCGGCGGCCTGAACCGACTGCAGGATCTTCACCCGGCCGGTATCCGTGTCGACGGCAACGCGAAAACCGTGAACGTTGAACGAGACCGAGCGCGGTGTTCCGTCGTGGCGACCGTCAGCGGCGAGCGGGCCACCTTCGAGTAGCGTCGCGAAATCGAGGCAACCGTGGGACGTTTCGACCCCGTCCGGCGAAAGATCGTCGATCTGCGCGCCGCGGCCACTCAATCGCACCGCACGGGTCAGTATTCGCTCGCGAAGGCGCTCGCAGGCGATCAGGAGCGCCTTGCCGGCGACCACCGTTCCCGTCGACCCGAATGCTCCGGTGTCGTATCCGCCTGCATCGGTGTCGGATTGAACAATCGTGATGCGATCGACTGTCGTCCGCAATTCGGTGGCCGCGATCTGTTGGTGAATCGTGGTGGTTCCGTTGCCGAACTCAGCGGTGCCGATGTTCACCACGTACCGACCGTCGGCCTCGAGTGCGACAGTGGTGTCGGAGAAGTGACCACGCGGCGGGATCGTCGCGATCATGGCAATTGCCATGCCCCGGCCGATCTGCCAACGCGACCCTGCCGGTGCAGCCTCCCCGCGTCCGCTCGACAGTGCACTGTCGACGAGGTCGATGCACTGGTCCAGTCCGTAGCTGCCGAATTCGAGATCACCGTCCTCGACGTGCCAGTCGACAAAATCGTCTCCGGGTACGACGACGTTTCGCCGCCGAAACTCGAAGGGGTCCATGCCGAGACGATCAGCGAGCTGATCCATGGCCGACTCGACGGCGAAGATGATCTGGCCGAGCCCGTAACCACGGAAGGCGCCGGACGGAACGTTGTTCGTGTAGACCGCTTCGGCGTCGACGCGTTTAGTTGCAGCGCGATAGACCGCCATGGATTCGGCGCAACCGTGGAACATGACTCCGATCGAATGGTTCCCGTACGCCCCGGCGTCGGAAAGGACGTCGATGGCCAGTGCAGTGAGAGTTCCGTCGGCATCGGCGCCGGCGCGAACCGAAACTCGCATCGGGTGCCGTGACGGTGCGATGGTGAACTGATCGCTGCGGCTGAACTCGTAAGCAACGGGCCTACCCGTTCGCAGGACGGCGAGTGCGACCAGATCTTCGGTGAGTAGTTCCTGCTTCCCGCCGAAGCCTCCACCTACCCGCTTGGCGAACACCCGGATTCGGCTGCGATCGAGATCGAAGATGTGCGCCAATTCGTCCCGAACCAGAAACGGCACCTGTGTGCTGCTTCTGATGACGAGACGGCCGTCCTCGTCGAGCCACCCCACTGCGCCGTGAGTTTCCAAGGCCACGTGCTGGACTCGCGCAGTTTTCCACGTACCTTCGACGACTGCAGTGGCATCCGCGAGCGCACGGTCCAGATCGCCGACACCATCGTGAAGCGCGGCAACCACGTTGCGAGGGACTTCTGCGATCCGCGAGCTCTCGTCTTTGTCGCCGTGCAGAAGCGGAGCGCCGGGGGAACGCGCCAGATCTGGTTCGAATACCGCGTCGAGTACCTCGTAGTCGACTTCGATCAGCGAGAGTGCACGTTCCGCCTGCGTCGGGGTTTCGGCGATGACCGCGGCGACTCGCTGGCCGCGGAAACGGACGGTCCTGTCGAACACCCGCGTGTCGTCCGGATCGTCGTTGCGGTCCTCGTGCCGGGCGGTCGAGAACAGCACGTCCGGACTGTCCTGAAAGGTGAGGACCGCGGCGACGCCCGGCGCCGCTTCCGCTGCTGCCGTGTCTATCCGGGTTATGTGTGCGTGTGCGTGCGGACTGCCGAGTACTGCGACGTGAAGCAGGCCGATCGGCTTCTCACCCGGGGAGAAGTCCATGGTGTACTGCTCGGTCCCCGTGACGATGCGTGCGGACGCCGGGGCTGCGATGGAACGCCCTTGTGCCCCGCCTGTTTTGGCGGTCTCGGTATTGGATGTACCCGCGAGGGCGTCACGAATGGACCGATAACCGGTGCAACGGCACAGGTTACCTTTCATCGAGCACGCGAGATCGGATTTTTGTTCGACCGACAGCGCTGATGCGGTGACTACCATTCCCGCTGTACAGAAACCACATTGGAATCCACCGGCGTCCACGAATGCCTGTTGAATGGGGTGAAGTTTCTCCGGTGTTCCGAGGCCGGCGGCGGTGACGACGTCGCGGCCGCCGAGGCGGTGGGCGGGAAATATGCACGAATGGGTGGGGTGTCCGTCGACCAGAACCGAGCAGGCGCCGCAGTCTCCGGCATCGCACCCCTTCTTGACGGAGTTCGCTCCGTGCTCGCGGAGGAAGGTTCGCAGGCACTGTCCGGGGCGGGGCTGGTCGTCGCGGGGAACTCCGTCCACCGAGTACTTCATTCCAGTTCACCTCGGATTTCTTCGGCGAGAAGGTCAGTCATCGCCTTCCGCCACGGCGCAGTTCCATGGACATCGGTGAAGTAAGCGTCTTCCGGAATCCTGCTGTGCAACGCATCCGCAAGTGCAGCGGCGTCGGGGAGTTCGTCGAATTTCAGAGCGTACGGACGGCGGGTCGCGGCGGTGATCGCCAGTGTGAAACCGTCGGCACCGCAGCGTCCGGCAACGGCTACGGCCGATCGCCCGAGTGACGTCTGTGCCAGTTTTCGCATCGCGGTACGTGCGGTCAGTGCATGCACGGGAATCCGGATACTGCGGATGATCTCGCCGGGGCCGAGCACGTTGCGAGAATCGTCGATGACGAAATCGACTACGGGGACTGAGTATTCGGTACCGTCCGGACGCCAGATCGTCAGTTCGGCATCGAGAGCGGTGCACAGAGTCGTCATCGCTCCGGCCGGGAAGGAGAGCGCGATGTTGCCGCCGACGGTCGCGTATCGCAACACCTTCCACGATGCGAGCAGTGCGTCAGCGCAGTGTTGGAACAGCGCTGCGGCGGACCATGAGGTGGGAAGACCGGCGCGGCACAGTTCCTCGATGGTGCAGGTGGCCGCGATTTCGAGACCGAGATCGCCGACCACGACAGCTTTCCAGTCGAAGCCCGCAAGGTCGACAAGAGTGGTCAGGTGCGGCTGCGGTTCCGAGTACAGCCAGGTGCCGCCGCCGATGAACCCGATACCGGGTGAGGCACAGGGGAGCTCGGAGCGGGTCCGCGGCACCAGAACTTCGTCGACGCTGTGCAGATCCATCGCTGCCTCAAGCCTTTCCGAGTAGGTCGCGGTGTGCGCGTGCGACATCCGAGGCCACGACGTCCTCGTCGACGGTGGTGACTCGTCCGTCGGCAACTACGATTTGCCCGTTGACGAGTAGTAACTTCAGCGGGGGCGTCGAGCCGAGTACGAGCGCCGCCACCGGATCGGTGATGCCGGCGTGCGCGACGGTGTCGAGTTTCCACACCGCCAGGTCGGCAAGTTTTCCGACCTCGATCGATCCGATTTCGCCCTCGCGGCCCAGAACTCGTGCGCCGCCGATCGTTCCCAATTCCAAGGCTTTTCGCACCGTCATCGTCTGCGGTCCGCCCTTGGCGCGAGCAAACAGAAGCGCATGACGAGACTCCTCGATCAGACTGCATGCTTCGTTGCTCGCCGCGCCGTCCACACCGAGCCCCACGGTGACCCCGCCCTTCACCAGATCGGCGGCACGGGCGATACCGGCCCCCAGTCGCGCATTGGAGGTCGGACAGTGTGCCGCGGCAGTTCCGGTTCGCGCCATCGTCTCGATACCGGCGTCGTCGAGATGGACTGCGTGTGCGTACCAGACGTCCGGACCCACCCAACCGACGCGTTCCATGTATTCGACCGGCGTGCAACCGAAAAGCTCTCGGCAGAAGCTTTCCTCGTCCAGGGTCTCGGCGAGATGCGTGTGCATTCGCACGCCGTTTTCGCGGGCCAGCGTCGCGGACTCTCGGAGCAGTGACTCCGTCACCGAGAAGGGTGAGCAGGGAGCTACCGCGATCTGCAGCATCGACCCCGCATTCGGATCGTGCCAGCGGTCGATCACCGACTGCGTGCCGGTCAGGATGTCGTCGAGTTTTTCCACGACGTGATCCGGTGGCAGGCCGCCGGAACTCTGACCGAGGTCCATCGACCCACGACACGGGTGGAATCGAAGGCCAACCTGCGCAGCGGCGGTGATCTCGGCTTCGAAAACGTCGCCGGCGTCGCGGGGAACGACGTAGTGGTGGTCGGTGGTGGTCGTACATCCGGTTTTTGCCAACCAGGTGAGTCCGCCGGTGGCCGCCACGTGAACGGCGTCGGCGTCGATACCCGCCCAGACGGGGTACAGCGTGGTCAGCCACTCGAAGAGCGTCGAGTCTGCTGCCAGGCCACGGGTGATCCATTGGTAGAGATGATGATGTGTGTTCACCAGACCGGGCGTGATCAGGCAACCGTTGCCGTCGATCACGTGCGCATTCGGGTACACGGGAGCCTTTCCGGCCCCCACGTCGACAATCTTGTTGCCCGAGATCACGACGTAGCCGTCGGGGTGCTCGGAACGCTCGCTGTCCATCGTGACCACATGGGCATTGGCGACGACGAGAGTGGTCCCGAGGGCCGGGTCGGTCACGACAACCAGCCTGAATAGGGTGTCCACGACGGCCCCGCGTCTGGTGCGTCGGATCGGCTGACCGCAGCTTGGATCAGCCCGTACGGACGATCGGCGGCGTGGAACACCTCGTTGTCGTTCTCGACTCCGAAGCGGCCGAGTGCATATTCGAAATGATGCTTGTTGGGTGCCGACAGTCGAACCTCGGCAATGATCGGAAACTCTTCGAGAATTGCCTTGCCGATGTGGAAGAGCGTCTGCTGCAAGGCAAGTGAATGCACCTGCGCGAACTGTTTGACGATTTGTGCCTTGATACCCACGTAGACCGATTCCCAGTCGACGTCGGTGGTGACGAATCGCCACTGGGCGACCAACGTCGTCGCCATGACGCGGTCGTCTGTCGGCTCGAGGATCGTGTACGGGTCTTCGAGGAAACCCGAGAACTCACTACCGGTCGATTTGAGGATCACCAGGTCCTTCAAGCCGCCGATCACCCACGTCCCGGCATCGGCTGTCCCAGTATCGGAGATTGTGATCGACGCCGTCCGAACTTCCTGACCCTTCCGAATCCAGGTGTAGTCGTGCTCGCTGCCGTCGACAATTGCACGCTCCCAAGCGTATTCCTCGATCTCGATCCGCGCGCCACTGACCGGTTCGATGTCGTCGACGAAATGACGGGCGAGTTCGAGTCCGTACGTCTCGATCGAGATCAGACCCTTTTCCTTGGCGTAGGAATAGGCCGTTTGTTTCTGCGTGTCGGTCGGCAGAACCTTCGACTGATCGCCGGTGAGGTACGCGTCGGCGAAATCTCCACGCAGGCAGGTGGAGACGTTGATGTCGTGGATCTCGTGACGAGGAGTGTCGCGGTAGATTCGGACTACCCTGTTCTCAGCTTTGCCGTACTGGTGACCGGTAAGTTCGATGGATCCGCTCAACCGGTCGGTGCTTGTAGCACCGGTCGTGATGTTGCCGGTCGTGATGTTTTCGGTAGTCACGTGTTCAGCTCCCGCGATAGGTGGAATAAGCAAAGGGCGACAGCAACAGTGGGACGTGATAGCCCCGCGCCGTGTCGTCCACCCGGAAGGTCACTGTCACTTCCGGGTAGAAGTTCTCTTGTCCGTTGGTCTCGAAATACGTTCCCGTGTCGAAAGTCAGGGTGTAGTGACCGGTGACCAGACCACCGGGAGCAAGTTCGGGGATGCGGCCGTCGGAGTCGGTCTCGGCGCTGGTGATCGTGACGCCGTCTCGATCACGAAGTTCGACGCGAATCCCCGCCGCGGGAATGCCCGTCGTCGCGTCGAGAACGTGCGTGCTCAGGGTCTTGCTCATGCTGCGCCTCCGGCGAGTGAATCGATCAGACGGGCAAGTCTGATTCGATTGATGGCGGCCAATTCGGTTCGAAGCACGGAACGCTCGGTCGCCGGGTCGTTTCGGAGACGGCCTCGAAGGATGTCGAGGAGCTCCGTTCCAGATTTCCCCGACGCGCAGACCAGGTAAACATGGCCGAATGTCTCTTCGTACTCGGCGTTCTTCTGTCGAAGTTCCGCGAGGACGTCTTCTGTCGCGGACGAGACTCCCGACTGTTCACGGGTCGAGGCCGCACTTTCGCTTCGCTCACCGATTCGTGGGTGGCCGGACAGAGCGTCGTCGATCTCGGACTCGGGAAGCTCGGCCAGCACCGCATCTGCTTTGTCGAACAGAGCTTCCAGATCGGTGAACGGGCGAGACGAGGCGATTTCCTGTGCCCACACGGCGGAATGGCAACACTCGAGCAGCGCCGCGACTGCCTGGTGGTCACCGAGCGCATCGAAGGCTCCGAGACCACTGGAATTCGTTGTAGGCATGTCCACAGGATTACTTGAGCATGTTACGGATCTGTAGCGCAGCAATTACGGGAGATGATGTGTCTCGATCTTATTTCTCCGGCCGCCCTTTTCCGGTGACAGATACATTCTTAGGTATGACCGATACTCCGAAGCTGTCTTCCGTCGTACCGTCCCTGGCGAACCTCCGAGACATCGGTGGCCCCGAATCGAGCTTCGGTGGCACCGTCCGCACCGGGAGTGTGTTTCGTTCCACCGATCTGGCATCGCTCAGTGCGGAGGGCACACAGACCCTCGCCGATCTGGGCATCGTCACGATCTACGATCTGCGCACCGAGTCCGAACGCGAGACGGCGCCGGATCTGACGCCGGACGGAATCCGAGAACTCGGCCTGGACGTATTGGCGGACAAGCAGTATCGCGCCATTCCGGCTCAAATGCAGCAGATGATCGCCGACCCGGCGTTTGCTGCCGAAGCGTTGGGCGGCGGCCAGGCGCTCGAGTACTTTCAGGGAAGTTACCGCGATTTCGTGACCTTGCCGAGTGCGGTCACGTCGTACCGGCAACTGTTCGTCGACTTGGCGCAGCCGCCCAGCTCGCCGGCACTCATTCACTGCACCACGGGCAAGGACCGCACGGGCTGGGCCGCAGCCGCGCTACTGCTGTTCCTGGGTGCCTCCGAGGACGCGGTCTTCGCGGACTACCTCGAAACCAACAAGGTTCTGTTGCCGATGTTCGCGCCGCTCCTCGAGCGATTCGAGGCCAAGGGTATCGATCCGACCCTGCTCGAAGGTGTCCTCGGTGTCAGGCGCGAGTACCTGGAGGCGTCGATGGCAGAGCTTGCGCAGGTCCACGGATCGATCGAGGCCTACTTCACCGACGGCCTGAAGATCGACGCGTCGACCCAGGAACAATTGCGGAGCAACCTGCTCAGCTGATCAGGACCTGCTCGGCTCGTCGTCGCGGGCCGTTCGACGCCGCATCACGAGGCTGACGATACCGATCCCGATGGCGATGCCGAGCAGGTCGGCGGTGCCGTCCCAGATCGAACCGGAACGCGAAATGGGCAGCGCTGCTTGAAGAACCTCGGACGTCGCAGCAAAAATCACGAGCCACACCGCGGTGAGCCACGCCGGGATCCGGGCGTGCAACGAGGTGATCGCCAGCACCGCGAACATCAACGTGTGAGTGATCTTGTCGGTGTTCTCCGGGCTCGACGGGACGGTGGAGCCCGGGGAGAAGAGCATGATCAGCGCAATGACCACGGCGATCGCCAGCGGCCAGTATCGGTTGTTCTTCAATTCGTCTGCCCCTCGACGACGACGAGTCCGAGTGCACCTTCGGCGAATCTGGTGACGGCGTCGGCGGCGGTCGTGAGCGCCTCGGTGTGCCCGTCGCGGGCCCAGCCGGTCAGCAGGGCGGTGGAGTCGAGAGGCGTCAGAACGACCTCGGCGAGAAGCTCACCGGTGTTGGGCTGGCACACGGCCCAGGAGTAGACGCTGTTTTCGTGCCACTGAGCGCTCCGCTGACTCACATAATCGGGGTCGGTGATACCGCCGTCGGCAAGGGCAGGGCGGTCGTCCACACGCTCGTCTGCGCGCAGTGCTCGCAGATACCATCCGCCTGCGTTGATCTCGATCGGCTCCATCAGTCGGAGTCCCGCTCGCGGCGACGCTTGGCTTTGCGTTCCCTGTCGGTACCGAACAGCAGTGCACCGGCGAGGGGAATCGCGAGGAACCACAACCAGGTACCGGTGACGAAGAACAGGATCACCGCGAGAATCGGGATGACGGCCATGACGCGACCGGACCAGTCGGGGTTGAATCGTCGCTCCGCCGGTGCGGCGGGAGGCGTCACCATCGACAGGGGAGCGGTGCCTGGAGCTTGATAGTTGCCCGGTAGATCGGCGAACACCGGAACGAGTTCACTACGAGTTGTTGCGGCACTGACGATTCCGCTTCTCTCGTCGAACTCCGTGACGGTGAGGCGGCCTGCGGCGAAGTGCTCGCTCAGGAGATCGAGTGCCTGCTCGCGTTCTGCAGTGCCGATGCGAATGTCGGGGACGTCAGCCATCGTTACAGCCTACTCAAACGACTGTGCACCTTTCCGGTAGTGGGGACTACCGGAAAGGCGCACGGGGCCGGAGGCCTTACTTCAGTTCTGCGAGAACCGTTCCCTGCGTGATTGCTGCACCCGGCTCGACGGACAGTCCGGTGACGACACCGGCCTTGTGCGCGTTGACGGGGTTTTCCATCTTCATGGCTTCGAGGACCGCGATCAGGTCGCCTTCTGCGACTTCCTGGCCTTCGGTCACTGCGACCTTGACGACGGTGCCCTGCATCGGAGCGGTGACGGCGTCACCGGATGCTGCGCCGCCGCCGGCGCCGCCGCGCTTGCGTGCCTTCGGCTTCTTGCGGATGGCACCGGATGCTGCGCCGCCGCCGTTGCCGAGCGAGAACTGGCCCGGGAGGGAAACCTCGACGCGACGTCCACCGACCTCGACGACGACGTTCTGACGCGGCAGAGCCTCGTCCTCGTCGTCGACCGGTGCACCGGAACCGGCGTAGGGCTCGATGGTGTTTTCCCAGTCGGTTTCGATCCACTTGGTGTAGATGTCGAACTTCTCGCCGTCACCGACGAATGCCGGGTTCTCGACGATGTGGCGGTGGAACGGGAGGACGGTCGCGAGGCCGTCGATTTCGAACTCGGCCAGAGCGCGCGATGCCCGCTGGAGGGCTTCTTCGCGGGTGGCGCCGGTGACGATGAGCTTGGCGAGCATGGAGTCGAACTGTCCGCCGATGACGTCGCCGGCGACGACACCGGAATCGACGCGGACGCCGGGGCCCGTGGGCTCACGGTAGACGGAGACCGGGCCGGGGGCGGGCATGAAGCCGCGGCCGGCGTCTTCACCGTTGATGCGGAACTCGAAGGAGTGTCCACGCGGGGTGGGATCTTCCTTGATGGAGAGCTCTTCACCGTTGGCGATGAGGAACTGCTGACGCACCAGGTCGATGCCCGCGGTCTCTTCCGTGACGGGGTGCTCGACCTGCAGGCGGGTGTTGACCTCGAGGAAGGAGATGGTGTCGCCCTGAACCAGGTACTCGACCGTTCCGGCGCCGTAGTAGCCGGCTTCCTTGCAGATGGCCTTGGCGGACGCGTGGATGCGTGCGCGCTGGTCGTCCGTCAGGAACGGAGCCGGAGCCTCTTCGACGAGCTTCTGGAAGCGACGCTGCAGTGAGCAGTCGCGGGTACCGGCGACGACGACGTTGCCGTGCTGGTCGGCGATGACCTGAGCCTCGACGTGGCGGGCCTTGTCCAGGTACTGCTCGACGAAGCACTCGCCGCGACCGAAGGCTGCGATGGCCTCACGGGTGGCAGACTCGAACAGCTCGGGGATTTCCTCGATGGTCTGGGCGACCTTCATGCCGCGTCCACCGCCGCCGAAGGCAGCCTTGATCGCAACCGGTACGCCGTATTCCTTGGCGAATGCGACGACCTCGTCTGCGCCCTTGACGGGGTCCTTGGTGCCGGCAGCCATCGGAGCCTTCGCGCGTTCTGCGATGTGGCGTGCCGTGACCTTGTCGCCGAGGTCGCGGATGGACTGCGGTGACGGGCCGATCCAGATGAGGTTCGCGTCGATGACGGCCTGGGCGAAGTCGGCGTTCTCGGAGAGGAAGCCGTAGCCGGGGTGGATGGCGTCGGCGCCGGACTTCTTGGCGGCATCGAGGATCTTGTCGAACACGAGGTAGGACTCGGCGGACGTCTGTCCGCCGAGGGCAAATGCCTCGTCTGCGAGCTTCACGAACTGCGCTTCTGCGTCGGGCTCGGCGTAAACGGCAACGCTGCCGTAGCCGGCATCCTTGGCCGCCCGGATGACCCGTACCGCGATTTCACCGCGGTTCGCGACAAGCACCTTCGTAATGTGCGCGCTGGCATGACTGGGCACTGAGCCTCCTGTGGTTCGCATAGTCTGTCTCCGCGGTGTATTCCTCTGGGATTTCACCATCGGGGGATTGGCATCACTTCGGAGTGTATGCATCGCTTCGGCGCTGGCTGTAACCGGATCGCTAAAGCCCACTCCGGCTTAGGAAACGGTTTCGAAAACTACCGATGAGTAGCTGCCGGAGGTGCCGGTGTCCGGTTCGGCGACGATTTCTTCGACGGTCCGGCGCAGTGCGGCCACGTAGGCGTGAACCGCGGCGTTCGCCGTCTCGTTGCCTGGATACCTGACTGCGAGATTGAGGCCCTGGGGTGTGCGGTTGATCCAGATGTATACGTCGTGCGTGTATGCCTTGCTTCGAAGTGCTCTGGCGTTCCATTCGGGCCACTGTGCGGCCTCGGGTACAAAGCGAACGTCCATGTAGGACACCACGAATCGCGGTCGAATCGGGGTTTCGAGGTGCTCACCGATCCGATCGAACGGGACCGCGGCGGCAGGCTTGACCGAAGCGATCGATTCGGCGGCGCGTGTCGCGAGGTCGCCGAACGAACAGTCCGATCCAACGGCGAACTCGACCGGGCACAGTCCGACGAACCAGCCGAGCGCACCCGCCCACTCCTGAGCGCTGCGGGTGTGAACCGGCGTCACGACCTCGAATTGATCGGATCCCGCGACTTCGCGACCTACGGCCGCAAGTCCGCCGAGTAGTCCGGCGAAATAGCCCACGCCGGCGGCTGCACACGTCGAACTGAAGGCCTTGGACTGCTCGGCGTCGAGTAGCCAGGTCGACAGGCCGTTCTGAGAATCGGTTCCGCGTTCACCGATCGGTAGCGGGAACTGGGGTAACCCGTCCGTTCCGAGAGCCTTACGCCAGATCTCCACCGCAGCCTTCTCGGCTTCCATGTCGGCCATCTGCTCGCGTTCGACGGCACCGAAATCGACGTAGCTGCCCACCGGGAACAGATTTGCAGCGCTGCCGGTCGAGGCCTCGCGGTACAGCGCTGCAATCTCGTGAGCGACCAGCACGATCGAGAAACCGTCGATGATCGAGTGGTCCGCCGCGAAGAACACGGTGAACGGACCGTCGCCACCGCGGGGCGTCAACGTCGCGAAGACGTACGACGGCCAACTGTGCGGGGACGCGTAATCGTCGAACAGGCGGTGAAGGTGGTCGAAGTTGTCCTGGCTGGACGCGTCGTAGCCGTGGCTGACGACCCCGATGTCGATTCCGCCGATCGGGACGGTGTGCCGGGTGATCTCGCCACTCGAGGGCTCGAGGACGGTATGCGAGCGCAGAACTTCATGACGGTCGATCCAGCGGCCGAGGGCGACTCGGAACGCATCGACGTCGAGCGGGCCGGAAATCTCGAAAGCTGTTCCCAGCCAAGACTTGTCGCCCGCACCTGCGGCGGAACGGTTGAGATGTGCCTCGTGAATGTAGGAGACGGGCCGCGGATCCGGAACCCAAGGCCCGGTTGCGCACGGCAACCATTCGACGAGTGCGCCGGCCGGAATCGCATAGTCGGCCAGTTCGGTGAACTCCATGTTTTCAGCCCCGCAAGTGCCGCTTGATGCGCGCGAGCATGGCCGACATTCCGCGCAGACGGAGCGGGCTCACAGCTTCTGCGAGACCGAGCGCCGAATAGAAGTCGTCGGGTACACCGAGGATCTCGTCCGCGCTGTGACCGTCGAGCCCCTGCGCGAGGATCGATGCGAAACCACGCGTCGTGGGAGCCTCGGGGGGCGCGCTGAAGTACAGACGGACGTTGTCGCGATCCGAATCGTCGACCGAGAGGAACAGCGGCGACTGACACTCGGGGACCGGCTCCATCGCGCTCTGCTCGAGCTCCGCCGGCAACGGCGGTAGCTCTCGGCTGAACTCGAGAAGAAGGGTGAGCTTGTCCGAGGCGCCGACGGCTGCGAAGTCGTCGACGATCTCGGCCAGAGCCGAAGGAAGAGCGCTCATGACGCCGATACGGAGGAAGGAACTGCGCCGGGCTCTTCGCCCTGGACGATCGGGACGCGCACTGCATTGCCCCACTCGGTCCAGGAACCGTCGTAGTTACGAACGTTCGGGTAGCCGAGAAGATGGGTCAACACGAACCAGGTGTGGCTGGAACGCTCACCGATGCGGCAGTACGCGACGATGTTGTCGTCGGCCGACAGACCGCCGTAGATCTCGCCGAGTTCGGTGCGGGTGCGGAAGCGGCTGTCCGGTGCCGCCGCCTTCGCCCACGGGATGCTGAGAGCGCTGGGAATGTGTCCACCGCGCAACGCACCCTCTTCGGGGTAGTCGGGCATGTGGGTGCGCTCGCCGGTGTACTCCTGCGGAGATCGCACGTCGATGAGCGGCCCGTCGCCCAAGTGTGCGAGTACGTCGTCCTTGAATGCGCGGATGGGAGCGTCGTTGCGCTTGACGACCGGGTAATCCGTTGACGTGATGTCGGGAACGTCGAATGCGGTGTCACGGTTCTCGGCGATCCACGCATCGCGGCCACCGTCGAGAAGACGGACGTCCTCGTGGCCGAAGAGAGTGAAGACCCACAGTGCGTAGGCGGCCCACCAGTTGCTCTTGTCGCCGTAGATGACGACGGTGTCGTCGCGGCTGATGCCCTTGCGGTTCATCAACTCTGCGAACTTCGCACCGTCGATGTAATCGCGTGTGACCGGATCGTTGAGGTCGAGATGCCAGTCGATCTTCACTGCGCCGGGAATGTGGCCGACGTCGTACAACAACACGTCTTCATCGGATTCGACGACCTTGAGGCCCGGCGTACCGAGATTCGCCGAGAGCCATTCCGTCGAGACCAACCGGTCGGGATGCGCGAACTCGGCAAACGCGGTTGAGGGATCGGGGGCAACGGGCACGGGCGTACTCCTGAAGACGAATCGTTCGGTTCGAACACGGACTTGATCGATTCTATGCGCTGCGCGCAAGGGGAGACGCCCGGAAGCGGGTTCTGCCTGCTCGTACCCGTTGCCGACCCTAAATCCTCGGTGTTCCTGCCCCGACGCTCGAATCTCTCAATTGTTCGGTGACACTTCCGATCGGCGTCACGCCCCGGGCGCAGACTTCCCTCAGAATCCGGTCGAGATCGGTGAGGAAATTCACCATGGTTTCGTTTGCCGTGTCGGTGTCCGGGAAGCGCGAACGCAGCGAGAGACCACGGTTCGTTCGCGAAATCCAGAACTGGGCATCGTCGGCGACAGTCACATTGCTGATGTGATGAGCGTTGAGGAGATCATGATCGTCGGTGCCGGGTAGTTTGCGGTAATCGATGTACGACACCATGAAGACGTCGGTGCGCGTGCGTCGAATCTTGTCGCCCAAAGCATCTCGAACCTGGGCCATGGTGACGCCCTCGAGCGTCAACGCAACTCGGAATGACGCGTGCGTATGTGCAAGGGATGCACCGAAATCCGCGTCGGGAGTGATCTGGACCGTGATCGGCGCGCTCGTGGTGAGCCAGCCGATGGCGTCGGCCCAGCGTGGATCTTTGCGGATGTGCAGCGGGAATTGCAGTGGAAGCGTCGCCTGTCCGGTGAACGAGTGGACGGAAAGTCCCATCGCAGTGAGGATTCCGGTGAACACGCTACCGCCGGCGGATAGGCAGATCTCGTCGAACGTCGCGGTCAGTTCCTCGTCGAGCAGCACGCGCACATCGGCGCCCTGAGGCGCGGGCTTTCCTGCCTCGACGCCGAGATCCAAGGGGAAACTCGGCGATGTGCCACCACAAATCTCGTAGAACCTTGCCCACTCTCGGATTCGAGGGTCGTTGTCGACGGGAAGCAGAGCGTCGGCCTCCAGTTCGCAGTACCGCACGAAACTTCCCGGGTCACCCAGTCGGCTCATCACTGCGTCGACGGCCTCGTGGTCGGTCAGTTCGGGTATTGCGATCAGTCCCTCGTAGATCTGTCGCAGTTCCCCGAGAGCGATGACCAACGAGTAGCCGTCGACGAGGGTGTGATCGAAGGCGCTCAGGACCGTGTAGTGCTCTTCGCGTTCGACCGTGGCAAACGTGTAGGCGGGGAAGGTCAGTGGATCGCATACCGTCGTGAATCGCTTCTTGAGGTGCGCTCGGAGGTCTTCGGTCGAATCGAACTTCACAGGTTCCGAAGTCTCGATGTGTGTGCCGTCGGGATCGAGTCCCATTCGGGTGGTGGTGAACTCGCCCACCTCGAATCCTGTGTGCAGAGTGTCATGGCGACTGATGAACAGGCGCAGCGCGAGATCGAGCGCAGGCCGATTCAGTTCTCCGGGAAGGTCGAATGCGGCTGCCATCCACACACTCCGGCCCATGCCGTGTGTTCGCGCAGTCTCGAGATGAAAATGCTGGTTGTACGACGGTGGTACTTCCGACTCGGTGACGGCGCCGTCCGCGGGCTGGAGTGACCACTCGGTGACGATTCCGGGCTCGAGTCCGTAACGATCGATCGAGGTGACATGCATCAGGACGCTCCCTCTGGTGCCGAGAACGAGTAGTCGCCCTGAGCTGCAACAGTTTTGATGATCTTGGAGACGTGCTCGGCGAAGCGGGTGGCCGATTCGTGGGCAATGGGGGTGTCAGGGTGGGACACGGCGATCCAGGTTCCGGTGTGCATCCGGTTGATCCACATCGACGCGATCTGAGTCTCTTTGCCGCCGACGATTCCCGTTGCCTTCGTCTCGGCGTAACTGTATGGATCCGGCATGCGGCGGCCGTCGATGTACGAGACGATCGGCGGTGGGGTGAGCGTCTTCGACAATCCGCCGGGTGCGGAATCCGACTCGGCCAAGCTCGACAGAACCAGATCGATGACTTGCTGCACAGAGACATCGAGGAGTGCCTTGCCGTCGTGGTACCCCTGCTGCCCGAGCTTTGCCAACTCGGTGAAGCGTCGCTTGTCGTCGACGTCGATGCCGACCGGGATCAGGTTGATGTACCAGCCCTGTGCAAACGAGTCGGCCTCGGTTCGTGTGCTGACCGGCGAGAGGGCGATGTACTTGTCGCGTCCGGCCAGTTCGAATTCCGCAATCGCGAGGGCGGTGAATATTCCACCGATGAAGTTGGCGCCGTTGGCTTTACAGACCGCACCGAACCTTTCGCACTCATTGTCGTCGGCCAGGTCGAAGCGTGAACCGATAGCCGGTTTGGGCGCGTCTTCCGCCCCGAGCGGGAGCGGAAATCCGGGGAACGAGCCGCCGCTGCGCATGAGGTAACCGAGCCACTGGTGCACTTCGGGTGACTGCATCGTCAGTTCGGTTGTTCGCTCGCGTTCGACGCGACCGAACTGTGCGTAACTTCCCGCGGGGCCTAGTTCGGGATGTGACCCGGTCGTTTCCGCGGCGTAGAGCTGACGCAATTCCGCGTACATCAGCACCATCGAGTTCATGTCCGAATGGGCGTGGTCGACTGCATGGAACAGGGTGAAGCTCGGATCGGCTTCGAGGTCGGCATGGTGGTGCTCGACGGCACCGAACACGAAGGCCGGCCACTGAAGGGCACTGGTTTCCGTTGCGAACTTGGTTGCGACGAGTGCGCGGATCGCCTCGGATTCGGAGACGTCGTCGCCGACGCGGTACTCGAGTTCGATGCTCTCGACCGGCACCACGTGTCGACGGACCTCGAACGCGGTGTCCGCAGCGTCGGTGGTTGCTTCGTCGAAGGAGAACCAACTGTGGAGCGTGTCGTGGCGACGGACGTAGCGCTGCAGGGCTCGCGTCATGGCGTCGCGGTCGAGTGTTCCTGCGAAATCGAAGGCGATACCGATCCACGGAGACTGCGGATCGCCCTTCTCTGCGGTGACGCGGGCGCGCCGCAGGTGGCGATCCTGCATCGTGGTCGGGGGTAGTTCTCGGTCGATCTCGGCTTCGGCGGCTCGTTGAGCGGAAGCATGCGTGACGCCCCATTCGATTACCCGTCCAGGAAGCGGGTGCCAATGGGTGATCAAGTTCAGATCCATCGAGTAGAACTCCTGCGTGTGTCGTCGAGAAGCCTGCTCTGAAAATGGGCAGACGACGAACTATCCCATCTGGGGGACTGAATTGTCCGAAATACTACAATCTAAACAAGAACAGGTTCTAGAAGCGTCGTGTTCGATTAGGATCATTCGGTGCTTCCGGACCCTTTAGGTGACGCTGTCGGCGCCGACCACAAGGGCGGACGGCGAGCTGGTTCTCTGACGCCCTGGCTCGGGTTGGCGACGAGTCTGGCGGCGGCGTTCATGCAGTTGCTCGACGCGACGATCGTCAACGTCGCGCTTCCGAGTATCGCCGTCGATCTTCAAGCAGGCGTATCGGCGCAGTTGCTCATGGTCAGCGTGTACATCCTGGCTTTTGCGTGTTCGTTGATCACCGCGGCCAGGTTGGGGGACCTGTTCGGTCGTAGGGTTGTTTTTCTGACCGCCCTGTTCGTATTCGTCGCGGCCTCGTTGCTGTGCGGGCTCGCCCAGAGCGCGACGATGTTGATCGTCTTCCGGGGTTTGCAAGGGTTGGCGGCCGGTTCGATGTCCGCCCAGACGTTTGCCATCATCTCGGGTCTGTTTCCGAAGGCCAGGCATCCGCGAGTGTTCGGGATCTACGGTGCGACCATCGGGCTCGCAACGGTCAGTGGGCCTCTGATCGGCGGGCTGCTGATCGAGTGGAATCTCTTCGACTGGGGCTGGCGCCTGATCTTCTTCGTCAACATTCCGATCGGCATCGCCGCCTTGATTCTCGGGTATTTCCATCTCGTCGATGCTCGCGCTGAGCATGTGCGCTCACTGGACCTCATCGGCGCCGCACTGTCATCGCTGGCGCTGTTCCTGCTGATCCTTCCCCTGGCCGAGGGAAGGGCGCGTGGATGGCCCACAGGTCTTGTTGTCATGCTCGCGATGTCGGTGCCGGTGGCATTGGCGTTTGTGCTCTACGAATCGCGTCTGGCGAAACGAGGCGGCGATCCGGTCCTTCGTCTGGAGCTTTTCCGCGACCGAGCCTTCGCGATCGGCGCGGTTCTTGCGTTCGTATTCTTCGGAACCCTGACTTCGTTGATCTTCACCATCAGTCTCACGCTTCAGTTCGGGTTCGGGTTCTCCGCATTGCGAGCGGGCGTGATGACGCTCCCGTGGGCCGTCGGCATGGGCGTGGCTGCGGTTCTCTCATCCGCGGTGTACCGGATGCTTGGAAACCGCGTTCTGATCTTGGGGATGGTCGTCTTTGCCGGCTCGCTGATCGCGTTGTCGGTCATCCTCGAACACGAAGGAACTGATCCACGCTGGCTCGCGCTCGCCGGTCCTCTCCTCCTCGGGGGCGCAGGGCTCGGACTGTTCGTGGCGCCACTGCAAACCGCGATCCTCGCGACGGTCGAACCCGCGCACGCGGGTTCGGTGTCGGGACTGCTACCGACCGTTCAGCAGGTTGGCAGCTCGATCGGACTGGCCTTGATCGGAGTGGTGTTCTTCTCGCTGGTCGCGGGGCAAGCTCCGCAAGCAGTGCAGGGGGAGCGGCCCGAGTACGTTGCGAATCTTGAAGCTGCCGGCGTGAATCCCGGCCTGGTCGACATCGCCGAAAAGGCATTTGTCGATTGCGCGACAAGTCAATTGGCATCCGGAACACCGATGGAGGTGGCGCCGGAATGTCGCCGCGAAGGAACTGCCGGCGCCGGGGGCCAATCCGTTCAAGTGGCAGTTGATGCCGCGTACGCATCTACTCGCGCGGCGGCCGGCGAAGCGTTTCTCGAAGCCCAACGCCGCGTGCTCGCGATCATCGCAGCAATTGCGCTCGGCATCGGATTGGCCTCGACTGCCCTGCCGCGGGTCAATTCCCCAGTCTGAAAAAAATACCCTTGACTCGAACGAGTGTTCGAGTATTGTTTGGGGAGGGGATCGGGGGATTCAATGAGCGTGCTGTTGTCGGATGTGGTGTCCGGTTCTGCAGTGGGGTTGCGCGGACGTCTGTGGCGGTTGTCTGCTTCTGAGTTGCGTACCGCTGCTATCGAGGCGAGTTCGGAGATTCTGCGTCTCGAGGCTGTGCGGGTGGCGGTGGTGGACGAGTTGTCGTTGCGGCCGGATGATCAGGTGATTGCCAGCCGCGGGGTGGGGTGCTGATTGGCGGCAAACACGATGCTGCAGGTTCGGGACGGGAAGAAGATCGCCGCCCTGGGTGCAGCGCTTCGGCCGTTTCCGGCGGTGACTGCCCGGTTCGATGACGGGGACTGCTCCTTCGAGCATGCCGTGTTGATCGTGGCGTTCTGCGAATCACCGCCGAAGGGCATGCCGGAGGAAGCGCTCCCTCGCTGTATCGATTTGTTGTTGGCTGCCGCGTCGGGCGTGGAGGCGACGACCACGAAGGTGCGGAACGTGATCGCGACCTTGGAGCGAGTGTTCGAATCCGATGAGATTCCACCCGCGGAAGATGTCGATCGCAACGAGTTGCGGATCGCGTCGACGTTGAATGGTCGGGTGGTGGTGCGCGGGGATTTCGATGCTCTCACCGGTGAAATGTTGTTGTCGGCGTTGTCGAATCTGACGATGCCGACCCCGGCACCGGATGGAACCCCGGATTCTCGGTCGGCGGCGAAACGCACGGCGGATGGGTTCACCGAACTGATTCGGCGTTATCTGGATTGCGCGAAGACCGGTACGGATGGTGGTCAGCGGCCGCATGTGAACGTGCACATCAATGCTCGTGATTTGGCTGAGCATCGGGGTTGTGCCGCACAGTCTTCGGATTCGGGTGATGACGGCTCACTGGAGCCGGCCGATCTTGATGTCGGGCACATGTCCTGGCTCGGACCACTGTCCGTGTCGCAGACCAGACTCCTCGGGTGTGACTGTTTCCTCTCGACTGTTCTGCTCGACGATCACGGGGCGCCGTTGGATGCGAAACCCGGGAAACGGTTGGTGTCCGCCGAACAGCGAGTGGCGTTGATCGCCCGCGACAAAGGCTGCGCGTTCCCCGGCTGCACGTGTGTACCGGCCTGGACGGATGCGCACCATATTCGGCACTGGGCCAACGGCGGGCCGACGGTGATGAGCAACCTTGTCCTGCTGTGCCGTTCGCATCACCGGCTGATGCACCGCAAATCCAGGTTCGTCGGGAAATGGGAAATCCGAATCGGGGTCGACAACAAACCGTGGTTCATCCCGCCGCCCTCGATCGACCCGCGGCAGCACCCGCGGCCCGCGAACACCACATTCAAAACCTGAGGGGTCAAGCCTCTTCGGCGACAACAAAAACGACCAGCTTCGCATCGGCATGAACCCGATGCGAGGCTGGTCAGTGGTGCTTGGAGAAAACGTGCGTGGAGAAAACGTGCTTGGAGAAATCGTGTCAGAAGATGCTCTGCGTGCGCCAGAGATCCGAGACGGAAACCCCGACACGCTCGAGAAGTGTTCGTACCAAAGGTAATCCGATACCGATGACACTCGAGGGATCACCCTCGATTCTCTCCACGAACCAGCCGCCGAGACTGTCGAGCGTGAATGCTCCGGCGACTTGGAGCGGTTCGCCCGTTGCCAGGTATGCCTCGAGATCTTCGGTGGACGGTTGCGCGAAATGAACCACTGTTGCGCTGTGATCCGAGGCCATGCGAACGATGCGGCCGTCGGCGACGCGCAGGACACAGTGCCCGGTCAAGAGAGTGGCGCTGCGTCCGGCCATTGCGGCCCATCGCTTTCGGGCGATGTCTACGCTGCCCGGCTTGCCTTGAAGTTGCCCGTCGATCAGGAGCATCGAATCGCACCCGACAACGACTACGTCGGTGAGATTGTCGGCGGCGAGGCCGGGAACGATCTCGGCGGCCTTGGCTTCCGCCAGCACCGTCACGACTTTTTCGGGAGCGGCGTCGGGGCCGAGGTTGTCGGCAATCTTGTCCTCGTCGACGCCGGAGACACGCACAAGCGGCGAAACCCCGGCCGCCCGCAGAACTGCGAGGCGAGCCGGGGACGCTGAAGCTAGAACCAGTTGAGTCACGTCAGCAAGTGATCGTCAGCTGCGACGGATCGCGGGGTTCAGGTACGCGTACGGCGAGAACGGCGCACGCGTGCGGTGGAACTGAGTCGGATCGCCCCAGGTCTCCGCGGGAACATTCGACTCGGGAGCCTGACCGCTGCCGGCAGCCGCGGCAAGCACGCTGACCAGTGCGGCGATCTCGACGTCGGTGGGCGAACCCTTGACGATCTTGATGACCGACGCGTCGGAGGTCGACGTCTCGGTCAGCTCCGTGAGCGAAGCGTCCGTCGCGCTTCCCTCGACGACCGCACCGTTGGTCGGTGCAGTCTCCGCCAGTGCGACATCTTCGCTGAGAATGTCCTCGGTGGTTGCGGTCATAGGGGAATGTTCCCATGCTTCTTGGGCGGAAGGGAAACGGCCTTGCGCTCGAGCAGTCGCAATGCGGAAACGATTTGTCCGCGGGTGTGCGACGGAGGAATGACAGCGTCGACGTATCCGCGCTCAGCGGCGACGTACGGGTTGACGAGGGTGTCCTCGTACTCGTTCTGCAGCTTGAGGCGCAATGCATCGACGTCTTCGCCGTTCTTCGCGGCTTCGAGAAGCTGCTTGCGGTAGACGAATCCGACAGCTCCGGATGCACCCATGACGGCGATCTGAGCGGTCGGCCATGCCAGGTTCACGTCGGCGCCCATGTGCTTGGAGCCCATGACGTCGTACGCTCCGCCGTAAGCCTTGCGGGTGATGACCGTGATCTTGCCGACCGTTGCCTCGCCGTACGCGTAGAGGAGCTTCGCGCCGCGACGGATGATGCCGTTGTATTCCTGCTCGGTTCCGGGGAGGAAACCGGGAACGTCGACGAGGGTGATGATCGGGACGTTGAACGCGTCGCAGGTACGCACGAAGCGAGCGGCCTTCTCCGAGGCGTCGATGTCGAGGCAGCCCGCGAACTGGGTGGGCTGGTTGGCGACGATGCCGACCGAGCGGCCGTCGACGCGACCGAAACCGACGATGATGTTCATCGCGCGCTCGGCCTGGACCTCGAGGAACTCGTCGTCGTCGAGGATGCGACGGATGACCTCGTGCATGTCGTACGGCTGGTTGGCCGAATCCGGGATGAGGGTGTCGAGTTCGATGTCCTCAGCGGTCAGGCTGTCTTCGATCGAACCGATGATCGGGTCGGTGATCTCGCCGCGGGGAGCTGCTGCCTGGTTGTTGGACGGCAGGTAGCTGAGCAGGTCCTTGACGTAGTCGAGGGCATCCTGCTCGCCGGAAGCGACGTAGTGGGCGACTCCGGACTTGACCATGTGGGTGCGAGCACCACCGAGGTCTTCCATCGTGACGTCTTCGCCGGTGACTGTCTTGATGACGTCGGGGCCGGTGACGAACATCTGGGAAGTCTCGTCGACCATCACGACGAAGTCGGTCAGTGCGGGGGAGTAGACGTGGCCGCCGGCGGCGGGTCCCATGATCAGTGAGATCTGGGGGATGACACCCGAGGCCTGGACGTTGCGGTGGAAGATCTCGCCGTAGAGGCCGAGCGAGACGACGCCTTCCTGAATGCGCGCGCCTGCACCTTCGTTGATGCCGACGAGGGGGCGACCGGTGCGGATCGCGAGGTCCATGACCTTGACGATCTTCTCACCGTAGATTTCGCCGAGCGATCCGCCGAAAACGGTGGCGTCCTGTGAGAAGACACAGACGTCGCGGCCGTCGATGGTGCCGTAACCGGTGACGACGCCGTCGCCGACCGGGCGGTTGTCAGCGAGACCGAAGTTCACACTTCGGTGCCGTGCCAGTGCGTCGAGTTCGACGAAGGAGCCCTCGTCGAGGAGGGCGGTGATGCGCTCGCGGGCGGTCAGCTTGCCTTTGGCGTGCACCTTGTCGATGGCGGCTTCGCCGCTCGGTGCCTGCGCCTGGGCTTGGCGATTCCGCAGGTCCGCGAGCTTTCCCGCGGTCGTGTGGATATCGGGTGCGGCCGCCGCCTCCGGCGCGTTCGGCTCTTGGACAGTGGTCATGGACGTGAGCTTAACGAGAGTGCGTGGGGGGCTTCGAAGGCAGGTCCGATTGTCGCTGTCTTGCAGGCTCAAGCTACTGACCAGTACATTCTCGCTGTCGTCATAGGCTGGGGCTATGTGGACCGACTTGAACCGCCCGCCCCTCGACGGCAATGCCCTACGACGCGCACTCGTGCGCAGTGACAACGACGACGCGCGCGTTTTCTGGAACCGCCTCGACGTTGTCGAGGAGACCGGTTCGACGAACGCGGATCTCCTTGCACGAGCGGCAGATCCGGATGCCGACCGTCACGTTCTGATCGCCGAGTATCAGGCGAGTGCCCGCGGCCGTCATTCGCGCACTTGGGTGAGTCCGCCGCAAGCGCAGATCTCGATGTCGGTTCTGCTGTCGATGCCTGGAATGAATCTCACGGACATGGGTTGGCTCCCGCTACTGTCGGGAATCGCGGTCGTCGACGCGCTGCGGAACGTGGCCGAAGTGCCCGCAGAACTCAAGTGGCCGAACGACGTTCTCATCGGTGACAAGAAGGTCGCCGGAATTCTGGCCGAGGTGGCAAGGACAGCGCCCGATCCCGCGGTGGTGGTGGGCATCGGGTTGAACGTGAGCCTGGGTGTCGAGGAGTTGCCCGTCCCGACCGCTACATCACTCCTCATCGAAGAAGCATCGACTGTCGACCGCGACACCCTCGTTCGAGCAATCGCCCGTGAGTTGGCGACGCAATTCCGTGCTTGGGAATCATCGAAATGGGATACATCTGTGTGGGCTGCCGAATACCGGCAGCGTTGCGGGACGCTGGGCAAACGAGTCCGCGCGGTCTTGCCGGGCGACAAGGAGGTGTTCGGTATCGCGACCGACATCGACACTTCCGGCCGCGTCGTCATCGAAATCGAAGGAACAGATGGGGAGACCTTTGCGGTCGCTGCGGGTGATATCACGCACCTTCGGGCCGCCCCGGTAGCCGAATCGTGAGCCTTGCCGGATTTTCTGGCACCAAAGTGCTAATTTTTGGCCCTGGCCGGTTTTCGAACCAACCGTCCGTCCTTCATTTCATTTAACTGCGGGATTTACTGAGCTGCCTAGGGGCGTCATGACCACACCGATCGTTGTTCCGACCGAAGCCGAGACGGCCGAGAGCGCTCGCCGCGTACTCACCGGTGTGACGGTGCTGCTCGGTGTCCTCACATTGGGCCTGGGTATCGCCGTACTCGTATGGCCGGATGCCACCCTTTTCGTGGTCGCGGTGGTCATTGCGATTCAGTTGTTCGGATTCGGAATCGTCCAGATCATCCGTTCGTTCGCGGACGTGACGGCTTCGGGTGGAACTCGGACGCTTGTCGCGATCTCCGGCGCGTTGGCAGTGCTCCTCGGATTCCTGGTTCTCCGTAGCCCTTTGCAGACGGTGGTTCTGATCGCATTGGTGATCGGTGCCTGGTGGGTATTCCGTGGCGTTCTCGATCTGGTCGACGCGGCGTCCGGGCACACCGTCGATCGCGGTCTGTCGATCGTGCTCGGAGTCATCAGCATCGTCGCGGGTGCAATCGTCCTTCTGCAGCCCGAACTCTCGCTCGACGTCTTCCGCATCGTGGTCGGCGTGTGGATGGTGCTGTACGGCATCATCATCGTCGTGACCCCGTTGGTGCTGCGAAAGATCGCTCAGCCCTGAGCGTTGCCCTGAACGTGGGTGTGCCTGAAAGTGGGTGTGCCTGAAAGTCGGTGCGGGATGGCAGACTTCCCGTCATGGGATATCCCGAAGACGCCCTCGCTCAGGACGAGGAACTGATACTGCATCGCCATCCTCATTGGAAGATGTTGGTGCTTCCGGCGCTGACGTTCGTGCTTGCGACGGCCGTCGCCGGGTTCTTGTTGGGCCTCGCACAGACGAGATTGGACGGCACGGCTCGCACCGTGTCGTCCATCGCCATCGGAATCATCTGGCTCGGTGTCGTGGCCTGGCGATCGGTTGCGCCGTTCACGGTCTGGAAGTTCACGCATTTCATCGTCACCGATCGGCGAGTGCTCATCCGCCACGGAGTGCTCACGCATACCGGTATCGACATCCCCATGGGGCGGATCAGCAATGTTCAGTTCCGCCACGGCTTGATCGATCGAATGCTCAAGACCGGAACTCTGGTCATCGCCTCTGCCAGTGACGATCCGCTCGAGTTCGACGACATTCCTGACGTCGAGCACGTTCACGCCCTGCTGTATCACCAGGTTTTCGATTCCATGCAGCAGCCACCATCGCAGCCACCGCAGCGGCCGGCGGGTGAAAACGACGACCCGAACGATCGAAATGGCTGGTAATCAACGTGCAAAGGCGTGTTGTCCGTAGTCTGTTCGTGTGACTGCCGTATTGCTAGCCGAAGACGACGAGGCCATTGCCGCACCCCTCTCCCGCGCACTGGGGCGTGAAGGGTATTCGGTGACGGTCGAACCGACCGGACCCGCTGCGTTGCAGCAGGCGCTCGAAGGTGATTTCGATCTGTTGATTCTCGATCTCGGCCTTCCGGGCATGGACGGCCTCGAGGTCTGTCGACAGATTCGTGCGCATCGCACCTCGCTCGCCGTGCTGATGTTGACCGCCAGGACCGACGAAGTCGACTTCGTGGTCGGGTTGGACGCCGGCGCCGACGACTACGTCAGCAAGCCGTTTCGCCTCGCCGAGTTGATGGCACGTGTGCGAGCACTCCTGCGTCGCCACGGTGGCCGCGAGGACACGATCGTCGAGGTCGGTGGCATCAGGCTCGAGCCCGCGGCACGACGCGTACTCGTCAACGGCTCCGAAATCGCCTTGGCCAACAAGGAATACGAACTTCTGCGGGTCCTCCTCGAACATGCCGGGGAAGTAGTATCGCGCGATACGATCCTTCGTGAGGTGTGGGGCGACGTCGAGCTTCGTGGATCGAAGACGCTCGACATGCACATGTCGTGGCTGCGCCGCAAGATCGGTGACGAGGGCCCTGCCGTGGAACGCAGAATTGCCACCGTCCGCGGTGTCGGTTTCCGAATCAACACCGACTAACTTCTCGAGAATCAGGAACTGCCGGCATGCGGCGTCGCATATTGCAGTCGATTCTCGCTGTCGTGATCATGACGGCGTTGCTGCTGGGGGTTCCGCTGATCTACACGGCGTGGCTCTGGGTGGAGGACGTGACGCGAAGTGATCTCCGGGTGCGACTCGACCGGATGGCCGCTGAGGTCATCGCGCAAGAGGGGACGAACGGGCTCGTCGAAGGTGCGTTGAACACCGATTCGCTCAAGGTTCTCACCCCGAACGACGGGCGCCTCGTCGTCGTGTATCCGACCGTCGTCGACGGCGCTGCACGCGTCGACGTCGGTGAGGCGACGGTCAAGAACGCACTCGTCGAATCGCTCGCGATGGGAACGTCCGGCTCGTTGCGTCTCGAGGTGCCGTCGGAGAACTTGCGCACCCAGCAGAAGCAAGCGGTGATGGCCGTCGGTGTGCTCGTGCTTCTGTCCATCACGGCAGGCACCGTGGTCGCTGTGGTCACTGCACGTCGGCTTGCCGATCCGCTGCAGGATGTGGCCGACCGGGCGGCGCGCCTCGCCGAAGGTGACTTCCGGCCGGATCCTCGTCGGCACGACATCCCCGAACTCGACCGCGTGTCCGACGTCCTCGACGCGGCAACTGTGGAGATTTCGGTGCGGCTGCAACGAGAACGCGCGCTGGTCGCGGATGTCTCGCATCAACTGCGCAGTCGACTGACTGCAGTGCGGCTGCGCCTGGACGAGTTGTCCGTTCACGAAGATCCTGACGTCGTGAACGAGGCCGAGGAAGCCATGGCGCAAGTGGACAGGCTCACCGACGGAATCGACGACCTGATTCGCTCGTCGCGCACCAGTGGGTCATCGGCGAGTCTGGTGTCGGTAGTCGGCGAGCTGGAACAGGTGACCCGCGACTGGCAGGCTCAGTTCGACGGAGAGGGACGCAGGCTCCGCCTACGCGGCGATCGCGCGGTGATGGCCGCGACCACAGGGTCGCGTCTGCGTGAAGCTGTTTCCGTTCTGGTCGACAATTCGTTCGAACACGGTGAAGGTACGTGCACGGTGTCTGTCCGATTGATCGACGGTACCGGTCGCAGTTCGTCTCGTCGTGACTCGATGGTGTGCGTCGAGGTCACCGACGAAGGCTCCGGCGTGGAGAACGATCTTGCACCGCACATCTTCGACAGAGGATTTTCGGGGGCCGGGTCCACCGGCGTCGGATTGGCGCTCGCACGTGCACTGATCGAAGCCGACGGGGGCCGACTGGAACTGCAGAGGCGTAAGCCTGCCTTGTTCGCGGTCTTCCTGCCGGTGGCCAACACTGCGCCGACCGCGGACGTCGTTCCGCACCGCGAACCGCGCTGACCGAAAGGCTCGCGCAGACGGAAAACTCAGGAGTGCCCGAGCTCCTCTTCGGCATCAGGAATGACCGGGTCAGGCGCCGTGGTTTCGGATAACGCTGTGGTTTCGGATAACGCTGTGGTTTCGGACAATCCTGTGGTGTCGGACAGTTCGAGCGGTTCCGGATTCTCGTCGGGAAACACGAACTTGCGGAAGGCCCAGAATCGGAACGCCATCTGCAGCAGGTTGCCGATGACATATGCACTGATGAAGTCGGCGATGTTCTCCGTCGCCAAGCTGACTTCGGGTACACGCAGGTTGAAGACGTAACTGGAGATGTAGAGCGGGATGAAGCTGATGACGACGCCGATGGCGCTGATGATGAAGAACAGAGCAGCTTCGTGCGCTGGCTCACGGCCACCACGGTTCTTGAACGACCACTCGCGGTTGAGAATGTACGACGCGATCACCGCGACGACGCCGGCGATGATCTTGGCCGTGATCGGCTTGGATTCGAGGATCGACAGCTTGAGTGTGTAGAAGATGCCCGAGTCGATCAGGAAGGTAGTTCCGCCGACGATCGCGAATTTGATCAGCTCGCTGTGACGCAGAGCGATGTCACGAAACGGTTGGGGTATGCGGGCAATGACCCCGTCGACAAATGGCACAACAGATGAGTTTACGAAACGAAACCGCGTTACCACCAATTTGCCGCGGATTCATCAGCAGAATCACAGATTGGGAACGCTGAATGAACGGGCGAACGCGGCACATGACAACATAGAGAGCCGTGACCGGCAACAACGATCCCGCGCAGATCCCCGCCCGCCCGACCACCCCTCGACCGGCAAAAGCATCCATGCCCGTCGTCACCATGATCGGTGGCGGACAGTTGGCCAGGATGACTCACCAGGCGGCGGTGGCCCTGGGCCAGACGCTCCGAGTGCTCTCCGGAACTGCGGACGAGCCGGCAGCTCAGGTCAGCCCCGATGTCGTGCTCGGTAGCCACACCGACCTCGACGCTCTTCGCCGCGCAGCGGTCGGTTCCAACGCGTTGACGTTCGACCACGAGCACGTGCCGACCGAACATCTCGAGGTTCTTGTTGCCGAAGGCGTGAACGTTCAGCCTCCGCCGCAGGCTCTGATCTTCGCTCAGGACAAATTGCTGATGCGTCGCAAACTTGCCGAACTGGGCGCACCTGTACCCGCGTACGCCGAAGTGACGTGGGCGGAAGACGTCGTGCGTTTCGGTGCCGAACACGGTTGGCCGCTTGTCATCAAGGCAACCCGCGGAGGCTACGACGGCCGGGGCGTCTGGATCACCGATGATCAGGACGAAGCAGAAGCCATTGTCACCGAGCAGCTGGACAAGGGTGTTCCGCTGATCGTCGAGGAAATGGTCTCGATGCGTCGGGAACTGTCTGCCATGGTTGCGCGGTCGCCGTTCGGACAGGGCGCTACGTGGCCGGTCGTAGAGACCGTTCAGCGCAACGGCCAGTGCGCCGTCGTGATCGCACCTGCCCCCGCCCTTTCGAGTGCCGTTGCCGAGGAAGCCGAACAATTGGCGCTGCGCATCGCTTCCGAGTTGGGTGTCGTCGGCTCGATGGCCGTCGAACTCTTCGAGACGACTGACGGCACTCTCGTGGTCAACGAGCTGGCAATGCGCCCGCACAACTCCGGTCACTGGACGATGGACGGCGCACGCACCTCTCAGTTCGAACAGCATCTGCGTGCCGTTCTCGACTACCCGCTCGGCGACACCTCGCCGATCGCGCCGGTCACGGTGATGGCAAACGTTCTGGGTGCACCGGAAGCGCCCGAGATGACGATGGACGAGCGTGTCCATCACCTCTTCGCGCGGATGCCCGATGCGAAGATCCACCTGTACGGCAAGGGCGAGCGCAAGGATCGCAAGATCGGCCACGTCAACATCGTCGGCGGCGCCGGATCCATCGACGACCCGAATTACGTTGCCGCAGTTCGGGAACGCGCCGAGCGCGCAGCACATTGGCTTTCGTATGCAGTTTGGACCGACGGATGGGATGTACACGGTGAGTGAGAGCGCGCAGGTCGGCCTGATCATGGGCAGCGATTCGGATTGGTCGACCATGGAAGCTGCAGCCGAAGCTCTGGCCGAGTTCGGTATCCGCTTCGAGGTCGGTGTCGTCTCGGCGCACCGCACGCCTCAGCGGATGCTCGACTACGCCAAGGAAGCCGCGGGCCGCGGAATCAAGGTCATCATCGCCGGTGCCGGTGGCGCCGCGCACCTTCCGGGCATGGTTGCCTCGGCTACGCCGTTGCCGGTCATCGGTGTTCCGGTGCCGCTCAAGTACCTCGACGGTATGGATTCACTCCTCTCGATCGTGCAGATGCCGGCCGGCGTCCCGGTGGCGACGGTCTCGATCGGCGGCGCTCGCAACGCCGGTCTGTTGGCTGCTCGGATCCTCGGCGCTTCGGATCCCGCACTGCAGCAGCGAATGGTGGCTTTCCAGGAGAGCCTCGAGGCGATGGTGCTCGACAAGGACAAGGCGCTTCGCGAGAAACTGCTGGGCTGATCTTCTCGTGTGTGCACGGCGTGGGCTGCCGCTGATCCGAGCGAGTCGGGGCAGCGCACAGTCCGCATTCGTCACTCGCGTCGCGCTGTTCTACGCCGGGATTCTCGGCGCGGACATCCGCTTCGACAACGAGTCCGGGATCTTTGTCGCTTCCGGGCTGCGCGGCGGGTTCGCCAGAGGCGGAACAACTCTCGGTGGTGTGTACCTCACCCGGCGAAACACGACTCGATCCGTCCTTCGCCACGAGGCAGTTCACGCGGACCAATGGGCCAGGTACGGAATCGTATTCGGGCTGCTGTACCTGCGTGAGGAGTTGCGTCATCGCGGTCCGCGGAACCGGTTCGAAATCGAGGCCGGTCTCGAAGACGGCGGTTACCGCACCTGAGTGAAAGCTCGTGAGTAAAAGCTACTCTTGGCGGCATGGCTCGTTTTCCGACTAGTGAACGCTTCGTCCGCTGGAGCGCGGAACATGCTCGCGGTGTGGACATCTGCATTGCGACGGTTGCCGCACTGTTCAGCGTTGTCGTTGCGGTCGAGGCGAGTCCGCTGGCGGTGTTCGTCTCGCTGGGTATGACCGTTCCGTTGGCATGGCGACGCTCGCGCCCCGAACTCTCCGGCATGGTGATCGCAGGGTTCGCAGTTCTACACGTGATCTTCATCGGCAACACACTGCTCGCATCGGCCGTTGTCGTGCCCATCTCCCTGTACGCGCTGGCCGCCTATGGCGCTCGGTGGAGTTCGCTCACCGGCCTGGTGCTCGCGTTGCTCGGCTCGATTGCCGGAACTGTTCGATACTTCGGCTACGACGGAATCCCGGTGTCTTCGCAGGTCATGCAGTCCGTGGCCGTCATGATCTTCATGCTCGCGGTCTGGGCGTTCGGTGATTTGCGTCGAGTTCGCACCAAACAATTGGAAGGTCTGACCGAGCGCGCACGGTTGCTCGAACTCGAGCGTGCGCAGGAAGCGGAAATCGCGACGATCAGCGAACGCTCGAGGATTGCGCGCGAGATGCACGACATCGTCGCGCATTCGTTGACCGTTGTCATCGCTCAGGCCGACGGCGGACGCTACAGCGCGGCCAAGGATCCTCAGGCTGCAATCCAGGCGCTCGAAACCATTGCCTCCACCGGTCGCCAAGCGTTGACCGACATGCGATCGCTTCTGTCCGTCCTGCGTGAGGACACGCCCCGGGATTTCTCGGTGATCCCGGGCGCCGGTGATATCGACAGTCTCTTCCACGAGTTACGCAGCAGCGGACTCGACATCGCCGTCAGTGTGACCGGTGAACCACGCGAACTCTCTGCGGGTGCGGGGTTGACGGCCTATCGCATCGTCCAGGAATCGCTGACGAACGTTCTCAAACATGCGGGGCCAGGAGCACAGGCGAGCGTCGAGATGACGTGGGCTGAAACCGAACTCGTTCTCGGCATCACCGACGACGGACGAGGCGGTAGCGCCGCGCTGGTCGAATCGTCACCAGGCGGGCAGGGCCTGATCGGAATGGCCGAGCGCGCCAAACTGCACGGAGGCAAAGTAACCGCCGGGCCGAAATCAGGCGGCGGATACAGTGTCCGGGCCGTCCTGCCGTATGAACGAACGTCTGGGTAGGTCTTGAAACGTCTGAAGGTCTTAAGGTGAGTGGCATGGACGAACACGTGGCTCCGATCGCAGTGGCACTGATCGACGATCAGCAGCTGGTCCGCGCAGGTTTTCGAATGGTCATCGACTCGCAGCCGGATTTGTCCGTGGTGGTCGAGGCTTCGGACGGTCAGCAGGCATTGACCGAGTTGGCGGCCCGACATGTCGACGTCGTCCTGATGGATGTCCAGATGCCGAAGATGGACGGCATCGAGGCGACCCGTCGGCTCCTGGCCGACCCCGATGCGCCGAAGGTCGTGGTGCTCACCACCTTCGACAACGACGAGTACGTGATGTCGGCAATCAGGGCGGGCGCCAGCG
Source organism: Rhodococcus sp. MS13 (assembly GCF_013277835.1). Taxonomy (NCBI): domain Bacteria; kingdom Bacillati; phylum Actinomycetota; class Actinomycetes; order Mycobacteriales; family Nocardiaceae; genus Rhodococcus; species Rhodococcus sp. MS13. The sequence continues at coordinate 276,953 of NZ_VBTL01000013.1, forward strand.
GTTTCCTGCTCAAGGACGTGCCACCGGAACAGTTGCTCGACGCCATCCGCACCGTGCATCGCGGGGACGCGGTGATCGAAGCTCGGGCCACTCGGCGACTGCTTCAGCACGTCGGGCCTCTCCTGGAAGGTTCGGCGCCCGAATCGCAGTTGCCCGAAGAGCTGACACCGCGCGAGGTCGAGGTGCTCGAGGCCATGGCGTACGGGCTGTCGAATTCGGAGATCGCCGCAAAATTCCACGTCTCCGAAACGACAGTGAAAACCCATGTCGGACGGGTTCTTTCGAAGACTCATTCACGTGATCGTGTGCAGGCCGTCGTCTTTGCCTTCCAGATCGGACTTGTCCGGCGCGCAGATCTCCTCGGCACCGAGGGCTGACGCGCAGCCCTGTTCAGTCCTACCCCGGGATGACACCGGGCTCTCCAAGATCGCCCCGCGCTCCGACGCGGAGACCACTTGCGCTGCAATAACGTCGATTCCGTCATAGCGAGAAGCTTTACGGAGGGCAAAAAATGCATGCGCACACCACGACGGAACCAGCCGCAGTGCCGGCGATCACTGCCCGCGGTGTCACCAAGGTGTACGGCACCGGTGAGACCACGGTTCACGCGCTCGGTGGGGTCGACGTGGACTTCGGTCGTGAGCGGTTCACCGCGATCATGGGCCCGTCCGGCTCCGGAAAGTCGACGCTCATGCACTGTCTGGCCGGGCTCGACACGGTTTCGGGCGGACAGGTTTTCCTGGGCGACACCGAAGTCACGAAACTCGGCGACACGGAACTCACCGAACTTCGACGCGAGCGAATCGGATTCGTCTTCCAAGCGTTCAACCTGCTACCGGTGCTCACTGCTCGGGAGAACATGCTGCTGCCGATGAAGCTGGCGGGTAGTGAACCCTCGCCCGAGTGGATGGACGAGGTGATCGGGAAACTGGGCCTGTCGAAGCGCCTCGACCACCTGCCGCACGAGTTGTCCGGTGGTCAGCAGCAGCGTGTAGCTGTCGCCCGCGCACTACTGCCGCAGCCCGACGTGATTTTTGCCGACGAGCCCACGGGAAATTTGGATTCCCGTTCCGGGACCGAGGTTCTGGGCCTCTTGCGCACCAGTGTTCGGGAGACCGGTCAGACGGTTGTCATGGTGACACACGATCCGGTGGCGGCGTCGTATGCGGACCGAGTCGTGTTGATCGCAGACGGGCGTATTGCCGGAGAGATCGACCATCCCACCGTCGACTCGGTGATCGGTGCCATGCGAGCACTCGGTGCCGACGACCTGGCTGATGTTCCTGCAGTTTCGGGTGCACTGCGATGAGGGGTCTGGCTTTTGCCCAGGCGCGGGCACATGCCGGGCGCTATGTGGCTTCGATACTCGCCGTGGTGATCGCAGTCGGATACATCGTCGCGACTTTGACATTGAGCTCGACGGTCGATGCGAGTGTGAGTAAATCACTTGCGACGCAATACGAAACCACGGATGTCGTCGCCTCCGGTCCAGGCGTGACGGAAGCACTGCTGAGTGCGGTGCCGGGCGTCTCGGCAGTCGCCGACGACGTGTCGACGTATGTTCGTGTCGACTCCGAGGCAAAGGGCGCGTCCTACGGGGATGCTCTCTCGATCGCCGACAATCCCGAATTGCGTTGGGAGAACTTGTCGGAGGGTTCGCTTCCGGCCGGTCTGGGGCAGGTGTTGGTGAGCGCGGACTCCGGGATACCGACGGGTGCCCGAATCACTGTCACGGCAAGGGATTCGACGGTCGGTGCCGCTGCGCCCACCGCGCAGGTGGTCGGACTGGTCGATCTCTCCGGTTCGGCGCAACGACTGGGCGGGATCAAGATATTCACCACCGCCGAGCAGGTGAGCGCGTGGGCCGGGGACAGCGCCAAACGTGAGTTCCGTGTCGCCGGTGACGGTTCGCGCTCTCAGCAACAACTCGTGGATTCGATCGCGAGCGCGTTGCCCGCGGACTCCACCGTGTTGACGGGAGAAGAAGCCACCGACAACGCGGCAGCGGAATACATGGGTGGCACCAAGATCCTCAGCACGGTGTTGCTCGCCTTCGGTGCCATTGCCGTTGTTGTTGCCGCGCTGGTGATCGCCAATACGTTTGCCGTTCTGCTCGCCGCGCGCACTCAGGAACTCGCGTTGCTGCGATGCGTCGGCGCCACAGTCAAACAGGTTCGCCGGAGCATTCGCAGCGAAGCCGCTGCGGTCGGCGTGATCGCCTCGGTGATCGGCGTCGGACTCGGTGTCGGACTTGCCTGGGCGATCGGTCGCGTAGCAACGGCCGCAGATGTGCCGGTTCCTCTGTCGTCACTGAGCGTCGCCCCGGTGACCGTGCTGGTCGGTCTTGCCGTCGGCATCGTGATGACGATGCTCGCTGCATCTGCGCCCGGGCGGGCGGCAACGAGGCTCTCCCCGCTGGCGGCACTGCAGCCGATGGAGTCCAAGCCCGAGAGCGTTCAGGTATCGGTCGTGCGCCGGGTTCTGGGCGTCGTGATACTGCTCGCGGGAATCGCGATGACCGTTCTGGGAGTGACGAATCAGCAGGTGCCGGCGGCGACTGCCGGTGGACTCTTTTCGTTCCTGGGGATCGCAGCACTGTCCGGGCGAATCGTGCCCGCGCTGATCAATGCCGCCGGCGGAGTGCTGGCGAGACTGATCGGTCCGGTGGGAAGCCTGGCAGCAGGCAACGCCGGTCGGAACCCACGCCGGACCTCGGCGACAGCCACGGCCCTGTTGATCGGTGTGGCCTTGACGAGCACGCTCGTCGTGGGAATCGCGACGGTCAAGGAAGCCGCACCCGCGGCGATGGACAGTCAATTCCCCGTCGACGTCATGGTGAGCAGTTCCGGTTCGGCACCGCTTCCCGCAGGGTTGGGCACAGACATCGCCGCGGTCAACGGCGTCGGCGCGGTGAGCGGTCTGGACAAGGCCGAACTGACGATCGACGGGCGCGGTTCGTTGGCCGGGTTCGGTGTCGACGCTGCTCGGGTGAAAGATGTTCTGCGTACCGAGATCTCGGTACCCGCGGCCGGTCAGTTGGTGCTCTCGCCCGCTGACCTGACCGAATACAAACTCTCGGCGGGTGAGACGGCGACGGTGCGTGGGGATCGCGGTGCCGTGAACGTCAGCGTGATCGAAGGTGTGAAAGGTCAACCAGCGCTGTTGGATCGAGGCGATCTGGGTGCAGCCGCCACCACGTCGACCACCGATTCCTACTGGGTCAGGTTGGGGACGGACACCGACGAAGAGGCGCTCGCTGCCACCGACCGCATCACCGAACTGGCACGCCAGGAAGCTCCGGGCAGCGATGTTCAAGGAATGACCGAAATGCGCTCGGCGCTCGATTCGATCCTCGACACCATGCTCATGGTGGTTGCCGGGTTGCTGTCGGTAGCGGTGTTGATCGCTCTGATCGGCGTCGGAAACACCATGGCACTGTCCGTTCTCGAACGGCGCCGCGAATCCGGACTGCTTCGCGCACTCGGACTGACCAAGAAGGGAATTCGAGCCATGTTGATTTGGGAAGCACTGCTGGTGGCAGGAGTCGCATCGGTGATCGGAGTGCTGTTCGGGATGGTGTTCGGTGTAGCCGGTACCGCCTCGGTGTTCGGGATCGAGGACGTCGCCCTCAGCGCAGTGCCGTGGGCGCAATTGGTAGCCATCGTGTTGATCGGCGGAATCTGCGGTGTGATCGCGTCACTGCTCCCCGCTAGGCGGGCGGGGCTGGTGTCACCGGTGACAGCTCTCGCGAGCTAGCGTTCAGAACTGCTTCGTGACCTTCTCGGTGCCCACTCGGCGCGCGGTAGCTTCCGCGTCCGGGTGGGCTACCTGCACGAGTGAGGCGCCCGCGGCGAGAACGGCCAGAAGCCCGTCGATCAATTCGTCTGCCGTGTCCCACGTGCGGCTGGAGAGGACACGATCCGTCGACGCCAATTCGACGTTCTTCGCCGATGCCCGTGCGGCGTCGATCGTGTCCGCTACGGACCGGCCTTCCAGCGCCGAACCGGCTCCGGCGCTACGGAACTGGTCCCCGTGGACACGAATGGAGGTTGCGTAGTCGGCGACGCCGAGCGGAAGATCGCTCAAACCTTTGCCGAACGCGTCGAGTGAGAGTGCGGCTACTTCCGGTACGTCCGCAACATCGTCCAGACGGTCGGCAGTGACAAAAGCCAGTTCGGCGTCGGCGTCGGGGGAGAGGACGACCTCACCGCCTGCCCACCACACACCCAGCAAGACGGCGACGCTCTGCCAGTGCGCGGGAAGCAGCACGGCAACTTTGCCACCGGGCTCGAGGGCGAACTCGTCCCGAACCATGTTCGCTGTCTTTGCCGCCCAGTTGGCCAGAGTGCTCGCAGACAATTCGATGCGCTCGCCGGTGGCGTCGTCGTAGTAGGTCACGCGAGGGCCGGCCGGGTCGGCAGCCAGGATCGGTCCGAGGAGGGCGTCGGTCAGGTTGTCTACAGGCGAAGGCACGTAATCAGCTTACGCAGCCGTTCAGTTCACACCGCTGTCAGTTCACACAGTTTTTCAGTTGACACAGCGCGGGCCATTGGAGGCTGCGTCGATCGGCGGACCGGGAGGGGCAGGGGTGGGACTGGTCTCGGTGGTGCTCGCCGATTCAGTCGTGCTTGTCGCGCCTTCGGACGGGGATACCGCGTCCGCGGATTGCGGTCCGTTGTAGTCCTCGGCAATGACAACCCGAACCTTGCCCGAGGACAATGACGAATCCGCCTTGACCGTCAGACCGCCGAGTGTCTCGGCCACCGCGAGTGCAGCGTCGTCGTCCGCGGACTTTGCGAACACCGTCGATTCGGAGACGTCGGAGCCGGTGTTGTTGCCGACCTGACCCTGCTTGTACCCGAGGGCACTCAACGCCTCGGAAACCCCGCTGGCCAACCCCGCGATGTCGCTGGCGTTAGCGACGTCGACCGTGATCGAGGACGCATTCACGGTGGTCGGTGCCTCGGAGGTCTCCTCCGAGTCCTCGCTGTCGGCGCCGACCAATCCGGCGATGTACTTCTTGACGGCCTTGGGATCGACCTTGACGATGGACTCGCCGTAATCGGTCATGCCGTTGATGTCGAGAACGGGAATGGTCTCGAATTGCACCTTTCCGCCGGCCAGATTCTGCAACTGCTTGGCGAATTCGATGATGTCCCAGTCGTCGTCGATGACGACGGAACGCTGAACGGCCGAGGTCAACTGACTGAGCTTACCCGGGTCACTGAGGGTTTTTGCGCTGAGTACCTTACTGACGAGGGACGCCATGAACACCTGCTGGCGAACGATCCGGTCCAGGTCGCCGCGGGGAAGGTCGTGTCGTTGTCGCACGAAGCTCAGCGCGTCGGCGCCGTCGAGTGTCTGTTTCCCGGCTGCGAAGTTGGCCCCGGACATCGGTTCGTCGACTGGCGCGTTGAGGCAGACGTCGACTCCGCCCACTGCGTTTGTCAGCAGGACGAATCCGAGTAGACCGACTTCGGCGTAGTGATCGACGGTGATGCCGGTCAGATTCCCTACCGCCCCGATGAGCGCGGTCCGGCCGGCTTCCGTCGACTTCTTGTCTGCGTCGCTGTCGGACGACCCGTTGTTGACCAACTTCAGTCGCTCGGTTTCCTTGGTGGCACCGAACGCGGCGTTGATCTTCGACATACCGATACCGGGGACGTTGACGTACGCGTCTCGGGGAATCGAGATCGCGGTTGCCGAACTTCCGTCGTTGGGGACGCGGATCAAGATGATGGTGTCGGTGTTGGACGCAACTTCCTCACCAGCGCGCAACGAGTCGAGCTCGCTTTGTGAAAGCGGGTTGCCGTGTGCGTCGGTGCGACTGTCGGTTCCCACCATCAGAATGTCGATGGCTCCGTCCTTGCCCCCACCGAGGCCGAGTCCGCTTGCAGTGGCAAGGCTGTTTCTCAACGAGTCCACACCTCGCCATGCGAACCCGGTGACCAGCAGTACGAGCACGGAGAGCACCGCGACCGCTATGCGAGCCGGGCTCGTCTTGGTCCGAATCGGCGCAGGTCGTGGACGCGCGCGGCGCTGCGGTTGCTGGTGGGACACCCCTTCAGGTTACTGGTCCGATGCTCGGCCGCGGGTACCTCGACGCGGCGTGCCAGACTCAACCATGTGACGAATATCCTGCTCACCGGCGCCCGAGGGCAGCTCGGAACACGTATCGATGCTCTCGCAACGTCGGCGGGTCACACTGTGACGGCCGTCGGTTCCCGCGAGCTCGACATCACAGACAGCCGCGCGGTCGACGACTTCGTCTCGCCCGATTCGGTGCTGATCAACTGCGCTGCGTACACGGCGGTCGACGCCGCCGAGACCGACCAGGAGGCAGCGAGGGCGGTCAACGAGATCGGACCGCTGAATCTCGCGCGAGCGTGTGCGCGGGCCGGTTCGCGGTTGATCCACGTTTCGACGGACTACGTCTTTCCGGGTGACGCGAGCACTCCATACGACGTCGATGCACCGACCGGTCCCGCGACGGTCTACGGCCGAACCAAGCTGGACGGCGAGATCGCAGTACGAGAGTCGGGCGCCGACGTGGCCGTTGTCCGTACCGCGTGGGTGTATTCGGGTGGCGGTACGGATTTTGTCGCCACGATGCGCAGGCTCGAAGCCGAACGAGAATTCGTGAACGTCGTGGACGACCAGATCGGGTCACCCACGTACAGCGTCGATCTGGCCGGCGGCATCGTCGAACTTGCGCTGCGGGACTTCACGGGTGCGTCGACGTTCCACCTGACCAACGGCGGGCAAGCCAGTTGGTACGAGTTGGCGCGAGCGGTGTTCGAGGAGATCGGAGCAGACCCGGCGCGGGTGCGCCCGTGCAGCAGCGCGGACTTCGTGCGCCCTGCGCCCCGCCCGGCATATTCGGTTTTGTCCGAGCGCGCGTGGGTTACCGCGGGAATGACGCCGCTGCGTCCGTGGCGAGAGGCTTTGCACGCCGCTCTGGCGTGAGCATTGTTCGGGGCAGTGCCCGTGGGCGGCTAGGCTGACCGGCGTGAGTCCCAAGCTGGCCGTGGTAACGGTGACGTACTCCCCAGGCGAGCATCTCGAGAATTTCTTGAGCACGCTCGCCGCGGCGACGACAGAAAAACCCCAGGTCATCATGGCCGACAACGGGTCGACCGATGGTGCGCCGGAGGCGGCGGATGCCAAGTACGAGCATGTTCGTCTGCTTCGTACAGGGGGAAACATCGGCTACGGCGGAGCGATAAATCGGGCTGTGGCGGAGATCGATTCGTCGATCGAATTTGTCGTGATTTCCAATCCTGACGTCCAATGGGCACCCGGTTCACTCGACGAATTGGTCGCTGCGGCAAATCGGTGGCCAAGGGCCGGTGCACTTGGGCCGAAGGTCCTCGAACCGGACGGAAGTGTCTATCCGTCGGCACGAACGGTGCCCGACATCACCTCGGGAGTCGGGCACGCGTTGCTCGGCACCGTGTGGCCGAAGAACCCGTGGACTGCTCGTTACCGTCAGGAGAACGAGGCCGTCACCGAGCGCTCCGTCGGTTGGCTTTCCGGGTCGTGCCTGTTGGTACGACGTGATGCCTTCGACGCCATCTCCGGCTTCGACTCGCGATACTTCATGTACATGGAGGACGTCGATTTCGGTGATCGCCTCGGAAAAGCCGGGTGGCTCAACGTCTTTGTTCCCTCCGCTGTCGTGACCCATGCCAAAGGCCATGCGGCAGGCCGGCATCCGGAACTGATGCTGCCCGCCCATCATCGCAGCGCTTACCAGTTCCAAGCTGATCGTCATCCGCACTGGTGGCAGGCTCCGCTGCGACTTGCCTTGCGCGGTGGCCTGGCCGTGCGGTCCAAGATCGCCGTAGCTTCTGCTGTACGCGAGCGCGCTCGCACCGACGACTCGACCGACAACCCATCAGTTTCGAACCACGGGGGAAAATGATGTCCGATCCGAATCCGACCGACGCCGTAATCCTGGTAGGCGGCAAGGGCACTCGGCTGCGTCCGTTGACGCTGTCGGCGCCCAAGCCGATGCTTCCGACCGCCGGCCTTCCGTTCCTGACGCATCTGCTTGCCAGGATCGAGGCTGCCGGTATCAAGCACGTGGTGCTCGGAACATCTTTCAAGGCAGAGGTATTCGAGGACTACTTCGGCGACGGCTCCAAGATGGGGCTCGAGATCGACTACGTCTTCGAGACCGAGCCGCTGGGCACCGGTGGCGGAATCCGCAACGTACTCCCGAAGTTGCGCGGCGACAACGTCATGGTGTTCAACGGTGACGTGCTCGGTGGCACCGACCTGAACGCCATTCTCGAGACCCACGAGAAGACGGACGCCGACGTGACACTTCACCTGGTTCGTGTGGGAGACCCGCGTGCATTCGGTTGTGTTCCGACCGACGAGGACGGACGAGTCTCGGCATTCCTGGAGAAGACCCAGGATCCGCCGACGGATCAGATCAACGCCGGCTGCTACGTCTTCAAGCGCGAGATCATCGAACAGATCCCGGAGGGACGACCGGTATCGGTCGAGCGCGAGGTGTTCCCGAATCTCCTGGCCGAGGGCAAGCGGGTGTTCGGCCACGTCGACTCGTCGTACTGGCGTGACATGGGAACCCCCGAGGACTTCGTTCGCGGTTCCGCCGACCTGGTGCGAGGCATCGCGCCTTCGCCGGCTCTCGAAGGTCCGCGCGGCGAGTCGCTCGTTCACCCCGGGGCGGGAATTGCGCCTGGCGCCGTCCTGATCGGCGGCACGGTTGTCGGCCGTGGCGCAGAAGTCGGCGCAGGTGCGCGCCTCGACGGTGCGATTCTCTTCGACGGCGCCGTTGTGGAAGCCGGTGCGGTAGTCGAACGATCGATCCTCGGATTCGGCGTCCGTATCGGACCACGAGCACTGGTCCGCGACGCCGTCATCGGAGACGGCGCGGACATCGGTGCGCGGTGCGAATTGTTGCGCGGCGCACGTGTGTGGCCGGGGGTGACGCTGCCGGACGGTGGCGTGCGCTTCAGCACAGATGTGTGATCGTTAGCTGACCTACTGGAATACTGGCGGGTATGACTTCTCTTCCGAGCCGTTACGTTGCCCTCGGTGACTCGTTCACCGAGGGCGTCGGCGACGCCGACGAACGATTCCCCAACGGTCTGCGCGGGTGGGCAGACCGAGTGGCCGAGCAGCTGGCGGTGAACAACCCCGAGTTCCGCTACGCCAACCTGGCGATTCGTGGTCGCCTACTCGGACCGATCATCGACGAGCAGTTGGAACCCGCTCTGGCGTTGAAGCCCGATCTGGTGACCATCTACGCCGGCGGAAACGACATGATGCGTCCGAAGCTCGACATCGACGCGATGGTCGACCGCTACGATTCGGCAATCGGCCAGCTCACTGCTTCCGGTGCGCAGGTTCTCATGTTCACCGCATACGACACCGGATGGTCCGCCTTCTTCGGCAAGCTCCGCGGACGCCTGGCGATTTACAACGAGCTTGTTCGCGAGGTAGCGGACCGCCACGGCGCGACCCTCGTCGACTTCTGGCGATTCTCCGAATATCAGGACCTACGGATGTGGGACTGGGATCGCCTCCACATGTCGCCCGCCGGGCACGAGAACATGGCGACGCGGGTGCTCGACGTACTGGGCGTCGAACACGGATTGATCGCGCCCGACCTCGGGCCTGCGCCGGTTCTCACGAAAGCGGAAACTCGTCGCGAGGATCGTCAATGGGCGCGAGAGTTCTTGGTGCCGTGGGTAGCTCGGCGCGTGAAGGGAACATCTTCGGGCGACGGCGTGAGCGCCAAGCAGCCCGAGCTGTCTCCGATTCAGTCCTGATTCTTGCGCTGATGGGCGAGCGCTACCAGGTGGTCGATGGTCTCGCGTTCGGCAGTCGGCGGTAGCGCGTCCACCGGCCACCACCGGAGGTCGGTGGACTCCGCGCTGCGGGCGATATGTGAATTGTCCGGCGCCACAACAAGAAACCGTAGATCGAGATGTCTGGTCGGGACCCCGAGTGAGCACGTGATCGGATGTGTGTGGGCGGAGAGTAGGTCCGCGTCTATCCGAACGTCGTGAATTCCGGACTCCTCGCGAGCCTCCCGCAATGCCGCATCGACTACCGTCTCGTCGTCGGGCTCGCAGTGACCTCCGAGCTGAATCCACCTGCCCACCTTGGGATGCAGGGTCAGCAGGACGTGGCAGCCACTCTCGTCGAGAACCAGAGACGACGCGGTGATGTGTCCCGGGGCATGGCGACGAAGGCAGCCGTCCGGAGCCGAATCGAGGAACGCGAGCATCGTGTGCCGCAGTGACTCGTCTGCCTCGGAGGACGTCGACCAGCCCTCCAGGACGCCCTTGGCGGAGGCGTGCAGCGATTCGGCTGACATGACCTACAGCTCCACCAACGCGTCCCCAGGGGCGGGGGCCGTGCGCGGAGTCAGTGGTTCGAGGGGGTACCCGATTGCGACTGCGCCGAGTGGCTGCCAATCGGCCGGGAGATCGAGTTGTTCGCGTACGAGGTCGGCGGCGAAGATCGTCGATCCGATCCAGCAGCTTCCCACGCCGCGTGTGGCCAGCGAGACCAGCAGTCCCTGCACTGCCGCGCCGGCAGCGACGGTGAACATCGTGGACTCCGCCGCGGTACGTCGGGCATCCGGATAACTATGTGCGCCGTCGGGCACGCAGAAGGGAATGACGACCTCGGGGGCATCGAACAGGATGTTTCCGCGGGCAACCCGCGCGTCGACGGATTCGTCGCTACGACCGTCCGCACGCAGATCGGCGGCCCACTTCTCACGCATCTGCTCGAGGAGCGACGTGCGGACCGACTCGGTCCGCAGCCACACGAATCGAACAGGCCTCGTGTGGTGGGGCGCTGGAGCGGTGAGTGCCTCGGCGATCGAGCTGCGAATGATCTCCGCGTCGACGGGATCACCTGCGAACTGCCGAACCGACCGACGCAACAGCAGCGCCTGGCCGCGGCCCATCGCCGTAGCCTCCTCGGTTCCCAGCCAGAACAGATCGTCCGGGCCGCGACGGATCAGATCCTGGCCACTCGAACCGTCGTCCTCGAATCGGAGTCCTCGCACGACGGCGACGGGAACGCCGCCGAGCTTGCCCTTGACCAGATCGCCCGCAGCGGCGATCTCGTCCGCGATCGCGATCTCGGTGACGATCAGATCGTTGCCCTGGCTGTCCTGTGCCCCGAGGTAGCCGTGCAGGACCGGAATGCCGGAGGAACCGATCGCGGCATCGGTCTGCCCGTTGCGCCACGCACGACCCATCGTGTCGGTCACGACGACGGCGACGGACTTGCCCGTGCTCTCGAGAATTCGGGCACGCAGCCCCGCTGCGCTCGCATCGGGATCCACGGGGAGCAGGGCGAGTTCGGCACTGTCGACGTTGGAGCCGTCGATGCCCGATGCGGCCTGCACGATGCCGAGTTTGTTCTCGGTGATCAGAGTGCGGCCCTTGCGGGCCACGACGCGGACGGCTTCCTGATCCACCAGGAGGCGTCGTGCTGCGTCGCGCTCTTCCGGATCGGTCGGCGAGGAAACGATGCGACCCTCGACTTTTGAGAACACCTTGCTCGTGACGACAACGACGTCGCCGTTCTCGAGCCACGGTGTCGCGTCGACGACAGCGGCGGCCAAGTCGTCTCCGGGCCGGAACTCGGGAAGGCCGAGCACGGGAATGACTTCGATTGCGGCGCCGGGGGAGTGATCGCCGGGAGAGTGATTTCTGTCGCGGCTTGCTTCGGTTCCGGGCTCGGTCACAGTTCGACTCCGGCGATCTCGAAAGCCGTTCGAACCATTTTTGCGGTCTCTTCGGGGGACGTCATCAAAAGTGGGATGCTTCGCACGTCCACCCCGTCGATGTCGGCCGTGTCACCTTCGTCGACGAGCCAGCCGTCGAGAATGCCGTTGATCGAGCGAGCTCCGTAGTGGCGACCGATCGCCTCGGAAGTCGTCTCGACCCCGATCACTTCGAGGCACTCGTCAGCCATGCCGCGCAACGGTTTTCCACCGATGACGGGGGAGAGGCCGACAACCTTGGCCGCGGTGGTCCGCAGGGCTCCGCGAATGCCGGGCACCGCGAGGATCGCGCCGACGCTCACGACGGGATTGGACGGTGCGATCAGCACGATGTCGGCACCGTCGATCGCCTCGACCACCCCCGGCGCGGGCTTGGCCTGCTCGGCGCCGACGTGAGCGAAGCTGTGAGTTTCCACCTGTGCTCGATGGCGTACCCACCACTCCTGGAAATGAATCGCCTTCTGCTCACCGTCTTCCGGATCGGTGATCACGACGTGTGTTTCGCTGCGATCGTCGCTCACGGGAAGCAGTGCGACACCCGGATTCCAGCGATTGCACAACGCTTCGGTGATCGCGGACAACGGATATCCCGTGCGGAGCATCTGGCTGCGAATCAAATGCGTTGCGATATCGCGATCTCCGAGGCCGAACCAGTCCGGCTTCGCTCCGTATGCCGCGAGTTCTTCTTTCGCATTCCAGGTTTCGCCGGCGTGCCCCCACCCGCGTTCGGTGTCGATACCGCCGCCGAGTGTGTACATACAAGTGTCCAGATCGGGGCAGATCCGCAGACCGTGCATCCAGACGTCGTCTCCGACGTTGACGACGGCCGTGATGCGATGTGGGCCTTCGTATTTCTCGAGGGATTCACCACCGGCGATTCCGAGCGCATTTTGCACACCTTGAAGGAAACGGGCCCCGCCGACGCCGCCAACCAATACAGTCACGTTCACGACAACAGAGCCTAGGCGGTCGGCGCGTCGTCGTGTCTGGCGGGCAGAAGGTCCCGTCAATTGGGGGCCGGAATACTAATGGATTCATCTCGTTTAGCTTGACCGCGACACGCTGGACGTGTGTAATCTCAAATGTGTCATTCCAACCGCTACTTGTGAGTTCACTTGCAGCGGGGCCGGTTTCGAACACAGTTTCGAACGGTCGACGGGGTGGGGTTGAAGATGGAGTGAAAATTCTGCGCTATTACAGGTGAGGAGGCGGAACGATGCCCAATGAAAATGTCGAGATCAGTTCTCTCGCAATGACAGTAAGCGACGAACCGCAGACCGATTCCCGAGCAGGCGCAGCAGAAGGTGCCTGCAGCAGTGAGTTCGACGGTATGAGTACTCGGCCAGTGCTGAGTCTCGTCACCGGCTTCGAAGAATTGTTCGACACCATCGAGGATCAGTGGCAGGAGCGTGCTCTCTGCGCGCAGACCGATCCCGAAGCGTTCTTCCCTGAAAAGGGTGGATCGACGAGGGAAGCAAAACGGATCTGCCTCGGTTGTGAAGTTCGTGACGAGTGCCTCGAGTACGCGCTCGCGAACGACGAACGGTTCGGAATCTGGGGAGGGTTGTCCGAGCGCGAGCGTCGGCGACTCAAGCGGGGGATCATCTGATCTGCTGCTGAATCGGTTCTGTCAGCGTCGGGGCTGACGGGCGGTCTTCGAAAGTCTGACCTGCAACGGGGAATTGCAGGTCAAGCAACGACTGTTTTGTTCTTCGTGTGGATTTACTTCTTCGTGTGACATCAGTTTTTTCGTCTGACGGTGCGTCAGTCCTCGTCGGGCAGTATCAGTCCTCGTCGGGCAGTGTGGGGTCGATGACCTGTGGGTCGACGCCCAGATACGTGCCGACTTGATGGACCAACACGTCGTGCACCAGATCCGTGAGTTCTTCCGGATCCTTCGCGCGCTGCTCCAACGGGCGGCGAAACAGCACAATTCTTGCGCGAGTCGTATTTCCGTGACGGTCGATTCCGGCCGGAATCAGTCGTGACAGTGGAACCGGGCCGTCTGCGATGACCTCCGGCGGCCATGTGACGGACTCCGGATCGTGCGCGTGAATCTTCGGAACTTCGTCCACCGCGATGTCGAGTTTCGTCAACCGGTCGTGCCACGCGAGGTCGACGGGCGAGAAGGCGTCGAGCACCAGGAGATCGAACTTCTCAGCCCGGGTACGCCTGGCCGGCACCTCCGGGGGAAGGAGTGGTCCGCGCAGGCCACGGCCGTGTCGCTCGATGGAACGAGTGGTGACCGAGCGTCGGCGGCGAGCTTGTGGCATGGCGCCCAGATTACGACAGAAGAAACTGCTCGGTGTGTCCGAGTAGGTTCCGGACGTGGGGAGGGCTAGGCTCCGTACCTGTGAGATCTCTGCGTCGCTGCTGCCGCCCCGGGTGCAAGAACCCCGCCGTCGCGACGCTTACGTATGTCTACTCGGACTCCACTGCGGTTGTCGGGCCGCTGGCAACCGTCGCCGAGCCCCATTCATGGGATTTGTGTGACACTCACGGCTCTCGAATCACCGCCCCCAAGGGCTGGGAACTCGTCCGCCACGAAGGCGGATTCGCGTCGAGCACTCCCGACGAAGACGATCTGACCGCTTTGGCCGAAGCTGTACGTGAAGCCGGTCTCGGAGATCGCAACAAGTCCAACGTCGACGCAGATGAGGACATACGTCCCGCGGCTCCGAGTACTGCCCGTACAGGGCGTCGTGGACACCTCCGCGTACTGCCCGACCCATCCAACTGACGCGAGATTCGTCGCCGCAGACGCTAGGCTCGACCGAGTACTTCCACACCCGAGTACTGCGAATCTCCGGACGCCATGCGCCCGGACGTTCCCGTCTGTGAGGGTGCATGCACAAGGAGAGTTTTCAGTGGGGCGAACAGCCGAGTCGGTTGCTGCAATCATCAAGGCGTACGACGTGCGCGGCGTGGTCGGTGAGCAGATCGACGAAGATTTTGTCCGCGACGTGGGAGCGTCGTTCGCCCGTCTGGTCCGTGACGAGGCCGGCGCTGCCACGACGGTTGTGATCGGCTACGACATGCGTGCATCGTCGCCCACACTGTCTTCTGCTTTCGGTGACGGCGTGCTCGCTCAAGGACTCGACGTCGTCTACATCGGATTGGCGTCGACCGACGAGCTCTACTTTGCATCCGGTTTGCTGAACTGCCCGGGCGCGATGTTCACGGCGAGCCACAATCCGGCCAAGTACAACGGCATCAAGATGTGCCGGGCCGGCGCCAAGCCCGTCGGTCAGGACACCGGCCTGGCAGTCATCTCCGCCGAGGTCGTCTCGGGTGTTCCCGCGTACGACGGACCGGCAGGTACCGCCAGCACGAAGGACGTCCTCGAGGAATATGCGAGCTACCTCCGCGGATTGGTCGACCTGGCTGCGTTGCGCCCGATGAAGGTCGCAGTCGATGCAGGAAACGGCATGGGCGGCCATACCGCGCCGGCCGTATTCGGGCCGATGCCTCTCGAAGTCCTCCCGCTCTACTTCGAGCTCGACGGCACGTTCCCCAACCACGAAGCCAATCCGCTCGATCCGGCCAACCTCGTCGATCTGCAGGCCTACGTGCGTGAAACCGGAGCAGACATCGGCTTGGCTTTCGACGGTGACGCGGACCGTTGCTTCGTCGTCGACGAGAAGGGCGACCCCGTCTCTCCGTCCGCGGTGACGGCACTTGTCGCCAAGCGCGAACTCGCGAAGGAACCGGGCGCGTCGATCATCCACAATCTGATCACATCGCGGGCAGTGCCCGAACTGGTCGAAGAACTCGGCGGCGTCGCGATCCGTACCCGAGTCGGCCACTCGTTCATCAAGCAGGAGATGGCCGAGACCGGTGCCGTCTTCGGCGGCGAGCACTCAGCTCACTACTACTTCCGCGACTTCTGGGGCGCCGACTCCGGCATGCTCGCGGCGTTGCACGTACTCGCCGCACTGGGCGAGCAGGACCGTCCGCTCTCCGAGTTGATGGCGGAGTACACCCGCTACGCGGCGTCGGGCGAGATCAACTCCACGGTGGCTGATGCGGCCGATCGCACCGCCGCTGTGCTGGCAGCATTCGCGGACCGCACCGACTCGGTGGATCGCCTCGACGGTGTCACGGTCAGTCTCGAGGGAAATGCCTGGTTCAACTTGCGCGCGTCCAACACCGAGCCTTTGCTGAGACTCAACGTCGAAGCACCCACGTCCGCCGATGTCGACGCATTGGTGAACGAAATTCTGGCGATCGTCCGGGCTTGAATCCGAGTCTGATCGGTTTGTCGGTGAGCCGAAGCCCTGGGATAGTTGGGGGACTATCTCGGGAACGACTGCCTCGGGAACGAGGGCTTTGCCACCACGGACCGCGTAGAGCTGGAATGCTGGATGGTGCGGGAACTGCTAACGGAGAAGGGGGTGCGGTGAGATGACAGCGCCGATGCCGCTTCTCGACCTCGACGACAGCGAGGGTTTGTCGGCTGCCGATTCGGAAGGGTTACTGCGGTCTGTGGCCATGGGGGGCGCACAGATTCGGGCCACCGCATCGGCCGTCGGCGAGAGTGTGATCTCTCGGCTGGCCGGTCTGCGCCCGCGCAGCGTCGTGCTGATTGCCGGTGCCGGTGGCGCTCGGCACGGAGCCAGGATGGCGCTTGCTCTCGTCGGAGATTCGATCGGTTGTCCGCTCCTCGTACTCGACCGGACGCCGTCGTGGGCGGGACCGTTGGACGTGATCGTCGTTGCCGGTGACGATGCCGGTGATCCGCGCCTGGTCGAATCCGTCGACAGTGCAGTTCGCCGTGGCGCCGAAGTTGTTGTCGCCGTTCCGGACGAGGGGCCCATGCGGGCCGTGGCGGCCGGGCGCACCATGTCGTTGCCGCCGCGGCTCTACGCCTCGCCGAGGCACACGATGACGCGGTTCCTCGCCGTCTTCCTCGCCGTTGCCGCCGAAATCGAGGGCAAGGGATCGATCGAGGACCGTTCGGCGGTGCTCGGTCGAATCGCCGACGCCGTTGATGCGGAGGCGCTGCGGGACGGGCCGGCCAACGAGGTATTCCACAACCCGGCCAAGTCGTTGGCCACCAGAATGAGCGGCCGGCGGGTCGTTCTGTGTGGGAGTGGTTCCGTGACAACAGCACTCGCAGAGTTCTCGAGCGTTTCGCTGATGAGTTCTGGCCTGAATGCCGCTGCCGCCGAGATGTCGGAGGTGATTCGTTCGGCACGAGCTCTGTTCGCGCCGGACGCAGCTTCGCGTGATTCGGTGTTCCACGACCCGTTCTTTCACGATCCGCAACTGGACGGCGCATTGCCGACCCCACCGGCGCGGGCGTTCGTCTTCGCGACGGAATCCACGCGCGGGGAGGCGAGACGCCGGATGGACGCACTGGCCGACGCCGATCTGGTGGTGGCGGCAGACGAAGACCAGACCAACGTGGTGATATCGGAGATGGAGCAGGTATTCGTGTTGGCGTCTCGAGTAGACATGGCCGCGGCGTACGTGCAGTTGACGGGCGGTGCGAAGTAAGTGCGTGAACTCGAAGGTGCACTTCGTTCTTACGCGTGGGGCTCGCGAACGGCAATTGCCGAACTACGCGGTCTTGCGACCCCGTCGAATCATCCCGAAGCGGAGTTGTGGTTGGGCGCGCACCCGGGTGACCCGGCGCGCGTGATCACCGAATCCGGAAGCGAGTCGTTGCTCGAGGTCCTGCACCGCGAACCCGAGCGTGAACTCGGCCGTGAGAACCTCGAGGCATTCGGTGAGCGACTCCCATTCCTGCTCAAGTTGCTTGCGGCGGAAGAACCGCTGTCGCTTCAGGCGCATCCCAGCGCCGTTCAAGCCGACGAGGGTTTTCGTCGTGAGAACGCACTCGGCGTTCCCATGGAATCGCCGATTCGCAACTACAAGGACGGCAGCCACAAGCCCGAACTCGTTGTCGCGCTGAGCAGATTTGAAGCGCTTGCCGGATTCCGCGAGCCGACGCGGACTGTCAAACTGCTGCGCGCTCTGGCCGTCGACGAGTTGGAGCCGTACATCGGTCTGCTCGAAGGCCAACCCGATTCCGACGGACTCCGGGCGTTGTTCACGACATGGATCACGCTGCCGTCCACGGTGCTCGGGACGTTGCTCCCTGCCGTGCTTGCGGGGTGCATCACCTACGTCGCGCACCACGACGCCGAATTCGTGACCGAGATCCGCACCGCGCTGGAATTGAGCGAGGCGTACCCCGGCGACGCCGGCGTTCTGGCGGCACTGCTGCTCAACCGCGTCACACTCGAGCCCGGCCAAGGACTGTTTCTCGCTGCGGGAAATCTCCACGCGTATCTCCATGGACTCGCGGTCGAGATCATGGCCAACTCGGACAACGTGCTGCGCGGCGGGCTGACGCCCAAACACGTCGACGTGCCCGAACTGTTGAGGGTTCTGGACTTCGTCGGGGCCGATATCGAAGTGCTCGATCCGGCCCCGTCGCCAGGATCAGGTCAGTCAGGATCAGGTCAGTCAGGGTCAGGCAGATACGAGTACGTCACGCCTGCGCCCGAATTTCGTTTGACGCGTCTGGAGTTCGACTCGAATGCCACCGACCTCGTTGTCGAAGCCGGCGGCCCGCGGATCCTGATCTGCACCGACGGCGCGGTCACTGCGACGTGCGGTGCCGACACTCTCGACCTCGATCGGGGCCGAGCCGCGTGGATTGCTGCCGACGAGCCCGTAGTACACCTGACCACACGAACCCCGACTGCGCAGGTTTTCAGTGCAGTGGTCGGTCGATAGGAATCTCGGTCGATAGCGAGGAGACATTGTGTCGGCTCATGGTGGCAAGAAGGCAATTCTGGCGGCCCTCGGAGCGAATGCCGGAATTGCCGTAGCCAAGTTCGCCGGATTCTTGATCACCGGATCGTCGTCGATGCTCGCCGAATCGGTGCACTCGGTGGCCGACACGTCCAATCAGGGTTTGCTGCTCTTGGGGCAGAAGAAGGCAGAACGTGAGGCAGATCAACTGCACCCGTTCGGTTACGGGCGCAACCGGTACTTCTATTCGTTCGTCGTTGCACTGGTGCTCTTCACCCTCGGTTCGCTGTTCGCGATCTACGAAGGTATTCACAAGATTCAGCATCCGGAAGAACTCAATTCGGCTTTCGTGGCAATCGCGATCCTGTTCATCGCGATCTGCCTGGAGGGCTACAGCTTCCGGACCGCAGCGAAGGAATCACGACCGCTCAAGGGAAATGCGTCGTGGTGGAACTTCATCCGAACCTCTCGTAGCCCGGAACTCCCGGTTGTGCTGCTCGAGGACACCGGCGCATTGATCGGTCTCGTCCTTGCACTCGGCGGCGTCGGCCTTACGATGGTGACCGGAAATCCGGTCTTCGACGGCATCGGAACTCTGTGCATCGGTGTCCTGCTCGGCATCATCGCGGTCATTCTGATCATCGAAATGCAGTCGCTGCTGATCGGTGAGGGCGCAACGGCGGTGGAGACCGAACTGATCCTCAACGCACTGGTCGACGGAACTCGTATCGAACGCGTCATTCATTGCAAGACGCAGTACCTCGGTCCCGAGGAGATCCTTGTTGCTGCCAAGGTTGCGGTGCCGATCGGATCGACGATCTCGGATGTGGCGACGGCGATCGACGAGGCCGAGTCTCGCGTGCGCGCGGCAGTGCCTGCGGCGCGGGTGATCTACCTCGAGCCGGACCTGGATCGTCTCAGCGCAGAAGATCGTCCTGAAACAGATCTGCAGGCTCCCGACAAACCCTGAACAAAGCCACGCCTGCGGGCTTAGGCTGATGCCATCTCTCTACTTGCCCATGGTGGGACCTGCTGGTCCCCAGCAAGGAGGCGGCAATGGCTGTCAAGGACGAGCAGGCCGGATCTGGACGGTCGAAGCTGTTTCGAACCAAATCGATCGAGCAGTCCATCAAGGACACCGACGAGCCGGAAACCAAACTCCGGAAAGAGCTGAACTCGTGGGATCTCACGGTGTTCGGTGTCGCAGTGGTCATCGGTGCGGGCATCTTCACACTCACGGCTCGGACGGCGGGAAACGTCGCCGGGCCGTCGGTTTCCCTGGCTTTTGTCATCGCGGCAATCGCCTGCGGACTGGCAGCGCTGTGTTACGCCGAGTTCGCGTCGACGGTCCCGGTCGCCGGTAGCGCGTACACGTTCTCGTACGCGACGTTCGGTGAATTCGTCGCCTGGATCATCGGCTGGGATCTCATCCTCGAATTCGCTTTGGCGTCTTCGGTGGTGGCAAAAGGCTGGTCGCTGTATCTCGGCGAAGTGATGGGTTCACGCAGCCCGATCGTCGAGTTGGGGCCGATCTCGTTCGACTGGGGTGCGGTGCTGGTGATCGCCGTCATCACGATCCTGCTCGCGACCGGCACAAAACTCTCTTCGAGGGTGTCACTGGTGATCACGGCGATCAAGGTCGCGGTGGTGTTGCTGGTGATCATCGTCGGTCTGTTCTACATCGACACCGACAACTACTCGCCGTACATTCCGCCGTCGGAGCCGGGCTCGACGGGAGAGGGCATCCACCAGTCGTTGTTCTCGTACGTGACCGGGGCCGGTGGCAGCACATTCGGGTGGTACGGATTGCTCGCGGCAGCCAGTCTGGTGTTCTTCGCGTTCATCGGCTTCGACGTCGTCGCCACGACTGCGGAGGAGGCGAAGGAGCCGCAGAAGGCGTTGCCACGCGGCATCCTGGGCTCGCTCTTGATCGTCACGGTTCTGTACGTGGCAGTGACACTCGTGTTGACCGGGATGGTGAAGTACACCGAACTCGAGGGCGATACTTCCAACCTGGCAACGGCATTCGCCTTCCACGACATCACGTGGGCGAAAAACGTCATCTCGTTCGGCGCGTTGGCCGGTCTCACGACCGTGGTGATGGTGCTGATGCTCGGGCAGACCAGGGTGCTCTTCGCGATGGCACGCGACGGTCTGATGCCGCGACGCCTGGCGCCGACCGGCAAGCACGGAACTCCCGTGCGGATCACGATCTTGGTCGGCGTTGTGGTCGCGGTGCTCGCCGGAGTGTTCCCGATCGGCACCCTCGAGGAAATGGTCAATATCGGCACGTTGTTCGCGTTTGTTCTCGTGTCGTTGGGGGTTCTCGTGCTTCGTCGGACGCGGCCGGACCTACCCCGCGGGTTCAGGGTGCCGCTGGTCCCGCTGATCCCGATCCTGGCTGTCCTCGCGTGTCTCTGGTTGATGTTCAACCTGTCGGTGGAGACCTGGATGAGGTTCGTGGTCTGGATGGCCCTCGGTGTTGTCATCTACTTCGCCTACAGCAGGCAGCATTCGTTGATCGGGAAGCGTGAACGCGGCGAAATCGAGTAAATGTACAAAGATTATGATTTGTCTATCACTTGTACAAATAGCGTAGTACTGTCTATCTCAGGGTGAACTGACTCACAGTTGTCGAGTCGGTCCGAATCGAGGAGGTAGACCGTGTCGACGCACGTGAACTCGCAGTCCGGGCAGACACTCCCGCCCGAGCAGTGGCGTGACAAGAAGAGATATCTTTGGCTGCTCGGCCTGGTGCCGCCGACGGCGGTCTTCATTGCCGTCGGATTGGTCGCGTTGTTCAACAGTCTCGGGTGGAACGCGGTCTCGCCGGTGTGGTGGTGGATCGGGCCGTTGCTCGTCTACATCCTGCTCCCGATCCTCGACATCTTCTTCGGTCCGGACGGCGAGAATCCGCCGGACGAGGTGATGGAGCGCCTCGAGAACGACAAGTACTACCGGTACTGCACCTACATCTACATACCGTTCCAGTTGGCCAGCCTGGTCCTGGCCTGCTATCTCTGGTCGGCGACCGACCTGTCCTGGCTCGGAATCGACGGGGGACTGGGGCTGATCTCCAAGATCGGTCTGGCGATCAGTATCGGTTGCGTCGCAGGAATCGGGATCAACACCGCACACGAACTAGGTCACAAGAAGGACGATCTCGAGCGCTGGTTGTCGAAGATCACTCTGGCGCAGTCGTTTTACGGCCACTTCTACATCGAGCACAATCGTGGACACCACGTGCGGGTCGCCACGCCCGAGGATCCGGCGTCGTCTCGCTTCGGCGAGAGCTTCTGGACCTTCCTGCCGCGCAGTGTGTGGGGATCTCTGCGCTCGTCGTGGTCCCTGGAGAAAGCCAGGCTCGATCGACTGGGTAAGAAGCCGTGGACAATTCGCAACGACGTCCTGCATTCGTGGTTGATGTCCGTCGTACTCTTCGGTGTCCTCGTCGCCGTTTTCGGGCTCTCGGTGCTGCCGTTCCTGGTGCTGCAGGCCGTCTTCGGATTCTGCCTGCTCGAAACCGTCAACTACCTCGAACATTACGGACTGAAGCGTCGCCGTCTGGACAGTGGGCGGTACGAGCGCGCCGCACCGGAGCACAGTTGGAACAGCGATCACATCTGCACCAACATCTTCCTGTATCACCTCCAGCGTCACAGTGACCATCATGCGAACCCGACACGTCGTTATCAGACGCTTCGAAGCATGGACGGTGCACCCAACCTGCCCAGTGGATACGCGAGCATGATCATGCTCGCCTACGTTCCGCCGCTGTGGCGAAAAGTAATGGATCCCAAGGTCCTTGCGCACTACGGCGGCGACATCACCCGCGTCAACGTTCAGCCGTCCAAGCGTGATCGCATCCTTGCTCGGTACGGAGCAGCGTGATGAGCAGCTATCGATGCCCGGTGTGTGAATACGTCTACGACGAATCGAAGGGTGCACCACGAGAAGGGTTTCCGGCGGGCACGCCGTGGGATGCCGTGCCGGACGACTGGTGCTGTCCGGACTGCGGCGTGAGGGAAAAGCTGGACTTCGAGCCGATGCCGGCAACGGCAGGGAGTGAATCATGAACGACTACAAGCTGTATCAGTGCGCGCAATGCGGCTTCGAGTACGACGAGGCAGTCGGCTGGCCGGAGGACGGTATCGAACCGGGAACTCGCTGGGACGACATTCCCGAAGACTGGAGTTGCCCGGACTGCGGCGCGGCGAAGAGCGACTTCTTCATGGTGGAGGTCGAGCGGCGGTGAGTTGCGTCGGCGTCGAACGGACCTGAGCGCGGCGGTAGTGTCGTCACCATGACTTCGACGCCAACTCGTCTGCCGCAGAAAGAAGCGTCGCGCCTGCTGCTGCGTACGTCGGTGCTCGATTCGATGCGTGAGTTGTTGACCGAGCGTGACTGGTCCGAGGTGACGCTGACAGTTCTGGCCAAGCATGCCGGTGTGAGTCGTCAGACGCTCTACAACGAGTTCGGTTCGAGGCAAGGGCTTGCCGAGGCATACGCGCTTCGCCTTGCCGACGGATTCGTCGATGCGGTGGACGAGGCCATGGTGGCGAACGACGGACGTGCAGTCGAGGCACTGACGGCGGGCTTCGGATCGTTTTTCGCCTCCAGCGCAACCGACCCGTTGGTGATCTCTCTGCTCACCGGTGAGGCCAAGCCGGACCTTCTTCGCCTGATCACCACTGACAGCGCGGTCATCATCGAACGCGCGTCGTCGCGGCTTGCGGAGAGCTTCCAGCGAGGGTGGATTCAGGCGTCACCCGCCGATGCCGGGATTCTGGCCAGGGCGATTGCGCGTCTCGGGCTCAGCTACATTTCGATGCCGCCGGAGTCCGAGGTTTCGGTGGCGGAGGATCTGGGCACATTGCTCGGGCCATTCATCGACGTGGCGCGAGAGGGTCGCGCAGTAGAGGGGCGGGCGGGAGAGGGCGTCTAACCGATAGCCTGGTACACCGATAGGCTTGTGCATAGTTTGCACGTCAACCAGGAGAGGCAGATGACGACCTCAGTTTCAACAACGCCCGTGGCCGAGAGCCGTAACGGCATCGACTTCAAAGTTGCAGATCTTTCGCTCGCGGAGTTCGGTCGCAAGGAAATCCGTCTGGCAGAGCACGAGATGCCCGGCCTCATGGCGCTTCGTCGCGAATACGCAGAGGTGTTGCCGCTCAAGGGCGCTCGCGTTTCCGGTTCGCTGCACATGACCATTCAGACCGCGGTTCTGATCGAGACGCTGACGGCGCTCGGCGCCGAGGTCCGCTGGGCTTCGTGCAACATCTTCTCCACGCAGGATCATGCTGCCGCCGCCATCGTCGTCGGTCCGCACGGCACCCCGGAAGAGCCCAAGGGCGTTCCGGTTTTCGCCTGGAAGGGTGAAACCCTCGAAGAGTACTGGTGGGCAGCGGAGCAGATGCTGACCTGGCCGGGCGAGCCCGCCAACATGATTCTCGACGATGGCGGCGACGCCACCATGCTGGTGCTCAAGGGCGCACAGTTCGAGAAGGCCGGCGTCGTGCCGCCGACGGACGACGACCAGGATTCCGACGAGTACAAGGTCTTCCTTGCGCTTCTGCGTCAGTCGCTCGCCGCTGACAAGGGCAAGTGGACTGCGATCGCCGAGTCCGTCCAGGGCGTCACCGAGGAGACCACCACGGGCGTTCTGCGTCTGTACCAGGTTGCCGCTGCCGGCGAACTCACGTTCCCCGCGATCAACGTCAACGACTCGGTCACCAAGAGCAAGTTCGACAACAAGTACGGCACACGCCACTCGCTACTCGACGGCATCAACCGCGGCACCGACGTTCTGATCGGCGGCAAGGCTGCGCTGGTCTGTGGTTACGGAGACGTCGGCAAGGGTTGTGCCGAGGCACTTCGTGGCCAGGGCGCTCGCGTCGCAGTCACCGAGGTCGACCCCATCAATGCCCTTCAGGCGCTCATGGACGGCTTCGAGGTCAAGACAGTCGAGCAGGCCATCGGCTGGGCCGACATCGTGATCACGTCCACCGGTAACAAGGACATCATCACGTTCGAGCACATGAAGGCCATGAAGCACCAGGCCATCCTGGGCAACATCGGTCACTTCGACAACGAGATCGACATGGCAGGCCTCGAGAAGTCCGGCGACGTCACGCGGATCAACATCAAGCCGCAGGTCGACGAGTTCACCTTCGCCGACGGCCACTCGATCATCGTGCTGTCCGAAGGCCGCCTGCTCAACCTCGGCAACGCGACGGGCCACCCGTCGTTCGTGATGAGCAACAGCTTCTCCAACCAGGTCATCGCACAGATCGAACTGTGGACGAAGCCGGACGAGTACGACAACGAGGTCTACCGCCTCCCGAAGCACCTCGACGAGAAGGTCGCCAAGATCCACGTCGAGGCACTCGGTGGCACGCTGACCAAGCTCACGAAAGATCAGGCTGAGTACATCGGCGTCGACGTCGAAGGCCCGTACAAGCCGGAGCACTACCGCTACTGACCCGGCGATTCGTCGCTGAGAATGTAGTGCCCGCCGTCCCCCGGTCTGCGCAAGCAGGCCGGGGGATAGGCTTGTCCGCCGTGGGAACACTGGTGGCATTGGAAGGCCTCGACGGAGCTGGAAAGCGAACGTTGATCGGCAAAGTGGAGACCGAACTCCGCCGCGGCGGCACGTCGATCGCGACTCTGGATTTTCCGCGGTACGGAAAGTCGATCCACGCGGATCTTGCTGCCGAGGCGCTCAAAGGATCACACGGAGACCTGGCTGAATCCGTGAACGCGATGGCAGTCCTGTTCGCCTTGGACCGCGCCGGTGCTGCGGATCGGATCTCGGAACTGTTGTCCACCAACGACATTGTTCTCCTCGATCGCTATGTTGCCTCCAACGCTGCCTACAACGCGGCGCGCGTGCATCAGAGTGTGGACGGCGAGATGGTCGCCTGGATCCGTGAATTGGAGTTGGGTCGTCTCGCTCTCCCCGCTCCCGATCTGCAGCTGTACCTCGACGTACCGGTAGCTCTGGCCGAGCAGCGCGCCCGCTCCCGTGAGGCCCAGGACGCGTCGCGTCAGCTCGACGCCTACGAGCGCGACGGCGGTCTGCAGGGCAGAACCGGTGAGCTCTACAAGCAGTTGGCAGCGACGAACTGGGCCTCACCCTGGTGGATCGTGGGGCCGGAGACGGACCCGGCCGATCTGGCACGCAGGCTCGCGGATTTCGCGTGATCGGTCACCCTGGCAGCCGGGATTCGAACTTTCCGGCACAGTAGAGGGAAAGACGCGGCACGCCGCACGGCCTCGTAACGGTCTGATTCATCGCTCCGAGATGCAACGATAGGGATATGAAACCAAGGATTCTGGTTGTCGACGACGACACGGCACTCGCCGAGATGCTCACGATCGTGCTGCGTGGTGAGGGTTTCGATCCCTACGTGGTAGGCGACGGAACCCTGGCGCTCGCGGCAGTGCGTGAGACGCGCCCCGATCTCGTCCTGCTCGATCTCATGCTTCCCGGAATGAACGGGATCGACGTATGCCGGGTTCTGCGAGCGGATTCCGGTGTGCCCATCGTGATGTTGACGGCCAAGACCGACACCGTCGACGTCGTGCTCGGCCTCGAATCCGGTGCGGACGACTACATCATGAAGCCGTTCAAGCCGAAGGAATTGGTGGCGCGAGTTCGCGCTCGCCTGCGCCGCACCGAAGAGGAACCGGCCGAGCTGCTGAGCATCGCCGACATCGTGATCGACGTTCCGGCGCACAAGGTCAGCCGCGGCAGCGAGCAGATCTCGCTCACACCACTCGAATTCGACCTGCTGGTCGCATTGGCGCGCAAACCGCGCCAGGTGTTCACCCGTGAAGTCCTCCTCGAGCAGGTGTGGGGATACCGCCACGCCGCCGACACCCGTCTGGTGAACGTGCACGTTCAGCGTTTGCGCGCCAAGGTCGAAACTGATCCCGAGAATCCCGAAGTGGTTCTGACGGTCAGGGGGGTCGGCTACAAGGCCGGACCGCCGTGAGCGGAGTTTCCAGGTGGCGTCGTCGTCTCAATCGACGGCTGACGCCATTTCTGCGGTGGTGTCACTCGATGAGCAACACCCTCGCGCACACGTGGCGACGCTCGCTCCAGTTGCGAGTGGTCGTCTCGACTTTGACGCTGTCCTTGATCGTCATCGTCATTCTCGGTGTCGTGCTGACCAGCCAGATCACCGATCGACTGTTGGAAACGAAGATCACCGCGGCGACCGAAGAAATGGACCGTGCCCGCGGCATCGTCGAAGACCAACTCGCGGGTGTCGACGATTCGACGGCGCTCAACGTTCAATTGGAAAGCGCTGCATCCGGACTGACGAGCCGTCGAAACCAGACCTCGGGCCAGGCCTCCGGGTCGGCCGGCACCTTCGATCCGGTGCTCATCGTGCCCGGGGACGGGCCGCGCCAGCCGACGAGTTCGGGACCGGTCGATCAAATCCCCGACAACCTGCGCGAGTTCGTCAAACGCGGCCAGATCAGCTACCAATTCGCGACGGTGTCCAACCCGAACGGTTACTCCGGTCCCGCGCTGATCATCGGTAGCCCCACCGCGTCGTCGATATCGGGACTCGAGCTGTACCTGATCTTCCCGCTCGCAAGCGAAGACCGGAGTCTGTCGCTTGTTCGAAGCACCCTGCTGATCGGTGGAGCCGTGTTGCTGGTGCTCCTGGCTGCGATTTCGCTGTTGGTTGCCAGGCAGGTCGTGCTTCCCATCCGATCGGCCTCACGAATCGCGGTGCGTTTCGCAGACGGCCGACTCAAGGAACGAATGCCGGTCCGCGGCGAGGACGACATGGCGCGTTTGGCCATGTCCTTCAACGAGATGGCCGAGAGTCTGTCCAAACAGATCACCCAGTTGGAGGAGTTCGGTAGTCTCCAGAAACGCTTCACCTCCGATGTCAGCCATGAACTCCGCACACCTCTGACCACGGTCCGAATGGCCGCCGACCTGATCTACGACGGCAGCGAGAACCTCGACCCGATGCTGCGTCGGTCGTCGGAACTGCTTGTCGCCGAGCTGGACAGGTTCGAGGGGCTTCTGGCGGACCTCCTCGAGATCTCCCGCCACGACGCCGGTGTCGCGGAACTCGCATCCGAACAACTCGACGTGCGTATGTGTGCGCGAGCGGCCGTTTCCACAGTTCGCCATCTCGCCCGCGAATCCGGCACCGAACTGATCGTGGACATGCCGGACGAGCCCGTCATGGCAGATGTCGATCCGCGCCGCGTCGAACGCATCCTGCGAAATCTCCTGGCCAACGCCATCGACCACGGTGAGGGGAAGCCGATTCTGCTTCGCCTTCGCGCCGACGACAATGCCCTCGCCTTCATCGTCCGCGACAGTGGCGTCGGGTTGCGTCCGGGCGAGGAGAAGTTGGTCTTCAACCGGTTCTGGCGATCGGACCCGTCCCGCGTGCGCCGCAGTGGCGGCACCGGACTCGGCCTCGCGATCAGCGTCGAGGACGCGAATCTGCACGACGGCAAGCTCGAGGCCTGGGGCGAACCGGGAGTCGGCGCATGCTTCCGGCTGACGCTCTCGCGCACCCGTGGCAAGAAAGTCGTGTCGAGCCCACTGCCTCTCAAGCCGACGACCACAAAGTTCGTCCGCACCCCGAGCGAAGCCGATATCGTCGCCGATACCGTCGGCGAGGTCACGTCGTCCCTGCCGACTCCGCGCGAATCGGACTCGCGGAACGAGTCCAACGGTGGGGATCGATCATGATCGGAACCCGCCGCCGTCTGGCACTTCTCGCAACAACGCTCAGCGTGCTGTTGCTGACCGGCGCGTGCGCGAGTCTGCCGGAATCCTCCTCGCCGCAGGCAATCGGAACTCTGGCAACAGCCGTGCCCGGAACCTCCGTCGAATCACCGGCATCGGGGCGAGAGCCGGACTTGCTGGTACGTGACTTCGTCAAGGCGAGTACCGATCCGTCCAACCGGCATGCTGCAGCCCGTCAGTACCTCACCAAAGACGCCTCGGCGCGCTGGGACGACGCGGCCAGTGCCGTCATCGTCGACAAGATCGACACCCTGTCGGCGTCGCGAACCAGTTCCGAAGCGGTGTACACGATTCGTGTGAACAAGGTCGGTCGCCTCGACCCCGGCGGGCTGTACGTCCCCGAAGAGGGCAGCTTCGAAGCGAAGATGACGCTGACGTTGACCGATGGCGAATGGCGTATCAGCGATCTGCCACCCGGTGTGATCATGGAGCGCCCGCAGTTCCTCGGCGCATATCAGCGGAAGTCGTTGTTCTTCCTCGACCCGACCAGCCAGACAGTCGTCCCCGACCTTCGCTGGATCTCCGGCGGACAGGACCAGGTGGCAGCTCAGCTGATCGGCCTGATGATCGACGGACCGAAGGCAGCGCTGGCGCCGGCTGTACGAAACGAACTCGGCAATGGCGTGTCGGTGATCGGTCCGATCACCAAGGCCGACGGGAAGCCGGGACAGGTCGGGGTCGGTCTCGGCGGTGTGCGCATCAACTTCCGTCTGGACAACCCGATGGATGCTGCGACGCGCGGTTTGTTTG
Source organism: Rhodococcus sp. MS13 (assembly GCF_013277835.1). NCBI lineage: Bacteria > Bacillati > Actinomycetota > Actinomycetes > Mycobacteriales > Nocardiaceae > Rhodococcus > Rhodococcus sp. MS13. The sequence continues at coordinate 306,046 of NZ_VBTL01000013.1, forward strand.
CAGCGCAAGTCATCTGGACGCTCGCCAATGCCGATGTCGCGGGGCCGTACGTTCTGGAGATCGACGGCGAACCGCTGGACGCGGCTCATGCGGAAGGCTGGACCACCGCCGACGTCGCGTCCACCAACCCGCTGGCCACCACGAGTGCGACCGTCGGACTGCACGCACTGCGCAACGGTTCACTGGTGAGCGTCAGCGAGCAGGAGGCGACTCCGGTGCCCGGATTCGCGGGCAATGCGGGCAACCTCACGGCGGCTGCTCTCTCGCGGGACGGCAAGTTGGTCGCAGCCGTCGCAGACACGGCTCGGCCGGATCCAGCCACCCGGTTCGACTTGTCGCTCGGTACATACGGCGATGGTTCCGCTCCGGTGCTCGAAGGCAGCGCCATCACCCGACCCTCGTGGGAGCTGGACAACAACGCGGTCTGGGCGGCGGTGAACGGCAATACCGTCGTTCGGGTCGTCCGCGAACCAGGAACCGGTCGGGTGTCGGTCACCAACGTCGATGTCGGGGCGTTGACGTCGGTCGGTTCCACGATCTCGGAATTACGTTTATCCCGCGACGGCGTGCGAGCCGCGATGATCATCGACGGCAAGGTCTACCTGGCCGTGGTCGTGCGCACACCCAGCGGGGTCTACGCCCTGACGAGTCCGCGTGCGGTGGCGTCCGGCTTGGGCAGTACCGCGCTCTCACTCGACTGGAGCAACAGCGACACCATCGTGATCGCGCGCAGTGGAGCCGACATACCGGTCGTCCAGGTCGCCATAGACGGTTCACGAATGGACGCGCTGCCGAGTGGAAACCTGACCGCTCCCGTCACCTCCGTGGATGCGTCGCCGACCACCGAGTACGTCGCCGACGCGCGTGCGGTGTTCCAACTGAACAACAACGACCCCGCCGGGGATCGACGCTGGCGTGAAGTGACTGTGCTGACCGGACAGAAGGCGATTCCGGTTCTACCCGGCTGACGTCTCTGTGCTCTGGTGCATGTCGGTGCTCTGATTCATGATTCGGCCATGGGGGACAAGAAATTCGGTGCCGGATTGCTCGATCTGCTGTTGCCACGCGAGTGTGGTGGGTGTGGCCGCACGGGGACACTGTGGTGCGGTGAGTGCGCGGAACTGCTGCGTGACCATCCGGTTCAATTGAGTCCGCGCGTAGACCCGGGCGTGCCGGTCTGGGCACTCGGCCGCTACGACGGCCCCAGGCGGCGCAGTGTGATCGAGATGAAGGAACGGGGTCGTCGGGACCTCGCGATGCCTCTGGGGATCGCTGTGGCCGGCGCATTGGGCACTCTGGAACGGTGGGGCGAGGTCGGCGGCGGGGGTCGTACGCCGATCATGCTGGTGCCGGCTCCCACACGCGCCCGAGCGGCGCGATCTCGCGGGGGTGATCCGGTTCGCCGGATAGCCGAGAGTGTGCGCGAAAAGCGAGAAGTTGGTTCTGTCGAGGGGCGTCCGGTACGTGTCTGTCCGATTCTCCGGATGACGCGAGGCGTACGTGACTCGGTCGGACTGTCCGCGGCCGACCGGGTGACCAATGTGAACGGTCATGTGTCTCTCGACACCACTGCAGTCTCTTCGATTGTCGGGGACGGCGACATCGTCCTGCTCGACGACGTCCTGACCACGGGAGCAACTGCGGCAGAGTCGGTTCGGGCTCTCGCGCTCAGTGGGATTCGGACAACTCTCGTGCTTGTTCTTGCAGGGGCTTAGATGAATTTCGTTGGAACAGTGGCACTCGCGCGCGTTACGTACTAGCGTCGGCGGCACACCCGAAAATACTGGTAGGAGGTGGTACTTCGATACTGGTGCCGGGCGGATCCCCTCTCGGTACTTGCAGAATTTGCCGCCGCCCACCGTGGGGCGGGGCCGTAATTGGGAGGTACGAGTGACGACCCCTTCGCAAGCCTCGTTTTTCATCGAGGACGCCACCATCGAGCGTTCCGAGAATGCCGCAGCTCCGAGATCCGACGTCGTAGTCAAGGGACGAAATGTCGAGATCCCCGATCACTTCCGAATCTACGTTTCGGAAAAGCTGGCGCGACTCGAACACTTCGACCCCTCCATATTCCACTTCGACGTGGAACTCCAACATGAACGCAACCGACGACAGGCCAAGAGTTGCCAGCGCGTCGAGATCACCGCTCGAGGTAAAGGCCCGGTGGCCCGAGCCGAAGCGTCCGCAGACAGCTTCTACGCCGCCTTCGAATCGGTGATCGACAAGCTCGAGAGTCGCCTCCGTCGAACCAAGGACCGCAAGAAGGTCCATTACGGCGACAAGCGACCGGTGTCCGTCGCGGAGGCAACCGCCTCCCTCGTCGACGCAGACTCGCTCGGAGTCACACCGGACATTTCGCTGAACGGCCAAGAGCCGGACGAGTACGACGGCCCGGGACGCGTGGTCCGCACGAAGGATCACCCGGCCGAGCCGATGACCATCGACGACGCTCTGTACGAGATGGAACTGGTCGGACACGACTTCTTTCTCTTCCATGACAAGGAGTCGGACAAGCCGTCCGTCGTCTACCGTCGTCACGCTTTCGACTACGGATTGATCCGCCTGACATGACCCAATCGGTGGTGGGTTTGCTCGCTCGCCGCCGGTAGCGCCTACCATGGAATCCGGCCGGAGTTTTCGGACCCCGGCCGGATTTTCAGTGTGTGACCCCTGTCGCCGAAGATTGAGGACGAAGAAGACTGTGCCGTCGCTGTCGCTATCGAAGCTGCTCCGTGTTGGTGAAGGTCGCATGGTCAAGCGGCTCAAGCACATCGCCGAGCATGTGGAATCTCTGTCGCCCGATGTCGAAGGCCTGACAGACGAGCAACTCAAAGCCAAGACCACCGAGTTCCGTGAGCGCTACGCCGCCGGGGAAACCCTCGACGAGTTGCTGCCCGAGGCATTCTCCGTGGCCCGCGAGGCGTCGTGGCGCGTGATCGACCAGAAGCACTTCCACGTGCAGATCATGGGCGGCGCGGCCTTGCACTTCGGCAACGTCGCCGAGATGAAGACCGGTGAGGGCAAGACCCTGACCTGTGTTCTTCCGGCATACCTCAACGCGATCGCCGGCGACGGCGTCCACGTGGTCACGGTCAACGACTACCTCGCCAAGCGTGACTCCGAGTGGATGGGTCGCGTTCACCGCGCCCTTGGTCTCGAGACCAGTGTGATTCTCTCGGGTATGACGCCGGCCGAGCGCCGCGTCGCCTACGCAGCCGACATCACGTACGGCACCAACAACGAGTTCGGCTTCGACTACCTGCGCGACAACATGACGCATTCGCTGGACGACCTGGTCCAGCGTGGCCACGCGTTTGCCATCGTCGACGAGGTCGACTCGATCCTCATCGACGAAGCCCGAACCCCGCTCATCATCTCGGGCCCCGCCGACGGCTCCAGCAAGTGGTACAGCGAGTTCGCTCGCATCGCGCCGCTGCTGAAGAAGGACGTCCACTACGAGGTCGACATCCGCAAGCGCACCATCGGTGTGCACGAGGCGGGCGTCGAACTGGTCGAGGACCAGCTCGGTATCGACAACCTGTACGAAGCCGCGAATTCTCCGCTGGTGAGCTACTTGAACAACGCGATCAAGGCCAAAGAGCTCTACACCAAGGACAAGGACTACATCGTCCGCGACGGTGAGGTCATCATCGTCGACGAGTTCACCGGCCGCGTGCTGGTCGGCCGTCGCTACAACGAGGGCATGCACCAGGCGATCGAGGCCAAGGAGAAGGTGGAGATCAAGGCGGAGAATCAGACTCTCGCCACCATCACGCTGCAGAACTACTTCCGTTTGTACGACAAGTTGTCGGGCATGACGGGTACCGCCGAGACGGAAGCTGCCGAGCTTCACCAGACTTACACCCTCGGTGTGATCCCGATCCCGACCAACCGTCCGATGGTCCGAGTCGACAACGGCGACCTCATCTACAAGACCGAGGAAGCCAAGTTCGACGCGGTGGTCGACGATGTCGTCGAGCGCCACGAGAACGGCCAGCCCGTCCTGATCGGTACCACCAGCGTCGAGCGCTCGGAGTACCTGTCCAAGCAGTTCACCAAGCGCGGCGTTGCACACAACGTCCTCAACGCGAAGTTCCACGAGAAGGAAGCGACCATCATCGCCGAGGCCGGTCGCTCCGGTGCGGTCACCGTCGCGACCAACATGGCCGGCCGCGGTACCGACGTCGTTCTCGGTGGTAACCCGGACATCATCGCGGACATCGCGCTGCGCAAGAAGGGCCTCGATCCGGTCACGACGCCGGACGAGTACGAAGCAGCCTGGGACGCAGTCCTGGACGAGGTCAAGGCTGAGGTCAAGGCAGACGCGGAGAAGGTCCGCGACGCCGGCGGCCTGTACGTTCTGGGTACCGAGCGTCACGAATCGCGTCGTATCGACAACCAGTTGCGCGGTCGTTCCGGACGTCAGGGTGATCCCGGCGAATCGCGGTTCTACCTTTCGCTCGGTGACGAGCTCATGCGTCGCTTCAACGGTTCGGCCCTCGAGTCGATCATGACGCGCCTCAACCTTCCCGACGACGTCCCGATCGAAGCCAAGATGGTCTCGAAGGCCATCAAGAGCGCTCAGACTCAGGTCGAGCAGCAGAACTTCGAAATTCGCAAGAATGTCCTCAAGTACGACGAGGTCATGAACCAGCAGCGAACGGTCATCTACAAGGAGCGCCGCCAGATCCTCGAGGGTGAGGACATGGAGGGCCAGGTCGAGCAGATGATCACTGACGTGGTCACCGCCTACGTCGACGGTGCCACCGCCGAGGGATACGTCGAGGACTGGGATCTCGAGCAGCTGTGGACCGCGCTCAAGACGCTCTACCCGGTCGGCATCGATCACAAGACGTTGGCAGGGGAGGACGGCGCAGGCATCAACAGTGACCTGAGCCGTGACGACCTGCGAACCGCTTTGCTCGAAGACGCCCACGCGGCGTACAAGAAGCGCGAAGCCGAGATCGATGCGATCGCCGGCGAAAACGGTATGCGTGAACTCGAGCGTCGTGTCTTCCTCTCGGTCCTGGACCGCAAGTGGCGTGAGCATCTCTACGAGATGGATTACCTCAAGGAGGGAATCGGTCTGCGTGCGATGGCCCAGCGCGATCCGCTGGTCGAGTACCAGCGCGAGGGTTACGACATGTTCATCGGCATGCTCGACGGATTGAAGGAAGAGTCCGTCGGATTCCTCTTCAACCTGCAGGTCGAGGCAGCTCCGGCGCAGCCCGCGAGCGGAATCTCCGTCACGGCCGGCTCGGCCGCTGCGGCGTCCGCCACGGCGCCCAAGCCGCTCCCGACGCAGGAAGCCGTAGCCAGGACAACCGGAACTGCTGCCCCGACGGCGTTGCGCGCCAAGGGACTTGACGACGAAGGTCCGTCGCGATTGACGTACACCGGCCCGGACGAGGACGGCAAGGCGAAGGCAACGCGGGACTCGGCCGCCGACTCCGGTGACGGGGCCGCCTCGCGCCGCGAACGTCGTGAAGCAGCACGGACGCAGTCGAAGAGCAATCGAGCTCCGAAGTCCAAGCGCAAGCGCTGAGATTCAGTACAGCTGAGCTACCAGCGCAGTTAGTACTCAGCAGGCTGGACGGTCACACCACGTGTAGTGCGGTGACCGTCCAGCCTGTTCCGTCTGTATGGTCGATCCGACCCGCGACGGCAAATGTCTGCGTGCCTCGTGTGTACGTCGCACAGACTTCGGCGGTACTCTTCGACACTGCTTGAACGTGGGTGCGGTGAACGGCCGCGCCGCCCAGCTTCCGGGCCGAAAATTCCGAAGTATAAAGTCGCGCAACAACTTCCAGGACGGACGGCGTCAATACGCCCTTGAGTTGCCGCGGATTTCGTCGCCGGTCGACGGTTTCGAGAACCAGGCGAAGCGATCGGTTCCAGAAGATGTCGGCACCCGCCAACTGCGGTTCCAGCACGTGAGTGAAACCGGCACTGGACGACGTCCCGTTGTGTGGTGTCTTTCGTGGGCGACGCAGCATTCGGTCTGTTCGGCACTGCGCTCGGTCGGGTCGGCACTGCGGCCGCGTAAGCGCGACGGTATGCGCGTGAGGCTCGAATTGTGGCGCCGGCTCGAGAATGATTGTGCAGTCCTGCTCCATGACATCCCCCCGGATGATCGTGCGTCCGAGATGGTCGTCTCGGACTTCGCTCCCCCGAGCGATGGTGAGAAGCATGACACGAAACGCTCGAGATGTCGCCGTGATCACCATCGCGACTTAGGGTGATGGCGTGCGGGGACTTCTGTTGGATGTCGGTGGCGTGCTGTTCGGTCCGGGATCGGATCTCGACGGCTTGAGCGAGGTCGTGCGCGCGGTGAAGGCCCGCGGAATCGTGACGGGAATCGTCAGCAACGATCCCGGCGGTGCCAATGCTCAGTGGTTGCGGGACCTCGGAGACGGGGTCTTGGTCGACGACGTGATCTTGTCCGGTGATGTCGAGATGGCGAAGCCCGACGCCGAGATCTATCTGTTGGCGGCGAGTCGTTTGGGCGTCGAGCCGGAGGACTTCGTTTTCGTGGATGATCTCGAAATCAACGTCCGGGCGGCGGTGGCAGTCGGGATGGTCGGGGTCCACCACGTCGGCTCGGAATCGACAATCGAGGAGTTGTCGATTCTGTTCGATCTCGGCGACGGAGGGGACACGAAGCCATGGTGAACAGACTGACTACTCAGGATGCTGCTTTCTACTTCCTCGAAGCCGGTACGACGCCGATGCATGTCGGCTCGTTGGGGATCTTCCGGCAACTGCGAAACGGGATCGATCACGAGGAATTGCTTCGTCTGGTCGAAGAGCGGCTCGGATCGGTTCCGCGTTACCGCCAGCGAGTGCGTGAGGTGGCGTTCGGCCTGGCCCGCCCAGTGTGGGTGGACGACTCGGATTTCGACATCACCTATCACGTACGCCGATCGGCTCTGCCCAAACCAGGTTCCGACGAACAGCTGATGGATCTGATCGCGCGGCTGACGTCGAGACCACTCGACAGCACGAGGCCGTTGTGGGAGATGTACCTGGTCGAGGGGCTGACCAGAAACAGATTTGCCATCTTCACGAAGTCTCATTCGTCGTTGGTGGACGGCGAGGCGGCTCCAGAGATCAGTCAGGTGATCTTCGATCCGGAGAAGAATCGAGCGCCAGGCCCCGAAGAATTGTGGATGCCCGCCAGGCCGCCGAGCGATACCAGCCTGTTGGTCAGTGCAATGGCAGATCTCGTGACGAGCCCGGGGGAGGGGATCGCACGGGCGCGTGCAGCGTTCAACGACGTGACCACATCCGTCACCGAGGCTGTGAGTGCACTCGGGAAACTCGCAGAAGTGGTTCGAACGGCGACCCAGGTGGCCCCGTCGAGCCCGCTCAACGCCACCATCTCGCGCAATCGACGCCTTGCGGTGGCCAAGACGTCTCTCGAGGACTATCGACGTATTCGCGCGCGGTACGGGTGCGAGATCAATGACGTGATTCTCACCGTCATCGCAGGTGCGATGCGGAACTGGCTGCTCTCGCGTGGTGAGCCGGTGACCGAGGCGACCATCGTGCGGGCGATGGTGCCCATGTCGGTGTACACGGACGGCCCCGAGAGTCCCGACGTCGACGATCCGCAGGCGCCGGGGCATGTTTCCTCGTTCCTCATCGACCTGCCTGTCGGTGAACCCAACGCGGTTGTTCGGCTCTCTCACGTGGCGCATGCGACGGAGGCATTCGCGCGTCAGGGTCGGCGGGTCACCGCGCAGACGATGGTGCGAATGTCTGGGTTTGCGCCGGCGACGCTGCATGCGATGAGCTCCCGTGCGGCCAGTAGTCTGTCGCAGCGAATGTTCAACTTGATGATCACCAATGCGCCAGGGCCACAGTTCCCGCTCTACCTCGGTGGGGCTCGGATGCTGGAGATGTATCCGGTGTCGCCACTGCTCAAGAATCAGACACTCAGCATCGCCCTGACGTCGTACGACGGAAATGTCTACTACGGTTTGAATGCCGACCGTGACGCGATGTCGGACGTCGACGTCGTTCGTTCGCTGATCTTCGAGTCACTCGAGGAATTGACGGATGCGAGTCGGTGACGAACGAGCATGAAGGTGGTCTCATGAGGGTGTACGTACCGGCGACGGTCGAGATTTTGCAGAAGTTGGTCGCAGATCAGGAGTTCGACCCGATGAGCCGGACGGCTTTTGCGGTCACCCCGACTCTGCGTGAGTCGTACGCGGCGGGCGATGACGACGAGTTGGCCGAGGTCGCCATGGGGGAGGCTGCGCGTGCGTCGCTGCGGCTGATCGCCGGAACCGAGGGTGACGTCACCTTCCGGCGTGCTGTCGTTGCCGCCGACGTCGACGATGCCGATGTGAAGTTGCGGCCCGATCTCGACGATTCTGTAGTTCGATTGGCGGGTCCTGTGACGATGGCTCAGGTTGCATCTGTGCATGTCGACCTCCAACAGGCAGAATCGGACATCGAGCGCGCTGCTGGCATAGTCGACGCGGCGGATCTCGGCGATGCTGATGCCGAGTTCACGCTCGGCGACGCGGAGGACCACGAGTTGGCGTGGTACGCCGCGCAGGAGTTGCCGTTCTTGCTCGACCTGCTGTGAATGTGCTTACCGTGAAGTAACCTACGGTACCGTAACCTGATAACCTACGGTACCGTAGGCAGTGGGTTCGGAAGGTGAGAGGTGGAGGTCTGATGGGTCTGAAGGACTGGATCGAGGCACCGGCAGCGTCGGTAGTTCCGGCAGCGCGGTCGAAGCTCAATCTGCTTCGTGGTGCGGCGGCGCGGCTGACCACACCATTGCTTCCCGACGACTATCTGCACCTCGCAAATCCGTTGTGGTCCGCCCGCGAGCTGCGTGGTCAGATCGTCGAAGTCCGGCCTGAGACCACGGATTCGGCGACCATCGTGATCAAGCCGGGTTGGGGATTCGACTTCAACTACCAGCCGGGGCAGTACATCGGCATCGGTCTGCATATCGACGGACGCTGGCATTGGCGGTCGTACTCACTTACTTCGCCTCCCAACTGGGAGAACAAGCGCATTTCCATCGCGGTCAAGGCCATGCCAGAGGGCTTTCTCTCGAGCCACCTCGTCAGCGGGGCCGTGCCGTCGGGAACCATCGTTCGGCTGGCCACGCCTTCGGGCAACTTCGCGTTGCCGGATCCGCCGCCGGAGAAGATCCTGTTCATCACCGCCGGCAGTGGCATCACTCCGGTCATGGGCATGTTGCGGACGATGAACCGGCGCGGTCAATTGCCCGACGTCATGCACATCCACTCGGCGCCGACGGAATCCGACGTGATGTTCGCCGACGAACTCACGGCACTGCACGCCGAGCACGAGGACTTCGTGAGTCACGTTCAGCTCACGCGCCGCGACGGAAAATTCAAACTCAGTTCTCTCGACACGGTCTGCCCCGACTGGCGTGAGCGCCACACCTGGGCGTGCGGACCCCTTCCGTTGCTCGACGAGCTCGAAGACGTCTGGAAGGCGGAAGGCATCGAGGATCGACTCCATATGGAGCGATTCGCGGTTTCACGCATCGACGCCTCGGCGGACGGCGGCACGGTCACGTTCGAGAAGTCGGGTAAGACGATCACCGTCGACGGCGCGACGACGCTTCTGGAAGCCGGCGAGCAGTCCGGCGCCTTGATGCCCTTCGGTTGCCGCATGGGCATCTGCCAGACGTGTGTTGTGCCTCTCGTCGCCGGCCACGCAATCGACCTACGCTCGGGAAAACAGCACGCGGAGGGCGAGCGGATTCAGACGTGCATCTCCGCTGCCGCCGGCGACTGTACGCTGGACGCATAGCTTCTAGGCACACGGAGGACCACGGTGGCCATCACCGATATCAAAGAGTTTTCGCACCTCACCGAGGCCGATGTCGAAGCTCTCGGACGTGAACTCGATCAGATTCGACTCGACATCGAAGACTCTCGTGGAATCCGGGACGCCCGCTACATTCGTCGCGTCATTCGCGTCCAGCGGGCGTTGGAGCTCGGTGGGCGTATCGCGCTGTTCGGCAGTCGGTACCGACCGGCATGGCTGGTCGGCACGACCCTGCTGAGCCTGTCGAAGATCATCGAGAACATGGAGCTCGGGCATAACGTCATGCACGGGCAATGGGACTGGATGAACGATCCCGAGATTCACTCCGTTTCGTGGGAGTGGGATCAGACCGGTCCTTCCGAGCACTGGAAGCGTGCGCACAACTACCAGCACCACACGTACACCAACGTCGTCGGGATGGACGAGGACCTCGGTTTCGGGATCCTGCGTATGACGCGTGACGAGCCGTGGAAGCCGATCAACCTCTTCCAGCCGATCGCCAACGTGATCTTGGCGGCCACGTTCGAGTGGGGCATCGCGCTGCACGACCTCACGGCGGCAGCGGAGTTGGAGGGCGCGGAAAAGGGGCAACTGAACTCGCAGGCGAACAAAGACTTCGCGCGCAAGATCTTTCGTCAGGTGGGCAAGGACTTCATCTTGTTCCCCGCGCTGACGGGGCCGGCGTGGAAGTCGACCATGACGGCCAATGCCACCGCGAATCTCGTGCGCAACCTGTGGGCGTACGTCGTCATCTTCTGTGGTCACTTCCCGGACGGCGCCGAGAAGTTCACCGTTGCCGAATTCGAGCAGGAGACTCGTCACGAGTGGTACCTGCGCCAGATGCTCGGTAGCGCGAACTTCAATTCGGGCAAGCTCATGGGACTCATGAGTGGCAACCTGAGCTACCAGATCGAGCACCACGTCTTCCCTGATCTGCCGAGCAACCGCTACCCCGAAATTGCCGTGAAGATGCGTGCATTGTGCGAGAAGTTCGATCTCCCGTACACCACCGGTTCGCTCTTCAAGCAGTATCTCCTGGCGCTGCGCACGATCCACAAGCTGGCCTTGCCGGACAAGTGGCTGACTGCGACCTCGGATAATGCTCCGGAAACGTCCTCGGAACTACGGTTCCGTGACTCAGGGTTCCGGGACGCAGCCATGGCGATGGTCGAGGACCTGCGTACCGATCCGGTCACCGGCAAGCGCCTCGGATTGTTGACCGCACTCAAGTCGCAGGCGCGTTCTCGCATGCCGAAGCGCCGGAAGTGATATAGGTTACATCGGGAAAAACCTAACCTACGGTGCCGTAAGTTACGCTACAGTAGGTGCAGTTGATCTGAACGATTCGAAGTCATGATCGTTCTGCACTTACTACTTTGCGCCTAACTCACTGCTAGGAGGCTTTCCATGGCGATTGCAGATGTCAAGGAATATGCACATCTCACGGACGCCGACATCGAGGCGCTCGGCCGCGAACTCGACGCGATTCGTCGCGACATCGAGGAGTCGCGCGGCGAGAAGGACGCGCGCTACGTGCGCAACGTCATTCGCCTGCAGCGTTCACTCGAAATCGGCGGCCGCGCAGTGCTTTTCGCCAGCCGTCGCCGTCCGGCGTGGCTCGCCGGAGTTGGCCTGCTGACGCTCTCGAAGATCATCGAGAACATGGAACTCGGGCACAACGTGATGCACGGTCAGTGGGACTGGATGAACGACCCGGAGATCCACTCCACCTCGTGGGAGTGGGACGTCACCGGCCCGTCTGCGCACTGGAAGCAGACCCACAACTACCTGCATCACAAGTACACCAACGTCCTCGGAATGGACGACGACGTCGGATACGGACTCCTGCGCGTCACCCGCGATCAGCGATGGAAGCCCTTCAACGCCGGCAATCTGGTCTACAACACGCTGCTCGCGCTGTTCTTCGAGTACGGCATCGCCGCACAGCACCTCGAGCTCGGCAAGGTGGCCAAGGGCCGCGCCGACAAGGAAGAGACCCAGCGCAAGCTCCGCGAGGTCGGCGAGAAGATTGGCAAGCAGGTCCTGCGCGACTACGTCATCTACCCGGCCATCACCGGCCCGGCGTGGAAGAGCACGTTGTCGGCCAACTTCACCGCCAATACCCTGCGGAACGTGTGGACCAACGCGGTCATCTTCTGCGGTCACTTCCCGGACGGTGCCGAGAAGTTCACCAAGGAAGACATCGACAAGGAAACGCAGGCTCAGTGGTACCTGCGTCAGATGCTCGGTAGCGCCAACATCGAGGGCAGCGCGCTCATGGACTTCATGACGGGCAACCTGAGCTACCAGATCGAGCATCACCTGTTCCCCGATCTGCCCAGCAACCGCTACAAGGACATCGCGGTCACGGTGCGTCAGCTCGCGGACAAGTACGACCTGCCGTACACGACGGGCCCACTTGCCGTGCAGTACGCCAAGTCCTGGCGCACCATCGCCAAGCTGTCGCTGCCCAACAAGTACCTCAAGGACACCGTCGACAATGCGCCCGAGACGGCGTCGGAGCGGATGTTCGACGGCGAACTTACGTCGACTGTCGATCCCGTGACCGGGCGTCGTAACGGTCTCAAGAGCGCCATCGCACGTAAGCGCAAGAGTGGAAAGCTGCGCAGCCTTCTCGGCCTGCGCTGATTTCCCGCCTGCGCTGACCAGACGCAACAAGCGGCCCGACACCATTCGACATGGTGCCGGGCCGCTTTGCTGTTCTCGCGCTGGGGCGTCGTGCAGGGGTGTCGCTCAGTACTGATCGTTGGACTTGATCGCTTCCAGCAGTTGTCGCACAGCGACGACGCGTCGAGCGGATTTGCCCTCCAGCAGGTCGAGCTTGCATTCGGGGTCTGCCGGCGGCCCGAGGTGCGTGCATCCGCGCGGGCAATCCTCGATCGCCGCAGCGAGATCCGAGAATGCAGCCACCACGTTCTCGGGCGAGATGTGCGCCAGACCAAACGAACGGATGCCAGGGGTGTCGATCACCCAGCCGCCACCGGCGAGGGGGAGTGCCACCGATTGCGTCGATGTGTGCCGGCCCTTGCCGACGCCGGATACGATGCCGACCGCTCGATTGGCATCGGGGACAAGGCGATTGACCAATGTCGACTTTCCGACGCCGGAATGTCCGATCAGGGCGGTCAACTTGTGCTCGAGGATCTGCGTCAGTTCGTCCAGGGGATCGTCGCGACCGGCGACGACCACTTGGATGTCGAGGTCGGCGAATGTGCTCGCGAATTCCTCGGGTGGTTCGAGGTCGCTCTTGGTCAGGCAGACGATCGGTGTCAGGCCACCCACGTAGGCGGCGACCAGTGCGCGCTCGACAAAACCGGTGCGCGGTGGGGGATCGGCGAGTGCTACGACGATGAGCAACTGCTCCGCGTTCGCGACGACGATGCGTTCGAAGGGATCGGTGTCGTCGGCCGTCCGTCGCAGAACCGTAGAACGCTCGGAGACCCGGACAATGCGGGCGAGGGTATCGGTTTTGCCGGACAGATCGCCGACGATGTCCACCTGATCGCCGACGACGATGGGGGTGCGGCCAAGTTCGCGGGCGCGCATCGTGACGATCAGCCGGTCGGGATCGCCGCCGAGGACGCAACCCCAACGGCCACGATCCTTCGACACCACCATCCCCGATTCGGCCGAGAGATGTTCGGGCCGAGTCTTCGTACGGGGGCGGGATCCGCGGCCGGGACGTACCCGGACGTCGGACTCGTCGTACTGCCGCGGACTCAGAAGCTTGCCTTCGGTGTCGCCGGCGAACTCTCGAGCATGTCGATCCACATGTTCTCGAAGCCGGGCAGTGTCTTGGCTGTGGTTCCGACATCGTCGACGTCGACGCCGTCGACGACCAGGCCGATGATGGCGCCGGCTGTTGCCATGCGGTGGTCGGCATACGAGAGCCATTGTCCGCCATGGAGTTCCGCGGGAACGATCGTCAGGCCGTCGTCGGTTTCGGTGACGGAACCGCCGAGCTTGTTGATCTCGTCGGCGAGGGCAGCCAGACGGTCGGTCTCGTGCCCGCGCAGGTGTGCAATACCTCGCAGATGCGAGGTGCCCTCGGCGAGAGCGGCCAGGGCCGCGACGGTGGGGGTCAGCTCTCCCACGTCGTGGAGGTCGATGTCGATGCCGCGCAGTTTCTCCGGGCCGCGAACGGTCAGCACGCCGTCGGCAAGAGTGACGTCGGCGCCCATCGAGGCGAGGATCCCGCGGATCGCGTCGCCGGGCTGCGTCGTCGACGACGGCCACATCGGGACGCTGACGGTTCCGCCGGTAACAGCGGCTGCGGCCAGGAACGGTGTGGCGTTGGAGAGATCGGGTTCGATCGCCCAGTCCACGGCGCGCACCGGCCCCGGTGCCACCCGCCACGTGTCTGCGTCTCCGCCCGTGGCCGGTGTCGTCACGGAAACTCCGGCTCGGCGGAGCATCTCGACGGTCATGTCGATGTGTGGCATGGACGGGACGGGCTTGCCGTCGTGGTGAACGGTGACACCCTCTTCGAAGGCAGCAGCCGAGAGCAGGAGACCGGAGACGAACTGCGACGAGCCGGATGCGTCGATGGTGACCGTTCCTCCGCGTAGGGATCCGGTTCCGGTGACGGTGAACGGGAGTGCGTCACCCTCGATCCGAGCGCCGAGACCGCGCAGTGCCTCCAAGATGGTGCCGAGGGGGCGTGTGCGTGCTTGCTCGTCGCCGTCGAAGCGGACGATGCCGTCGGCCATCGCGGCGAGTGGCGGCAGGAAGCGCATCACGGTGCCGGCCAGGCCGCAGTCGACCTCGCCGCCGCGCAGGGGCCCAGGGGTGATGCGAAGCGTGGTCGGATCGCCGGCTTCCTCGATGCCGATGCCGAGGTCACGCAGAGCTGCGATCATCAGGTCGGCGTCACGGCTGCGAAGTGCACCGGTGATCGTGGACGGGCCATCCGCAAGTGCGGCAAGAATCAGAGCTCGATTGGTGATGGACTTGGATCCGGGCAGCGTCACCACTGCATCGACGGGTGCTTGGGCCCTCGGGGCGCTCCACAGACTCAGACTCACATGGTCCATCTTCTCTCATCGGTGGGGGAATGGTCGAAACCGTGCCACCCTGGGTGTCATGTGCGGAAGGTATGCGACCACAGCGGACCCGGCCACCCTGGCGGTGGAACTCGATGCGCTCGACGAGACGGACCACTCGGCGCCCGTCGAAGCCGATTACAACGTGGCCCCCACGACCGAGGTGTTGACCGTCGTCGAACGCCACGATCGGGAGAACCCCGACAGCGATCCGACCAAGAGGATTCGGCGGATGCGGTGGGGATTGGTGCCGTCGTGGACCAAGGAACTGGGCAAAGGCCCGGTCCTGTTCAACGCCCGCGCCGACTCGCTGGCGGAGAAGCCGGCGTTTCGGACCGCCTTCAAGTTCAAGCGTTGCCTGGTCCCCATGGACGGGTGGTACGAGTGGCAGACCGAGGCCACCGGCGGGAAAAAGGCAGCGAAGATTCCTTACTACATGCACCCCGACGACGGATCACGGCTGTTCATGGCGGGCGTGTGGTCTGCCTGGCGGGACCCGAGGGTCGAGAACGCGAGCCCCGTCCTGAGCTGCTCGATCGTCACAGTCGACTCTCTCGGTCACCTCGAGCAGGTTCACGACCGCATGCCCCTCGCCCTGCCTCGTGACCGCTGGGAGGCGTGGCTCGATCCCGACAACACCGTCGATTCGGCTCTGCTCGAACCGGTGCCGGACCTCTTCGAGCGGATCGACGTCGATCGAGTCCGGCCGCTGGTCAACAGTGTCAAGAACAACGGGCACGAGTTGATCGAGCCGGACGTCGACCGTGCCGGCGAGCAGATCAGCCTGCTCTAGTGGTCAGCCGAGAGCCCAGGTAACGGTCACCTCGAACGAGACCTGCTGGGTTCCCGGGGCGAGAACCATGTCGGACATCGAGGCGTCGGGAGCGCGCATGGTCTGACCGCCGCTCGTGTCGTGTGCCTCGGTGATGGTCACGACGTTCTCGAGCGACGTACCGGACAGATCCGCGTACTGCTCGGCACGGTTCTTCGCGTCCTCGAAGGCCCGGGTGCGAGCGTCGGCCAGAAGCTGAGAGTCGTCGTCGATGGCGAAGGCGACGTTGCCGAGCCGTGCCGCGTTTCCGCCCGCCGCGATGCCGGCGTCCAGGACAGAAGAGGCCTTGTCGAGATCGCGTACGACGATTCGTACCGAGTTGGTTGCCCGGTAGCCGGTCACGTTGCCGCCGACGAACGGTCCGCCGCTGGCGTCGTACTGCGGCTGGACGGACAGATCGCTTGTCTGCACGTCCTCGGGGGCCACACCGGCGGCGACTATCGCGTCGATCATCTGACGGGCCTTGTCATTCGCCTCCGAGACCGCTCCCGATACATCCGGGGCAACCACCTCGATGCCGATGTCGGCATTGAGGATGTCCGGCGCCCCGCGGACCTGCCCTGATCCGACTACCGTGACTTCCTTGGCGGCATTGTCCGAACTCCCGCAGGCCGTCAGCGAGACGGTGAGAGCTGCCGCTGCAGCGGTCAGTGCAAGAGTTTTCAGGTGTGGTCGCATGGTGAGACCGTAGCGACCGGATACTCAGCCCGCCGTGATTTGCGCCGTGACCGCGCCACTCAACTGCGCGAGGTCCGTCGGAGCCAGCTCGATCTCGAGCCCGCGTCGACCGGCGCTGCAGAGAATGCGGTCCCAGTCGAGCGCCGACGCATCGATCACGGTCGGCAGTTTCTTGCGTTGGCCGAGCGGTGAGATACCGCCGAAGACGTAGCCGCTCGAGCGCTCGGCTTCGGCGCGATCGGCCATGACGGCTTTGCTTGCACCGAGGGCAGCGGCTGCGGCTTTGAGCGAGAGCTTGTTCGGGACCGGCAGGACCGCGACGGCGAGCTTGCCGGTGTCGAGTTTGACGACCAAGGTCTTGAAGATCTGTGCGGCCTCGACGCCTGTCGACTCTGCCAGTGCAGTGACCGCCTCGTCGCCGAAAGATTCGGCGCGAGGATCGTGGTCGTAGCTGTGAACGCGGTGCGGTGTCTTCGACTTGTCGAGAAGTACGGTCGCAGGGGTCGCTGTTCCGGCCATGAGGAACACCCTATGTGGATCGCCGACAGGTACATCCGACCAGGCCGGGAACAGAGTCGCAGACTCCCGTGTTGGTACCAGTTGATGAAACTTGTCCCGAGAAGCGAAGGAGCGACCGTGCTGGCTGTGTGTGAGCCACCACCGGCCCGTGGGTCGGATCTTCAGTTGGCGGTAACCTTGATCCCTACGGCTAGTGAAGGGATCAGAGTGCTGGAACACGACCGGCCCAAGGACGAACCGTCAGGGGTAACTGAACCTATCGACGGCGCTGTGTCCGAAACGCCCGAAACTGCGGATGAGTTGATTGCCCGGTTCGAGCGCGACGCGCTCCCGCTGCTCGACCAGTTGTACGGCGCTGCCCTGCGCATGACGCGGAATCCGGCTGATGCCGAGGATCTCGTGCAGGAGACGTACGTCAAGGCGTACACCGCTTTCCGTTCGTTCCGTGCCGGTACCAACCTGAAAGCCTGGCTGTACCGGATTCTCACGAACACCTACATCAACTCGTACCGCAAGAAGCAGCGCCAACCCGCGCAGTATCCGACGGACGAGATCACCGACTGGCAGTTGGCCGCCACCGCCGAGCACACCTCGACGGGGCTGCGATCGGCCGAGGTGGAGGCGCTCGACGCGTTGCCTGACGACGACATCAAGGCGGCGCTGCAGTCGCTTCCCGAGGAATTCCGTATGGCCGTGTACTACGCCGATGTCGAAGGATTCCCGTACAAGGAGATCGCGGAGATCATGGGCACACCCATCGGAACGGTGATGTCGCGACTGCACCGTGGTCGCAAGCAATTGCGTGGTCTCTTGGCCGATGTCGCAAAAGACCGGGGATTCAATCGGGACGGCGCGGTCGACACAGCCACAGTCGCAGCCACCGAGACGGAAGGTGTCACACGATGAGTGAGCAGGACGAATTCGAAAGGCTCGACTGCTCGGCAGTCATCGCCGACGTCTGGTTGATGCTCGACGGAGAATGCGACGATTCAAGTCGTGCTCGCCTGCAGCGTCATATCGACGATTGTGGATCGTGCCTCGAGGCCTACGGGATCGAGGAGAAGGTCAAGAGCCTGATCAACCGTAAGTGCGGTGGAGACCACGCGCCGGAAAGCCTGCGTCAGCGGCTCACCGTCGAGTTGCGTCGGACCATCGTCATAACGACTACCGAAACCGACAGCTAGCCCGTCAGCGAAGATCTGAGCGGCAGCAGTCGGAAGGCAGTAACGCCGAGGGGCGGGGAAGCAATGCTTCCCCGCCCCTCGGACGTTTTGTTGCGCTACATGTCAGGCGTTTGGACGCTTGCCATGGTTAGCGGCGTTGCCCTTACGGCTGCGCTTCTTACGACCACGCTTACCCATGATTGGTCTCCCTTCTGTTTCTTTCGCGTCATTGTTTCACGCCGATGCCGGTGTGGTTCCATTGGCAGGTCGATCGAGTGATCCGTCGACGTATTTTCGTGGTCAGAGTGCAGTTCCGACAGAAGTGAGGTTCACGATGGCAGAAGACGTGCGCGCCGAGATGGTTTCGACGGTCTACCAGGTCGTCGTGAGCGAGGGAGACGTCGTTGCGGACGGCGACACCCTGGTCATCCTCGAATCCATGAAGATGGAGATTCCCGTCCTGGCCGAAGTTCCGGGAACGGTGACGACGGTGGGCGTCAAGGTCGGCGACGTGATTCAGCAAGGCGATCTGATCGCCGTGATCTCCTAAGCCGGACGATGTCCACTCTCAGTGACCTCCTCGCCGAACACACCGATCTTCCCGGTGCGGCGGTCGACCATCTCCAGCGCGTCGTGGGGGAGTGGCAACTGCTCGCCGACCTTTCCTTTGCCGACGTTCTCCTGTGGGTGGGCACCGAATCGGAGAAGAACCGATCCGAGGGGACGGTCATCTGCGTCGCGCATTGCCGGCCGACAACGGCATCGACGGCTTTTCCGGAGGACGCGGTCGGAACGGTCGTTTCCGAGTCCGAGCACCCGCAGGTTCTTCGCGCTCTCGTCGAGGGCCGCGTCGTGCGCGGGGAAGACGAGACGTGGCGTGAAGGAATGCCGCCGCGTCGGGAAGCCGTTCCGGTGCGTCTGGACGGGCGAGTCATCGCGGTTCTGAGCCGCGACACCAACCTGTCGCACCAGCGAGCGCAGAGTCCGCTCGAGCTCGCGTATCTCGATTGCGCCGAAGACCTGTGTCAGATGATCAGCGACGGAACCTTCCCGATCCGAGAATCGCGCTCCGACACGAACTCGAGCCCACGTGCGGGCGACGGCTTCATCCGTCTCGATACCGAAGGCACCGTCGTCTATGCCAGCCCGAACGCGCTCTCGGCCTATCACCGGATGGGTCTGAGTTCGGATCTGGTGGGCCAAGACCTCGCGGCGTTGACCCGTTCGTTGGTCACCGACCCGTTCGAGTCTCAGGAAGCTGCGGGATACATCCGAGATACGTTGGCGGACAAGCCCGGTCGCCGTATGGAAATCGAGGCGCGCGGGGCGACCGTTCTGCTGCGAGCCCTGGTTCTCAAGCCGGGCGGCCGGCATGTCGGTGCGGCGGTCGTCGTCCGCGACGTCACCGAGGTCAAGCGTCGTGATCGCGCTCTCCTGAGCAAGGACGCAACCATCCGCGAGATTCACCATCGAGTGAAGAACAACCTGCAAACAGTCGCGGCGCTTCTGCGTCTACAGGCCAGGCGAACCGGCAACGACGAAGCGCGACAGGCGTTGACAGAGTCGGTGAGGCGCGTGACGTCCATCGCCCTCGTTCACGACACCTTGTCGATGTCGGTGGACGAAGAGGTGGATCTCGACGAGGTGATCGACCGGTTGGTTCCCATGCTTTCCGATGTCGCGGGAGTGGGTGTGCCGGTGGCGATTCGGCGTGAGGGCAGTTTCGGAGTGTTCTCCGCCGAGCGCGCCACCCCGCTGGTCATGGTGCTGACGGAGTTGGTGCAGAACGCGATCGAGCACGCTTTCGATCCGGGAGTGACCGGCACGGTCACACTCAGCGCCGAGCGTTCTGCGCGCTGGTTGGACGTGATCATCCACGACAACGGGCGCGGCCTGCCGGAGAACTTCGACCTCGAGAAGTCCGATCGGCTCGGACTCCAGATCGTGCGGACTTTGCTGGGCGCCGAACTCGGTGGCTCGCTCGGACTGCACCCGGGAAGCGGTGGCGGCACCGACGCGGTTCTGCGTGTGCCGCTCGGTAGACGCACTGCGCGTTACTGATTCGAGCAGCGTTAGCGATTCGAGCAGACAAAAAGCCCGACACCATGTGGTGTCGGGCTGTCGTCTTCGACTGTGCGGAGGGGCTGTTCTCCGCCGCGAGTCGAACGTCTCGGTTCTACCTAGACGGAAGTGCGTGCACGGGTACGTGCGTTACGACGCTTGAGTGCGCGGCGCTCGTCTTCGCTCATTCCGCCCCAGACGCCTGCATCCTGGCCGGACTCGAGAGCCCAGGACAGGCACTCGGCGGTGACGGGGCAGCGGTTGCAGACAACCTTGGCATCAGCGATCTGAGCAAGGGCCGGTCCACTGTTTCCCACCGGGAAGAACAGTTCGGGATCCTCGTCGCGACAGATTGCGTTGTGGCGCCAGTCCATCTTTTTTCGCTCCTTAATTGGGTGTGTATTCACACCATTTGGTACCAATGAGTTTGTGTGTGCGTCATCAATGTTTCCGCACTGTTACTTGTGAATGCTTTCACGAACTCGCGGTATGTCAATAGGTTTGAACGGGTTCGTGGGCCAACTCACTAATTTGTGACACACCTGACGGCCACCTGGGCGTCACCGGCATTTTACCCGATTTCGACTATTCGGCACCAGAGTTTTTGCAGGTCAAACGTGTTGCCTGACTCACGTCGGAATCGGTGCGAACACTTCCAGTGCATCCGGGACCGAGGTGAATTCGACTTTTTCGCGAAGTCCGATGTAGTCGCCGTCCATCTGCAGTCCGATCGGTCGCGACGATTCGATGGTGATTGTCGGGACGTCGTCGGTGCGTAGAAGGACCTTCGATTTCGGTTCTGCGCCGCGTGCGAGGAGCTGTCGCACAACCCGCAGAGACGGTAGGACTTTGGTGCTCGTCATGGCGAAGATGCCGAGTCCACTGTCGAAGGTCGTTCCCGGATTGGTGTGTACGGGACGCTCTTCCAGATATGTCCACGGGCTCGAGTTCGACACGAACGCGTAGTGGACTCCGGAGACGGGATCCTGATCGGGGAGGTGGACTGTCAGGGCGGGCTCGGCTCGCTTGGCACGGAAGAACGCCGCGATTGCGGTTCGGACATACCGGGCGGGTGTGGCGGCGTCACCGTTCTTACGGCTGGCGTCGACGGCTTCGCATACATCGGCGTCGAGGCCCATTCCGGCGTTGAACGTGAACCAACGGTTGTCGCAGTGTGCGAGCCCGATTCGGCGTCTCGTTCGTTCCGAGAGTAGATCGACGAGTTGGTTTGTGGCGTCGATCGGGTCGGCGGCAATACCGAGTGAGCGCGCGAAAACGTTTGCCGAGCCTCCCGGGACGACAGCGATCGTCGGGATCGGACCGACCGGAACCGATTTCATCGACGCGGGATGCGGTGACCCGAGCAGTCCGTTGACCACTTCGTTGACCGTTCCGTCGCCGCCGTGGACGATCACCGAGCCGAAGCCGTCTTCGTGGGCTTCGCGCGCCAGTTCGGCAGCGTGTCCCCGATGTGTGGTGTGCGCCACAGTAAGTCGCACCCGACTCTCGAGGGCGTGTGCCAACAGGTCACGACCGGCAGCGGTGGTGGAGGTGGCATTGGGGTTGACGATCAGCAGTGCGCGCACGGGGCATGAGCCTATCCGGTGTCGTGTTCTAGGCTGGCCTCGTGCCGAATACCGCCAGTCCGAACGCCCTGCCCAAGACAGTCACATGGGCAGGTGCCCTCGTGACGCTGCAAGGGCTGGTTGCCGCCGGGTTCGCGATCGTCGCAGTGATTCGCGGCGCGACCGGCCACGATCAGAGCGTCACCAACGGATACGGATTTGCCGCCTGGGTCGCGATCCTCGGCGGCGCGGTGTTGGCAGCCGGTATCGCTTTGCTGACGGGTCGCCGGTGGGGCCGGGCAATCGCCGTCGTCGCGCAGTTGCTGCTCCTACCAGTCGCCTGGTCGCTCCTGACCGATTCGCATCAGGTGCCGCTCGGCATCGTTCTGGGTGTCGTCGTTCTCGGCGCTCTGGGCTGCCTGTTCTCGGCTCCGACGTCTCGATGGATGGCAGCGGAGTACGGAGCGTACGCAGACGAGGTGTCGCCGGAAGAGGGACGCCCGGACGAGACCGAAGAGCCGCGGGACAAGTAGGACGGAACGCCTACCCTGCTTCAGTCCTACTCAGCTTCGGCGGCAAGAGCTCCGAGGTGGGTGCCGGTCAGGCGATACGTGGTCCACTCCGTCTTCGCGTCGGCACCGAGTGACTCGTAGAACTTGATCGAGGGCGTGTTCCAGTTGAGCACCGACCAGGACAGCCGGGTGTAGTCGTTGTCGGTGCACTCCTTGGCGAGCGCGGCCAGAAGAGCCTTTCCGTGGCCTGATCCGCGCTGGCTGGGCTTGACGTACAGGTCTTCGAGGTAGATGCCGTGGGCGCCGTCCCACGTGGAGAAATTGCGGAACCACAGCGCCATGCCGACGACGTCGTCAGCCGAATTCACAGCGACGTGCGCGAAGGCCGTCGCGGCCGGCCCGAACAATGCCTCGCCGATCTGTTCCGCCTTCACAGTGCACTCGTCGAGGGCCTTCTGGTAGTCCGCCAACTCGTAGATCATGTCGGTGATCGGCTGGACGTCTGCGGGCGTGGCGCGTCGGATCATGGGGAGAATCTTAAGCCTCAAGCCTCCACGAGCGGCGGCACGTTGTGATGGACGAGGTGGCTGGCGCCGTGCTCGTAACCGAGAACCGTGTAAGCGCCCGGGAACAACGCGAAACGCTTTCCTTCGGTGACCGGGAGCTCGAGCCAGCGGGCGATGAGCGCGCGTGAGAAGTGGCCGTGCCCGATCAGGATCACGTCCCGCTCGGGTAGCTGCGAACGCACCATCGACAGCACCATGTCGGTGCGGGCATGGATCTGATCGGTCTGCTCGCCGCCGGGGCACGGGTGTGTCCAGACGGTCCAATCGGGCACCGTTGCGCGGATCTCGGGCGTCGTGAGGCCTTCGTAGTCGCCGTAGTCCCATTCGGAAAGTGCATCCCAGGTTCGCTCTTCCGGCAGGCCGGCGAGATCACCCGTCAACTGTGCGCGCAGCCGCGGACTCGTCAGAATCATGGGGTTCCGGAGGTCGAGGGTTCGCAAGCGATTTCCGGTCGCGGTTGCCTGCATCTCGCCGAGCGGAGTCAGCGGAACCTCGGTCCGGCCCGTGTGTTTCCCGGTGCGTGCCCACTCGGTTTCACCGTGGCGCATGAGTACGACGCGAGCACCGAGGGGGATCGACGAGGGGGCGGACTGGGAGGTCATGTCGACCATCATTGCAGGCTGCCTCGCGTGTGTAGCTCGCCTCCTGGCGCGAAGTGCGCAAGGATCTACGTGTGACGACGGTTCTCGCAGTGGCGAATCAAAAGGGCGGCGTGGCTAAAACCACTACCGTCGCTTCTCTCGGTGCGGCTTTGTCCGCGCTCGGACAACGAGTTCTGGTGGTGGATCTCGACCCGCAGGGCTGCCTGACGTTCTCGCTCGGACACAATCCGGATCGCCTCGAGCGTTCGGTCAACGAGGTCCTGGCGGGTGATCTCGACGCGGTCGACGCCGTGCTGAAGACGGACGACGGTATGGATCTCCTGCCGGCCACCATCGATCTCGCGGGCGCCGAAGCGCTGCTCCTGATGCGACCCGGTCGAGAGTTCGCGCTCAAGCGGGCCCTGTCTCCGCTCCTGGGTTCTTACGACGTCATCATCATCGACTGCCCACCGTCGTTGGGTGTGCTCACGCTCAACGGATTGACTGCGGCGCAGTCGGTTCTGGTTCCACTGCAATGCGAAACCCTCGCACACCGCGGCGTCGGACAGTTGCTGCGTACGGTTCGTGAAGTCCAAGCCATCACCAACCCGGATCTTGTTCTGCTCGGCGCACTTCCGACTCTGTACGACGCTCGAACCACGCACAGTCGCGACGTACTCGCTGACGTCAGTGACCGCTACTCCCTCGCCGTTCTGGCGCCGCCGATTCCACGCACCGTCAAGTTCGCCGAGGCCTCTGCTTCCGGCGCGACGGTCCTTGCCGGGCGAAAGAACAAGGGCGCGGATGCCTATCGTGAACTCGCCGACAATCTCGTAAAGCATTGGGCTGGAAACGAAGTCGTGACTTTCGCGCCGGAACTGGCGCTCTGAGGAAGGCGAGAGCTTCTAGCGCAGCGCGAACAAGGTATCGCCGCGCTGTTCCAGAATCGTCTCGCCCGCACTGGCGAGCACGATCGGCGTCGTCGTCTCACCGCGGTCGACTGCGATCATGCGCTGCACCGCTCCGTCCGACGGGCTGACGGCTGCAATGCCGCCCGGAACGGGGATGAGCATCTGACCGGCGACCATGCTTCCGGGCCCGGACGTTCCGTTGACGATCCACGTCGGAGCCAGGTCGCTCAGGCGGAGGTTGACCGTCTGAGAGCCGGTCCACCACGTGATCGAAGCCTTGTCGGCGTGGGTGCGGGCCCCTTCGGTCACCGCTCCCTCGATCGGATAGTCGACGATCGGATTGCCGGTTCCGTCGAAAATGGTGATGCGAGAAGCGGTTCCGTTGGCGGCAGGGAGGTAGACCGCCGTCTTCTCGCCGGCCACGGCAAGAAGGCGGGCGCCTTCGGAGCCGAGGAGAATCGAGGATCCGTATTCTTCGGGTTCCTGGGCGTCCTTCGGTGCGGGGTTCATCACCGTCAACCTGTTGGAGGCTTCACCCGGGCAACGCTCGAGTACCGAGACTCGGTTGGCGCTCGACGCAGCGTCGAGCAGCGTGCATCCGGTGCGGGGTTGCTTGTTGGGATTGACCTTCGCGTCGACCCGGCCGTACTCGAGAGTTCGGACGAGGTCCGAGCGCCACAGTTCCATTCGCTCACTGCCGCGTGAGATCAGATAGGTGCCGTCCGCCGACAAACTGACCGCGGAATCGGCGTCGCTGTTGCGCTGGTCCTTTCGGGCGCCGGTGTCGGCGACCAGTGACGTGACCTGAGAGCAACCGCGATTGTCCTGATAGACGCTGACGACGCGATCCCACGATCCGATCGCACCGCACAGGGGAATGTTGCGCGCGTATCGCCACACTTCTTCGCCTGTTGCCGGGTCGCGGCCGATCACGTCGGAACCGTCGGCGGTGACGACGGCATTTCCGACGGTGATCGGTGCCGTCGAGTCGGCACTGGGAGATTCCCACGTCTGCCTCAGGATGTCGGGTAACAACACCGACGTCGACAGAGGTGGGAGTGGAGATTCGGCGGTGACCGAGGTGGTTCCGCGCGCATCACTGCGCAACCACACCACGGTCACCGCCACGATTACGGCCAGCGCGATTGCCAGCGCACCGATCACATCTGAGCGAGTACGCCTTTCGGGAGCCAGCACATCGGCAGCTTACTCTGCGGCGCCTGCCGTCGCGGAAGCCGCGGGGCGACGACGCCGACGGCGACGCGGCTTGGCCGCTCCGTCTTCGTCCGAGTTCTCGGTAGCGGTTGCAGCCGGTGCCGAAGGGGGAGCTGTGGTGGCGCCGGCGGTGGTGGACGTCGCGGCGTCGGTCGAAGCACCGGCGCGGGTACGGCGGCGAGTCCGGTTGCGACGAGGCGCGGCCTTCTCTTCGTTGCCGTCGGCGTCGGCCGTCTTCGGCGCGTCTGCTTTGTCCGTTGCCGCCTTGTCGGTTGCAGCCTTCTCAGGGGCGGGCTTGGCCTTGCGAACAGTGCCCTTGGCATCGGCCGGAATCGACAGCTCTTCGTAGAGGTGCGGCGAGCTCGAGTACGTCTCGACCGGATCGGGGATTCCGAGGCTCAGTGCCTTGTCGATGAGCTGCCAGCGAGGAATGTCGTCCCAGTCGACCAGCGTGACAGCGATGCCGGTGCGTCCGGCGCGTCCGGTACGACCGATGCGGTGGACGTAGGTCTTCTCGTCCTCGGGGCACTGGTAGTTGATGACGTGGGTGACGTCGTCGATGTCGATGCCGCGTGCGGCGACGTCGGTAGCGACCAACACGTCGACCTTGCCGTTGCGGAAGCCCTTCAGGGCCTTCTCGCGGGCAATCTGTCCGAGGTCACCGTGGACGGCACCGACGGAGAAGCCGCGCTCGGCGAGATCGTCGGCGACTTTCTGGGCTGTGCGCTTGGTGCGGGTGAAGATCATCGTCGCGCCGCGGCCTTCGGCCTGCAGAACACGGGCGACCATCTCGGCCTTGTCGAGAGCGTGCGCACGGTATATGTGCTGGCTCGTGCGGTCGTGCACTGCGGAGGATTCGGCTTCCTCGGCGCGGATGTGCGTCGGCTGCGTCAGGAAGGTGCGAGCCAGGGTGATGATCGGGCCGGGCATCGTGGCGGAGAAGAGCATCGTCTGACGCTTGTCGGGGACCATGCCCATGAGGCGTTCGATGTCGGGGAGGAATCCGAGGTCGAGCATTTCGTCGGCCTCGTCGAGGACGAGAACGCCCACTTTGCCCAGGATCAGGTGCGACTGGTTGGCCAGGTCGAGCAGGCGACCCGGGGTGCCGACGACAACGTCGACGCCCTTCTGCAGTGCCGAGATCTGCGCCTCGTACGGCCGACCGCCGTAGATGGGCAGAACCTGGAGACCTCGGTCGCCGACTCGGAGGTACTTGCTGGCGTTCTCGAGGTCGCGAGCGACCTGGATGCACAGTTCGCGGGTGGGAACGATGATCAGAGCGCGAGGCGTGCCGTCGAGGACAGCCGTGCCGTTCTCGGCGGTGACGATGCGATGCAGGAGCGGGACGCCGAAACCGAAGGTCTTGCCCATTCCGGTGCGGGCCTGACCGATGAGGTCGTCACCGGCGAGAGCCAACGGAAGGGTGAGTTCCTGGATGGCGAAGGTGCGCTCGATGCCGATCTCGTTCAGTGCGCGGACGATTTCGTCGCGTACACCGAGTTCGGCGAAGCTCGGGGGTACATGGGTGTCGTCGAGCTGGACGGAAACGGTGTTCTCGGTTGCTTCGTCTTCGTGGTCGACAGTGATCTTGCTCAGGGGACTAGCCTTTCCTCGTGGCGGTACGCACGCACAAGGTAAGGGGCCAGGCCGTAAATCGGCCGATGTCGATGCCCTCTTTTTCTTCGGTCATGCCTACGCCTCAGCACTGAATTCCACTCGGACGAATTCGAACCGTCCGGAGATCTCGGCGAAGCGGGCAACAACCGTCGATGCAGGTGCGCGCACATTATCGGTGGGGTCCGCGTGAGCACAGTCGTGTCGGCTGACCTAAAGCAGCCGTCCCGGCTAATCATAAGAGCCGGGGGAACTGGCGAACTCCCAAGACCATTGTAGCTGCACGTTGTCCGCCCCTCGTGATGACATGTCGAAGATCACCGAATCGGACATGCGGTCCTTGGCGGTCGCGTCGGCCGTCGAAGCACTACAGTTCGTAGTCATGGGCGCACACGATCTTGATGCTTCGACGGACGCTGGAACCGGAGGCCGAGTCGCTTCCGATCACCCCGGCGTGATCGATTTGTTTGCCGTTCTCGCCTACGGCGAGATTTCGGCGTTCTACCGGTTGGCGGAGGACGCACAAATGGCACCGGACCTGCGAGGCAAGGTGGCGTTCGCCAGCATGGCCGCCGCCGAGATGGACCACTTCGAGACTCTGGAAACGGCGCTGACGGAACGTGGCCACGAGATCTTTGCCGTCATGGACCCGTTCGTTCGTGCTCTCGACAACTATCACGCGTCGACGACACCGTCGACGTGGCTGGAATCGCTCGTGAAGGCGTACGTCGGCGACGGAATCGCTGCCGATTTCTACCGCGAGATCGGGCACTCCCTCCCGGCGGATGTCGCCGAGATCGTCGAGGACGTGCTGTCCCAGACGGGCCACTCGGAGTTCGTGGTGCTCGAGGTGAAGGCAGCAGTGGAGGCCAGCACCCGCGCCAAGGACCGGCTGATGCTGTGGGGACGCCGTCTTCTGGGTGAAGCAATCACGCAGGCGCAGTTCGTGCTGGCGCAGCGTGAGGACCTCACGGATCTGGTGATCTCGGCCTCGGGTGACCTCAACGGAGTTGTCGCGTTGTTCGACGGTATGCAGGCAAAGCACGCCGAGCGGATGGCGATTCTCGGACTCGTCTAGGTGCCTGTTCGCTCTGGGCACAGCGTGCAGAGGAGCGTGGGCGGTCGCTGCTGCATTAGCCTTGCGTCGACAACGGATGTAATTCACGAACAGTTCGGAGGTTGACCGTGGAGGTCAAGATCGGTGTAATCGACAGCCCGCGTGAGCTCATCGTCAACAGCGAACAGACCCCTGACGAGGTCGAGACACTGGTCGCGGCTGTCCTCGGTGGCCGCGAGCCGGTTCTGGCTCTCGTCGACGACAAGGGCCGCAAGTTCCTGGTGCAGGCTTCTCGTGTGGCGTACGTGGAGATCGGTCCGTCCGATATCCGCAAGGTCGGATTCGCGCCTACCGTCTGACGCGTAGCTGTAACAGCAGAATGGGCGGGCAGTCGTGAGACTGCCCGCCCATTCTCGTTCGGGTTCCGGTTACTTGGTTTCGGCCTGCAGCGGCACGTGTGAGAGACCGCCCCACGCCAGTGTCACGGTGATTTCCACGGCCTCTTCCTTGGGGATCGGCCGCGCGGCTTCGAGCCAGTACCGCGCAGTGAACTGGCTGGCACCGACCAGACCGACGGCAAGAATGCGCGCGCGGTACGGATCGAGTCCGGAATCCTGACTGACCAGGTCGAACACGGCGTCGACGCAGGCTTCGGTGGCTTGTTCGACGCGTGTCTGGACCTGAGGTTCGCCCATGATGTCGGACTCGAACACCAGGCGGAAGCCCTGCGAGTCGTTGTCGACGAAGTCGAAGAACGCCTGGACTGCGGCGCGGACACGCTGTTTGTTGTCCGTCGTCGATCGCAGGGCTTGGCGTACACCCGAGATGAGGCTGTCGACATAACTCTGCAGGACTGCGACATACAGTTCGAGCTTGCCTGGAAAGTGTTGGTACAGGACTGGCTTGCTGACACCGGCACACTCGGCGATCTCGTCCATACCGGCCGAGTGGTACCCGTTCGCGACGAATACCTCACTTGCAGCTGCGAGGAGCTGGAGGCGGCGCGCATCGCGGGGGAGTCGGGTGCTGCGACGTGTTCCGGCAGGCTTGCCAGCCGTTGTACCGCGATCGGAGTCTGTCCGATCCGCGAGTTCTGTCATGTCGCTTCCAATCTGAGCAAAAGTAAATTCGGTCGGCGCGCGGATCCGCGAGTCGCGTGTGCGTACCCGCCAGTATCCTCCGTCACACCGGTCGTAGCCGAATGAACGATACCGTGTGTCGCCCGGGCGAGTCGCGCGTGCCTCGGTGAGCGAGACCAGCGGTCTTTCTCGTTACAGGACGGGTTGCCATGACACGCCAGGACCAGCATGTTTCGGTCAGCCCGGGCGAGTGACTTGCCGTGTGTGAGATTCTGGACGACGTGACTGACCCAGGGGGACCGCGCATGCGTGGACGAACTACGCAGAACCCTGAACGTGAGGAACGTCGAATGCGTAGCGGAACTGGAGCGCCCCGCGACGAACGTCGGCCAGAGGTGCCGGATGATCGTGCCTACGGCGAACGCGACTATCGCGGCATTTCCTCCCATCAGCCCTTGCGTGCCCAGTGGGATCCGACCAAACGAGAAGTGGGCCGAACCCCGCGTAATCCGCGGCCCGACCGGGCAGCGCGAAAGCAGAGCAAGCTCGGGCGCTTCGTCTCGACCTACGGTTGGCGGGCCTACGCGATTCCGGTTCTCGTGGTGCTCACCATCCTTGTGATCGTCGACGCAGTACGTCCGGACGCCACAGACACCGCGAGCAAGACGTCGGCCACTGCCGACCTCGCACACAGCACCGACGGAACCGACGTCATCGGTGCGCCGCCGGCCGGAGACGGAACCTTTGCGTCGTCGATACCGTCCGGCGCTCTCCCCGACGGTGGTCCGTTCACCGTCGCGGGCGGCGGAACGTGGCACGTCGTACCGGGTACGACGGGCAAGGTCGGACAGGGAACCGAACGCGAGTTCACGTACACGGTCGAGATCGAGGACGGCGTCGACACGACCGGTTTCGGCGGTGACGAATCGTACGGACGCATGGTCGATCAGACGCTGGCAAATCCGAAGAGTTGGACCAATGATCCCAAGGTCGCGTTCCGGCGCGTCGACGCGGGCGAGCCGGACTTCCGGATCTCCTTGACCTCGCAGATGACTATCCGTGAAGGCTGCGGATACGAGATCGAACTCGAAGGATCCTGCTACAACCCGAGCATGGACCGAGTCCTGCTCAACGAACCGCGATGGGTGCGAGGCGCCATTTCGTTCCAGGGTGACATCGGCTCGTATCGGCAGTATCAGATCAATCACGAGGTCGGCCATGCCATCGGATACGCCGCTCATCAGCCGTGCGAGACCGAAGGCGGACTCGCACCGATCATGATGCAGCAGACCTTCGGAACCGCGAACAACGACATCGCTAGGCTTGATCCCGAGGGCGTCGTTCCGATGAACGGACTCACGTGCCGCTTCAATCCGTGGCCGTACCCCCGAGCGTGACCGGATCGAGAATCCCTGATCTCGTCTTGAACTAGGAGTGTTTCGCGGTGTCTGCAACACCCGTCGTATTGCCACCACTGGTGGAGCCGGCAGCCGAGTTGAGTCGGGAGGAAGTTGCCAGATACAGCCGGCACCTGATCATCCCGAACGTGGGCATGACCGGCCAGAAGCGGCTCAAGAATGCGCGAGTCCTGTTCATCGGCGCCGGTGGATTGGGTTCGCCTGCACTGCTCTATCTCGCGGCCGCAGGAGTGGGCACCATCGGGATCGTCGAGTTCGACGAGGTCGACATGTCGAACCTGCAGCGTCAGGTGATTCACGGACGCTCCGACGTCGGACGCCCGAAGGCGGTCAGCGCGAAGGAGTCGATTCTCGAGATAAACGAGCACGTCGACGTCCGGTTGCACGAATTCCGCCTGGACAACTCCAACGCGGTCGACCTGTTCTCGGAGTACGACCTGATCCTGGACGGTACGGACAACTTCGCGACGCGGTACCTCGTCAACGATGCCGCCGTCATCGCCGGAAAGCCGTACGTGTGGGGCTCGATCTACCGCTTCGAAGGGCAGGTCTCGGTCTTCTGGGAAGACGCCCCGGACGGCGCGGGACTGAATTATCGCGATCTTTACCCGGAGGCGCCGCCGCCCGGCATGGTCCCCTCGTGCGCCGAGGGCGGTGTTCTCGGAGTCCTGCCTGCGACCGTCGGTTCGATCATGGCGACCGAGGCGGTCAAGCTCATCACAGGGATCGGCGAACCGCTTCTCGGGCGCCTGATGATCTACGACGCTCTTGCGATGACGTTCCGGACGATCCGCCTTCAGCGTGATCCGACCCGCGTGCCGGTCACCGCCCTGATCGACTACGACGCGTTCTGCGGTGTCGTGTCCGAAGAGGCGAGCGCTGCTGCTGTCGGCTCGACGATCACGGCGCCGGAGCTGGAGGCCATGATCGGCGAGGGACGATCGATCGAGCTGGTAGACGTACGAGAACCGGTTGAATGGGACATCATGCATCTGCCGGGGGCGGTGCTGATCCCGAAGGACCGCATCCTTTCCGGTGAAGCTCTGGCGACGTTGCCGCAGAACAAGCAGATAGTCCTGTACTGCAAAACCGGCATTCGTTCCGCCGAGGCACTGGCCTTTCTCAAGAACGCCGGTTTCTCCGACGCAGTTCATGTTCAAGGCGGCGCGATCGCCTGGGCGAACCAGGTGGATGCGAGTCTGCCGGTCTACTAGGCGCGCCTCGCGGGAGGCGGCGCCGCGCACCGGTAGCGTTGGGGTGTGAGCACAGGCCAACCTCCCCAGCACGTGTGCTCCACCTTCGGCCTCCGTGAAGTCGATCCCATCCCACTCGGTGCGGATTGGGACGGCGGGTGGCTGTGTGGAGACGTTGTCCTTTCAGCAGTCGCGGATCATGCCCGCGCAGCGTGGTCGGCGAAGGTGCGAGAGAACCTCGAAGTCGACGGCGTTCGGCTGGCTCGACCGGTGCGTTCGACTGACGGTCGTTACGTCGTCTCGGGCTGGCGCGCCGACACATTCATCGTCGGATCGCCGGAACCACGTCACGACGAAGTGGTCTCGATGTCCTGCCGACTGCATGCGGCGACGGCCTCGCTCGAGCGCCCGCGCTTCCTTGCACAACCGCCGGTGCCGCCGTGGGCCGAGGTCGACGTATTCGTCGCCGCTGATCGCGCGGCATGGGAAACGGTTCCGCTGAGGATCGCGAAGGGCGTCGAGCAACTCGAGACGCCCACTCCGGACGGTCGCAAAAGTCTGGAACTGATTGCCGGGCTCGCTACTTTGCGGAAGCCGGTGCAGAGCCCGGACCAGCTCGTGCACGGCGATCTGTTCGGGACGGTGCTGTTCTCGGGCAGTATGGCCCCCGGAATCACCGACATCACGCCGTATTGGCGACCGGCTGCGTGGGCCGCTGCCGTCGCTGTGGTCGACGCGATCTCGTGGGGCGGGGCAGACGAGGCACTGGTCGGCCGGTGGGAAGATCTCCCCGAGTGGCCGCAGATGCTTCTACGTGCGGTGATGTTCCGCCTGGCAGTTCATGTTCTGCATCCCCGCTCGACGGCGGACGCGTTCCCGGGGTTGGCCCGTACTTCCGACATCGTGCGCTTGCTGCTCTAGATCGGGGCGCCGGTACCGAAGTCCGAGACCAGGCCCTCGAACAGCTCGCGTGCGGCGTTCGAGGCGGCCACGGTGTTCCCGTCGACGACAGCGTTGACGAGGTTTGCGTGCTGCGAGTGGAATCCTTCGCCGGTTGCATCGATGTGCTGTTGGATCGTGGTCTCGATGACGGGGAGCAGGGAGTCGTAGAACTCCAGGTAGACCTCGTTGTGGCTGGCCGCGACGATTGCTCGGTGCAGGGCGACGTCCGCGGTGGTGGCAGCGTCGATGTCCTGACCCTCCCATGACGCGGTGCGAAGCTCGAGTAGTCGCGTCAGTTCGGCGATGTCGTCTTCGGTTCGCCGTGCGGCGGCGAGGGTGGCCGCGGTGATGTCGAGTGCG
Source organism: Rhodococcus sp. MS13 (assembly GCF_013277835.1). Taxonomy (NCBI): domain Bacteria; kingdom Bacillati; phylum Actinomycetota; class Actinomycetes; order Mycobacteriales; family Nocardiaceae; genus Rhodococcus; species Rhodococcus sp. MS13. The sequence goes on from NZ_VBTL01000013.1 coordinate 339,203, forward strand.
CGCCGAAGTTCGAGTACATCTCGCTGGTGGGCGCCGGCAAAGTAGTTGCCGAGAGTGCCACCGAGGTCGGAGACAGCAACGACGTAGGTGCCCGATCCCTGACGACGTTCCAGCATTCCGGCGTGAACGAGCGCCTGGACCGCCTCGCGCACGGTATTGCGACCGGTCCCGGTCAGCTCCGACAGTTCCGGTTCGGTGGGGATTTTGGAACCGATCGGCCAGGTTCCGCTCCGGATCTCGTTGCGGAGTTGTTCGGTGACCTGCGAGATGAGACTTGCGCGTCGAACGGGTTGCACGTGGTTGTTTCCTCGGGTCCGGGTAAGTGGTGTGAATGTGACGTTAGATTACCGCGCTTGTGCGAGTTCGTCCGGTCATCCTATGATTTCCCGGTGACTGCTCAACTGGAGAGAACCGAAACCCGCTCGTTGATACAAGGCCGTGTGCTCGTCTTCGCTGCGATTGCGATGTCTGCGCTCGTACTTCGACTTGCGGTGACCTCGTTCTCGCCCTTGGCGGCCGAGATTCGCGACGAGATCGGCTTCTCCGCCTCGATCGTCGGTGTCTTCGGCATGGTTCCGACCGCAATGTTCGCCATCTTCGGTCTCATCACTCCCGCCATCGCGAAACGTATCGGGCTCGAGCGAACGGCCCTCGTTGCGATGCTCATGGCCGGCGTCGGAATGCTGTTGCGCGCCATGATGTCTCAGACATGGTCGTTGCTGGCCCTCTCAGCTCTGGCACTGGCAGGCATGGGAATCGGCAATGTCGTGATCCCGCCGTTGGTCAAGCGGTACTTCTCGGATCGCCTCGCCACCATGAGTTCGGTCTACATCGTGGCCGTGCAGATCGGCACCATCGTTCCGGCGTTCGTCGCAGTCCCGGTCGCCGACGCCTTCGGGTGGCGGTTCTCGATCGGCTGGTGGTCCGCCTTCGGCTTCGCCGCAGCAGTGCCGTGGTTGATCACCCTCGCTCGCTCGCGCAAAGCTCGCGCGAACGAAGCCGGGTCCGTCGAGAATGCATCGGATTCGGTTGCGGCAGTGGCAGAACAGCCACGCGGTCAGGTCTGGCGTTCTCCCGTGGCCTGGGGGATGGCCGGCATGTTCGGCATGACCTCACTGATCACGTATTCGATGTTCACGTGGATTCCCTCGATCCTTCGTGACGCCGGAGCCAGTGATGCGTTCGGCGGAACGATGGTCGGAATGTTCTCGGTGATCGGGCTCGTCGCGGCGTTCGGTGCGCCGACCCTGTGCGCCCGCATGGCCAATCCCTTCCCTGTCGTGATCGCGTGTGCCATCTGCTACCTGGTCGGCATGGGCGGGCTGTACTTTGCCCCGATGGCGGCGCCGATCGTGTGGGTTGTCGTCCTGGGCCTCGGTCCGAGCACGTTCCCGATGTCGCTCACGCTGATCAACCTGCGTACTCGTTCGCACATCGGTTCCTCGGCACTGTCCGGCTTCACCCAGGGCATCGGCTACTCCGTTGCCTGCCTCGGTCCGCTCCTGTTCGGCGTTTTCCACGACGTGTCCGGTGGATACGCTGCGCCGTTCGGCCTGCTCGTCGTCGCGGTGATCGTGGTGCTCCTGGGCGCCTACCAGGCATGCAAGCCTCGGATGCTCGAGGATTCCTGGCACGCACCTGCGAAAAACTAGCTCACACCCGGTCTTGTTACCGGGTGAGGATCAATTGACTTCGCGGTCATCGCACGCAGCACCGGCGCAATAACCGTTTTCTACCTTTGGGTCTCCAACATATTCAGGAGGCCCTGGTGAGTCATTACATCGAGCATTGGGATGCAGAGGACGTCGACGCCTGGGAATCCGGCGGCAAGGACATCGCGAAGCGGAACCTGATCTGGTCAGTGGTAGCCGAACACGTCGGCTTCTCGATCTGGTCGATCTGGTCCGTGATGGTGTTGTTCATGCCGACGGATATCTACGGCATCGACGCGGCCGGAAAGTTCTTCCTCGTCGCAGTGCCCACACTTGTCGGGTCGGTCCTCCGCATTCCATACACGGTTGCCACCGCACGGTTCGGCGGTCGTAACTGGACCGTCATGAGTGCGCTGTTCCTCTTCGTACCAACACTTCTCACGCTCTACCTGATGATGAACCCGGGTGCGTCGTACACCACGTTCATGTTGGTAGCGGCCACTGCAGGTATCGGCGGCGGCAACTTCGCGTCGTCGATGACCAACATCAATGCCTTCTACCCGCAACGCCTCAAGGGGTGGGCGCTCGGTCTCAATGCCGGCGGCGGCAACATCGGTGTACCGATGATCCAGCTGATCGGTCTGCTGGTGATCGCCACCGTCGGTAACCGTGCTCCGTGGATCGTGTGCGCTGTCTATCTCGTGTTCATTGCCGCCGCTGCCGTCGGTGCCGCGCTGTTCATGGACAACCTGGGCAACCAGAAGTCGGACCTGCGCTCGATGGCCAAGGCACTCAAGTTCTCCGAGTCGTGGGTGATCAGCTTCCTGTACATCGGTACGTTCGGTTCCTTCATCGGATTCAGCTTCGCCTTCGGTCAGGTTCTGCAGATCAACTTCCTCGCCGGCGGTGCCACTCCGGCCGCGGCCGCGCTGCATGCAGCACAGATCGCCTTCATCGGTCCTCTCCTCGGTTCGATCGCTCGCCCCCTCGGCGGCAAACTGGCCGACCGGATCGGCGGCGGCAAGATCACCATGTGGACGTTTGTCGCCATGGCATTCGCAGCATCGATTCTCGTGACGGCCGGAACGATGGACGACAACACCGCGGGCGTCGCCAGCGCCGGAATCATGGTGACCTTCGTTCTCGGATTCATCGCCCTGTTCCTGCTCTCCGGCATCGGAAACGGATCCGTTTACAAGATGATCCCGGCGATCTTCGAGGCGAAGGCTCAGAGCTTCGACCACATGGATCGAAGCGAGAAGGCAACGTGGTCGCGCAGTATCTCCGGTGCTCTCATCGGATTTGCCGGTGCGGTAGGCGGTTTGGGCGGCGTCGGCATCAACCTGGTGCTGCGCGCGTCGTACAGCAGCCCCGCGAAGTCGGCGACCATGGCCTTCTGGGTGTTCCTGGCCTTCTACATCGCCTGCATCGCAGTCACCTGGTTCGTCTTCCTGCGCAAGCCGTCGACGCTGACCACAGACGTCGACGAGGCGAAAGTCGCAGTCACGGCGTGAGCGGTCCGCGGAATCTCAGAACTATCTCGTACCTCAGGAAGTAGGCGTCATGAGCAAGTCGGTTGTTGTCATCGGACACGGAATGGTCGGACACCGATTCGTCGAGGCACTGCGTTCGCGCGACGAAGCGAACAACTGGTCGGTGACCGTACTCTGCGACGAGCAGTACGCAGCGTACGACCGAGTCGGGCTGTCCTCGTACGTCGGAGCGTGGGACCCCAAGGAATTGGCACTGGCCGGTAACGATTACGTCGGCGACAGCCTGGTCGATCTCCGAGTGGGGGAAGGCGCGCTCTCGATCGACAAAGATGCACGCACGGTCACGACGACAACCGGCGAGACGATCTCCTACGACGCTCTGGTGATGGCGACCGGTTCGTATCCGTTCGTGCCTCCCGTACCGGGGCACGACGGCGACGGATGTTTTGTCTACCGCACCCTCGACGACCTCGACGGTATCCGGGCCGCCGCCGAGAAGGCGGGTCCTGGCGCTGTCGGCATCGTGGTGGGCGGCGGTCTTCTCGGACTCGAGGCCGCAAATGCTCTCTCGCTCATGGGAATGACGGCACACGTCGTCGAACACAATGCGCGATTGATGCCGATGCAGGTCGACGAGGGCGGCGGCGCACTACTCGCTCGCCTCGTCACCGAACTCGGTCTCACCGTTCACACCGGAGTCGGGACGGCGGGAATCTCGCAGGCCGACAACGGAATTGTGGTCGAACTATCCGACGGCTCCACCATCGACGCGTCGCTGCTCGTCTTCTCCGCCGGAGTTCGTCCGCGTGATCAGCTGGCCCGCGACGCCGGCATCGCAGTGGGGGAGCGCGGCGGCATCCTGACCGACCTCGGCTGCGTGACTTCGGACGAGAACATCTATGCCGTCGGAGAATGTGCTGCGGTGGAAGGCCGTTGCTACGGTCTGGTTGCTCCCGGCTACACGACGGCCGAGATCGTGGCCGATCGTCTGCTCGGCGGCGCCGCGGATTTCCCGGGCGCCGACATGTCCACCAAGCTCAAGCTCATGGGCGTCGACGTCGCCAGTTTCGGTGACGCGATGGCGACCTCACCGGGAGCTCTCGAAGTTGTCCTCAGCGACGCGTCCAAGGGGACGTACGCGAAGCTCGTGGTCTCCGATGACGCGAAGATCCTGCTCGGCGGCATTCTTGTCGGTGACGCGTCGGCCTACGCGTCACTGCGCCCGCTGGTCGGTCGCGAACTACCCGGTGACCCGGCGACATTGATCTCGCCTGCGGGGGAGAAGCCGGGTGCAGGCTCGCTGCCCGACGATGCCGAGGTGTGCTCGTGCAACGCGGTGACCAAGGGAGCCATCTGCGGCGCAATCGCGGCCGGCGCATGCGACATTGCTTCGGTGAAGGCGTGCACCAGCGCCGGAACCACCTGTGGCGGTTGCCTTCCCACTGTGAAGCAGCTGCTGGCCGATTCCGGCGTCGTGATGTCGAAGGCACTGTGCGAGCATTTTGCGCAATCGCGGGCCGAGTTGTTCCAGATCGTGCAGTCGACGCAGACCAGAACCTTCTCGGCGCTGATCGCCAAGTACGGCAAGGGCGCCGGTTGCGACATCTGCAAGCCCGTAGTCGCTTCGATTCTGGCATCGACGGACTCCGATCACATCCTGCACCGCCAGCAGGCTTCGTTGCAGGACACCAACGATCACTTCCTCGCGAACATCCAGAAGAACGGTACGTACTCCGTGGTACCTCGTATGCCTGGCGGCGAGGTCACGGGTGAGCAGCTCATCGTCATCGGTGAGGTGGCGCGTGACTTCGGCTTGTACACGAAGGTGACCGGCGGTCAGCGCATCGACTTGTTCGGGGCTCGTGTCGAACAGTTGCCCGCGATCTGGAAGCGTCTCGTCGACGCCGGGATGGAATCGGGTCAGGCGTACGGCAAGTCCCTGCGGACGGTCAAGAGCTGCGTCGGTTCGAGCTGGTGCCGCTACGGCGTTCAGGACTCGGTAGGAATGGCCGTCGACCTCGAGAACCGCTACCGCGGCCTGCGTTCGCCGCACAAGATCAAGTTCGGCGTCTCGGGATGTGCTCGTGAATGCGCCGAAGCGCGTGGCAAGGACGTCGGCGTCATCGCGACGGAGAACGGTTGGAATCTGTATGTGGGCGGCAACGGCGGACAGTCGCCCAAACACGCTCAACTGCTTGCCGGAGGCCTCGACGACGCAACCTTGGTCAAGTACATCGACCGCTACCTCATGTTCTACATCCGCACCGCCGATCGCCTCCAGCGCACGGCGCCGTGGGTCGAATCACTCGAAGGCGGACTCGATCACCTCAAGGCCGTTATTTGTGAAGACAGCCTGGGAATCGGCGAAGAACTCGAGGCTCTGATGGCCAAACACGTCGAGGGCTACCAGGACGAATGGGCTGGTGTGCTGGGTGATCCGGAGAAGCTGTCGAGGTTCGTCTCGTTCGTCAACGCACCGGAAGAAGCCGACCCGACGGTTGTGTTCGACGAGACCGGAGTGCGCAAGGTTCCAGTCCTGATGGGTATGCCGAGCATCCCTACGCGCCGGTAATAGTCGCGTAACCCGTGGGAAACACGGGGTCCGTAGAAACGTAGACAAGAACCCGCGCGACGTTGTCGCCGGATCGACAGGAGGACTTCGATGAGTGTCATCGATGCGCAGATCGCCAAGCTGGATTCGGATCGACTCGAATGGACGTCGGCCTGCCCGCTGAGCCATCTGATCCCTGGACGCGGGGTCGCCGTGCTTCTTCGCGGCGGCGAGCAGGTGGCGCTGTTCCTGCTAGAGGACGGCACACTGCGGGCTGTCAGCAACTTCGATCCGTACGGCCGCGCCGCGGTGATGTCACGCGGACTCGTCGGCGACCGGGACGGTGAACCGATCGTGGTCTCGCCGCTGCTCAAGCAGGCGTTCTCGCTGGTCGACGGCCGAGCGCTGGACGACTCCGCGGTCGCGCTGCCGGTATACGGAGTTCGCGTGTGGGCCGGCGTCGTTCAGGTACACAGCCTTCAGATGCAAGGCGTTCGCTCGACTGTCGCCGATGCAGTCTCGTGAGTGACGACATGCCGCTGGCTGGATTCACGGTAGGTATCACCGCTTCACGCCGCGCCGAGGAATTCGCGACGTTGCTGACTCGTCGGGGAGCGGACGTCGTTCACGCTCCGGCGATTCGGATCATCCCTCTCGCCGACGACCGCGAGCTCGAAAGGGTGACACAGCAGATCATCTCGGATCCTCCCGAGGTGGTTGTCGCCACCACCGGGATTGGATTCCGGGGTTGGCTGGAAGCAGCCGACGGGTGGGGTGAGGCGGAAAATCTCGGATCCGCGTTGGGCTCGGCTCGTCTGCTCGCGCGCGGACCCAAGGCCAAAGGGGCAATCCGTGCGGCCGACCTTCGTGAAGAATGGTCTCCGGCATCCGAGTCTTCCGCCGAAGTGCTCGAACATCTTCTTGCAGAAGGTGTCTCGGGTAAACGAATCGCCGTTCAACTGCACGGCGCCACTACCGAATGGGAGCCGATTCCCGATTTCTGTCAGGTGCTGCGCGACGCGGGCGCCGAGGTCATCGCGGTCCCTGTCTATCGATGGGAACCGCCGGAGGACCCGACGCTGCTCGACCGGATGATCGACGCCATCGCTTCAGCCGGAATCGACGCCGTCAGCTTCACCAGTGCACCGGCCGTTGCGTCGATGTTGATGCGCGCCGACAAGACCGGGGATCTCGGCGACATACTCGACGCGATGCGGGGTCCGGTGGCGGCAATGTGCGTCGGCCCGGTCACCTCGGCGCCGCTCGAAGCCTTGAATGTACCGACCACAGCCCCGGCGCGGGCGCGTCTCGGGGCGCTCGCGCGACACATCGTCGACGAACTCCCGCAGCGAGCCAACAAGATTCAAGCCGGTGAACACGAAATCAGCATCCGCGGCGGTTGCGTCGTCGTGGACGGTGAAGTGAAGCAATTGCCGCCGGCTGCGATGTCGTTGATCCGCACTCTCGGTGCCAGCCCCGGTCGAGTCGTCTCCCGCGACGAACTTCTGGCATCTCTTCCCGGAGGCGGCGGCGACACCCATGCCGTCGAGACCGCCGTCGCCCGATTGCGCGCGTGCCTCGGTGCGCCCAAAGCCGTTCAGACCGTGGTCAAGCGGGGCTATCGACTTGCCCTCGACCCCGGCGACTACGTACAGAATCCAGGTGACTATGCAACGCGATGACGATGTACTCGTACTGGTAGCTCACGGCACGCGTAGCCCACGTGGCGTGGAAATGGTTGCCGCCCTTGCCGAAGCCGTCGGCACGCGTGTCGGACGCACGCGCGTTGCCTTTGTCGACGTGCTCGGTCCGTCACCTTCTGAAGTCCTCCGGGACACTCCGGGGCGAGCGATTCTCGTACCGGCCTTCCTGGCGTCCGGCTACCACGTTCACACCGATGTTCGACGCGAAGTGGCGATCAGTGAGCACTCGGCTGTGACTGTGACGCCCGCACTCGGACCCGATCCGGCGCTTGCGCGCGTGCTGCTCCGACGCTTGACCGAAGCGGGGTGGAATCCGGGCGACGCGATAGTGCTTGCTGCTGCCGGGTCCTCCGATGCGCGGGCGCTGCGAGACGTCGAGCGTGCTGCGCTGATGCTCGCCGAAGCGGCGGGGGTCCGGGTGGACATCGGATACATCGCGACCGGGGAACCGAAGGTAGCCGATGTCGTTGCAGCAGCACGCGTTCGCGGCGCGAAGCGAGTGTTCGTTGCCTCGTACCTCCTCGCACACGGACTGTTTCACGAAAGATTGCACGCTGCAGGAGCCGATGGTGTGACCGAACCGCTCGGCGTCGATCCGGGAGTGGTGGACCTTGTCGTGAATCGGTATGAGAGTGCGCGAAGGGAACTAGTATCGCTGCATGACGTCTCACTCCGTAACGCCGACGTATGCCGACCTGGTCGCCGCAGTTCGTGAATCCGACGTCAAGGCACAGGCTCTCATCGGCGGACTGACCGAAGAGCAGGCGCGGGAGCCCTCCGGGCTCCCCGGGTGGAGCCGGGGACACGTCGTGACGCACATGTCGCGCAACGCCGACGCGCTGGGCAGATTTGTTGCCGGAGTGCAGGGCGGCGAATCGGGGGAGATGTATCCCGGGGGACCGGACGCGCGCAATGCTGCAATCGAGGAAGGTGCAGATCGCCCGGCTGAGTTGTTGGCTCTCGACTACCGCTTCTCGGGAACGAGACTGGTCGACGCGTTGTGCGAGATCCAGGCAGATCGACTGGACACGCCGGTGCCGTGGCGCAAACCTGTGACGGCATTCGATCTGCCGATCCTGCGCTGGAACGAGATCGAGATTCACCTGATGGACCTCGACATCGGCTACACCTGCCACGACTGGCCTGCCGAGTTCGTGGAATTCACTCTCGCCCGTCAGTTGGGCGCACTGGAGACAGCGGTCCCGGGTGTACGTGTTCCTTCGCTGTCGGATGCGGAGACCTTGGCCTGGTTGGTCGGGAGGCCGACGAGGGTGGGGCTGCCTACCCTCCCGGCCTGGCCTTTCTGAGACACGGCCTTTCTGAGATGCAGCCTTTCTGAGAGTTAGAACAGGGTGGGGGCGCTGACGTCGTTGCGTGCTTGGGCCAACCGCGCACTCCACCGTTTCACCAACCACATCTCGACGATCTCGGGTTGGGTGCCGGCGGCATAGGCCCAACTGTCGAGCAGTTCGCAGTACCGGCGGTAGCGACGCGTCGTGAAGCCCGTGACGGAAGGATCCTCGAGCCAGCCCTCGTGGATGAGTGTCGAGACGCCGTACTGATCGATCATCTGAGCGCGTCGGCCTTCGTCCTGTACGCCCACCGCCCACATGAAAGCGGCCATGAGTGATACCCCCACGCCGGGCGTGAGTGGCCACCCGGACCAGGTGTCGCGCCGCACGACCGGCATCGACTTGTTTTTCGAACAGTGATCGAGAATGGCTGTGATCTGGGTCAGCGGATCCTCGTCTTCGCGGTGATGCGGATTGAAGACGTTGGGGAACCGCCGCGTGAACCGTCTGCTTTCGTGCGAGCCCTGCCAGGCCGCGCAGAGAAAGAGCAGCCCGAGGCCGTCGTGCTGGGCGACAACGAGGTCGCTCGACGGGCGAAGGTCGTTGCGTTGAACGATGGCTCGGCCTTCGGTGATCACTTTGCCGTCGAGATCACGCCCGCGCAGGCTGATGGTGTGGCCGGCGTCCTTCAGGTGCGCGTTCCACCAATCCAGGTCGACGGTCGCTTCGTCGTCGAGGACGTGCAGTGGAAAGGTGCGGGAGCGGCACCACTCGACCAATGCGTCCGGCGGTTCGAATCCTTCGTCGACACGATTCATGGCGCGATGATCCCACGAGTCGCCGACAGGAATTCGTCCGACGCGCAGGTCACCGAGATGGAACCGGACACTCGCGGTACGCTCCGCTCATGAAATTGGCGTCCTCGCAGGTGCGGCCGGCGCTGTGGACGGTAGCCATCGCCTTGACGGCCACGGGTCTGAGCGGATGCATCGGTGCCGTCGATCGGACGGATTTCGACAACCAGATGCGCGAACGTGGCGGTGGGATGACGTCGGAGTTGGTGCGAGGCGGGTTCGACAGCCTCGCACATAGATACGGCGTCGACGCGATATCGGTGACCAGCATCGACATCAGCCCGATCGAGACGCTCGGCGTCACCGTTCGTGACCCCGGGAAGCCGTCACAGCTCGACAGATTCTCTTTCGACGGCGTCATTCTCAGCGAGCCCATCCCCGTGCAAGTCAGTGTCACCGACGATCTCGATGCGCGATCGTTCACGCTGGATCAAGTGCCGGCATTGGCGAATGTCGAGAAGTTGGTCGACGACGCGCTGGCGAGCAGCGGAGTCGACGACGGCGAAGTCTCCGGGATCTCGGTCAGTCGCACCGAGTCGATACACGCCTCCGTGATGGTGGAATCCCCACGCTCGCGAGTACTTGTGGTCTTCGAGCCTGACGGAACTCCCTTTCTGGTGCAGCCGCTGTGAGCCGCCGAATCGCTCCGTTACTGATCTCGGTAGCGGTGATCGTGGTCGTGGGAATCTTTGCCGCACTGCTGTCTTCGGTGATCTGGCCCGGCCAGGTCGCGCACTTGGCGCCGATCTTCTGTGAAGAACCGACATCGAGCGCGATGGTCGTCTCGGATTCCTTTACCGACGGCGACGGTACGTCCACCAATTTCACGCTGTACTGCGTCGGACCGCGCGGTCAGACCGTTGATGCCGGCTGGCTGCTGCCGTTCTTGGTGCTGTGGGGCGTGTATTCGCTGGTGCTCGCGATCGTGGTCGGCGTGATCGTGCTGGCGGACGTCGGCCGGCGCGGGCGCCGAAACCGCTGACCCCGTCAGCGTGGGAGGACGACCAATTCGGCGACGGCGCCGTCGTCGGAGTGTGCCGGTATGAGTGCAAACGCCGAGCGTTCGATCAACCCCGCAAGGTGCGCGGTACGTACAGACGGATCGGCGCGCCAGCGACCGTCTTCGGATTGTGTCACCGGCAACAGGCGTACCGCATCGGAACTCACCGCAGCGGCGTTCTCGATGATGCCGAGTAGTGGCGGCGGCGTGTCGCTTCCGGTCAAGGCGGCCACGACGGTGGGCAGCATCGTCAACAGGGTGGTCACGGCGGCATACGGATTGCCGGGGAGGCCGAGAACCACCAGACCACTGGGCAGGACGGCCGTTATCTGAGATCCGCCGGGGCGCGAGGCGACTCGCCCGACAATCGTGCGAGCGCCGAGTCGATCGAGCGCACTGCGCATTTCGTCGGCAGCGCCGCCTCCCGTCGCACCGATGACGACGAGTAGATCGGCTTCCTGGTCGACTCCGTCTGCGAGCACCCGCTCGAAACTGTCCGCAGTGTCTCGCAGGTGCGAATTCGCCACGCACCGTACGCCGTTGCTTTCCAGTAGGTAGGGGAGAATCCCGCCGACGGAGTCGCGAGTCTGACCTTCACGCAGTGGACCGGTCCGCCGGATCTCGTCGCCGGTGACTATCAGGCGTGCCCGTACCGGACCACGGACGAGGGCGTCGAACACTTCACCGCTGGCAGCTGCGGAGATCACCGCCGGAGTCACCGCGGTACCTGTCGGGGCGATCGTGAATCCGGTGGTCCAATCTTCCCCTCGTGGTCGAGCGTCGTTGCGGTGCGGCGCATCCGGCAGTCTCCGTACCATCCGAGATGGCTCGTCGACGGACAGATACTCGTCACGAATTACCGAGGTGGCGCCGAGGGGCAGGTGTGCTCCCGTGGCAATGCGAATCGCTTCACCTTCGCCGAGTTCGAGTTGCCCGTCGGCGCCCGCGATGCGGATCTCGGTGCGGATTCGCCAGGGGCCCTCGCCGGAGACCGCGTACCCGTCCATCGCCGAAACGTCTGACCTGGGAAGATCACCCAGGGCGACCAGAGGCTGCGCGAGCGTTGCTCCGAGGCTGTCGGCGAGATCGGCACGGTGCGGCGGCAATGCTGTCAGCGAGTTCCTGACGGCGGCGCGGGCTTGATCGACCGTCAGCCGCGGATGGCTTCGCGCGCGATCGATGTCTTCCGGTGTGTCGCAGTCGGTCGTACCAGCGACACTCAGCGTCGAGAACGGCTTGGTGACAATCGCTTTCATAGGTTGGTTCTCCAGCCCCGAACTCTCCCGCAATGTGGACAGGCGTTGCCGGAGTTCGCGAAATGTCCATGCGGAGAACAGGAATTGGGTTCGGTTGTTCTCGTCCACGGCACACGTCACCGGATTGTCCGTCGACGTGGCAGCCATCAAGGCGTCGACTGATTCGGCCTCGATGTGCGGCAGGTCGGACGCCAGCACCACCACCACGGCGTTATCGGGTAACCGGGTCGCAGACAACCCGGCCCAGATCGCCTCGACAGGGCCGGTTCCGGCCGGAGATTCCTGAGTTTGGGTGATTCCAGGATCAAGTTCAGGTCGATGCGGGCCGACCACGACGACGGCGTCGAGATGCGACGTTGCTGAAAGCGCGATGTCGAGGAGCCTGCGACCGTGTACGAGAAGGCCAGGTTTGTCGACACCACCCATTCTGGTCCCGCGACCACCCGCCAGAATGACGGCGGCGGTCGGCGGCGTGGTGGTCATGCCTCCATGCTGCCCCATCGCCGGGGTGAGGACGACCGGTGACACGGGATCAGAAGTGAAACCGTGCCTTCTTCAGGTCGATCCGACCCTCCTTGATCGGTACCCCTTCGAGTTCGAGCTTGGCGATCTGACGATGAGCCAGGTGCGCCGACGGTTTGCCGGAGGCGCCGAGAACCCGATGCCACGGCAGGTCGGCAGAGTCCGTCCGCATGATCCAACCGACCGTGCGAGCACTGGAAAGTCCTGCAGCATCAGCGATATCGCCGTACGTCGCCACGAAACCGGCCGGAATCGACGCGATGAGTCGCCGTACCTCTTCGATCTGCTCTTCGGTGGTGGCTGCCATGTCGGTTCCTTCAGAGCACGCTGCGAACGAGGGCGGCGACTTCGTCGGCCCGCACGTGCGGGACCATGTGGTCACAGTCGAATTCGACGCTGGTCAGATTTTCGCCGAGGTGCTCGGTGAGCGCTGCCCGGAACTCGTCGGTGACGTACGGAGGCTGGACTTTCATTGCTTGAACCAGCACGGTCGGCATCGAAGGCGGTGGCAGCACGATCGGGCGAGCGAGTTCGCCCCACCCGGTCACGATTGCGGGCGTGGACAGGCGCCAGTTGACGCGCCCGTTGCCCAGTTGAATCAGGTGCTCGGCCATCTCGACGTCGAGGTCCTGGGTGGGAACCTCACCCCACGAGCCGTGAATCTTCTCGGAGTACGCCTCGGCCGCATCGGTGTAATCCGGTGAGCCGATTGTGAGTTCGGCCACTTCCTGCATGAAAGTCGGATCCAAGCCGATCGCTGGATCGAGCAGAACGAGCCCACGAACGCGTTCCGGCGCGGTGGCCGCGAGGTGAAGCGCCAGCATTCCGCCGAACGAATGCGCGACGATCACCACCGGTCCGTTTGCATGTTCGTCCAGTGTCTCGAGCAGGCTCTCGACGTGGGATTCGATGTTCCACGGGGGAGCCCAGGTCGAGCGCCCGTGACCGCGCAGATCGGGCGAGATCCAGCGCGCTTGGGGCAGTTGGTTCTCGGCCATCGACTGCCAACGGCGGCCGTGACCGGTCAGACCGTGCAGCGAAAGGATCTCCGGCGCCCCGACGGGTCCGTAGAGATACGTATGGAGTGCAGACACGAGGTCAATCATGCCGGATGCAGGCGATGTGTGAGTTGTCGGTGCGCTCTGGTGGAATGCCTGGGTGAGTGAGACGGCAACACGCAGCAAGGTCACCATTCCGCGGGCGCGGTTGGTGCACCGAACTGCGCCGTCTCCGATACCCCGAACGTGGGATGAAGGGACGACGCGGCTCTTCGCGCCGCCGTCCGAGGATCCGTTCCAGCTCGCGTTCGGCCCTGTTTCATTCGGTTCGGCAGCGGCTTGGAATCCCTGGCAGGTACTCGGCAGTCCCGGAACCGGCAAGACGTCCCTTCTCGTGGATCTGGCAGTGCAGAAGATCTCGGGTGGCGAAGATCCTGAATCGGTCCTGGTGCTCACCCAGTCACGCCGAGCCGCGACGCAGGTCCGCGAGCAGATCACCGCTGGGTTGCTCGGGTACCAACAGGAACGCGGACCGCAGGCAACCCGTGAGCCGCTGGTACGCACCGTTCACTCTTACGCCTTTGCCGTTCTCCGGCTTCAAGCCGCAGCACACGGCAATGCGCCGCCACGCCTGATCACCGGCGCCGAGCAGGACTCGGTGCTCCGAGAGATGTTGCGCGGCGACATCGAAGACGGCGCCCTCCGGTGGCCGGAGCGCCTGCGACCCGCATTGGGTTTGAACGGATTTGCCGTCGAACTTCGAGATCTGATGCTGCGAGCCAACGAGCGCGGGCTCGGCCCCGAAGATCTGGTCAAGCTCGGCAAGAAGCGTGGCCGTCCGGAGTGGGTGGCGGCCGGGCGGTTCGCCGAGGCCTACGAGCAAGGCGTGCTGCTGCGCGGCAGTGTCGGTGTCGAGGCTCCGGAGGCGACGGCGCCGGCGCTCGACGCGGCCGAGTTGATCGGTGCGGCCTTGACCGCGTTCGCCACCGATCCCGAATTGCTTCGCTCCGAGCGCGCTCGGATCCGGCACCTCCTTGTCGACGACGCACAACATCTGGATCCGCAGGCGGCGCAACTGGTTCGGTTGATCGGAACCGGAACTGCGGGCACGGTCATCGCCGGTGATCCCGATCAGTCCGTCTTCGGATTCCGCGGTGCGGATTCGGCGTTCCTGCTCGGACTGGCCGAGCGCGGAGACGAGCGCCAGATCGTTCTGCCCGTCACGTATCGCAACAACGCCGACGTCGCGTCGATCGCGGCCAAGATCGCTGCGCGGCTGCCCGGCAACCTTGCTCATCGCATCGCGGTTCCATCCGATCTCACCGATGAGAATCCGGGACGGGCGTCGGTGCGGGTTCTCGGTACGACGGCCAAAGAGGCGGCAGTCGTCGCAGATACCTTGCGCCGGGCGCATCTGCTGGACGGGATTGCGTGGTCCGACATGGCCGTCATCGTGCGGTCGGTCCCGCGCACTCTCGCCCCTCTCCGGCGAGCCCTGCTCGCGGCGGGGGTGCCCGTCACGACCGCTGCCACCGAATTGCCGCTCGCGCGGCAACACGGAGTGTCCGGCCTGCTGCTGGTCCTTCGGGCGCTCGGCGGCGATCAGTTCACCGGCGACGACGCGCTTGCCCTGATGGCCGGTCCCATCGGCGGCGCCGAACCGGTCACCCTGCGCCGGTTGCGTCGTGGCCTGCGCCGAGTCGAGTTGGCATCGGGAAGTGATCGGGACTCCTCGGAGTTGTTGCGGCTCATTCTGATCGACGAGGATCGTGCGCAGTCCAAGCGCCTGATGGGCAAGCTGACAGACGTCGAAGCTGCGGCCCTCAATCGCGTGCTGTCGGTCCTTCGCAAGGCCCGAGTGCCTCTCGAGCGTGGTCTCGGGGTCGAAGAAGTTCTGTGGGCGGCCTGGCAGGCGACGGGGCTGGAACGACGGTGGGCGGCCGCGTCGGCGCGCGGCGGACCGATCGGCTCACAAGCCGATCGAGACCTCGATGCCGTAGTCGCACTCTTCGACGCGGCTGCCAACTACGTCGACCGGCTGCCGCGTTCGCAACTCTCCGGTTTTGTCGACTACTTGACCAGCCAGGAGATACCGACCGACTCGCGGAGCCGATCGGTCATCGCTCCCGACGCCGTCACCGTGGTCAGCGCTCACGCCGCGGCGGGGCGCGAATGGGCGGTTGTGGCGGTGGCGGGTGTGCAGGAGGGGCTCTGGCCGAGTTTGCGGGCACGCGGCTCACTACTGCGTACCGAAGCTCTTATCGACCTGGTCAACGGAGTCTCCGACGGCAGTGACTCGGCTGCCGAACGACTCTCGCGAACCGCGCCGCTTCTGGCCGAAGAACGCAGGTTGTTCCTGGTCGCCTGTAGCCGTGCTCGTCGCCGTCTGCTGATCACCGCAGTCGAATCGGCTTCGGGGGACACCGACTTGGTGCCTTCGCGGTTCGTGGACGAATTGATCCGTGGTGACGCGTACTCGGACGACCCGTCCTCCGATCTCGACGTCGTTGCACCCGAGACCGGGGATACCCGGGTTCTGTCGCTGCCTGCACTGGTCGCACAGCTTCGCAGCGTGGTGTGTGATCCCGACATCGCGCATTTCGACCCCGAGAAGCATTCTCGGGCTGCTCGCCAGTTGGCCCGTCTGGCTGCGGCCGGAGTACGAGGCGCGCATCCGGATCAGTGGTACGGCACAGCCGAGCCGAGTACCGCTGCTCCCATGTGGCAACCCGAGGACGGACCGGTTTCACTGTCCCCGTCCACCATCGAGCTTCTCGAAACATGTCCTCTCCGATGGGTGTTCGAGCGCCACGGTGGCAGCGACGGAGACAACACTCATGCGATCGCCGGTACGCTGGTCCATACCTTGGTGCAGGCACTGGCCGGCCGGATTCCACCGGATCAGGTCGAGAAGGCACTCGAAAATGCCTGGGAATCCATCGATCTGGGATCGCAGTGGTACTCGCGCCGTGAACTCAATCGAACTCGGGAGATGCTGGCGACGTTCACGGCCTGGATGAACGCAACTCGCGGTGAGCTGACCGAAGTCGGCGTCGAGGTCGCGGTCGAGGGGGTCCTCGAACCGCGCGAAGAAGGAGCGCCTGCGGTCAAGCTACGTGGCCGGATCGACCGGCTCGAGCGCGACACCGAAGGTCGTCCAGTGGTTGTCGACGTCAAGACTGCGCGAAACCCCGTCAGCAACGAGGCCGCGCAATCTCATGCGCAGTTGGCGGCGTACCAGGTCGCAGCGGCCGAAGGTGCGATTGCCGGCGAACCGGCCACACAACCCGGCGGTGCACGCCTGGTATTCGTGGCCAAGTCCAACAAGAAGGACGGTGCGGCGCAGCGAGTTCAGCCGCCGCTGACAGCCGAAGCCGTCGAGATGTGGCGAGACGTCATTCACAACGCTGCGGCAGCGACCCAAGGACCGCAGTACCTGGCCAGGGTCAACGATGGATGTAGACATTGCCCGGTGCGTTCGAGTTGCCCGGCACACGACGAGGGACGACAGGTGAGTAACTAAGTGGCTGCCGCGACGCAGAAGGCACGCCGACCGAAGATCGACCCTGTCGACCTGGCGGTCGCGCTCGGTCAGCACCCTCCGACGCCCGAGCAGGCAGCAGTGATCGCCGCACCGCTCGGTCCGACATTGGTGGTCGCCGGCGCCGGTGCCGGAAAGACCGAGACGATGGCTGCTCGCGTCGTGTGGCTGGTTGCCAACGGCTTCGTCGATCCCGAGGCGGTTCTCGGCCTGACCTTCACGCGCAAAGCGGCGCAACAACTCACGTCGCGAATCCGCAAGCGGTTGGCGCGGCTGGCGGGTTCGGACGTTCTGCGGGCACTCGACCCGACCGGCGGAGTGCGTTCCCGGATTCTGGCCGGCGAACCCGAAGTCAGTACCTACCATGCTTACGCGGGACGGTTGCTCTCCGAACACGGACTGCTGTTGCCCATCGAACCCTCGGCGACGCTGTTGTCCGAGACCGAACTGTGGCAGGTTGCGCACCGCGTCGTGAGCGGCTGGGACAGCGATCTGGACACCGACAAGAATCCGGGTTCCATTACCGAAACCGTTCTGGCCCTTGCCGGTCAGTTGGCGGAGCACCTGGTCGATCCCGAGCAGTTGCTCGAGGCACACACCGAGCTGGACAAGCTGATTCACACTCTGCCCGCCGGCCCGAAACAGCGGGGTGGACCGAGCAAGGAGCTGTTGAATTACCTTGATGTGCAACATAAACGCATCGAACTGTTGCCTCTCGTCGCCCGGCTGGGTGAGACGCTGCGGCGTGAAGGCGCATTGGATTTCGGCAGCCAGATGTCGCTGTCTGCCCGGGTCGCCGCCGAGCATCCCGAGGTCGGGCAGACCGAGCGTGAGCGCTTTCGGGTGGTTCTTCTCGACGAGTACCAGGACACCGGTCACGCTCAGCGAGTGTTGTTGTCCTCGTTGTTCGGTGGGGGAGCCGACGGCCGTTTGGCACTGACGGCCGTCGGCGATCCGATGCAGTCGATCTACGGTTGGCGCGGCGCGTCGGCGGCCAACCTGCCCCGGTTTGCAACCGACTTCCCGCTTGCCAACGGAAAACCGGCTCCGACGCTCGAACTGCTCACCAGTTGGCGTAACCCGCCGGAGGCTCTCGAGCTGGCAAACCTGTCGTCGGCACCGTTGCGTCGACGCGGCGTGGCCGTCAGTACCCTGCGTGCACGGCCGGGAGCCGTCGCCGGAGACGTTCGACTGGCGCTTCTGGGAGACGTCGAACAGGAACGTCAGTGGGTGGCGGAGAAGATCGCCGGAGAATACGAGGCGGCACGTGCCGAAGACCGCCCGACGCCCACGGCAGCGGTGTTGATCCGCCGGAACGCCGATGCCGCTCCGCTGGCCGAGGCCTTGCGGTCCAAAGGTCTGCCGGTCGAAGTTGTCGGGCTCGGTGGGCTCCTGCACACACCCGAGGTGGCTGACGTGATCGCCATGCTCCGGGTGGTCGCCGATCCGCTTGCAGGAAGCGCTGCCGTTCGGCTGCTCACCGGCGCGCGATGGCAGATCGGCGCGAAGGACCTGGCCGCACTCTCTCAACGCTCCCGCGAACTTGCCATCTCCGCGGGATACGGAACGGCGGGTGCGGTCACCGACGCCGAGGCGCTCACCTCGGCGGTCCACGATGCTCTGCCCGGGGAGAACGCCGAGCAAGCAGGATTGGTCGACTCGATCTCCGATCCAGGCCCGGCAGAACGCTATTCGGCTCTCGGGTACACACGCATCAACGCGATAGCGGCAGAGTTGGCGTCGTTGCGCGAACGTATCGGCCAGCCGCTCACCGAATTGGTGGCGGAGGTCGAGCGGGTGCTCGGGATCGGAATCGAGGCGGGCGCGCGGACCCGAGTCGGTGTCGTCGGGACCGCGGGCCGCGAGCATCTCGACGCATTCGCCGACGTCGTCGCCAACTACGCGACGCGTCCAACTGCCAATCTGACCGGGATGCTGGCTTTCTTCGCGGCAGCCGAACAGATCGAAAAGGGCCTAACACCAGGCGAAGTGGAGGTGGCGCCGGATCGGGTTCAGATCCTGACCGTGCACTCGGCGAAGGGGCTCGAATGGGAAGTAGTGGCGATCCCGCATGTCAGCGACGGGGTGTTCCCCTCGTCCACCGCGTCCGGATCATGGCTCGGGGCGCTCGCCGAACTGCCACCGTCGTTGCGTGGTGACCGGGCGGTCGACGCGGATTCGGCCGACGGAGTTCCGGTGCTCGACCTCGAGGAGCTCTACAACCGCAAGGACCTCGAGAACGCGATAACGGCGCACAAGAAGGCCTTGTCCAACCGTCGACTGGACGAGGACCGGCGGTTGTTCTACGTCGCGCTGACCAGAACCGAACGGGCGCTGTTCATCTCGGCGCATCACTGGGCGGAATCCGGTTCGGAACCGAAGGGGCCTTCGGAGTTCCTGGACGAGCTGCATCAGATGGTCACGGCCGACAACGATGCCGATGAGGAAGACTCACGCGGTGCGATCGGCGTCGTGGAGGAATGGGCGCCGGCCCCGGAACCCGATACCGAGAACCCGTTGGCCGCCACGCCCCGTACGGCGCAGTGGCCGCCGGATCCGCTGGGTGCGCGGCGCGGCGCCGTCGAGGCCGGAGCCGCGAGCGTCCTGTCCGCACTCGCTTCGCTGCCGCAAGACAGCGAAGAGGCGGAAGAACCGGAGGACGATCCGGAGAACTGGGCCTCGGACGTCGACGTGCTCCTGGCCGAGCGCGAGGCCCGCGCAAACGCGCGTGCCGAAGTGATTCTCCCGGCGCAGCTTTCGGTGACTCAGCTCGTCGACCTCAAGGCAGATCCGGACGAACTGGCGGCTCGCCTACGTCGTCCGTTGCCGTATCCGCCCAACCCGTTGGCTCGTCGCGGAACCGCTTTTCACGCCTGGATCGAGCGAAGGTTCGGTGCGACTCGGCTGTTGGATCTCGACGAGCTACCCGGCGCCGCGGATACCGGCGCGGGTCCCGAGACCGACCTGGTGAAACTTCAGGATGCGTTCTTGCGGTCCCCGTGGGCCAATCGCAGCCCGATCGAAGTGGAAGTTCCTTTCGAAACATCCATTGCCGGAACGGTTTTGCGCGGTCGGATCGACGCTGTGTTCGCCGATCCCGACGGCGGATGGACGGTGATCGACTGGAAGACCGGTGCCGAACCGTCGGCCGCCAACGAGGACGCTGTTGTGATGCAGTTGGCCGCGTATCGGGTGGCCTGGGCCGAATTGATGTCAGCCAGAGCTCGTTCGGCGGGGCGCAACGAACAGTTTCCGGCCGACAAGGTGCGGGCGGCGTTTCACTACGTTCGATCGGGTCGCACCATCGCTCCCGAGAACCTGCCGGACGGTGAGGCTCTCGCTCGCCTCATCCGAACGGCAGGCGCGCAAGATTAGCTTGCGTTTCGACGAGCCTTGAGTGCTTCGGTCACCAGCGGAACCTGCAGTGGGAGACGTGCGATCGAACCGATCTTCTGCGGTGTGGACGTCTTCGGGCTTCGGCACCAGTCGATCGCCATCTGGATGTTGGCGGGGAACACGGCAACAAAGAGCGCGGCGGCAAGGCCCGCGCCGAGCTTGCGGGTCTTCGGCACGGCCAAGGCAGCGCCGATCGCCAGTTCCGCGACGCCGGACACCTGGGTGTAGGTGCGGGCCTGTCCGGGAAGCTGGCGGGGAACGGTGCTGTCGAAGAACGAGGGCGCTGCAAAATGCATGGTGCCGGCGCCGAGAAGGAGGGCCGACAAACGAAGAGCGGCCGCTTGGCTGGGAGTGGACGTCGAACCGGTGAAAGGCATTTGCCCAGCCTGCCTCACGGTGGACCTTCTTGCCACTACCGGCGCCACGACCCGCGCGCTATTCGGCGCCCGAGTTCCGAAGTCGATCTTCGAGGGTTACGCTGCCTGCCGATGTCCGTGTAGGTATTTCGTAAGTTCGAGTGAGAGAGTCGATGTATGGCCGGTAAGCTCCGGGCGCGTTTGACCAGGTCGGAAGCATTGACCGATCAGCCTGACTTCGCCCTTGTCGGGGTGCTGCGCATTCCCCAGCTACAGACAAGTCCGGCGCGGGCCATCTACAAGCGAGTTCTCATCGCGTTGGGTGCCCTCGGTGCCGCCGTGTTGATCGTCTACATCGATCGCGCCGGATACCGAGACGCACAGGACAACGAGCTGTCGCTGCTCGACTGCATCTACTATGCGACGGTTTCGCTCTCGACCACCGGCTACGGCGATATCACTCCGTTCACTCCGTCGGCGCGCCTGGTCAACGTCCTGTTGATCACGCCACTTCGAATCTTCTTCTTGATCGTGTTGGTCGGAACCACACTTTCAGCTCTGACCGAGAGTTCGCGTCAGGCGTTCAAAATTCAGCGTTGGAGGCAGCACGTGCGTAATCACACCGTCGTCGTCGGATACGGGACCAAGGGGCGGACGGCGATCGAAGCAATGCTCGGTGACGGTGTACCGGCGTCGGAGATCGTGGTCGTCGATACCGATCAGACAGTCCTCGACTCCGCGGCGAGCAAGGGCCTGGTGACGGTGTTCGGTTCGGCGACGAAATCGGACGTACTTCGGTTGGCAGGTGCGCAGAATGCGTCGTCGATCATCGTGGCCACGAATCGTGACGACACCGCAGTGCTCGTGACGCTCACAGCCCGCGAAATCGCGCCGAAAGCCAAGATCGCCGCAGCCATCCGTGAAGCCGACAACGCGCATCTTCTGCGTCAGTCCGGCGCAGACTCGGTGGTCGTGTCCTCGGAGACGGCAGGTCGACTCCTCGGCATCGCCACCACAACGCCGACTGTCGTGGAGATGATCGAAGACCTTCTCACCCCGGAAGCCGGATTCGCGATCGCCGAGCGCGCAGTCGAACGTGACGAGGTCGGCGGCTCTCCGCGTCATCTCTCCGACATCGTGCTCGGGGTAGTTCGCGACGGCCGTCTGGTTCGCGTCGGTTCGCCCGAGGTGGACGCCGTCGAGGAGAACGATCGCCTGCTCTACATTCGCCGCGTCACGAACTGAGTGCTGCCGAGCTTCGTGCGCGCAGTAATGTCGTGAGCGTGAACGACTTCCAGCTGACCGAAACACCGCTGCTCTCACGCTCGAGCGTCGGCCGCGCCGAGGAATTGCGGTCGGATGCCGCCGCACTGACCACGGGTTGGGCGGACGCGCTGCTCCTCCGTGTGAATTCACGGGGTCAGGTCAAGGTCTCACCGGAAGGTCAGTTGGTCTTCGCCGAGGCAACCGAACTGGGTCCGGAACCGGTGCGCGGTGCAGTGTTCCTGGGAATTCGGGAGAATCGCCACGTCTGGGCGGTGCGGGTGTCGCTGCTGGCGGGCACGTTGTCCGAATTGCGCATGCTCGGCGGAACACTCGACGACGCGGACGCCGGTTTGTTGACCGGTGCCGTCGCGATTCTCAACTGGCACGACAGTGCCGGATTCAGCGCTATCGACGGCGCACCGAGTGAACCCACCATGTCCGGCTGGTCACGCATTTCCACGTCCACCGGCCACGAGGAGTTTCCCCGAACGGATCCGGCGGTCATCTGCCTGGTGCACGACGGCGGCGATCGAGTTCTACTCGCTCGTCAGCCGACCTGGCCGCAGCGACGTTTCTCGATTCTCGCGGGATTCGTCGAGGCCGGGGAGTCACTTGAAACGTGCGTTGTCCGCGAGATCAAGGAAGAAGTCGGCATCGACGTGCACAGCGTTCGATACCTCGGGAGCCAGCCTTGGCCGTTCCCGCGCTCGGTGATGTTGGGCTTCGCCGCAATCGGCGACCCCGCCGCTCCGCTTCTGTTCGCGGACGGCGAGATCGCCGAGGGCACCTGGTTCACGAAGGACGAGGTGCGTGCCGCTCTCGAACTCGGCGACTGGGGTTCGGAAGCGGACGCGCCACTGCTGCTGCCCGGCTCGATCTCCATCGCTCGCGGAATGCTCGAGAGCTGGGTCAAATAGGAGCTGGGTCAGACAACAGCCTGAAAGGCTCTACAGACCCAGGGCCTGCTTGACCTGGTTGAGCGACGGGTTGGTCGCGACGCTGCCGTCGCCGTACTTCACGGTCGGAACGACGTGATTTCCACCGTTGACGCTGCCGACGAAATCGGCTGCTGCCGGATCGTTCTCGATGTCGATCTCGGTGTACTCGATCCCCGACGCGTTGAGCTGCGTCTTGAGGCGGCGGCAGTAGCCACACCACGTGGTCGAGTAGATGGTCAGGGCAGGCGCATTTTCGGTAGAAGTCACGGCCGATATAACACCACGACCGAGAGCGTTGTTCCGTATCGGCCCGTGTTCTCTTGCCCACATACCGTCGGGCGCGGCGAATGGCGAGTCGGAACGTCCTGCCATGATGGTCCCCATGCCTGCGGACACCGGACTGGATCCAGAACAATCGGCCGCCGTGCTCGCGCCACGCGGCCCGGTATGTGTCCTCGCGGGCGCTGGAACAGGCAAAACCCGCACCATTACCCGCCGGATCGCGCATCTGGTTGCCGACGGTCATGTCTCCGCCGGCCAGGTGCTTGCCGTGACATTCACAGCGCGAGCGGCCGGCGAAATGCGTGGACGGCTTCGTGAGCTGGGGGTTGGTGGGAGTGGGCCGCAGGTACAGGCTCGCACCTTCCACGCCGCCGCTCTTCGTCAACTCAAGTACTTCTGGCCGCAGGTGATCGGTGACACGCCGTGGCGTCTGCTCGATCGAAAGTTCGCGGTTGTCAGCAGTGCCGCCGCTCGTGTCGGGTTGTCCACCAGTACGGAAAGCGTGCGCGACCTCGCCAGCGAAATCGAGTGGTCCAAGGCCTCACTGATCGCGCCCGAGGACTACCCACGCGCGATAGCCAAGATTCGTCGCGAGGCGCCGGTCGATGCCACCAAGGTTGCGCAGGTCTACGCGGCATACGAAGAGCTGAAGGCACGTGGCCAGGACGGCATGCTCCTCGATTTCGACGATCTCCTACTTCACACCGCGGCTGCGCTCGAAGAGCATTCGACGGTTGCCGACGAGTTCCGCGAGCGGTACCGCTGCTTCGTGGTCGACGAGTATCAGGACGTCACCCCGCTGCAACAGCGTGTGCTCGACGCCTGGCTCGGCGACCGCGACGACCTGACCGTGGTGGGCGATGCGAATCAGACCATCTACTCCTTCACCGGCGCCACCCCGAACTATCTGTTGGACTTCTCGCGGAAATTCCCCGAAGCGACCGTCGTCCGGCTCGAACGGGACTACCGCTCCACCCCTGAGGTCGTGTCGTTGGCGAACCGCGTGATCGGTGCAGCGCGCGGACGGATCGCCGGGACGCGTCTTCAGTTGATCGGGCAACGCGCTCCGGGGCCTGAGCCGGAGTTCATGGAGTTCGACGACGAGCCTGCCGAAGCGCTCGGCGTTGCGCGGGCGATCAAACGGCTGATCGCGGCAGGCACTCCAGCGGCCGAGATCGCTGTTCTGTATCGGATCAATGCTCAGTCGGAGGCGCACGAGCAGGCACTCACCAAGCTCGGCATTCCGTTCCAGGTGCGTGGTGGAGAGGGCTTCTTCACCCGCACCGAGGTCCGTCAGGCAGTGGCGGCACTGCGTCAGGCCGCCGGACGGGACGACCTCCCCGAAGGCGCAGACAACGGCGAAGCGCTGGTTTCACTGGTTCGCGCTGTACTCGCGCCACTCGGTCTGACCAATGAAGAACCTTCGGGCACGCAAGCCCGCGAGCGCTGGGCGTCGCTCTCGGCTCTCGTGGCGCTGACCGAAGAACAGCTCGTCCACGAACCCGAACTGTCGCTCACCGGGCTTCTACAAGAGCTCACAGCCCGAGCCGAGGCGCGGCACCCACCGACCGTGCAGGGCGTGACGCTGGCTTCGCTTCACGCGGCCAAGGGGCTCGAATGGGATGCGGTGTTCCTGGTCGGCCTCAACGACGGCACCCTGCCGATCCAACACGTTCTCGGCGACGCCAATTCGGGCGCCGACGACGTCGCGGTGGAGGAGGAGCGTCGGCTTCTGTACGTGGGGGTTACCCGCGCCCGCGAGCATCTGCAGCTGTCTTGGGCATTGGCTCGCAATGAGGGTGGACGCAAGTCCCGTCGCCGGTCGAGGTTCCTCAACGGGCTCATCCCCGAGGACTCACCGGCTTCGCGCGTTGCCGCGCCGTCGTCGGGGAACAAGAAGCGTCCGCGCTGCCGCGTCTGCGGCAAACCGTTGATCGGGACGTCGGCGACAATGCTCGGGCGCTGCGAAAAATGCCCGTCCAATGTCGACCTGGAATTGCTCGAGCACCTCAAGGCCTGGCGTCTGGACAAGTCCCGAGAACTCAAAGTTCCGGCCTATGTCGTCTTCAGTGACAACACACTGATGGCTATTGCCGAACAACGACCACAAGACAATCGTGGGCTGGTTTCGATCCCTGGAATCGGGCCGAAGAAACTCGACAACTTCGGGGAAGACGTACTAGCTGTCATTCGCGGCGAACTGCGTGCGGCAACACTCGATATCTGAAATGCGTCCGAATCGACAACGGTGAGTTACATAACCGCAGGTCAAAAATAGGTTGTGCAGATTCGACGAATTCTCTACTCTGGTTTTCAGTGTTACGGGGCAACCTGTGCGCAGAAACTATCCGGACCGACACGAAATGGAGGTGGCAAATAAATGACGAACTTGATCTCGTATGAAGCGTGCGCAAGCGCAAAGTTCGCTGTTGCCGCCCCCATGCTGCCGCGTGCAGCGGGATGGGCGCAGCATGCGTTCCGCCTGCGCCCTCAAGCAGCAGCAAAGAAAGCAGCTGTCGAGTCCGTGTTCTTAAGCCATCGAGGTATTTCTCGGTAGGACACATCCGTTCACTTACGGCCACGGACCCGCAGCCCCTGCGGACCGTGGCCTTTGTGTTGGATACCCCTCTTTATCCGGTTTCCGACTCGGCTCAGGTTCGCACCCATCGAACCCATATCGTGCGACACAGTTTCGCATCCGAGCACTAGGAGACCGAGTTGTCTGCCCAGACAATCCGCGTGGAATCCGAAAACTCCACCACTGCAGTAACTTCCACCGACGTCACTTCGGCTGCAGTCACGTTCATCGAGGTCGCGTCCACCCGCCGCGACCTGCCGTGCCGGGCATCCAACCCCGATCTCTGGTTCGCCGAAGCTCCGGCCGAACTCGAGCAGGCGAAGGCACTGTGCGCGCAGTGCCCCATCCGTTCCCGTTGTCTCAGTGCGGCTCTCGACCGCGCCGAGCCGTGGGGGGTGTGGGGAGGCGAGATCCTCGATCAGGGGGCCGTCATAGCGCGCAAGAGACCGAGGGGGCGCCCACGCAAGCAACTCGTGTGCGCGTGAGAGCCCTATTCGGCGGAGTCGGTGTCTTAGTCGGCGGCGCCGGCGCCTTATTCGGCGGAGCCGGTGTCATCCAGAACCGGCTCCGCGAACCCTGGCAACCAACGAGTCAGGATTTCCATGTACGGGGCATATGCGTCCAACTGGGCGCATATGCCGACCGAACCGAGAAGAACTCGGAAGATCATCAAATACTCGGCCGGAAGGTTGAGTGCACGGGCCGTTCGGAACTGCGCACTGTTGAAGTCAGTGGCGGTTCCGGCGGCCTTTTGCAGCCACGACCGAGTGAAATGAAATGACTCGGTCTGGATCGGGTCGGTGAAGGGTCGCAGGTAATCCGCGATCTCCTTGTCGGTCACCGTGCGTCCGGGAATCACGAAACCGTTGGCGCGCAACAACTCCGTCAATTCGTCGAATTGTTCCTCGACAGCCAAGCGCACCATCGTGCCGAGAACCCGTGGCAGTCCGTTCGGGAACGGCGCAGCCGCACCGAAGTCGATGACGCCGAGTCGGCCGTCCGCGAGAAGCATGAAATTGCCGGGGTGCGGGTCGCAGTGGAGCAAGCCGACACGGGCCGGAGACGCGAAGTGGAATTCGGCGAGTAGTGCACCGGCAGCATTGCGCTGCTCCGGCGTTCCACTTTCGATGATTCTGGTCAACGGGGTTGCCGTCATCCATTCGGTCACGACCACTTTCGGCGCGCTCGCCACGACGTGCGGGATCACGAATTGGGGATCTCCGTCGAATTCTTTTGCAAAAGCTCGCTGATTGTTCGCCTCGATCCGATAGTCGAGTTCTTCTTCGGTGCGCGCGGTGAACTCCTCGATCACGGGGCGCACATCGACACCGGGCATGACCGAACCGAAGAGACCGGCAAATCTGCCCAAGGTCTTGAGGTCGGCGCGTAGAGCTTCGTCGGCGCCGGGGTACTGAACTTTCACGGCTACGTCGCGGCCGTCCGCCCAGACCGCACGGTGAACCTGCCCGATGCTTGCCGACGCGGTCGGTTCGTCGTCGAACGACTGGAATCGGTCGCGCCATTTGGTTCCGAGTTGCTGATCGAGCATCTTGTGTACTTGCTTGGTCGGCAGCGGTGGGGCGGCGGCTTGGAGCTTGTTCAGCGACTCGCGGTACGGCTCCGCGAATTCCTCCGGAATCGCCGCCTCCATGACGCTGAGCGCTTGGCCCAGCTTCATCGCGCCGCCCTTGAGTTCGCCCAGCACCGCGAACAGTTGCTCGGCGGCCTTCGCGCTCAACTGCGCGTCGATCTCGCCTTTGTCGCCGCCGGCGAGCTTGCGTCCGAAGCCCATGGCGGCGCGACCGGCCATCCCCAGGGGGATGCTCGCGAGTTTGGCAGTACGGGCAGAACTCTTGCGTGGGATCTCGGACACCACACCATCATGTCTGACTGGGGCGTCCTTTGCCCGAAACAGGTGCCAGGTATTGGCAACTGCAAGATATTTGCCGAGGCCAGCGCCTGGTTGTGATCCGATACGGACGGAGCGCGATCTCGAGCGTCGACGACAGACTCGCCGCATACGTCGCCGCTGTCTCGGATAATGCGGAGTCGATCTCGGCCAGGGCCAGCGCGACACTTGCATGGATCATCGCCGATTCCGCGTGGCCGGCGCTGCCGAGTAGCTGCGCGGACAGATGAAGCCAATGAGGGTCGAGTTCGGATCGGATGATGTCGGCGCATCGCAGGCAACTCGACTGGCCCGGCACGACAAGAGGACCGATCACACCGTTGCCGTCGCGGATGCGGACGGAAAGGTGGGGGAGTCCGCAGCGAACGAGATCGCTGACCAGGCGAGGATCAGTGACAACGTCGTCGGCCAGGACCACCAGTTGTTCGTTCCACGTGCGCACGACGTCGGTGTTGCGATACCCGCGCGAGCGACGCGTGCTTACCCCGCCGGTGACCAGGGCGCGCTCGACGGCGTCCGAGAGTGGACCGACACCGTGGATCCGGACGGACACGGTCCTCCTGGCGGCAGTGTGGACGAATCCGGAATCGGTGAGTTGCTCGAGCAACTTCTCCGTCACCGACGTCGAAATCCCGCGCGTCGATGCTTCCCACAGGATGGTCGCGCGGGATCTGGAGCCGTCCATTTTGCGGAGGATCGACTTCACCGCGCGCGCATCGACCCCGAAAGGCAGCGTCAGCAGGACGGCACGTCCGGGTGTCCATCCCAGCTGCAGCCGACCGTCCGGGCGCGACAGAACAGCGATCCGCGGGTCCCATCGGGGTCCCGCGGATCGCTGTGACGTGCTGTTCTGTGTGGTGTCGTCTTGCGTGTCACCGGTCATCGTTCGATGCTGGCACGGCGGGCCGTCGGCGAGTCCGCGTCAGTGACAGTTATCCACAGGACGTCAGCATGGCTGAACTGCGAAAATGTGTCGAGAAGGAATTATTTCTCTTCGTCGTCCTCGCGGGTCTTGTCCATCGCTGCCTCGGCCGCACGCTCTTTTGCCTCGACGGCTTCGAGCTGGGCGATCGGGTCGTCGAAATTGCCGGCTTCGCCGCCGCCGAGGACCCGGGCGACAAATCCGTCCGGTGCGTCGAGATCGCTCGAATCGGGCATGAGGTCGGGATGTGACCAGACGCCGTCACGAACGTCCATACCGGCTTCCGCGGTGAGCTTCTGCCACAACCCGGCCGCTTCACGGACCTTGCGAGGACGAAGTTCCAGTCCGACCAGCGTCGCAAAGGTCTGTTCGGCGGGGCCGCCGGTGGCACGGCGACGCCGCAACGTCTCGCTCATCGCGGCAACACCAGGCAGTCGCTCGCCGAGTGCGGCGGTGACGACCGTCTCCACCCAACCCTCGACCAGCGCGAGCAGAGTCTCGAGCCGTTCGAGAGCGGCTTTCTGCTCCGGGGTGTTCTGCGGCTCGAACGTGCCCTGCTGCATCAATGCTTCGAGCTTGCTGGGATCGGTGAGAGCGGACGGGTCGAGGTCCTTGGCAAATTCTTCCATCGCCGAGAAGTCCATCGTGATCCCGCGGGCGTATTCCTCGACTGTGGCGAGAACGCGCTGTCGCAGCCACGGAACGTGACTGTAAAGGCGCTGATGAGCTGCTTCCCGCGCGGCGAGGAACACCAGAACTTCCTGATGCGGCTGTTCGAGACCCTCACTGAACGCCTGAACCGCAGCGGGGAGAAGGGCCGCGGTGCCCTCTGGTCCGAGGGGCAAGCCGATGTCGGTGGAGGAGAGCACCTCGGTGGACAGTTGGCCGAGTGCCTGGCCCAATTGCGAGCCGAACGCGAGTCCACCCATCTGGCCGAGCATGCCCAGCATCGGGCCCGCCATCTGCTGTGCTTCGGCGGGAAGTCCCTGGACCCACATGCCCGCCACCTTCTCGGCCACCGGATCACA
The DNA here is from genome assembly GCF_013277835.1 of Rhodococcus sp. MS13. Lineage (NCBI taxonomy): Bacteria > Bacillati > Actinomycetota > Actinomycetes > Mycobacteriales > Nocardiaceae > Rhodococcus > Rhodococcus sp. MS13. Next base: position 368,740 of record NZ_VBTL01000013.1, read on the forward strand.
GAGCCGCTTCCACGTGTCGATCGTGTTGTCGAGCCAGTCGTTCGGAGTCCAGGCGAGAGTGCGGCTCGCTCCGGCAGGAAGCGTCGTTGCGGCGTCCAGCCACATCTCGGCCAGATGTGCGGCGTCGGCGATCGCCTTGACATTGCCCTCGGTGATCGGTGTAACCGATCCGATCTGTTGGCGTGCCAGCTTCTTGGCGATGTCGTAGTTCACCGGACCGGAAGTACCGCCCTGGCCCATCGACGAGCCCATCCCGCTCAGCATCTGACCGAACTGGGTGAGCATCTGGCCGAGCTGAGCCGGATCGAATCCCTCACCGCCCGCGCCGAACCCGAACGGCGTGTCACCACCCCCGAACGGATTGCCACCCGCCGCGTTCTTGTCGCGATCGGGATCGTCGTCGGAGTTGGAGAAGCCGAACGGCATATTGCTCATACCTCAACGGTACAAGGCTCGAGCGGTCGGAGTCGCCCTCCGAGTCACGCTGACGGCGAACACGCACGGCGCTCAGGCGGTGCGATCGGTGCTCCGGCGCCTTCGCGCTTTACTCTGGATCAGGTGAATCGACGGATAGTGACGCTCTTGGCCGCACTCGCACCCATCGTCGTGTTGGGAGTCGTCGGAACAATGGTCACTGTTCCTTATGTCGCACTCGGTCCTGGCCCCACCTTCAACACCCTCGGCGACGTCGACGGTAAGCCCGTCGTCGACATCCAGGGGACCGAGGTCGATCCCACCGACGGCAACCTCAACATGACAACGGTGTCGGTTCGCGACGGCCTCAACATTTTCGAAGCGTTCGGACTGTGGGCGAGTGGCAGCAACGGACTCGTCCCACGCTCGGAGATCTATCCGCCCGAGAAGTCGAAGGAAGAGATTCAGCAGGCCAACACCGCCGACTTCCAGCAGTCCGAGGACAGTGCCGAGTTGGCTGCACTCCACTTTCTCGGTAAGCCGGTGGCACTCACTGTTTCGAAGGTGACCCCGGACGGCCCTGCCGCGGGTGCCCTGCAAGAGGGCGATGTCCTGGTCAAGATCGGCGACACTCCGGTAACCACCATCACCGGCGTTCAGGACACGGTCGGTGCGATCGCGCCAGGCACCGCGATCGACGTCACCGTCCTTCGCGAGGGTGTGGAGACCGTTGTACCGGTCACCGTTGGGGCGCGGCCCAACAAGCCCGAATCGGGTTACCTCGGCGTCACGCCCAACGAGGTCCCGGACGTTCCCTTCACCGTGCAGTTCAACCTTGCCGACATCGGCGGTCCTTCTGCCGGACTGATGTTCACACTGGCGTTGGTGGACAAGCTGACTCCAGGGGAGCTCAACGGCGGAAAGTTCGTGGCCGGAACGGGCACCATCGACTCCGACGGCGAGGTCGGTCCGATCGGCGGTATCAGGTACAAGTTGATCGCCGCCTCCGAAGCCGGTGCTGAGACCTTCCTCGTGCCGGCCCAGAACTGTGACGAGGCGAAACAGAATGCGCCGGACGGGCTTCGACTCGTCAAGGTCGACAACCTGCCCGGCGCAGTGGACTCACTCGAAAGCCTCAACACGGGCGGCGACGCACCCCGCTGCTGAAACCTGCCTTGCCGAAGACAGACTCGGTCAGTCTTCTTCTTTCAGTCTTCTTCGACCTCGTCGAGCGTCGCGTACAACGCGTGAACCAGGTGAGGTGCAAGACCGTCGTAGGTAAGCAGTTCCAGGTCACCGTACGGATCCGCATCCTCGTCGGGACGCATCTGCAGAAGCGACAGCGAAGGACCGTCACGGAGCACGCCGACGAACAGTCGAGCCTCGCGTCGATCGGGATGCGCGTTGGCCGTCAGTCGCGCGACCTCGTCCGCAGCATGCTGATCGGTCAATACCGGCGCCGTGGCGTGATCGAGATCCGATTCCGCCTCGGGCGGCAGGACGACGATCTCCTGAACCAGGATGCAACCCTGCACCGACTCGGGCCAATGCGTCGTTGCCAGGAACTCGTCGAGTGCCCGTGAACCGCCGATGATGTCCTCGGGAAGCGATTCCTGTTCGATCGGTGTGTATTCGGCGCCCTCGGCGAGTTGGTCGAGCAGTCCGGGTTCGGCCGCGGCGAGCATTTCGGTAGGCACCAACGCGTACAGCTTCGGCGGTTGATCCCAGCCTTCGGCGTCGATGTGGTCGACAACTTCATGAACGCACCGGGCGAGGGCACTCGGTGATCTGCTCATATTCTCTTCACTCACACGTTCATCCTCCCACCTTCTGTCCGGCTCCCTGCTCTCCGTGTTGTCAACCCGTGACCGTTGTTACGTAGAGTGGTCGGAAACGGCCAAGTCCACTCGGGCGTGGCCGCAGTGATCGATGCAATCGGTTGCGACGCCACGGCGTCGCCAAATCTTGGAGCGTGGCACGTGGGCATGCGGCCCCCCGCAGGTTTACCCTCTCTGTCCAGACGCAGTCGAATCTTGTTGGTGGTGGCTGTCGTAGTGGCGGCCTTGCTGCTCGTGGGGCCGCGACTGATCGGCATGTACACGGACTGGTTGTGGTTCGGAGAAGTCGGCTACCGCGGTGTCTTCACCAAGGTTCTGCTGACGCGATTCGTGCTCTTCCTCGTGGTCGGAATTGTCGTCGGAGCCATCGTGTGGCTCGCGATGCTTCTCGCGTACCGCGCACGTCCGGTGTTCGTTCCGGTCTCCGGACCCAACGATCCGATCGCGCGCTACCGCACGACCGTCATGTCGCGACTTCGTCTGTTCGGCGTGATCATTCCGGTCGCGATCGGCATTCTCTCCGGTCTCATCGCGCAGGCCAACTGGGTCACGATCCAGTTGTTCCTCAACGGTCAGCCGTTCGGCATCACCGATCCTCAGTTCAACTTGGACGTCGGCTTCTACACGTTCGATCTGCCGTTCTACCGCTTCGTTCTGAATTGGTTGTTCGTCTCGATTCTGCTCGCCTTCGTGGCAAACCTGGTCACCCACTACGTTTTCGGTGGGATCAAGTTGGCCGGGCGCGCTGGGACATTCACGACTGCCGCACGTGTTCAACTGGCTGTCATCGCCGGCACCTTCGTGCTCCTCAAGGCGGTGGCGTACTGGTTCGATCGGTACTCGTTGATGTCGAGTAGTCGTAAGGAACCGACGTTCACCGGTCCGGGCTTCACCGACATCAATGCGGTTCTGCCGGCGAAGCTCATTCTGTTGTCCATCGCGGTCATCTGCGCCTTGGCGTTCTTCGCCTCGATCTTCACTCGGGATCTTCGGATACCGGCCATGGCCGTCGCTCTCTTGGTTCTTTCGTCGGTGCTCGTCGGTGCGGTCTACCCGATGATCGTCGAGCAGTTCTCCGTCAAGCCCAATGCGGCGCAGAAGGAGAGCACGTACATCGAACGAAACATCGAAGCGACCCGTCAGGCGTACGGGATCACGGAAGAAAACGTCGACTACGTCGACTATCCGGGAGTTGGCACCAAGCAGCCCCAGGACGTTCCGGCCGACCGGACCACGATCGCGAACACCCGACTGTTGGATCCGACGATCCTGTCGCCGACGTTCACCGCTCAGCGTCAGCTCAAGAACTTCTACGGGTTCCCGCAGACGCTCAACGTCGACCGCTACGAACAGGACGGCCAGCTGCGCGACTTCGTTGTCGCAGCGCGTGAGCTGTCGCCGAACAATCTTTCCGGCAACCAGACGGACTGGATCAACAAGCACACGGTCTACACGCATGGCAACGGCTTCGTCGCGGCCCAGGCAAACGAAGTCACGGCCGTGCAGGGCGACAGTCAGAACAACACCGGTGGTTACCCGATCTACTCGGTCAGCGACCTGACGACCACGCCCGAGAACGAGAACCTCAAGGTAGACAATCCTCGGTCGTACTACGGCGAGGTGATCAGCCAGTCGGACGCCGATTACTCGATCGTCGGTTCCGTCGACGGCGAGGGACCTCGTGAGTACGACACCGACACCTCGAAGTACACCTACACCGGTTCGGGTGGTGTCTCGATCGGCAACTGGTTCAACCGTCTTGCCTTCGCGGCGAAGTACACCGAGCGCAACATCTTGTTCTCGAGTGCAATCGGCTCGAACTCCAAGATCATCTTCAAGCGTGATCCGAAGGAAAGGGTCGAGGAGGTCGCGCCTTGGCTGACGACCGACGGCGCTGCCTACCCGGCAGTGGTCGACGGCAAGATGCAGTGGATCATCGACGGTTACACCACCGCCCAGGACTACCCGTACGCGCAGCGCAGTTCGCTCGACGGGTTGGTCGAGGACAGTATCGACCAGACGACCGGGCGCCTCATTCCGCGCCAGGAGTTCTCCTACATCCGCAACTCCGTGAAGGCCACGGTCGACGCCTACGACGGCACGGTCACGCTGTACCAGGTCGACGAGCAGGATCCGGTTCTGAAGGCGTGGATGGGGGTCTTCCCGAACACGGTGAAGCCGAAGAGCGAAATCTCGGACGACCTGCAGGCGCACTTCCGCTACCCGGAAGACATGTTCAAGGTTCAGCGAGAGATGCTGGCGAAGTACCACGTCGACGATCCGAGTGAGTTCTTCACCAACAACGCGTTCTGGTCGGTTCCGAGTGATCCGACGATCGACACGTCGGCCAACCAGCCGCCGTACTACGTGCTGGTGGGCGACAAGGACACCGCGAAGGCGGATTTCCGTCTGACCAGTCCGATGGTCGGGTTCAGTCGTGAGTTGCTGTCGGCCTACATCTCGGTGGCGAACGACAAGGAGAACTACGGCAAGTTCACGGTGCTGCAGTTGCCGACCGATACGCAGACTCAGGGTCCACAGCAGGCTCAGTCTGCGATGACGTCGGATTCGCGTGTTGCTTCGGAAGTGTCACTGCTCAAGCAGTCGAACAAGATTCAGTACGGAAACTTGCTGACTCTGCCGATTGCCGAGGGTGGAATCCTCTATGTCGAGCCTTTGTACTCGCAGCGAAACTCGCAGAACGCGTTCCCTCAGTTGGCGCGTGTACTGGTGAGCTTCAGCGACACCAACGGCATTCGGATCGGCTATGCACCGACCGTCTCCGAGGCGATCAGTCAGATTTGGCCGGGCGCAGGTTCGGCAGCGACTGTCACCCAGCCGGCACCCGATCCGGATACCGGAGCGCAACCGGAAACGCCGACAACGCCGACGGCACCGGCCCCGCCGGCTTCTTCGGATGACGTCACGAAGGCGCTGGCCGAGGTCAATTCGGCAATGGCGGCATTGAAGTCGGCGCAACAGAGCGGTGACTTCACCAGCTACGGTGCTGCGCTTGACCGCCTGCAGAAGGCTGTCGACGCGTACCAGGCGCTGCCGAGGTAAGCGGCGTCAGTTCATGAACAGCAGAAGGCCCACCATCCGATCGGATGGTGGGCCTTCTTGTGTGCTCAGGTGAAGCTGTATGAGCTGAATCAGCGCAGTGCTGCAACGATCGGTGCGTTGGCATCGGAGAGCTGCTGGAACTGTGCGGCGAATCCGTACTGGCCGGCGAGGTCACGAGCGGTGTCGTAAGCCTGCTGTGCGGCGGGCTTGAGCTCGGCCGGGATTTCGACGGCGGGAGCAACTGCGGGTGCCTCGGCGACGGGAGCCGGTGCTGCGGCGGGAGCCTCTTCGACTGCCGGCTCGCTTGCGACGGTCAGACGCTGGCCGCAGACTGGCCATGCGCCGGGGCCCTGGCTCTGCAGGGTGTTCTCGGCGACGCGGATCTGCTCTTCCTTGGAAGCGTTGGCGGGCGAGCCGGTGCCACCGTTGGCGGTCCAGGTGCTCTGCGAGAACTGCAGGCCGCCGTAGTAGCCGTTTCCGGTGTTGATGTTCCAGTCGCCACCGCTCTCGCACTGTGCGACGCCGTCCCAGTTGTGGGTGGCTGCGGAAGCGGTGCCGGTGCTCATGGTGAGGGGCACTGCGACAAGTGCGCCGGCTACTGCCAATGTGCCGAATGCACGCTTGCTGATGCTGGTGTACGTCATGTCGGGGTAAATCCTCTCCGCGCTTGCTGACATCGGCGGGCCTGCGGGTCGGCGATGATGCTGACTTCCCGGGCGCTTGTCTCTCCGTGTCTCTGCCCCTCGAAGGTTTCGGGGGTTCCGATCCCGCGGGGCAGAGTGGAGCAGCGGCGGGTCGGCGTTCGCCCGGTTGATTCGGGCCGGGACCGACCGTACGGGAGCGCTGAACGAGGGTCGATTCGCGATTTTCCGGACCACCTGGTCTTCTCCCATCCAGGATTTTCGGCGTTTATGCTGGTAGAGCCTTTCCGATGCCGTTTCGAGGTGCGTTCGTTACATGCTTGTTATGTGTTGATGCTCACGGGCATTTTGTGAACCCAGTCACCCGATTCTTCGACTTTCAGGCGTGTATTTCGCTCCAGCGCAGGCGATTTGCGTTCCGTTCATCTGCTCGTGTAACTTTGTCAATGCATCGCGGGGTGGAGCAGCTCGGTAGCTCGCTGGGCTCATAACCCAGAGGTCGCAGGTTCAAATCCTGTCCCCGCTACTAGAAAGGACCGCCGCACTGGATTCCAGTGCGGCGGTCCTTTTTGTGCGCAGCCGTCGTAGGGTGGCGACGTGCGACTCTCGAAGATTCTTTTGGCGATGGCGGTGACTACTTCGCTGGTGGCCACCGCTCTGGCGTTCTCGGCAGGAAGCGCTGCCGCCGGTGGGCGGATCACCGATGCGAAGCGCGTGGTCTTCATCGTTCCAGGGCAGCAGCTCTACAACTCGGGAGAAACGCACCAGGCGACCTACCGCGCCCTCGACGAGGCACTGAGCGCTGCGGGCTACGAGACACACTTCGTCGACGCACCCGGCAAGATGATTGCGGCCGACGCCGAGCTGATTGCCGATTCGATTCGCTCCTACGCTGCCGGCGCTGACTCCGTCGGGGTGATCGCACACAGTGCGGGTGGACTGAGCTCCCGGTACTACGCGAAGTTCCTCGGTGGCTCCGAAGTAGTGGATTCATTCGTCGCCATCGGTGCTCCGCAGTACGGTAGCCCCGGTGGCTGCGTACAAGGCCCTGCCGACGGTTACGACACCTGCATGTTCTCCGAAGTTCTCGCCAAGCTCAATGCCGGTGAGGACACTCCTGGATCTGCCTACTATTCGGTGGTGCAGAGTTCGGGCGAGTGGGCGGACGGTCGGTTGGACGGGGGCCAGTGCCGGGTGTACGTCGATGGCGTTCCCGGGGCCGGAACCGGAGCAGACCATCTCACCGAGCTCGAGCATCCAGAGGTCATCTCGGGAGCGATCAGCGCTTTGGGGCGCGACTGTGTCGGTACGTTCGTGGACGAGAACGACGGCGACATCACCTGGCCTGACACGTTGTTCCCGTCATTTCGGTAAAGCTTCAGGTCCGGGTTGTTCGGACGAGTAGCCCGGCTACGTGTGCGCTCGCGGCAGTTCTGGCCCCCAAGGCGTCACCCGATTCGATGGCCGCGACTATACGAGCGTGCTCGGTGACGGCGATCCGTCGATTGAGCTCGAGGCTCCACATGTCCGAACGGTAGAGATGTGACTGTCCGTCGAGACGATGTAGGGCTTCACTGAGCGGGTGATTGCATGCAGTCTCACGAATCAAGGTGTGGAACTCGAGGTCCAGCGTCGAATCGCGACGCTGATCCGGCGGGCTCTCGAGAAGTTCGCGTTGCACCTGCACCATCTTGTTCAGCTGTGACACGGTTTCATGCGTGGCATTGGCCGTCGCGTTGAAAGCCGCGAGACCGTCGAGTACCTCACGCACCTCGAAGACCGCGCGCAGAGACTCTGCGTCCAGCGAATCGACTTTTGCACCCGCATTTCGGGTGTGGACCGCGATGCCCTCGTAGATCAACTGCTGCACGGCCTCGCGGACCGGCGTTCGACTGACATTGAGCTTGCTCGCCAGCGCGGGAACACTCAGTGGTGTCCCCGGCGCCAGCTCTCCCGAAAAGATCAGTTCTCGAAGCGTCTCGTGCACGGACTCGGTGAGCAAAGCTCGTTCGGTGGTGGTCATCTTGTCCTCACTTCGATCCTGCACGATATCGACGGTACCCGGGAGCGCTATCCGGCGGCGCGCACCCGGTCAGCGCTGCGACTGTCGACGTCGGGCGCCGTCGCGCCTTTCAGTCCGGCCACTTTGGCCGCGATGTTCTCGGCGATCGTGATCGGCGGGTATCCCACCTCGCCCGGTTCGAGAGTCCCTGGCAGTGCTTCGATGACGGCGTCGTAGTTTCCGTCGAAAAAGAATGCGGCAGAGCGACGTCGGATGATCTGACCATCGACGATAGGTGGGTCGACTCGGTGCACTGTCGAGCGCCATCGGTCGTTCGTCCATCGTGCCATCGCGTCGCCGAGGTTGATCAAGAGTGCGCCGTCGGCAGGTTGGACGTCGTGCCATATGCCATCGGTACTCAGAACTTGAAGGCCCGGAACTTGATCTGCCCACAGGATGGTCAAGATTCCGAAGTCGGTGTGAGCGCCCATTCCCGTCATGTCGCCGGAGATGCGGATCTCGCCCTCAGGCAGTGCGTAGTTGTTCATCTTCATCGCGTCGATCGAATGGTCGAGCATCGAATCGAAGTACTCGGGCTGCAATCCGAGGGCGTCGGTAAAGGCGCACATCAGGATTCGTGCCAAGCCCTGGGCATGACGGAAATACTCTTCGATTGCCGGTCGGAATCCGGGCGCGGCCTCGGGCCAAGTGTTGGCGGCGTAGCTGGACTCGGGTAGGTCGACGCCCGGATAGTCGCTCACCTCTGTGCCCACGACTATTGCTTCGTAGAAATCGTTCATCTGGTTCGCAGCGGCGACGCCCAGGCTCATACTGAGTGATTCCGACTTCGGTGGCGAGTAGCCACGGTTCTCGGACGAGGGACGGCGATAGTTGTTCTTCACCGTCAGTGGGAGAGCAAAGAACTCGTCGAGAGCGTCGGCCAGTCCGTCGGTCGCCGATCGTGGAATGCTGTGTCCGACAATCTGTATGAATCCGACCTCCCGGCACGCGCGATCGAGTTGAGCTGCCACTTCCGCACAGGCAGTGCTGTTGGTGGCGTTTGCAGCCGCCTCGCCGCGGAGGTACGGGCTGATATCGATCGTAGGGATTTCGAAGGCGGGAATTTCGTGGGTCATTTAAAGTCCTTGCGGCCGGACGTGTGCCACTTACCGACGAGCACACGTGAGAGGAATCCAAAGGCAGAGAAGACGAGGACGCCGAACACCGACGCGATCACGATCGCGGCGATCAGATCCTCGGACTGAAGGCGGCTTCGGTAGACGTCGAGCAGGGTCCCGATCCCGGGTTGTCCTTTGGCGAAGAACATGTCGCCGATGATGGCACCGACGACAACAAGGCCGGAGGCGGTGCGGATGCCGGTGAGAATGGCCGGCATTGCCGCTCGCAGTTCGAGTTTCACCAGTCGATCCCAACGCGAGGCGCGGCCGAGGGTGAAGAGTTCGTGCAGTCCGCGATCGACCGATTGCAACCCGAAGTGTGTGTTGGTGATGATCGGGAAGGCCGCGATGAGAACGCACACCAGGGTGCGCGCGGTCATGCCGTAGCCGAACCAGAGTCCGATGAGGGGGACGATGGCGAGGATGGGAATGACCTGCAGCACAACGGCATATGGATAGACGATCCGCTCGATCCACTTGGCCTGGCTCATCAGCACGCCGGTTCCGACGCCGACTGCCACCGCGACGACGAAGCCGACCAGCGCAACCTGTGCCGTCACTGCGAGGGCTTCGAGCATGGGAGAGAGGTGTTTCCAGTCGAGTAGCGACTTCGTCAGTACTTGACTCGGCGGCGGAAGGAGAAATCGACGTTCCGGGGAGAGAACGAGGTAGCTGACGACCGACCACGCTGCGACCGCGCCGGCAAGTGAGAGCAGCGGATAGAGCAGGAAGGTGCCGAGCGCTCTCATTCGAGAGGGCCGTCCGGACTGTGCCTGTGCTTGCGCCGTGGTCGCAGAATCAGTACGAACGGCGGTATTGCGTACGGTGGTGCCCTGTTGTACTGCAAGGACTTCGGTCATCGTGAGCTCCCATGGAGGCTGGCCGAGATCTCGGCGACGTGTTCGGTGTATCGGGCGTCGTAGCGCAGTTCCGGGCTACGCGGGTACGGGAAATCGATGTCCACGACCGAATGTATTCGTCCAGGCCTGGCGGTCATGACGACCACCTTGTTTGCGAGGTACACGGCCTCGGATACCGAGTGCGTGATGAACATCGAGGTGAACCCTTTGTCGGTGTAGAGCCTTTGGAGTTCTACCTGCATCTCCAGTCGTGTCATCTCGTCGAGCGCACCAAAAGGTTCGTCGAGCAGCATCACAGCGGGTGCGAGGGTGAGCGCACGCGCCAACGAGACACGCATCTTCATTCCGCCTGACAACGCATTGGGCAGTTGTTTCGCAAAGTCCGCAAGGCCGACTGCGCGGATTGCCTCGTCGGCGCGCAACTTTCGCGCTGCTTTGTCGCCGCCACCGAGTTCAGCCGATAATTCGACGTTGGCCTGCACGGTTCGCCAGGGGAGGAGAGTCGGCTCCTGGAAGATGAAGCCAACTGATTCGGTGTCGAGGGCAACCGCACCACTGGTCGGTCGCTCGAGGCCGGCCGCCATGCGCAACAAAGTCGACTTGCCACAGCCTGAGGGTCCGACCACGGCGACGAAGTCTCCTCGCTCCACGTCCAGATCGATGCCGTCCAGCGCGACAGTGCCGGTATCGAACTTCTTGACGACATCGGAAAAGACCATCTGCATCGGCGCGGTGAGCTTGCGAGCGTCGGCATCCTGCATCGTGTTCGCGAGTTCCATCTGAGCCTCCGGTCGGTAATGCATGCAAAAGTTCTTCAATATGTAGGAACTATCTTGAATTGCATGTATGTCGCCTAGATTTCTGAATGTAAATGTGAGGTGACATTGCAGGTGAAGCGAGAATACTGGCGCGCGTTACCTGATGGAAACAACGAGGCGATTGCATGTAATCCACGTGCTGCAGAGTGTGCTCATCGGATCACCCTTCTTGGTTCGCCCACATCCCAATTGTTTTCACGAAGGAGACGCTGTGTATTCAAATCGCAAGGTGCATTCCAATCGCAGAAGTGTGGGAGCGGCGGGCGCGGCACTGGCCATGTGTGCAGCCATCGGATTGACTGCGTGCAGCTCCAGTGAGGCTGAGACGGCGAAAGCGGAATCTCTCGAACCAGCTGCCGAGGCGCAGAACCTTGCGGGTCTCTGTCCGGAAAACGTTGTGGTTCAACTCCAATGGCAGCCACAGTCGGATATGGGAGCGCTCTTCGAGATGCTCGGTCCCGGCTATTCGGTCGACACCGACGACAAGTCCGTCAGTGGGACTCTTGTCGCCGGAGGGAAGGACACCGGAGTCGACCTGACCTTGCGGGCCGGGGGACCGGCAATCGGGTTCCAATCCGTCAGCTCCCAGATGTACGTCGACGATTCCATCACTCTCGGCTTGGTGCACGGGGATCAGGTGATCGCGGCAGCGGCAAGTCAGCCCGTTGTGGCCGTCACGCCATTGCTCAAATACAGCCCGGCAATCCTCATGTGGGACAATGAGTCTCATCCGGACTGGACGAGTGTTGCCGATATCGGCAAGTCCGACGCGAGTGTCGTCGTTTCCAAGGAACAACTCTTTCCGCAGTGGCTCGTGGCGAAAGGACTACTGGAGCAGTCTCAGCTCGACACGAGCTACGACGGAGCTCCCTCGCGATTTGTCGGTGACCCGACCATCGCTCAGCAAGGATTCGCGAATTCGGAACCGTACACGTACGAGAAGGAGACGCCGGCGTGGGACAAGCCGGTTTCCTATGACCTGCTGAAAGATTCGGGTTTCGACATCTACGCGTCCAATGTTTCCGTTCGTGCCGACAAGGTCGAGACACTCTCGCCGTGTTTGAGCAAGCTGGTTCCGATCATTCAGCAGGCCACCGCGGACTACATCACTGCGCCGGATGCGGCGAATGCTGCCATTGTCGACGTCGTCTCGCAGGACGTGTCGTTCTCTCCCTACACCGAGGGCGAAGCAGCGTTCAGTGCCCAGCTCCTGAAGGAGAAAGGCCTGATCGCGAACGAGGCAGACGGATCCGTCGGCACGTTCGACATGACGCGAGTCGCTCACACCGTCGAAGAACTGAAGCCCATCCTGAACGCCGGGGGTGCGTCGATACCGCAGTCATTGACTGCAGAAGAGATCTACACCGACAAGTTCACCGATCGGTCCATCGGAATCCGCTGAAGGAGCTCACAGCAAATGACGTACGACATGACAGAACTCAACCGCGAGACCCGCATGGGTGGCCTGGGCACGGAGACCACCGACCGCGAGGTCCGAAGAATCGATCTCTCGGATTTCGAGAACCGGCGCAGCGAGATCGCCGAGGAGTTGTGGTCGGCAGCGACCGACATCGGATTCTTCCAAATCGTCAATCACGGAATCGATCTGGACCAGGTCCGCGAGGCTTTCGCGGCGGCCGAGCGATTCTTTGCACTGCCCACCGAGGTGAAAGCGCAGTACCCGCTCAAGAAGGGTTTCAACTCCGGCTGGGAGAGCATGACGCAGGTGCGTCCGTCCATCGGAACACCTGATCAGAAAGAGTCCTACCAGGTGACCCGCCCGCATATGGGTGATCTGTGGCCCACTGCAGACGAATTGGGTGGATTCCGCGAAACGATCCTGGACTTCGAAGCCAAGTGCTGGGGCATTGCGATGGACCTGTTGTCGTGCTTCGCCGAGAAGCTGGGATTCGAACGAGACTTCTTCACCAGGGCACATGACCCGTCGGTGGCCACCTACCAGAGCACACTGCGACTACTCCACTACTTCCCCCTTGCCGCCGACGCAGATGTCGAAGGGATGTGGCGTGCCGGAGCGCACACCGATTTCGATTGCCTGACATTGCTTTTCCAGCGTGACGGTCAGGGCGGGTTGCAACTGTGCCCGGGCAAGGAGATGGACACCCAGGAATGGACGTCGGTGGTGCCGGCCGAGGAAGCGATCACCTGCAACATCGGCGACATGCTGATGAGATGGAGTGATGATGTCCTGCCGTCGAACTTCCACCGGGTCAAGAGTCCCGGAGTCACCGACTATCGGGGAGCCCGCTACAGCCTCGCGTTCTTCGCTCAGGCGAACCGCGACGTGACCATCGAGGGGCCGGCGGGCAAATACCCGCCGATCACTGCCGAGGACTACATCGACCAGCGAGTACGCGCGAACTTCGCGCGTTGATCCGTATCCGTTCCGTCACACACTTTCAGGAGAACTGGCGATGACTACCGCGCCCAAGAACATGACCGACGCGATCATCCGGGACGTGACGTTGTACAGCGGCGGGCAATGGCTGACCGGCCGCGACGTCGTCGTCTCGAATGGGGTGGTCGAATCGATCGAGAAGTCGACCGGCACCGCCACACCTGGAAGTGTGGACGGATCGGGGGCGTATCTGATCCCTGGGTTCGTCAACACCCATACGCACCTTCAGCAGTCACTGATGCGTGGGATCGCCGAAGGGACACCGCTTCTCGAATGGCTACTCGCGGTCGCAGAAGAGTCGGTTCAGATCACGCCGGAGCGCGCATACACGGCCACTGTCGCAGCCTCGCTGGAGGCATTGCGCAGCGGTACGACGACCCTGGTCGAACACATGTGGCCGCACCCGTCCAGCGAGGTTCACGACGCTGTGATCCGGGCGTTGCACGACACCGGGATTCGTGCGGTGCTGGGACGCGGAACCGCAGACCGGGCGGACAAGACGAGGAAGTGGGGCTTCGATCCGCGGCTCATGCAACCACTCGGAGATGTTCTCGCACATACGGATCAGATGATGCGCGACGTCGCCGGTTCCCGCATTGACGTGGCAGTCGCGGTACCGAACCCGCGTTCGCTGACCCCGGACGGGATGTCGGAAGTGCGTGAGTTCGCGCGGGCTCGCGACCTGACGGTCTCGATTCACCTGCTCGAGACGCAGACCGACAACACGATGTGTACCGAACACGCGGGCATGAACGCGGTCGACTACCTGGATTCCCATGGGTTCTTGTGGGACCGGGTGCTGGCGGTCCACTGCGTCGAACTCGACGACCGTGGTCAGAAGGTGCTGGCGGAGCGCGGCGTCGGAGTGTCGTACAACCCCGTCAGCAACATGCGCCTCGGTAGCGGAATCGCGCCCGTCCCGAGTTTCCTCGACGCGGGGATCGCGGTGGGGTTGGGTGTGGACGGCGCAGCCAGCAACGATACTCAGGACATGCTCGAGACTCTGCGCACCGGCGCCTACGTGCAGCGAGCCGCGCGTGGCCGCGCCGACCTGTTCGGCTTCGAAGCCATGATCGACATCGCATCCGGCGGTGCGAACGCAGCACTCGGTCTGCCGGCCAGGTCTGGCGGGATCTCCGTGGGCGATCCCGCCGACCTCACCATGATTCGGTTCGAACGCGACTTCGGTTGCCTCCCGGTGCGAGATCCGGGCGCGTCCATTCTCACGACGGGCAGTCGTCAGATCGTGGACACGGTGTTGGTTGCGGGCGAGGTCGTGCTCCGCGAGGGGCACTCCACTCGCGTCGACGAGGCGGATTTGATCCGGACGCTCAGCGCTTTGTGACTGTGCTCAGTCTTCGCTGATCTCCATCTCGATCAGGACGCGGCGCAACAGCTTTCCGGTGGCGTTGCGGGGAAGTTCGTCGATGAAGACGATCTCGCGGGGAACCTTGTAGCGCGCGAGATTCGACCGGACGTGATCCTTCAGCTCGTCGGAGTTCTGGTCGGCGCCGTGGGCGACGACGACAAACGCTCGCAGGCGGTGCCCGAAGTCGGCGTCCTCGACTCCGATGACTGCCGCTTCCAAGACGTCCTCTCGATCGGCGAGCAGGTTCTCGACTTCGAGCGGGTAGACGTTCTCGCCACCGGAGACGATCATGTCGTCGTCGCGGCCGTCGACGAAGAGGAGGCCGTTGGCGTCGAAGTGTCCGACGTCGCCGGTCGAGAGAAGTCCGTCGATACGTTCCTTGTCACGCCCGTCGGTGTATCCCTCGAAGCTCAGCCCGCTGGCGACGAAGATTCTGCCGATCGTGTGTGGGGTGGTGATCTTCTTGTTGTTCTCGTCGAACAGTTCGACGTGACAGGTCACCGGCGCGCGGCCCGCGGTTCCCGGCGCAATGGTCAGATCCTCGGGAGTCGCGACTGTTGCCACCGCGACCTCGGTGGATCCGTACAGGTTGTAGAGGACGTAGCCGAACGAGGCCGTGACTCGTTTGCACAGGTCGGGTGAGAGTGACGAACCTGCCGAGAAGATGATCTTCAGGTTCGACGTGTCGTACTTGGACAGCACGTCGGGACCGAGGTCGATGATGCGAGTGAGCATCGTCGGGACCACGACCAGACTGTCGCACTTGTATTGTGCGACAAGTTTGATCGTGTTCTCCGGGTCGAACTTTCGATGCATGACGACGGTCTGGCCGAGCGCCAACGCGAGAGCGAACTGCGAGACGCCGGTTCCGTGGAAGGCGGGGGCCGCCATCATCATGGTCTGTCCGCGGCGCAACGGCACGCGGTCGAGGAACTGCGCCGACGCGAGAGGGGAGGTGTGGCCACGCGGCGCACCCTTGGGAGTTCCCGTTGTGCCGCTGGTGAGGAGGACGAAGCCACCGTTCTTCTCGGGTGCCGGCACCGACGACGTGGTGCGTCCGGCGATGGCCTCGTCGAGAGTAGCTGCCGTGGAACCGTCCGCGGCCGTGCCCTCTGGCCAGGAACGATAGACGACGACGTCGTCCGGCAAGGCATCGGCGATGTCAGCGAACTCGTCGTCGTAGACGAAGGCGACCACCTTCTCACGCGCGGCGACGTCCACGAGTTGGGGCCGTGCGAAGCCCGTGTTCATGAGAACGAGCTTTGTTCCGTTCTTCGCTGCCGCCAGCATGGTCAGGACCAAGCCTCGATGGTTACGGCACATCGCACCCATGACGGAGTCGGACGTGATGCCGTCGGCCTGCCACGCCCGGACCAACGCGTTGCTCTGACGCTCTAGCTCGGCATAGGTGATGGGTCCGCGCTCGTCGATGATCGCCACCGCGTCGTAGCCGTTCTCGGCGTGTGCATGGACCGGCCCGGCAAAGGGTCCGTACTTGTCCACGGCTGCAATGGATTTGAGCCCGCGATCGAGGCGAGGGAACGGGACGAGTCCGGCTCGGAACATGACCCCCGCCGCGCCGATGGTGTCAGTGACCTTGGTGACCAATCCGGGCATACGTGAACCTCTTCCGAGCGTCGTTGTAGGACTGATTACACACTAATGGGCAATCAGGTTTCGGTGGTGAAGTTTCACGATGGCGACCGAGCAGTCCGCCCCGCCACCTCGAAAGGTGGCGGGGCGGAGTGTTTCGGGATCGGGTCTGTGCGACCGTCACTTCAATTCGACCGTCACTTCAGTTCGGCGGACGACTTTCCGAGCAGGCGGCGTGCGACGATCAGCTGCTGGATTTGCTGGGTGCCCTCGAAGATGTCGAGAATCTTCGAGTCGCGGCCCCACTTCTCGAGCAACGGGCGCTGCGAGTAGCCGTAGGTTCCGGCCAACTCGACTGCCTTGAGCGTCACGTCGGTGCCGGTGCGGCCGGCCTTCGCCTTGGACATGGACGCTTCGAGCGAGTTCGGCTTCTTGTTGTCCGCCATCCACGCCGCGCGCAGAGACAGCAGGTACGCGGCCTCCCAGTCGGCTTCCAAACGGATGAACTCGGCTGCAGCTGCATGCTGGTTGTAGACCGGTGTGTCGTAGGAGATCTCGACACCGGCTTCGGTCAGGATGCCGCGCAGTTCTTCGAGAGCCGCGCGTCCGACGCCGACGGCCATGGCTGCAACGAGGGGCCGGGTGTTGTCGAACGTCTGCATGACGCCGGCAAAGCCCTGCTCGACGTTGACCTCCGGGCTGCCGAGAATGTTGTCCGCGGGAATGCGGCAATCCTGGAGCAGGAGTACTGCGGTGTCGGATGCCTTGATGCCCAGCTTGTGCTCGAGGCGAGCAACGCTCAGGCCCGGTGCGTCACGCGGAACGACGAACGACTTGATGGCCGCTCGGCCCTTCGACTTGTCGACCGACGCCCACACGACGATGTGCGTCGAACGCTCACCGGCGGTGACGAAGATCTTCTCGCCGTTGAGAACCCACTCGTCGCCGTCGAGAACGGCGGTGGTGGTCACTGCGGCGGAGTCGGAACCGAAGCTCGGTTCGGTGATGGCCATCGAGGCCCACACCTTGCCGAAACGTTCGAGCTGTTCGTCGGTGGACACTGCGGCGATCGCGGCGTTGCCGAGCCCCTGGTAGGGGATCGAGAGCATGAGTCCGACGTCGCCCCAAGATGTTTCGAGCGAGTTGAGGAGCGCAGACATGTTGCCGCCGTTGGCGTTGCCACCCTTGGCGCTCGCGTCGGACCGTCCGCCGCTGGCACCGCCGATGTCTCCACCGGAATCGGAGAGGCCTTCGACCATGGCGGCCATGGTGTCGAGCTCGACGGGATACTCGTGCTCAGCGAGATCGTACTTACGTGAAATGGGTCGGAAGATCTGCGCCGCGACCTGATGTGCCTGGTTCGCTGATGCTTTGAGCTTCTTGGGAAGTTCGAGGTTGATCATCGTGGTTCTCCTGGAAGTTCAGCGGCGTCAGATGAGGACGATGCCCTCGGCAACGCCGATGGCACGGAGGTCGCGGTACCAGCGCTCGACCGGGTGTTCCTTGGTGAACCCGTGTCCACCGAGGAGTTGCACACCGTCGAGGCCGATCTGCATGCCCTTCTCGGAAGCCAGCTTCCGGGCCAGAGCGGATTCGCGAGCGAAGGACAAGCCCTGCTCGGCGCGTGAAGCGCCGCGAAGCGTGACCAGACGCAGTCCGTCGAGTTCGATGCCGATGTTGGCGACCATGAAGGCAACCGCCTGGCGGTGGCTGATCGGCTCGCCGAACGCTTCGCGCTCGTTGACGTACGGAATCACGTAGTCGAGAACTGCCTGGCTGGTGCCGACGGCCATGGACGCCCAACCGAGGCGAGCCAGGCGAATCGCGTCGGCGTATTCGGCCTTACGCTGCTCGGCGTCACCGTCGCCGAGCAGTGCGGACTCCGACACAGCGACGTCGGTGAGGATCAGGCGACCCAGGCCGGCGGCGCGCAGACCCATGCTGGGATCTGCTTCGACGACGAGTCCCTTGGTGTCGGATTCGACGATGAAGAAGGACGGCTTGCCGTCGAGTTCCGCGGCGATGACGAAGAGTTCGGACGTAGCCGCGGCGGGCACCAAGCTCTTGACGCCGTTGAGCTTGTAGCCGCTGGGGGAGCGCACTGCCTTGGTCTGCAGGGCAAACGGATCGAACAGTGCGCGTGGTTCGTTGACCACCACTGCTGCGCCGGGGACCTGCTCGCCGGTGAAGGCCGGAAGGTAGGTCTTCTGCTGCGCGTCGGTGCCCCACTGCGTCAGTGCAACTGCAACACCGCTCGGTGCGAGGATCGGAAGTGCAAGTCCCATGTCTCCGTGCGCAAGTGCCTCGGCAACAAGAGAATTGGTGACTGCGCCGCGATCGGCGGCTGCTCCGTCGAGTTCTTCGGGAACGTTGATCAGCGTGATACCGAGCTCGGCCGCGCGCTTGGAGAGATCGGCGGGGGCCTGAGCTGCGCCGTCGGCGTCGTAGGCCGCGGGACGCAGGATTTCGGCCGCGAACTCACGCACCGTCTCGACGATCATCTTCTGGTCGTCGTCCGGGGTGAGATCGAAGTAGTCGGCGTTCTTGCTCGGGTTGTCGGGCAGGCGCTTGGGTGCACCGTTGCCCGAGACCTTCTGGAATCCTCGAGTGGCGGCACCCAGGGTTTTGAAGCCCGTCTTGGTGCCCTCGTAGGTCACGCGATCGATGGTCTGACGCAGATTGAACTTCTCGGCCAGTTCCGAACCGGTGATCTTGGTAAGCACACGCATGGCTGCGCCCATGGCGTCGCGTTTGATCGGGTTCAGGCCGACGGCGGACGTGTCGCGGGGCGCACCCTTGGCGCCGCCGCGCTGCGCGCCCGATTCGCTGCGCTGAGCGCTCTTGTCGGGGGCAACACTGTCTTGCTTGGTCATGATCACCAGCTGTTTCTCGGTGTTGGGGCGTTGGACGATTTTTATCTTACTCATCAGTAAGGTCTGTTGTCGAGAAACCGCGAAATGATGCGCGTCATAGGCTCGAGGGGTGAGCCGGACAGAGGTGCCAGATCGGATACAGCGATATATGCGCTACGCGCCGTTGGTGGTGGTCCCGTGCCTGTTGATCGCCAGCACGTATCCGGGGGAGTATCGAGTTCCCGTCACCTACTGGATGCTGTCGATGCTGTCGGCGCTCGCCTTCGTCGCCGGCCGTCGATGGCCGGTCTTCGCGTCCCTGGCCATCTCGGCGCTCGCGGTTCCGATGTTCGTCGCCGACGCCTGGGGGCTGTCCGAACTTGTTCCGTATCTCGGGGCTGTCGCCGTCGTCGACGTCACGATGCGGGCCGAGCGCAGAGAAATGGTTGCCGTATCGGCAGCAGGATGGTGCGGTTCGGTGCTCGCGGGGATCTGGTTCGAATCTCACGAAGCATTCTTCTCTGTCACCACGGCTGTGAAAGTGCTTGCGTACGTGGGGTTGCCACTGCTGCTCGGACTGTATCTGCGCTCGCAGCGTGAATTGGCCGCGAACAATCTTGCGCAGACCCGCGCTGCGGAGCGCAGTGCGCTCGCCCGCGAACTGCACGACCTGGTTGCACACCACATGGCATCGATCGTCCTGAGAATCGGCGTGGCTCAACATGTCTTGGCGCCCCAGGACGAGGCCGTGCGTGAGGTCCTCGCGGATGTGCGTGCGACGGCGTCGGATGCGTTGGCCGATATCCGTCGGCTTCTGGTCGCACTTCGTGATCCTTCGCTCGGTGAGGTCGCTCTGGTCGAGCCGGATGCCGTAGACGCGGAAATCGGGGCGGCGATAGATCGTGTGCGTGCGGCGGGTTTCGAGGTGCAGTCGGTCTTCGATACCCAGGAGAATGTCGAGTCAGGCGCAGCCGATCTCGATGCAATCGGGAGGCTGACGTTGTTGCGGGTGATTCAGGAATCACTGACCAACGTCATGAAGCATGGCGACAAGAAGGGGCTGGTATCGGTCTCGGTCGGTCGCGATGACAACCGGGTGCATGTCAGGGTTGTCAACGACGTCGAAGGATCGCCCCGGAATGCAGGTCATGGCCTGGTGGGAATGCAGGAGCGCGCGGAGTTGGTCGGCGGCGAGATGACCGCCGGCACGAACAGTGACGGGAAATGGGAAGTGCACGTGAGTATTCCACTGGTTGTCTCGGGCGGTGTCTCGTGATCAGCGTGCTGATCGTCGACGACCAGCGACTGGTGCGCGCCGGTTTGCGGATGCTGTGCGCGGCAGCCGAGGACATGACCGTGGCCGGTGAGGCGTCGAACGGCGTCGAGGCGGTGGCACTCGCTGCCGAATTGGATCCCGACGTGATTCTGATGGACTTGAGAATGCCCGGGCTGGACGGGATCGGTGCCACGCAGCAGATCGTCAAGGCCGGTCGTCGAGCGCGCATTCTCGTGTTGACCACCTTCGACGACGACGATCATCTGTATCCCGCACTCGCCGCGGGGGCTTCGGGGTTCTTCGTCAAGGACACCGAACCCGCCGAGCTGCTCGGCGCCATTCGGCGGGTCGCCGAGGGCGAGATGGTGTTCACTCCGGAACTTCTCCGCCGCGTTGTGGATCGAGCGGTGATTGGTGGTATCGCAGACACTGCGGTGACAGACAAGGTTCCGCTGACCGATCGCGAATCGCAGGTCCTCGCACTGGTGGCAGAAGGGAAAAGCAATCAGGAGATCGCGGACACGCTGCATCTGGGTGTGACCACGGTGAAGACACACGTGGCGAACCTGATGTCGAAGACCGGTTGCGACAATCGGGTTCGCCTCGCTGTGTACCACTGGCAGAACTTTCAGTGACCGGAGTGTGAACCAGGCATCGGCATGTCCATCTGCATCGGAGCCGCCTTCTGTCCCGGTTCGAGGACGAGGAATTGGCCCATCATCCCTTGATCCTCGTGCATCAGCAGGTGGCAGTGGAACATGTACGGGAACGTGGGATCGGTGTACTCGGACCACTGCAGTGCGACGCGAACCCTGCTGCCCGGCGGTGTGTAGACGGTGTCCTTGAGTCCGCGCAAGTGCGGCGGGGGAGTGCGACCGTCGACGTCGAGGATCTGGAACTGTACGTCGTGGACATGGAAATTGTGTGGCCAGTTGTCCTTGTTGGTGATCGTCCACACCTCGGTCGCGCCGACCTCCGCCTCGAAGTCGATGCGGTTCATGTCCATTCGTTGCCCGTTGATCATGTACCACTGCAGATCGAAGGTTCGGGAAACGCTTGCCTTCGACGGATCGAGACGCGGCAGTGCGGCCAACTGCGCCGGGAGAGTCGACCGTGACGCGCGGCTGGCAACCCCCCGCAGCTCGATGATGTCGAAGCGGTCGTTCATGCCGAAGTTCTCGGCGTCGGAGGAACTCACGCCACCGCCGTCCTCGATCGGGAACGACACCAGTGTGGTCGTCGCACCGGGGTCGACGCGAACCACGATCTCGGCTCGTTCACCGGGGCTGAGCTGAATCCGCTTGATCGCAATCGGTGATTCGAGCAGTCCGCCGTCGGTGGCAATCAGATCGAACGTGCGGTCGTCGGGGAACCCCAGGTTGTAGAGACGGCCGGAAGAGCCGTTCAGGATGCGCAACCGGACGACCCCGGTGGTGACGTCGAGGTAGGCGTCGGAGATGCCGTTGGTGACGATCGTGTCGCCGAGCAGGCCGATGTCGGTCGGATCTGATTCGTCGAAGCTGCCGTCGGCGAGGAATCGACGATCCTGGATTATCAGCGGAACATCGTCGACACCATAGGTTTTGGGGATGTCCAACGCCCGGGTGTCGGCATCGTCGATCAGGAACAGTCCGGCAAGACCGCGCTGCACGTGCCGTTCGGTGGATCCGTGCGGGTGTGGGTGATACCAGAGCGTCGACGCCGGCTGACCGATCGTCCACGCCGGTTCCCAGCGTCCGCCGGCTTGGATGGTCTGGTGCGGGCCACCGTCGTATCTGGCGGGCAGATGCATGCCGTGCCAATGGACGGTCGTGGGCTCTGCCAGTGTGTTGTCGATCGTGAATGCGACAGATTCTCCGCGTTCGGCGCGGACGGTGGGCCCCAGAATGGATCCGTTGAAACCCCAAGTGTCGGTGAGTTTTCCCGCGACGATCTCGGTGGTCCCGGCACCGGCACGAAGTGTGAAGTGGCGAACACCTGCGTCGTCGACGGTGGATTCGGCAAGCGGCGGAATCGGTAGCGGACGCGAAGTTCCGGCCTCCGCCAACGTGGCGCTCTTCGCTGCCGGGTCGGCGCCGCAGCCCACCGCGAGCCCGAGGGGCGCTGCGGCCAGACCGAACAGAATCGTGCGCCTGGAAATCCGGTTCATCGTTCTCCTGGAAGTAGTGCGTGATCAACTACTTCCAGTCAACGGGCCGAGATGTCGTGCCGAATCCTGCCGACGGGCCTGTCGGAACTCCTCCCTCGGACCCTTGCGGCGGGTGGGATGTTCTGGTAACCGGGTGGTTACCGCAGGCGGGCTAGAACGTCTTCGTGCAGCAGTCCGTTGGTGGCGACCGCGCTGCCGCCGTGCGGACCTGCGCCGCCGTCCAGATCGGTGAACGCGCCGCCGGCCTCACGGACCAATACGTCGAGCGCTGCCAGATCCCACAGGGAAACCTCGGGTTCGGCAGCAATGTCGACGGCGCCTTCGGCCACGAGGCAGTAGGAGAAGAAGTCCCCGTAACCGCGCACGCGCCATACGTGGTCGGTGAGTTCGACGAACTGATCGCGAATTCCGCGGTCCTTCCACCCCGAGAGGCTCGAGAAGCTCAGGCTCGCCGATTCGCTGCGATCGACGGCGGATACCTGGATCGCCCGAGCGTCACCGTCTCCGAAAGACGTATGTGCGCCCAAACCTGTTGCAGCCCACCATCGCCGATTCAGGGCGGGTGCGCTCACGACGCCGATAACGGGGACGCCGTCCTCGAGCAAGCTGATCAGCGTGGCCCACACCGGTACGTTGCGGACGAAGTTCTTGGTCCCGTCGATGGGGTCGACCACCCACTGCCTGCCCTCGAAGACTGCGTCGCCGCCGAATTCTTCGCCCAGTACGGAATCCTCCGGTCGGTGCTCACCGAGTGTCGCGCGCACTGCACGCTCGACAGCGAGGTCGGCGTCGGAGACAGGGGTGAGGTCCGGCTTGTCGTCGACTCGAAGATCGAGCGCACCGAAGCGGGCGCGAGTGATCGCGTCAGCCTCGTCGGCGATACGGAGGGCGAGTGCGAGGTCGGATGCGCGATCGGTCACGGATACACAACCTACCGGCTCAAACGGGGAAGACTTCGTTCAGCTTTCCGGTGGCGACGTCGAAGACGAATCCGCGTAGGGAGGTCGTCGCGGTGACGAACGGACTGTTCTCGATGCGCTTCAACGACTGACGGACGTCCTCGTCGATGTCGGGGAACGATTCGGCAGCCCAGTTGGGTTTGATGCCGATCTCGTCCTGGATGGATCGCTTGAAGTCGTCGTCGGTGAACGTCAGCATTCCGCAGTCGGTGTGGTGGATGAGGATGATCTCGGTAGTTCCCAGCAGACGCTGGCTGATGGCGAGGGATCGGATCTCGTCGTCGGTGACGACTCCACCCGCATTGCGGATGACGTGCGATTCACCTTCCTGGATCCCCAGCACCCGATAGACGTCGATGCGGGCGTCCATGCAGGCGAGAACGGCAACGTGCTTGCTGGGTGGGAGGGGGAGCGGACCGGTGAACTGCTCGGCGTAGGCGGCGTTGTTCTGCAGGTATTCGTCGGTGACAGTCATCACTCCAGTAGGTTCCCTCGGACCCTGGTTGGCAAGGCTTCCAGTCGCGGTGATCCCAATAGGTGACGCACGGGGGAGCAGACAGGGTGACGCACAGCAGAGCCCAGGTCGGCACCCGGTAGCCTTGAGAACCGTGCATCCCGACGTAATTGCAGACCTGAACGCCCTCGACACCACCCTTCGCACCTGCGAATCGGTTGTGGACGTCGAGGAGCTGCGCCGACGCATCGACGAGCTCGAGCACCAGGCGGCCGACCCCGGTCTGTGGAACGACCAGGAACACGCCCAGCAGGTCACCAGCCAGCTATCCCACGCCCAGGCGGAGCTTCGCCGCATCGTCGCACTGCGCGAGCGGCTCGACGAGATGCCGATCCTCTACGAACTGGCAGAAGACGAAGGCCCCGACGCGGTGGCCGATGCCGACGCCGAGCGGGCGAGCCTGCGTGACGACATCGCGGCGATGGAAGTCAAGACCATGCTGTCGGGCGAGTACGACGAGCGCGACGCACTCATCAACATCCGCTCCGGCGCCGGCGGAATCGACGCCGCAGACTGGGCCGAGATGCTCATGCGTATGTACATCCGCTGGGCGGAGAAGCACGACTACGGCGTCGAGGTCTACGACACGTCGTACGCCGAAGAAGCCGGACTCAAGAGCGCGACGTTCGCGATCAAGGGCCCGTACACCTACGGAACGCTGTCCGTCGAGATGGGCACCCACCGGCTCGTCCGAATCAGCCCGTTCGACAACCAGGGGCGTCGCCAGACGTCGTTCGCCGAGGTCGAGGTCCTGCCGGTCGTCGAGACGACCGACCACATCGAGATCAACGAGAACGACATCCGCGTCGACGTCTACCGCTCGTCCGGTCCGGGTGGTCAGTCCGTGAACACCACTGACTCCGCCGTTCGACTCACACACATCCCGACGGGAATCGTCGTCACCTGTCAGAACGAGAAGTCGCAGCTCCAGAACAAGGTGTCGGCGATGCGCGTCCTGCAGGCCAAGCTGCTCGCGGTCAAGCGTCAGGAAGAGCGCGCCGAGATGGATGCGCTCAAGGGCGACAGCGGCAGCTCGTGGGGCAACCAGATGCGTTCCTACGTTCTGCATCCGTACCAGATGGTCAAGGACCTGCGTACCGAGTACGAGGTCAACAACCCGTCGGCAGTGCTCGACGGCGACATCGACGGGTTCCTCGAGGCCGGCATCCGCTGGCGCATGAGCGAGAACCAGTCCGCATAGCGTTCGGATACCGAAAGGCACGATGACTTTACTTCGACCTGGGCAGAACCTGCTCGATTGGCTTCAAACCACCGGTTTGTCCGTCCTCATGACCGTGCTCGGCGCGATGATTCTCGCCCGGTTGGTCAGTTGGGGCGGCAACAAGGTCACCGACCAGATCGACTCCAACTATCAGTTGGGCGATGCGCTGGTTCGCTCCGAGGCGACCAAGCATCGCCACTCGGTCGCGCAGGTCATCACCTGGGTGGTCATCACGTTCATCTACGTGATCGCGACGCTGAAGGTTCTCGACCAACTGAACTTGCCGATCGGCAGTCTCGTGGCGCCGGCAACTGTTCTCGGTGCGGCGCTCGGTTTCGGTGCACAGCGCGTCGTGCAGGACATTCTTGCCGGTTTCTTCATCATCACCGAACGCCAGTACGGCTTCGGTGACACCGTCCGGCTTGCGATCACCGGCTCCTCCGACGACGCCGAAGGTGTCATCGAGGACGTGACCCTGCGCGTGACGCGGATGAGAAACTCCGACGGCGAGGTCATCACCGTTCCCAACGGCCAGATCGTGAAAGCGACCAACCTGTCCAAGGACTGGGCACGCGCCGTCATCGACGTTCCGGTTCCGGCGACTGCCGACCTCACCCGGGTCAACGAGGTACTTCGTCAGGTCGGAGTCGACGCGATGGCTGACCGTGGACTCAAGAAACTGCTGCTCGACGAGCCAACGGTCATGGGCGTCGAAAGCCTCGAGGTCGATCAGGTCAATGTGCGGATGGTTGCGCGCACGCTGCCTGGCAAACAATTCCAGGTCGGGCGAGCACTTCGTGTCCGCGTCGCCGCGGCACTGCGACGTCAGGGGATCACGGTGTCACCGGATCTGCACACCGCACGGACCGAGGAGGCGAGCGAATGACCGATCAGGAACCGCGCCGCGGACTCGACCGCCTGATTCACCTGGACTGGCTTCCGTCACGGATCTTCGGTGGCCGGATGCGCACCTCGACGTTCATTCTCGTGGTCGCCTGGATCCTCACGTATCTGCTGCACACGTACCTCAATCCGGAAGAAACGGCAGCAACTCCGCCGCCCAGCGTCGACACGTCAGTCACCGAGCCGTACATCGCTCCATCGGTCAAACCGTCGACGACGACCCCCGTGCCGTCCTCGACCGAGCAGACGACCACCTCCGAGGCTCCGTCCTCGGAATCGAGTACGGGCAGCTCCGGTTCTCCGACGCCGACTTCTGGTCCAGCGCCTGCTCCGGGAAACGCCGAACAGTCTGCGACCACAGTGCCGACGACTCCTGCGACGACGACCGTCCCGCAACCTGGCGCGGCAATGCAGGCACCGACGTCGGTGCCACAGTCACCTGCGACCACCGGTACCGGATAAGGACGAGGGTGCTCGCGCGTGGCGCCAAGGTCACCGTTAGATAACGGCTAGACTGGCTAGTTGTGATCAGCATGAAGAATGTGTCGAAGTCCTACAAGGCCTCCACCAGGCCGGCGCTCGACAAAGTCAGCGTGGAGGTGGAGAAGGGGGAGTTCGTCTTCCTCATCGGCCCCTCCGGCTCTGGCAAGTCGACGTTCATGCGGTTGCTGCTCAAGATGGAGTCGCCCACGTCCGGTGACATCGAGGTCGCGGATTTCCACGTCAACAAGTTGGCGGCCCGCCGCGTGCCGAAGCTTCGCCAGAGCATGGGCTGTGTTTTCCAGGACTTCCGCT
The DNA here is from genome assembly GCF_013277835.1 of Rhodococcus sp. MS13. Classification (NCBI taxonomy): domain Bacteria; kingdom Bacillati; phylum Actinomycetota; class Actinomycetes; order Mycobacteriales; family Nocardiaceae; genus Rhodococcus; species Rhodococcus sp. MS13. The sequence continues at coordinate 395,605 of NZ_VBTL01000013.1, forward strand.
TGCTTCAGCAGAAGACGGTGTCCGAGAACGTCGCCTTTGCGTTGGAAGTCATCGGCAAGCCCCGCAACGTCATCGCGCGCACTGTGCCCGAGGTTCTCGACATGGTCGGTCTGGCCGGCAAAGCCGATCGACTGCCCACCGAACTCTCCGGCGGTGAGCAGCAGCGCGTCGCCATCGCCCGCGCATTCGTGAACCGCCCGCTCGTGTTGCTCGCCGACGAGCCCACCGGCAACCTGGACCCCGAAACGAGCCAGGACATCATGCTGCTGCTCGAGCGGATCAACCGCACAGGCACCACCGTCGTCATGGCGACCCACGATCACCACATCGTCGACTCCATGCGTCGACGCGTCATCGAACTCGATCTCGGCAAGGTGACCAGAGACGAAGCGCGGGGTGTGTACGGCGTCGGCAGGTAGCGCCGACTACGACCACACGTCCCGTACGCCCACCGGTTGTCGTGAAACAACCGGCCTCTCGAAAAGGAATCGGATTCCCCGATGCGCGCCAGCTTTATTTTCAGCGAAGTCCTGACCGGCCTACGCCGCAACATCACGATGACCATCGCCATGATCTTGACGACGGCAATCTCCCTCGGTCTCTTCGGCGGAGGTCTGCTGGTCGTGCAGATGGCAGGCAAGACCCAGCAGATCTTCCTCGAACGAGTCGAGGTGCAGATCTTCCTGACCGACGACATCTCTTCGGCTGATCCCGGTTGCGAGCAGGAGATCTGCAGTTCGTTGCGCAAGGAACTCGAGCAGACTCCGTCCGTCGTCGCGGTTCAGTACCTCAACCGCGAAGACGCCGTGAAGGACGCCACCGAGCGCGTGTTCAAGGACCAGCCCGAGCTGGCAGCGCTGGTGAGCCCGGACAGCTTCCCGGCGTCGTTCAAGGTCAAGCTCAGTGACCCGGAGCGGTTCGGCGTCATCAACGACACCTTCGGTTCGAGGCCCGGCGTCGAGAGTGTGCTCAATCAGCGCGAGTTGGTGGACCGACTGTTCAGCGTGCTCGGTGGAGTGCGCAACGCAGCGTTCGCGATCGCGATCGTCCAGGCGATCGCGGCCATCCTGCTGATCGCCAACATGGTCCAGATCGCCGCGTTCACGCGTCGTACCGAGGTCAACATCATGCGGTTGGTCGGCGCGACGCGGTGGTACACCCAGCTTCCGTTCCTCCTCGAAGCCGTCGTGGCGGCTTTGATCGGTGCGGTGCTCGCCATTGCCGGACTGTTCACGGCGAAGAACGTCTTCATCGACGGGGTCCTGTCCGATGTCTACGAAGCCAATATCGTGGCGCGGATCTCCAACAGTGACGTGCTGTTCGTCTCGCCGATCCTCGTGCTTGCCGGCGTCGGAATGGCCGCGGTGACGGCGTACGTGACACTGCGTCTGTACGTCCGCGAATAATCGGTTTGCACGAGCTTCTATGCTGGAACAGCAAGAACCATTCGACAGCAAGACAGCGGACTGAGAGGCCCGGACAGTGAAGGAAAAGGGCCGCAAGGTCATTGCGACCAATCGCAAAGCACGCCACAACTACACGATCATCGACACCTACGAGGCCGGTATCGCGCTCGTCGGGACCGAGGTCAAGAGTCTGCGTGAAGGCAAGGCGTCGCTCGTCGATGCGTTCGCCACCGTGGACAACGGCGAAGTGTGGTTGCGCTCGTTGCACATTCCGGAGTACACGCAAGGCACGTGGAACAACCACTCTCCGCGCCGCACCCGAAAGCTCCTGCTGCACAAGCGTGAGATCGAGCACCTCGTCGGCAAGACCCGCGAGGGAAACCAGACACTGGTTCCGCTGTCGATGTACTTCAACGACGGCAAGGTCAAGGTCGAACTCGCGCTGGCAAAGGGTAAGCAGGACTACGACAAGCGCCAGGACATGGCCAAGCGGACCGCCGAGCGCGAGGTGACCCGCGAGCTCGGTCGTCGTATCAAGGGCATGCGCTGACCTCCATCCTGCTTGCCCTCGTGGCGGCAGTTGCCTACGGAGTCAGCGACTTCGTCGGGGGAGTTGCATCACGACGAGTTGCCGCACTGCGTGTGGTGATCGTCTCGTATCCGCTCTCGCTCGTCATCGTTCTGATCGCAGCACCTTTCGTTTCCGGGACGCTGACGCTGAACGGTTTGATCTGGGGCGCGATCGCGGGCGTCACGAGTGGTCTGGCGGTGTGGTGGTTCTATCTCGCGCTGGCAACTGGCCCCATGTCGGTGGTCTCGCCGCTGACAGCTGTTCTGGTGGCGGGTATTCCGGTCCTCGTCGGATTCGCATTCGGTGAGCGGCCGGGGTTGATCGCGTACCTGGGTATTGCCGTCGCGCTGGTCGCCGTCGTCCTGGTCAGCCGCGAGTCGCCTGACGACACCGCGGGTGAGGTCGCCGGCGGAATCACTCTCCGCTTCACCAGGCAAGTGGCGCTTCTGACCGTCGGAAGCGGCGGCGCATTTGCTCTCTCGTTCATCGCACTTCACCAGATCGGCGAGGGCAGCGGACTGTGGGCGTTGGCCGTATCTCGCGGCGCCGCGACCGTCGTGGTGTGGTTGGTCGCGCTGGCGGCCGGTCACTTCGTTCTCCCACGAGGCGAGCCACTCAAACTCGCGGTGTACGTCAGCGTCCTCGACGTCGTCGCGAACGGGACGATGATCTACGCCTTCCAAGGCGGAATGCTCTCACTGGTCAGCGTGATCGGTTCGCTGTATCCGGCTGCGACGGTTCTGCTCGCCATGGTGATGCTGGGCGAGCGGGTAAGCCGCGTGCAACAAGCGGGAATGCTGTTGGCGCTGGCGGCAGTCGGCATGATTGCCGTCGCGGGCGCCTAGATTCTTTTCGAGTTCCAGCGTTTTCAGTCCTAGTGTTTCAGCCGCGTCTGTCGGCCGGCGCTGCGCGTAGGTGAACACGCTCGCCCTGTTTCCCGAAGAGACTGATCGCCTCCGCAGGTCGGCCGTCGGCAGCGCTGATGCGGTGCGGAATGTGGGTGTCGAACTCGGCGGCCTCACCTGCCCCCATGATGAAATCCCGGTCGCCGAGTTGGAGTCGGATGCGCCCGGACAGAACGTAGACCCACTCGTAGCCCTCGTGGGATCCCGGTTCGCGATCGTCGTCGGTGGGCGAGATGATCATCTTGTAGGCCTGGAGGTTGCCGGGCTGACTGGTCAGCGGAATGACCGTCATGCATCCGACCGTTCGCGGTTCTTCTCGAACGCGGGGGTCCTTGATCTTGCTGTTCACCAGGTCGTCCAACGGGACGCCGTGTGCCTTGGCGATCGGCAGCAGCAACTCCAAGTTGGCTCGCCGAGTACCGGATTCGAGTCTCGAGAGTGTGCTGACGCTGATGTCGGTGGTCTCCGACAGGTCGGCAAGGGTCATGTCGGACTGCTGGCGCAACGCACGTAGGCGAGGGCCGATGCCGGCTAGAACGGCTTCGAACGATGTTTCGGTCATGGATCTATTTTGCCAAAGTGGCAACAGTGTTTGTCAAGAACGCGATCTCTTGTCATTCTGGATTCATGACGCAGAACTCATTCGACGTAGCAGTAATCGGAGCCGGCGCGGCGGGGCTGAACGCCGCACTTATCCTTGGTCAGGCACGCAGGTCCGTGATCGTCTTCGACAACGGATCACCACGGAACGCGGCCGCCGATCACATGAACGGATTCCTCTCCCGCGACGGCATGAACCCCGCCGAATTGTTGACCATCGGCCGAGGCGAGGTCCGCAAATTCGGCGGCGAGTTCCATGACGGCACCGTTGTCTCCGTGACACGGGACGGCGAGAAGTTCTCGGTAGAACTGGCTGACGGCAGCAAGATTCAGGTGCGCAAGGTCCTCGTTGCAACGGGTCTGACGGACCGCCTGCCGGACGAACTCGAAGTCTTCGGCGAGCGTTGGGGCCGCGACGTGTTGCACTGCCCGTACTGCCACGGGTACAGCGTGCGCGATCAGCCGCTTGGCGTGATCGCCAAGAGCGCGGAATTTGCGATGCACCAGGCCCTCATGGTTCGCCAGTGGTCCGACGACGTAGTTCTCTTCCTCCATCGAATCACCGAACTGAGTTCCGAAGATCGGGAAAAGCTTGCAGCTCGCGATATTTCGATCGTCGAGGGTGAGATCGCTGGTCCCGTCGTCGAGGATGATCGGTTGGTGGGCGTGCGGTTGGCCGACGGCACTGTGGTCGCGCGTTCGGCGGTCTTTGTCGGTGGCGCTCTCACGATGGACCCCAACGATGCGATCTTGCGCGCGTTCGGCGCGCAGCGCGCTGAGACGATGATGGGCGATTTCGTCACAGTCGACATGATGGGGGCGACGAGCGTGCCCGGTGTGTTCGCTGCGGGCAACGTCGTCGACCCGGGTGCCCAGGTCATCATGGCCGCAGCCGCCGGGGCGAAGGCTGGAGCGGGGATCAACATGATGTTGACCAACGACGACCTCGAGGTTGCACTCGCGCTTCGCAGTTGAATTGTGCGTAGCGTGGGGTGATGGACGCAGTGAGAGTGTTGATCACGGGTGCGACCGGATACATCGGCGGACGTCTTGCCCCTCGTCTGGTCGAAGAGGGCCATCGCGTTCGAGTGGTGGTGCGCAGCCCGGAGAAACTACGCGATGTTCCCTGGCATGATTCCGTGGAGATCAAGCGTGGGGATCTGACCGACAGTGCCTCCCTCTCAGGTGTTTTCGACGATATCGACGTGGTCTACTACCTCGTTCACGCCATGGGCGGTGGAGGGTCGTTCTCGGATATCGACAAGCGAAGCGCGGAGAACGTCGCCGCCGCTGCCCGCGATGCGGGGGTGCGCCGGATCGTGTACCTGGGCGGGCTTCATCCGTCCGACCGAGAGTTGTCGACTCACTTGCAGTCTCGGCTCGAAGTCGGTCGGATCCTCCTCGACTCCGAGGTTCCGACAGTTGTATTTCAAGCTGGGGTGGTGATCGGATCGGGTTCGGCGTCCTTCGAAATGGTGCGCCACTTGACCAATCGACTTCCGGTGATGACCACACCCAAGTGGGTGCACAACAACATTCAGCCGATCGCGGTGCGTGACGTACTTCACTATTTGATCGCAGCCGCGGCGACAACGCCGGAGGTCAACCGCGCCTTCGACATCGGTGGGCCAGATGTCATGCAGTACGGCGAGATGATGAACACCTACGCCGACGTCGCAGGATTGGTACGCCGACGCATCCTCGTCTTGCCCGTCCTCACCCCGCGTCTGGCAGGTCACTGGGTGGGATTGGTCACGCCGATCCCACGGGGCTTGGCGATGCCACTGATCGAATCACTGCAGAACGACGCGGTGATGCACGACCACGACATCGACGACTTCATCCCGCCTCCGGCCGGTGGCCTCACGCCGTACCGGGAAGCTGTGCGTTTGGCGCTTCGCAAGATCGAGACCGGTGAGGTGGAAACGGCGTGGTCCGGTGCGACGATCGCGGGAGCGCCGTCCGATCCTCTTCCGTCCGACCCGGACTGGGCAGGGGAGGCAGTTTACGTAGACCACCGCGAACGTGACTGTGCTGCGGATCCGAAAACCCTCTGGTCGGTCGTCGAGTCGATCGGCGGCGAGAATGGTTGGTATTCATTCCCTTTGGCGTGGGCCATCCGGGGGTGGATGGACCGCGCGGTCGGCGGGGTCGGACTGCGCCGGGGTAGGCGGGATCCACGTCGGCTCAACACCGGTGAAGCCCTGGACTTCTGGCGGGTCGAAGAAATCGATCGAGGCAAGTTGCTCCGATTGCGCGCCGAGATGAAGGTTCCGGGCGGAGCATGGTTGGAGTTGCGAGTGTCGGAAGGTCCGGCGGGTGCGGATGGACGGCCGGTGGGTTCGCATCTCGATCAGCGTGCGGTCTTCTTCCCTCGCGGGCTCGCCGGCCGGGCGTACTGGTACTCGATCCTGCCTTTCCACGGAGTTGTCTTCCAGGGGATGATCACCAACATCACCGGTGCTGCAGAGCGTGAGACCGCAGCTATCAGGGAATCAGCTGCGGCGAAGGACACGGAAAGTGCCGCCGATTAATTGGTATGACTTCCGAACTTCGGCGCGTTATAGTGAATAGCCCCACGAAAGACGCGGGGCACACACGGGGCTGAACGGTTTCGACTGCGTGTGTTGAGTTAGGGGAAGCGTGTCGGTGCAGGCAAGAGACCACCGTAAGCGTCGCTGCAAACCTATAAGCGCCGATTCCAATCAGCGCGACTACGCTCTCGCTGCCTAAGTAGCGAAGCGTGTCTGTCAGCCCGGGGTTGCCCTCGACCCGGTTCCTGGCATCAGCTAGAGGGCTTTACTGTTCGGCTCGGTCACGGAGTCGAATGGGACATCAAACAGTGACTGGGATCGTCATCCTGGCTTGTTCGCGAGACTGGGAGATCCAAGTAGAGACTTAGCGAACTGCACACGGAGAAGCCCTAGCGATTCAACGTAGGACCCGGGTTCAATTCCCGGCAGCTCCACAACAGGTCGGGCCGGAGAGCACACGCTCTCCGGCCCGACCTTTTTGCGGTCTTGCTGCGGCACTCTGCTGAGCGCCCGGGTCTTCTTGCGATCAGGAGCCGAAGAATCCCAGGTCGACCGAGCCGACGAAGCCGGGAGCTTCCTTGGCCAGCGGCTTTCCGTCCAGATCGGCAGGCAATGCAACGCCCAGGCTTTGGAGGATGGTCGGCGTGATGTCGGCGATCGTGTACGCGTCGGTGGTCTTGCCGGCCGCGTATCCCGCACCGCGTGCAATGACGAATGTCGTTGCTTCCGCCGGCGTCTGGCCACCGTGCCCTCCAGCAGGCTTGTGGCCGTGATCCGCAGTGACCAGAACCGTCCACTTCTCACCGGTCTTCGCGGCGCGTTGATCAACTGCATCGACAATCTTGCCCACCTGAGCGTCGACCGAGGCAATGGACTCTTCGTACGCAGCGCCGTTGGTGCCGCCGCTGTGCCCCGCGCCGTCCACCTGATCGAGTTGGGTGAAGATCAGGTCAGGTCCCTTGTCGGTGATGTCGCGGGCGACGGCGTCAGCGGTCGCAGCATCGGTGGCCGCTCCGGAACCTGCATCGGCAGTGGTGACGACAACGTCGGCTTTCGGCGTGCCGCTGGATGCGATGTTGTCGATGCCGCCCCAGGTGGAGATCGACTCGGTGAGCAGAGAGGGCTGTGCTGTTTCCAACCGTGTGAACACGCTCGGGTAGAGGTCGAAGCGGGCGCCTGCGTACGTGTTGTCCTTGACACCGTGCTTGGTGTCCCAGACGCCGGTCAGGATGGTCGACCACGACGGTCCGGAGATGGTGGTGTGGCCGAGGATTGAAGATTCTCCGCTGGTTCCTTCGGCGATCAGCTTCTGGAGACGGGGAGCATCGGCGGTCTTGATGTGGCTGAGCATGGTGCCGTCAAGGCCGATGACAACTGTCTTCTCGGCGGCCGACGGATTGAGGTCGGACGATCCGGGAATTGCTGCAGCAGTTGCAGTTCCGGCAGCAACAGCGCCGGCGAGGAGGAGTGTGATAGCGGCTGAGGTGCGTGCGATTTTCTTGGTCACGCTAAAGATATTGCGATAGGACTAGACCAATTGCACTACCTGAATGCGAGGGTTGTCTGATTGTTCACGACGGATTCAGATTGGACTAGACCAATGTTTGCTCACGCGGCCCAGCCGTCAAGGATGACGCTGACCGCGTGATCGAGGTGGAGGGGCTCTCCGCTCCACGCCGGTACGATCGCGTCGTCGGGTACGTCTCCGCGCAATAGGTCATCGGCGAACCCCTCTGTTGGCGGTGCTGGGTCGATGACGTCTCCATTGGCGTAATGAAACTCGAACTTCTGCTCGCCGAGTGCAGAGATCGTGAACTTGCCGTCGTGCAGCGCGCGGTGGCAGGTACCGCAAAGCATGATCAAATTGTCCAAGTCCGTATTGCCGCCGCGTCCCCAGAATTTCACGTGATGTGCGTGCAGGAAGCGGGTCCGTCCGCATCCTGGTGTGCGGCAGCATCCGTCGCGGTAGTTCAATGCCAACATTTGTTTAGCGCTGACGACGCGAGTCCGCCGACCTAGATTCAGAACGCATCCTTCCTTGGTCGTTCCCAGGCGAAGCTTGGCGTTGCAGAGCACTTCCTCAGCGGCATTTTGAGGCAATGCGGGTCCGCTCGGCACTCGGACGGTGTTCGCTTCGTGGAAGAACACAACTTCGTTCGCGGCGGCCTTGGGCGTGCGGTCCGTGACTGCGGCGGTGGCGAGCTCTGCCATCGCGACGAGACCTGGCCCGATATTTCCGACCGGGTTCTTTGCGGCCTTCTCGTCGACGGGGCGGATGGCGGCGATTCGGGTGCGTTCACGTTCCGTCACAGCTAACGCTGCGAGGATTCGGGCGCCGTCCTGCGCAGGCAGGCGTCCTTTGATGACAAATTCGCCCGTATCCGGGTCCCAATGCCAGCGGACCTGAAGATGTTCGACCGCTTTGGTTTTGCCGGATTCGTTGTCGGTTGCTTTACGCAGACCTGCGGCGAGACGATCGATCTCGGCTGCGGGCGCCTCACATCCGAACCGAACCATCTGCTTTTCGTTGGAGGGCGTGGTGACCCGGGTGAGGGCGCGAACCTTCGAGTAGGACAGGCGGCCTTGCTCGAAGGCCTTCCGCATCTCGGGCAAAGGTCGGAGCGCTTTGGCGACGCGAACGTATTCACGGCCGGTGTGCAGGCTCATTCCGCACTTCCACGACAACCAGTGGGCGCACGAGTGAAGTCCCGGACCGGTCCATCCGCGGTCTTCGTCGAATTTCGACAGGAGGGTAAGGAATCGAGCCGTGGCCGCGGCGATCTGGCCGGCGAGGGCGCAGATTTCCGAGCCGAGCTGATCCACGTCGTCTCGGTTGGAACCCTGCGTATCTTCATCGATCAGTGCTGCGTTCTCGGTTAAAGCTGCGTTCATGGCTGCCCCCCGGCTCGCGTCCGACATCATTTCGAATGTACGTTCGATGGTAGATGTGGGTGCCGACACCTTCACGGATACGGGGTGAAAGCGTCCCCGCGGGGACGTCTAACTGCTGCCGATCGAGTACTCGGCGTAGGTGCCGACATCGTCGAAGCCGAGGTTTCGATAGAGCTGTGCGCCGTCGCTGGACGCCTGAAGTACTGCTGTTCGGGCACCTCGCTCGCGGGCGATGTCGAGTGCGGCAAGGGTGACCGCCGAGCCGAATCCGCGTCGGCGAGCCGTTTCGAGTGTGACGACGCCATACAGGCCGGCGACGCCGGCGGCAAAGTGGACCTCGGCTCCGGCGACAGGCTGGGAGTTCGCGTACCCCACGACAAACGAACTCCGCGAACGCTCATCGAGGGCGGCATCAGCGGTGTCTTCGAAGAATCCAATTACTGCGGCTGAGGGCGGCGACCAGTTGGCGGCCATCACGGCGGCGTAGTCGGTGAGCTGGGTACGAGTAGTCACCCGATGAACGGAGAGTTCTGGGACAGGCGTCGGATGAGGGACGACGTCAAGGTCCGCCGTCATCGCTCGTTCTTCCTCGGAGCGCACGCGGCCGAGGGCGGACAGGCGAGCCCCGAGGTCAGAGGGATTATCGCGGGGTCCGGTCCACCAGGAGAACGGACGTCCGGTTGCCCGAATCGAGGCGAGGATGTCGATCAGTCGCCGATCTTCGGGCCCGTCGGCAGGTACGGCGAAGCGAGCACCAGCGATGATGTTGAAAGTGTCGTCGGCGAGGCCGCTGTCTGCGACGACAACGTCCGCAGTGACCGTGACCGATGCAGTCGGCAAGTGTTCATGCAGGTGGCAGGAATGGGAAACCAAGTTGGCGTCCATGGCGTCGAGGACGTCACCGACGGGTGCTTCACGATTCACAAAAGAAATTCTACGAACCCCATCCAAATGGTTTTCGGCTCCGAATGCCATGCATGACGCCCAACCGACGGCAACAGCAGGACGGTGACCAGCACCTGGTGGTGCTCGTGCTGCCTGGAGGAAAGGTCTCGAGCCATCGCCCGGCTCGCGCCTGGCACCTGTCCAACCTTCGGATGCGCCCGTTCACCGCTCAGCTTCGCCGCTCCGGTGTGAAAGCGGTGCAGGCCCGCTATCGGGTTCGTGGTTGGAACGGTGCCGAGCGCAGTCCGGTCGCCGACGCTCGAGCCGCACTCGACGCGATAACGAAACGTAATGCACAAGCTCGGGTGATTTTGCTGGGCCACTCGATGGGCGGACGGGTCGCCGCCGAACTGTGTGGCGATCCGGCGGTGGTCGGTGTGGTTGCGCTGGCGCCGTGGTGGCCCGATGGAACGTCGGTGAATCTGCGTTCGGACACACCACTGGTTGTGCTCCACGGCACGGCCGACTCGTGGACCGACCCGGCAGCGTCTCGTCGGAAAGTTGACGAACTGCAGAAGTCGGGTAAGAGCGCTGAATGGATCGGCATCGACGGCGCAGGCCACTTCATGCTCCGTCGGGCGGCGACCTGGCATCGCCTCGTCGCGGATGCAATCGCACGAATGAGTCGCGGGGTAGCCGCGACAAAGATGGGAGAACGACGATGAGTTCCGACAAGCGCAAGGTGGCCGTCGTCGGTAGTGGTGTCGCAGGTCTGACAGCGGCGTGGGTGCTCAGTAAGGACAGTGACGTCACCCTCTACGAAGCGGATTCACGGCTCGGCGGGCACGCGGACACCCATTCGGTCACCGACCCGGAAGGGCGAAGCCTCGCCATCGACACGGGGTTCATCGTTCACAACGATCGCACCTATCCGACATTGTTGCGATTGTTCGCAGAACTCGATGTGCCTACGCAGGAATCCGACATGAGTATGTCGGTCAGGTGTGGGGGTTGCGGTCTCGAGTACTCGGGAGGCCAAGGGTTGCGCGGCGTTCTCCCGACGCCGGGGCTCCTTGTCAACGGCAGCTTTCTGTCCATGTTGATGGAGGTCAAGCGCTTCCATCGCCGTGCCCGCGCCCTGCTCGACAACACGGATCCGTCGGCACCCGACCAGACACTGGGAGTGTTTCTGCGCAGCGGCCGGTTCTCCGACTACTTCACCGCTCACTTCATGACTCCGCTCGTGTCGGCAGTCTGGTCGTGTGATCCCGGCTCGGCGCTGAAATATCCCGCGCGGTACCTGTTCTCGTTCCTCGATCACCACGGAATGCTGAGCGTCACTGGATCGCCGACCTGGCGAACAGTCACCGGTGGATCGGGCGAATACGTTCGTCTCGTCGCCAAAAGTATCGGGGATATCCGCCTGAACACGCCAGTTCGCGCCGTCCAACGGTTCGACGATCGCGTCGACATTCGTGACGGCGACGACCAGATCCAGACCTTCGACGCAGTTGTGGTCGCAACGCATCCGCAGCAAGCACTGAAGATTTTGGCGGATCCGACGCCTGCCGAATCCCAGGTCCTCGGCGCAATGCCGTACTCCGTCAACCACACCCAACTTCACACGGACGAAAATGTGCTGCCCGGCAACACCAATGCGCGCGCGTCGTGGAACTACTACATCCCTGAATGCAACGCGAAGCCAGATCACGTTCTGGTCAGCTACGACATGACGAGGTTGCAGCGGCTGCCGGAGACCGGTCGGCGCTACCTGGTGACGTTGGGGGGAGACGAAATGGTGTCCCCGGACTCGGTGATCGATCAGATGACCTACGAGCATCCGCAGTACACACCCACCTCCGTCGCCGCTCAAGCGCGGCTTCCCGAGTTGGACTCGGACGTGCTCGCGTTTGCCGGTGCGTACCACGGATGGGGCTTCCACGAGGACGGTGCACTGTCTGGCCTGCGTGCCGCCGAACGCGTCGGAGGTCGGTGGCCGTGACTGCACCCATCACGCCGTCCATCGTTCATACGAGCATCCGGCACGTACGAACGGAGCCGTTGCACAACGAGTTCGAGTACCGAAGCTACAGCTGGCTCGTCGACGTCGACGATCTGCCCGAGCTCCCGAAGGCTTTGCGACCCTTGGCGAAGTTCGACGCCGGAGATCACCTCGGCGACCCCACCCGATCGATTCGTGCCAACGTCGAGTCTTTTCTGGCAACTAACGGATTGGAGTTCGCCGGCGGCCGCATCCTCATGCTTGCGAACGCACGTGTTCTCGGGCATGTGTTCAACCCACTGAGTGTGTTCTGGTGTCTGAACGACGACGGCAGTCAGCGGTGCGTCGTTGCCGAGGTTCACAACACCTACGGCGAGCGGCATTGCTACCTGCTCGAAACCGACGAACGCGGCGGGGCTCGCACGTCCAAAGAGTTCTACGTGTCTCCATTCAACGATCTGGACGGCGAGTACCGGATGCGATTACCGCTACCCGACACCGCGCTCGCGCTCTCGATAGTTCTGGCCCGTGACGGCAAGGCGCCATTCGTAGCCACGGTGTCCGGTCGTTGTGTGCCGGCGACGACGCGCGAGATCGTCCGCAGTGCGCTCTCCATCCCGCTGGCTCCGCTGCGAGTCGCCGCGCAGATCAGATTTCAAGGAATCCGGCTGTGGGCCAGGCGCTTACCTATCGTTCCCCGACCGCAACATCACCCGCAGGAGGCAGTGCAATGACCACGACCACTCTCGGCACCGAACCTTCCGCTCACCCGATCGAATCCGAGCGGTGGCCGGGCGTTGCCACGGTGCCCAGCGGTTTCAAAGTGAGGGTTGCGTCGCCGGTTGCCCGCGCTCTGTTCCACAAGGCGGTCGCGCGCTTGCCGCTGCGCGTTCAGATGCCCAACGGTGAGTTCTCCGGTGGAGGTAGTCCGGATTCGCCGTTGATGGTCATCCACCGTCCAGACGACTTCGCTGCTCGTGTGGGCGACAGTGGGTTGATCGGATTCGGCGAGTCGTACATGGCGGGCGATTGGGAAGCCTCCGACCTCACCGCGGTCCTGGAAGTCTTCGCCTCCCGGGTGGCGACGCTGATTCCCGACTTCCTGCAGCGGCTACGAGGCCTCTACATTCCGAAGCAGCCTCGCAGTGAGCGGAATTCGACGCAGAACACGCGCTCGAACATCTCCCGGCACTACGACCTCTCGAACGAGATGTTCGAACTGTTCCTCGACGACACCATGACGTATTCCAGTGCTCTCTTCGAGGATCTGTCGGTGGGAGCTACCCCGTCGTGGGACGCGTTCGCAGCGGCTCAGCATCGGAAGATCGATCGCCTGCTGGACGGTGCGGGTGTCGGTCCCGGTTCGCGAGTGCTCGAAATCGGCACAGGCTGGGGAGAATTGGCGATCCGAGCAGCCGAGCGCGGAGCAACGGTGCGCTCAGTGACACTGTCGGTCGAACAGCAGGAATTGGCGGCGAAGCGGATAAGCGCTGCGGGACTGGCAGATCGCGTTCAGGTCGACCTTCTCGACTATCGGCAAGTACAGGGGGAGTACGACGCCGTCGTGTCGGTCGAGATGATCGAGGCTGTCGGCCACCAGTACTGGGGAAGCTACTTCCAGACGATCGACGCCCTGCTGGCGCCGGGTGGGCGCGCGGCGATCCAAGCCATCACGATGCCGCACGATCGGATGCTCGCGACCCGCAACACCTACACCTGGGTGCACAAGTACATCTTCCCCGGCGGATTTCTCCCGTCGGTGCGGGCGATAGAGGACGTCACCGAACGCATGACAACCCTTCGGGTGCGTGAGCGGATGTCGATGGGCGATCACTACGCGCAGACGTTGCGGCTGTGGGACGAGCGTTTCAGTGCTCGCGCCGACGAAGCGTCCGCGCTCGGGTTCGACGCAGTGTTCGCGCGCATGTGGCATTTCTATCTCTGCTACTCCGAGGCGGGGTTTCGCTCGGGGTATCTCGACGTCCAGCAAATTGTTCTCGATCGGAGGAACCAGCGATGACCGCCACGATGGATCGGACGGCACAAGGTGCCGGCGTTGCGGGCCGTCTCTCGGACATCCTCAGTCCACTTGTCGGCGGCGAACTTCCGGTGAGATTGACTGCCTGGGACGGCAGCACAGCAGGTCCGGAAGATGCTCCGAAAGTGACGCTCTACAGCCCGAATGTGCTGCGACGCTTGCTCTGGAATCCCGGCGAGTTGGGAGCGGCGCAGGCATATGTTCTCGGTGAACTCGACGTCGAAGGCGATCTCGGTGATGCGCTCACACACGTGTGGAAGGTCTCTGCCCAGCGGGGGCTCGGGTCGATTACCCCGACCCCGTCTCTCGTCCTGGCCGCGGTCAAGGCTGCGCGATCCTTCGGTATTTTCGGGAGACCTTTGGCTCCACCGTCGTCGCAGGCTCAGGTGAAGGGCCGCTTGCACAGTCTCGCCCGCGACCGCGAGGCGATCGGGCACCACTACGATTTGTCGAACGATTTCTACCAACTGATCCTCGATGAGAACATGGCGTACTCCTCGGGCTATTGGACTTCCGACGCGCCGGAATACACGCTCGAAGACTCACAGACAGACAAGCTGGATCTGGTGTGCCGCAAGGTCGGTCTCGATCGGGCGCGAGGCCTGCGGTTTCTCGATGTCGGCTGTGGTTGGGGCTCGCTGAGCCTGCATGCAGCGCGTGAGTACGGCGCTCGGGTTGTCGGCATCACGATCTCGGCGGAGCAGAAGGCTTTTGTCGACGCGAAGATCCGCGCACTCGGTTTGGAAGACTGGGTCGAGATCCGGCTCCAAGATTATCGAGAGATTCCAGACGGTCCCTTCGATGCGGTCGCGTCGATCGAGATGGGTGAGCACGTCGGTGAGGGCAACTATCCGACATACGTGAAAGCGCTCCACGACAACGTTATTGCCGGTGGCCGTGTGCTGATTCAGCAGATGTCACGCACCGGTGCGCACCCCGGGGGAGGTCCGTTCATCGAGTCGTTCATCGCGCCGGACATGTACATGCGGCCGGTCGGTCGCACTGTTGCGATGATCGAGGAAGGTGGACTCGAAGTCCGGGACGTGCACGCCCTGCGTGAGCACTACGTGCGGACCGTCGACGCGTGGATCGAGACCTTCGAATCGAACTGGGATCGCGTCGTGGATCTCGTGGGTGTCGAAGTCGCTCGGGTGTGGCGTCTCTACCTCGTCGGCGGAGGAATGGCATTTCGGGACGGCAGGATGGGCGTCGATCAGATTCTGTCGGTCCGGCCGCACGGTGATGGTCGATCGGATATGGAATCGGTCCGGCCGCAGTGGGTGTCGCGGCGATGAACGGATTCGACTGGGGCGCATTCGGAGTGGTCACGCTCACGAGCCTGTTGGCGATCGCCGTCGGAATGGCAGTGACAGCCACCATCGGTGTACGGATCGGGCGGCACAATGTTGTCGACGTGTCGTGGGGCGCCGGCTTCGTTCTGATCGCGCTCGTGTCCGCGATAGTGGGAACCGGCGACCTCTGGCGCCGGTTGTTGATGCTTGCGCTGGTGGCGATCTGGGGTCTGCGGTTGGCGACGCACATGGCGATCAGATCCCGCGGCAAGGGTGAAGATCCGCGGTACGAAGAAATGCTCGGACGAGCGACGGGTAATCGAACGCTGTATGCGATCCGCAAGATTTATCTCACGCAGGGGATTTCGTTGTGGTTCGTCTCCCTGCCGATCCAGGTCGCAGCAGTATCGAACGGTAGCTTCGGGCTTCTTGTTGTGCTCGGTATCGTGCTGTGGATCGTCGGCGTCACGTTCGAGACGGTCGGCGACCGGCAGATGGAGGAATTCAAATCCGATCCGGGTAGCCGTGGCCACATCATGGATCAAGGCTTGTGGGCGTGGACGCGGCATCCCAACTATTTCGGCGACGCATGCGTCTGGTGGGGGATCTTCCTCGTCTCGGCGTCCGTGTGGCCGGGAGTGTTGACTGTCCTCTCGCCGATCGCCATGACGTACTTCCTGGTCTTCGCCACCGGTGCGCGGTTGCTCGAGCGACATATGGAACAGCGTCCGGGTTATCGCGAGTATCAGCAGCGGACAAGTTACTTCATTCCGCGCCCGCCGAAAGCCCGATCCGGGACGTAGGCTCTTTCGGGTGAGGCGAGAGCATGGGTGATCTGAAGCTGCCGGGTGCGGTGGGAGCGGTTGCCGTCGGCGGAGCATTGGGGGCACTGAGTCGATACGGGCTGGGGGAGCTCTTTCCCCACATCTGGACGACACTGGTCATCAACGTCGTCGGCTCGTTCGTTCTCGGTGTTCTCGCGGCCCTCCTCGTCCACAACAAGGTTGGGTACCTCTTTCTCGGCACCGGGTTCTGTGGTGGCTTCACCACTTTCTCGTCCTTCGCGGTTCACGCTGTGACGGAGAGTCCGTGGCGATCGACTCTCTACGTACTCGGGACACTGATTCCCGCGATCCTCGCCGCTGCACTGGGCAAAGGGCTCGGTGAACGCTGGATCCGCGCGCGGGACGGAGCGTCGGCATGACAGTTCTCCTGGTGGCACTCGGCGGCGGCGCTGGTGCGAGTGGCCGGTACCTGTTGGCGCGGTATGTGCCCGCGTACAAGGGATTCCCGGCTGCGACGTTCGCCGCCAACGTGATCGGCTGCTTCCTCCTTGGATTGTTCACCGGGGCAGCTCTTTCCACCGAGATGGCCGCACTTCTGGCGACCGGATTCTGCGGTGGCTTGTCCACCTACTCGACCTTTGCGAACGAGAATGTCGGGATGGTCGAGAGGCGCCAGACGGCCCTCTCGCTGATCTACATCGTCGTCAGTTTGATCGTCGGACTGTCTGCTGCGTGGTTGGGAATCCAGATCACGGATTGACCGATCCGGCGTCGAGCGTGCACGCCACGCGGCCAGGGTAGACAATTGTCCACAGTCGCGTCGACACAGTGGTCGACCACCGGGCCGAGGGGGATTCGTGGCGCATGAACGAGCAGGACAAGTGGCTCTGCCAGAGGATCTGATCGACGTTCCTCATCTGGTCACCGCGTATTACACGCGCACCCCGGATCCCGAGAACCCGATGCAGCAGGTACTTTTCGGCACTTCAGGACATCGCGGTTCCAGTCTCGACGCGGCGTTCAACGAAGCTCACATCCTGGCGACAACCCAGGCGATCGTCGAGTATCGCGCTTCGCAGGGCATCGACGGACCACTGTTCATCGGCCGCGATACACATGCGCTCTCGGAGCCTGCCTGGCTGTCGGCCTTGGAGGTCCTGGTGGCCAACGATGTCGTCGTCCTCGTCGATTCACGCGATGCCTACACGCCCACCCCGGCGGTCAGCCACGCGATCTTGCGGTACAACTCGACCGGACCGGAGGCAAAAGCCGACGGCATCGTCGTGACGCCTTCACACAATCCGCCACGTGACGGCGGCTTCAAATACAACCCGCCACACGGCGGACCCGCGGATACGGATGCGACGTCGGTTATCGCCGATCGAGCGAACGAGATACTGCGCAAGGGGCTTTCCGGGGTACGGCGTGTCACGGCGGCGCAGGCGCTGGACCGCGTCGAACGCTACGACTTCCTCCGGTACTACGTCGAAGACCTCCCCTCTGTCCTCAACCTCGATGCAATCCGCGATGCCGGAATCAGGATCGGTGCAGATCCCCTCGGCGGGGCAAGCGTCGACTACTGGGGCGCGATTGCCGAAACTCACCGACTCGACCTCGAAGTGGTGAATCCTCTCGTCGATCCGACCTGGCGATTCATGACGCTCGACACTGACGGCAAGATCCGCATGGACTGCTCGTCGCCCGACGCGATGGCGTCGCTGATCGGAATTCGGGATCGCTACGACATCGCGACCGGAAACGATGCAGACTCCGACCGCCATGGCATCGTCACACCCGACGGCGGGTTGATGAACCCGAATCACTATCTCGCCGTTGCCATCGAGTATCTCTTCGCGAACCGGCCAGGGTGGCGCGCAGACACCAAGGTGGGCAAGACACTCGTGAGTTCCTCGATGATCGACCGCGTGGTCAGCAGTGTGGGCCGCGAATTGCTCGAGGTTCCAGTCGGTTTCAAGTGGTTCGTTCCCGGTCTGCTCGACGGGTCGGTGGGATTCGGCGGCGAGGAAAGCGCCGGTGCATCCTTCCTCCGCCACGACGGTTCCGTCTGGACGACGGACAAGGACGGCATCATCCTTGCGTTGCTCGCGTCGGAAATCACCGCGGTGACGGGAAAGTCTCCGTCAGCGCATTACGACGCGTTGGCCGAGAAGTTCGGGAGCCCGGCGTACGCGCGGATCGATGCGCCCGCGACACGCGCACAGAAGGCAGTCTTGGCGAAACTGTCTCCCGATCAGGTGAGTGCGACCGAACTGGCGGGTGAACCGATCACGGCGACACTGACCGCGGCGCCCGGAAACGGCGCGGCGATCGGTGGTCTCAAGGTGACGACAGAGAACGCGTGGTTTGCAGCGAGGCCGTCCGGCACGGAGGACGTGTACAAGATTTATGCCGAGTCGATGAAGGGCGCCGATCATCTGGCTCAGGTTCAGGCAGCGGCCAAGGACTTGGTGTCCGGCGTCTTGAAGGCGAACTAGCTCGCGGACCGCTCGTGTCGCCCGGCTAGAATTCCGGGCGACATGAAAACTCGTGCAGCCAAGCTGCCACAGGAAATTTGGGTACTGGTCGCCGCCAGCTTCGTCATCGCCCTCGGATTCGGGTTGGTCGCTCCGGCTCTACCGCAGTTCGCGCGCAGCTTCGACGTATCGGTCACCGCCGCCACGATCGTGATCTCGTCTTTCGCTTTTATGCGATTGGTGTTCGCGCCGATGAGCGGCTCTTTGGTACAGAAACTCGGTGAGCGTCCGGTCTACATCGTCGGCCTTTTGATCGTCGCGGTCTCGACCGGTGCGTGCGCTTTCGCCGGGGAGTACTGGCAGCTTCTGCTGTTCCGGTCGTTGGGCGGTATCGGGTCGACGATGTTCACCGTGTCGGCCCTCGGGCTGATCATTCGCATGTCACCGCCGGACAGTCGCGGCCGCGTCTCGGGGCTGTACGCGACAAGCTTTCTCATGGGATCGATCGGCGGCCCGCTGGTCGGCGGTGCGCTGTTGCAGTTCGGTCTGCGGATGCCGTTCATCATCTACGCAGTTGCGCTGGTGATCGCCGCGCTCGTTGTCTTCGTGAGCCTGCGTGGATCTCACCTGGCGTCACCGGACAAGGCTGTCGACGTGAAGTCGATGACTCTCACAGAAGGGCTCCAGTCGCCGGTGTACCGGGCAGCGCTCGGATCGAACCTCGCCTTCGGCGGGGTGATCTTCGGAGTTCGCGTTGCCATGGTCCCTCTGTTCGTCGTGGAGTTCCTCGACCGAGACCCGTCGATAGCGGCCTACGCTCTCACGATCTTTGCCGTCGGAAACGCGTTGGTATTGATCGTGTCCGGACGACTCTCGGACCGCTTCGGACGCAAGCCCTTTGTCGTGAGCGGTCTGCTCATCTGCGGTCTGGGAACCATCGCAATGGGATTCACCGACAACCTTGTGGTGTTCTTCGCCATCGCCGCAGTGACTGGTGTCGGCTCCGGGCTCATGAGTCCGGCCCAGCAGGCCGCGGTTGCCGATGTTGTCGGATCGACGGCCCGAGGCGGACCCGTTCTGGCGGTATTCCAGATGATGTCCGACATCGGTGGGGTAGTGGCGCCGATTTGTGCCGGGCTGATCGCCCAGCATGTGTCGTACTCGGCGGCCTTCGCGGTGATGGGAGCCGTAGTAGTCGTGTCGGCGACGGGTTGGTTGTTCGTTCCGTCGCGAACGAAGCCCGTCGAATCCGTCGTCGAAGATCTGACTGGTGTGACGGTGCTAACGGATACTCCTGCGCGGACAAACCTGGACTGACCGGGCATTCTGTACTCTCGATCGGGTGGCAATTCGCATCGTGAGTCTTGTGGCCCGATTGGGTTTGGCGGCCGTTTGGCTGATTTCCGGGGGACTCAAGTTTTTTGATCCCGTGCAGACGAAGATCGCGGTGCGCGCCTATCAACTGTTGCCCGAGTCGCTGGTAGGTCCGGTGGCGACGGCTCTTCCCCTGGTCGAAATAGTGCTGGGCCTGCTGATCCTCGTCGGGCTGGCGGTGCGCGTATCCGCTGCGGTCTCGGTGGTCATCCTCACGGTTCTCATTGCGGTGATCATTTCGGTGTGGGCCAGGGGATTGTCCATCGACTGCGGATGTTTCGGCGGCGGAGGTGCAGCCGACGTCGGCGCTTGGGACTATCTGAAGGAGATTCTCCGGGACCTGGGCTTCTTGGCACTTGCCGTCTGGCTGCTCGTGTTCCCGCGTTCGCCGCTCGCATTGGGGCCCGGATCACGCGCGGCGTTCTCAGTGGATACTCAGTCTTCAGTGGCAAGGTAAGCAATCGGTAAATCGTTTCGACGCACGAAGGACTGCATCAGCGTGAGCACCAAGAGCAGCAAGAACAAATACTCGCCGGAACCGGTCTCGAGCCGCTCCACCTACATCATCGGTGGCCTCGCGGTGCTCGTGATCGCGGCCCTCGTCATCGGCGGTGTCTTGTGGACGAACAGCAAGAACAAGCCCCAGAACGACGGCTACGGCTCCGTGCAGAGTTCCGAAGTTGCCGTCACGGTGCAGGACAACGGAGTGGTGCTGCTCGGCAAGCCCTCCGCCGCGACGACCATTGATCTCTTCGAGGATCCGCTGTGCCCGGCCTGCGCTGCTCTCGAGCACCTCAGTGGCCAGGCTCTCGCGGCCGCCGTCGACAACGGTGAAGTCGCCGTGCGGTACCACATGCTGAACTTCCTCAACCCGGCGTCGGGCAGCGGTGACTACTCCACACGGGCCGGCGCCGCTCTGCTCTGCGTCGCTCAGGGTGGTGACGCGATCGCGTACTCCGCATTCCACAACAAGCTTTTCGCGACCGACACGCAGCCTGCCGAGGGCGGCAGCAGCGATCACACCAACGACGACCTCGCCCAGATCGCTCGTGATGCGGGCGCATCCGAGGACGTGGCAACCTGCATCTCTTCCGGTACCAACGTCGAAGCAGCCGCGGCCAATGCTGCAGCCGCCAGCCAGGCGCTCAAGGATGTCGGGTCGAACGGGACGCCCACGGTAGTGGCGAACGGCAAGATCGTTGACACGGGCAGTAGCGACTGGGTTTCCAAGCTCTCCTCCTGAGTTGAAGCGGCCGCTCGGACGAGGAGCGGCCGCTTCGCTCTGACCAGGCGATTTGTTGCCCAGGAGTCAAGTGGTGTAACTTTCTTCCAGCAAGCGGAAAGCAGAAAAGCCGCTGCGAGTTCGACTGTTAGAGTGAATTGAATACGGGGCTATGGCGCAGCTGGTAGCGCACCACACTGGCAGTGTGGGGGTCAGGGGTTCGAGTCCCCTTAGCTCCACCCGAACAAATGCTCTGCACCAACCGGTGCAGAGCATTTGTTGTTTTCGAGCCAGTGTTGTGTTGTCGACCCTGTGTTTTTCGAGTCTCTATTGCATGCAGCACAGTTCTGCCTAGATGTGTCGACCGCCATAACGCCAGGGCGTCAATGTTCAATAACGTCCGCGATGAGGCCTGATCATCCCGTGCATTCTCGGCATGGGGACCGTCGGCGGAACGGAGAACCATGAGTGCACACGTGGCGATAATCGGGGCAGGATATGCGGGCGTCATGGCAGCGAAGCGACTGCTGCGAACTCGGTCGGACATCACGGTGAGCGTCGTGAATCCGCGCCCACACTTCGTGCAAAGAATCAGGCTCCATCAGATGATCGCGGCTGGCTACGACGCGACGGTCTCGTTCGACAGGGCGCTACCGCGTGCGGCACACCGAGTCTTCGGAGAGGTGACGACGATCGAGGCGGCGCGCGGCAGGCTCACCCTCGACGACGGAAGCGTGCTCGACTACGACTACTTGGTCTACGCAGTCGGAAGTAGGCAGTTACCCAGCACGATCGCCGGGGCGGACGAGCACGGGTTCGGCGTCGCCGAATTCGAGGACGCGGATCGCCTCTCGTCCAGGCTGGCGACTCTCGATGAGAAGGCTGCGGTCTGCGTTGTCGGCGGCGGTCTCACCGGGATCGAGACTGCCGCAGAATTGGCTGAGCAGCGAAGCAGCCGAATCACTTTGGTGACCGGAGGAATCTTGGCCCCGGATCTGTCAGATCGTGCTCGATCGGCAATTCTCAGAACATTGACCGACCTTGGGGTTGATATTGTCACCGAATCCCGGGTGACTCGGATCGACGGTTCGTCCTGCGAGCTAGCGGGAGGTGTACGGGTTGAGGCCGATTGCACGATTCTCGCGACAGAATTCGGTGTCCCCGAGCTGGCGCGCCGAAGTGGCCTCCCGGTCGACGATCTCGGTCGTCTGAAGGTCGACGATCGACTGGAATGCTCGTCCCACCCCAACATCTTTGGTGCGGGTGATGCGGTCGCAGTCGGTGATCTTTCACTGAGGATGAGTTGTCAGGCCGCGATCCCCTTGGGAGTCCATGCGGCCGAAACGATCCTGCATCGACTCGAAGGTTCCGCGCCGCGCCCGGTGGCTCCGAAGTTCGCAGGCCGGTGCATCAGTCTCGGGAGGCGGCGAGGTGTGTTCCAGCGGACCACTCGTGTCGACGAGTCAACGGGAGTGGTCATTGCGGGCAGGGCGGGTGGATTCGTCAAGGAAAGGGTCTGTTCGTCGACGACCGAATGGGCTGTCACTCCGCGCCGCTCTCTCTTCTACAGCTGGACGTGAGCCGCAGTTGGTCACGCTCGATCGCAGATTCGGTCGATGATCGCCGCAGTCTTGCGGACGTACGGTTGACGGACGACGTCTTCGTGACACGCGTCGACGTCGTCGAAATCGAGGGAGCCTGTGGCGATGAGTGACCAGATCTCACGTCCACGGTTGTTGGTGGCTCCACGGATCACCGTGACAGGCGCGGCGCACGTTCGCATCCGATGCTTCCGGAGCGCCTGGCCGCCGATGTAGAGGAACACCGTCCACTGGGTGGCCGGTGGGTACTGCAGAATGCCGGCGAAGAGCGTGCGGATCCACATCGCCGCGACGGTGCGCCTGGTCGGCTTCCATCGAATATTGGTGGATGGTTGTGGTGCGAGATCGACGATCGACGGATCCAAGCTGATGCCCGCTCGACCGGCCAGTCGTGCGGCAGTCTCGGTGGAGATTCTGGTGTCGAGAACGGTGACGTGCTCGACAGTGTCACCGGACTCGGACAGCTGTGACGCCATCTCCAGCGCCACGTAGCCGCCGTACGAGTAACCGGCGAGGAGGTATGGCCCGGTGGGCTGAATCTTCTTGATTTCGAATATGAAACGGCGGGCGCTTGCTTTCACTGACCGGTCGGGTAGTCCGCGAGATTCGAAGCCATG
This sequence comes from Rhodococcus sp. MS13, assembly GCF_013277835.1. Classification (NCBI taxonomy): domain Bacteria; kingdom Bacillati; phylum Actinomycetota; class Actinomycetes; order Mycobacteriales; family Nocardiaceae; genus Rhodococcus; species Rhodococcus sp. MS13. The sequence goes on from NZ_VBTL01000013.1 coordinate 418,803, forward strand.
TGGCTGAAGTGCGTAAACCGGCCGATCGGTGTGAAGCGCTTTCGACAAGGTGGACAGCGTCGTCGATGGGCACCCCGCTCCGTTCATGATGAACAGCGGTCGCCCGGACCCTTCGAGCTTCAGCGGAACCATCGTGTTGTGACAGACACGATCATCGGGATCGATTCTGCACCGATCCACCAGCGCTGCAAGGTCTTTGACGGTGCTGGCGGCCGCGAACTCCGCCGCCGTGATCCGGATCCGGAACATGTCGTGAATCTTTGCCACCACTTCGGTTGAAGCAAGCGAATCGCCACCGAGTTCGAAGAAGTCGTCATCACGGTCGATGGAGTCGATACCGAGAATCGACTCCCAGATCGAGGACAACCACAATTCGGCGGGCCCGGCGAGAGTCGGTGGAGTGGACCGCACCGCGACAGTCGGCAGCGTCGGGCGATCGACCTTTCCTCTTTCGTTGCGCGGCAACGCTGGCATCAGAACAAAATGTCGGGGGAGCATCCAGGCCGGTAGAAATTTGGCCAATTCGCGGCGCATTTCGGCGCCCGACCGTGCCATCACGGCTTTGGTCAGGACCACGTAGGCGACAATCTCCGGTCGATCGTTCTCGAGGACGACAGCCACGCAAACATCGGCGACGCCGGGAATTCGACGAATATGCGCCTCGACTTCCATCGGCTCTACCAAATAGCCCCGAATCTTGACGGCGTCGTCGACGCGTCCCCGCAGTTGTAGCTCGCCGCGTTCGTCGATACGGCCCCGGTCACCGGTCCGGTAGATGCTCACTCCGTCGCCGAGGCGCGTGAATCGTGCCGCAGTGCGATCCGGGTCACCGTGGTATCCATCGGCAAGATCGCTCGAGACAACCTGTATCTCGCCGATCTCTCCGTCGGGGAGAGGCACGCCGTTCACATCGACGATCTGTACGTCCTTGCCGTCGCGAGCACGTCCGGCCGGAACCACTCCGACGGGTAGTTCGGAATGTGGTGGGAACGCGTTGTACGCGACGACACCGGTCTCGGTGGTGGCCAGCCAGTTGACGTACGTGACGCGAGCGAAGCCGTGACTGCGATGGCGCGCGTAGTCCTCGCCGTGAACTGCTTCCCCGTACGTCACGACGACCCGCAGCAATCCGAGCGAATTATCCGGTGTTTCATCGGATTCGAGGCCTGACCACGCCCGCAGGAATGACGGCGCGCAGTGCGCGGTCGTGATCGAATTCTCGATCAGCCAGTCGTCGATTCCCGAAACTCCGTCTATGCGTGGATCCCAGCAGAAGACCGTGACGCCGTTCATCAGTCCCATGATCAGGGCCGTGATTCCGGCTCCGAAACTGACGGGCAAGAGGTTTCCGATGTGATCGTCGGGGCGCAGGTCGATTGCTGCGGCGAGTTCGTCGGCTTTGTTCAGGCACATGGAGTGGCTCAACACGACTCCCTTGGGCGCTCCACTGGTCCCTGATGTGAACGCGATCATGGCAGGGTCGGAACTCGATGGTTCCAGCGCGTTGTCGAAACGGAAGCCGGTTGCGGCCGATTCGTCGAGGATCGACTGCAGCGCGACGGCGCCCGAGGCGCTCATGATGTGCGCTCGCCGGGCCTCGGGGAGTTGTGGGTCGATCATGACCAAGGGCCGACCGGAAATCAGAGTAGCGAGGATGGCGGGCACCGACTCGGCGGTTGGTTCGAGATCAACCGCAACCGGGCGAGCCCCGTGTGACCCACGCAGGCGAAGTTCGCGGACCAATGCATCGGTCCGGAGTTCGAGTTCGGCGAAAGTGATCCGGTCGCGCGGAGTCACGACGGCAACGCTGTCATGCTGCATCGAGGTGACTCGGCGCCACCTCGACTCGATCGTCTCGTCGATGACTGCATAGCGAGTGCGCTCGAGACCTAAGTCGACAACCTTCATCACAGTAGCTCCGTCCGACTTTCAGCTATCTTTGAGCAAAGACTACATAAGGTTTGTGAAGTAGGTCCATAACAAACCGAAAGTAGTTTTACATACCTCCCCATCCTCCAGTCCGTCAGCTCCGAATACCTTGAGGAACCAATGCCGATCGAGCGTTGTACAGACGAGGAGCAATGACATGAAGTGGTCGGGGCGAAGTGCGATTGCGATTGCGGGAGTGTGCGCCGCAGCGACGCTGTTTTCGGGAACCGCGCAGGCGAGCCCACTCTGGGAACCTCTGCAGCCGGTGGCGAACCTGGACGCCGCGCGCTACGTAGGGGAATGGAACCAGGTGGCGGCGATTCCTCAGCCCTTCAACCTCGCGTGCGCGAAGGACACCCGGGCGAGTTACGGGATCGTCGATTCGTCGAACGTGAGCGTGAAGAACACGTGTACGACGTGGACCGGCCAAGCCAACGAGATCGTCGGGAATGCCCGAGTTACCGATCCAGCAACGGGTGCCCAGTTGCATGTGAGCTTCCCCGGGGTGCCCTCGCAGGAGAGTTTGGACGGTCCGCCCAACTACATCGTCACGTATATCGCCGACGACTATTCGTGGGCACTGGTGGGCGATCCACTCAGGCTTTCCGGGTTCGTGCTCTCACGGTCCCCGATTGTCGACGCGGCCGGCTGGAGTGAGATCCGTCGGGTCGCCGAATCCCGTGGATACAACGCGTGCACGATCTTGACGTCACCAACCACCGAGGGCACGTCGGACATCCGTCCGCTCTGCACGGTGTGAGTCTGCTGTCAGCGTGAACCTTCCGGAGCCACACTCCACTACGATCACTGATCGGTACGTGTGGTTTCGGAAGGTTGCGTGGTGGCGAAGAAGCAGATTCCCGTAATAGTCGTCGCAGGCTTTCTCGGCTCGGGAAAGACGACGCTGCTCAACCATCTTCTGCGCAACAACGACGGTGTACGCATCGGCGTGATCGTCAACGACTTCGGCTCCGTCAACATCGACTCGATGATGGTCGCCGGTCAGGTCGATTCGATGGTGTCTCTCAGTAACGGCTGTTTGTGCTGCGCTGTCGACGTCTCGGACATGGACGAGATGCTGAACAAGTTGGCGCACCGGCAATCCGGGATCGACGTCATCGTCATCGAGGCGAGCGGGCTTGCTGAGCCGCGGAACATGATTCGACTCGTCCTCGGAAGTGGGAACCCGTCTGTCGTCTACGGCGGCCTGGTGGTCCTGGTCGACGGAGCCAATTTCTCCACCGTTCGCCGCGAACATCCCGAGCTCGATCAACATGTCCGCCTGGCAGACCTGGTGGTAGTCAACAAGATCGACAGCGTTCCGGTCTCCGAGCGCGAGAGATTCACGGCCGGAATTCGCGAGTTGAATCCGCGAGCGCCGATAGTGGAGACGGCGCATTCACGGATAGACCCTGCTCTGCTGTTCGATTCCGGTGAGGTGACCCCTCCCGCTCCGGGCGATCAACTGAGCCTCGACGAGCTCCTGCGCGAGGGGCACGACGACGATCACGAGGACGGCTCGTGTCACCACGATCACCTGCACCACCGCTACGAATCGGTTGATTTCACGTCGGAGATGCCACTCGATGCCAGGGCTCTGACGCATTTCCTCGAGAATCAACCGCCTGGGGTGTACCGCATCAAAGGATTCGTGAACTTCGAGATTCCGGGTTACACAGGAAAATTCGAGATCCAATCGGTGGGTGATCATGTTCGGATCACGCCGCTGCGGTGGAAGTCGGGCGAACCTCGAACCACGCAACTGGTTGTGATCGGTACCGGGATGGATTCGGGAGTGGTCGGCAGCGCACTCCGCGCCTGCGTGCGCGAGGAAACGGTCGAACCGCACCCCGACGCCATGCTGGGATTGCACCGCTATACCGTCGGGGCGTGAGTGAATCAGATGTATCCGTGTACGAAGCGATTCGGCGACGGCGAGACGTTCGCGCCGAGTTCTCGGGAGAGGTCATCCCCGACGAAACTCTGATGCGCATTCTCGACGCCGCCCATCGCGCGCCGAGCGTGGGAAACACGCAACCGTGGGATTTTGTCGTCGTTCGTAATCCGGAGACGCTCAATACCTTCGCGGCACATGTCGCCGATGCCCGGCTGAAGTTCGCGCAGTCTTTGCCCGAGGATCGCCGATCGACGTTCGACCCTATCAAGATCGAGGGAATCGCCGAGAGCGGTACCGGCATCGTCGTCACTTACGACCCGTCACGCGGTGGCCCGAACATCCTCGGCCGTCATACCGTCGACGACACCGGACTGTTCTCGGCGGTACTCGCAATTCAGAATTTGTGGCTCGCCGCAGTGGCCGAGGAGATCGGCATCGGCTGGGTTTCGTTCTACGACGAGAAGTACCTCACCGAACTCATGGGCATTCCGTCGCCCGTACGCCCCATTGCGTGGCTGTGCGTCGGGAAGGTGACTGAGTTTCAACAGGTTCCGGATCTCGAGCGCTTCGGATGGCGACAGCGCCGGCCATTGGCCGACGCTGTCCACTACGAAACCTATTGAGTTGTACCGGGTGGCCTAGCGCGCGGGACGGCCCCCGGTGGAGCCTGCGGTGCGAGCGCCGCCGCCGGTGCGGGGACGGCGAGCGCCGCCGCCTGCATGTTCCTGACGAGCAACTCCGCCGGTGCGAGCACCGCGTGACTGACCGCCCTGTCCGGAGCGCGCCTGACCCGAACGTGCTGCGCCGCCGCGTCCACCCTGGCCGGCGGGACGCTGTCCGCGTCCACCGTTCGGCTGGGCCGGAGCCTTCGGAGCCGGCGTGACGTGCGGTGCGATGTCGCCGACCAACTTGACGACGTGCTCGGAGTTGGCAGTCGAACGAACCGGGGTCACCTTGATGGCTGCCTTACGCATGAGGATCGCGAGATCCTTACGCTGCTCGGGCAGAACCACGGTGACCACGTCGCCGGCGCTGCCTGCTCGAGCGGTGCGACCACTGCGGTGCAGGTACGCCTTGTGCTCGGCCGGCGGATCGACGTGGACGACCAACTCGACGTCGTCGACGTGGACGCCGCGCGCTGCGACGTCGGTGGCGACGAGGACGCGCGCTTCACCGGCGGAGAATGCCGCCAGGTTACGGTCGCGAGCAGCCTGAGAGAGGTTGCCGTGCAGGTCCACTGACGGGATGCCCGACTCGGTGAGCTGGCGAGCCAACTTGCGTGCCTGGTGCTTGGTGCGCATGAACAGGATGCGACGACCGGTACCGGAAGCGAGCTTCTCGACCAGAGCCTTCTTGGCTTCGACGCCGTCGACGTCGAACACGTGGTGCGTCATCGCTGCGACGGGGGAGTTGGCCTCGTCGACCGAATGCATGACCTCGTTCTTGAGGAAACGCTTGACGAGCTTGTCGACGCCGTTGTCCAGCGTTGCCGAGAACAGAAGGCGCTGCCCGTCCTGCGGGGTGGACGAGAGGATGCGGGTGACGACGGGCAGGAAGCCGAGGTCGGCCATGTGGTCGGCCTCGTCGAGCACGGTGATCTCGACGGCGTCGAGGCTGACGAATTTCTGCTTCATGAGGTCTTCGAGGCGACCGGGGCAGGCGACGACGATGTCGACTCCGGCCTTGAGAGCCTGAACCTGGCGGTGCTGCGAGACGCCACCGAAGATGGTGGTCACGCGCAAGTCGTATGCGGCGGCCAACGGTTCGAGGGTTGCGGTGATCTGGGTGGCGAGCTCACGCGTCGGTGCGAGCACCAGGCCGAGCGGTCGACCCGGACGACGCTTTCCTCCGGACAGTTCGCCGGCGAGGCGGGAGACCATGGGGATGGAGAACGCGAGGGTCTTGCCGCTTCCGGTCTTTCCGCGGCCCAGTACGTCGCGCCCCGAAAGAGTGTCGGGGAGGGTGTCGATCTGGATCGGGAACGGAGAAGTGATTCCGCCGTCTTCGAGAGCTTTCACCAGCGGTGCGCGCACACCGAGGGCTGCGAAGGTGGTAGCGGGCGTAGAGATGTCAGACAAGTGTGTTCAGAGCCTTTCGGGCACGTGTTCGTGCCCGGATGCCGACACGGGAATTAACCGGTCGAACAATCAAGCACAGTGGTGGCGGCGCTGCCGGTCGGCAGGCTTCTTCGCCGTAAGAAGAGCGGGTGCATTGAGCACTCAGCAAGAAAATTTGCGTTCTACGACGCTGGATGCCCGATTTCAGGCACCTAGTGATCGCAACTCTACCTTCTCGGAGCGTTCGACCTACAACCCGACCCATTCGGAGACGCCGTTTGCGAAGTGTTGCCGCTTCCAGATCGGTACCTCGTGCTTGATGCGCTCCACCAGTTCGGCGCACGCGGCGAACGCCTCCGCTCGATGCGGGGCGGCGACGGCGGCGACCAGTGCGAGGTCACCGATCTCGAGGTGGCCGACGCGATGGATCGCGGCAACCGGCAGGCCGGTCGAGGCTGCAACCTCTTGGCAGCACGTCTCGAGAAAGCGTTCCGCGTCCGGGTGTGCCTGGTACTCCAACGCTGAAACTGCTTGACCTCCATCGTGATTGCGCACCGTTCCCGTGAACACCACAACAGCGCCGTTCTTCGGACCGGCAACGGCGGCGTCGACGGTGTCTGCGTGAATCGGTTGCTCGGAGATCCGAGCCAGTAGCTCACTCATCGTGTGCTCCTCCGCCTGCGACCTGCGCGAGCAGGTGATCGATGATGGGTTCGAGGACGGCGAGACCGTCCTTCACTCCACCGGGAGAACCCGGAAGATTGACGATGACCGTCGTACCTGTGAGACCTGCCACACCACGGCTCAGTGACGCGTGTGGGGTCTTCTCGAGGCCCTTGGTTCGGATCGCTTCTGCGACCCCGGGCAACTCACGGGTCAAGACTGCCCGGGTAGCTTCCGGGGTTGCATCCGTGGGGGAAGCACCGGTGCCGCCGGTGCTGATGACAAGCGACGGGGAGCCCTCCTTGGCGTCAGCGATGCCTGCCGCGATGTCTGCGTCGGCGTACACAAGCGGTCCACGCACCTCGAAGTCCCGCTCGCGTAGCCAGGCTGCGATCGTCGGTCCGGTGGTGTCGGGTCTGGTTCCGTTGGCACCGCCGGTGGAAGCGACGAGGACGGTTGCGGACCGTGGCGAGGTGAAGGCGTGCGCTGGAGATGTCTGTGCGTTCTGAGTGTCGCGGGTCCAATGTCCGTGTTTACCACCGTCTTTGGTGAGCAGGCGAACACCGTTCATGGTGGCTCCGGGATCGACCGCTTTGACCATGTCGTGCAAGGTCAGGCCGGCTACCGCGACGGCGGTGAGTGCTTCCATCTCGACGCCGGTCTGTCCGCGAGTCTTTGCCGTCGCTTCGACGGTGATCGAGGTTTCGGTGAACCCGAATTCCACCTTGACCGACGAAAGCGCGAGCTGATGACACAACGGGATCAGCTCGGACGTCCTTTTTGCACCGGCGATTCCGGCAATGCGCGCGGTGGTGAGGACATCGGCCTTGGGCATGCCGTCGGCGCGGACGAGGCGAACTACCTCGGCGGTCGTGACGAGTTCACCGGCAGCGACGGCGATGCGCGTCGTCTCGGCCTTGGCGCTGACGTCGACCATGCGCGCTCGGCCTTCGCTGTCGACGTGTGTCAATTCGGTCATGAGTGTCCTTTGAATCAGATCGAGTGAATCAAATCGAGGAAGTCGAGAGCGGGAGGACGTCGACGAGATCGCCCGCGCCGAGTTCGGTCACGGCAGCGGGGACGTCGATCAGGACGTCGGCCCACGCCATTGCTGCAACGAGGTGCGAGCCGGGTCCGGCCACGAGTTCGATACCGTCCGCAGTTCTACGCGCGCGCAGGAACTGGCGCTTGCCATCAATCGAGTGCAGCGGTGCAGTCAGTGGCAGCCGTTCGCGCGGGATCTCGGGCAGACCCGCGGCCCGGCGCAGTTCGCTGCGGGCGAAGACCTCGAACGAGACCATCGTGCTGACCGGGTTGCCCGGGAAACTCAGGACCGGCACTTCGTTCACCACTGCAGTGCCTTGCGGGCCACCAGGTTGCATTGCGACGTGGCCGAAGTGTGCACCCAGAGGGGTGAGAGTTTCCTTCACCACCTCGAAATCGCCCATGGACACCCCACCGGAGGTGAAAACCAGATCGGCGACCGAGGTTGCGTACGAGAGTAATTCGCGGAATTCGGCCGGGTCGTCGCTGCTTCGGGCGACGGATACGACATCGGCGCCGTTGGCTTCGGCCAATGTTGCCAAAGCTGGTCCGTTGGAATCGTAGATCTCGCCGGGTTCGAGAGTTGTTCCGGCACTTTTCAGTTCGGCGCCCGTCGTAATTATCGCGACCCGTGGCTTCGTGTACGTGTCGAGCGAGGCCAGGCCCACAGCACTCAGCGCGGCGATATGGCGAGGTTCCAAGTGTGTTCCGGCCGTGACCAGTAGCATTCCGGCAGTGATGTCACTGCCACGTTCGCGAACGAATTCGCCTACAGACCTGCCCCGTTCGATGGTGACCACGTGCTCGGTGACGCCCGTGGTGTCCTCGACGGGAACGACGGCGTCGGCACCCTCGGGGAGCGGCGCACCGGTCATGATGCGAAATGCCGATCCTGGAAGGTGTTTCGGTGGTTTTCCGCTTCCAGCGGCGATCACGCCTCGAACCGTCAGTGTGGTCGGAACCGAGGCCACAGAAGCAGCATCGACCGCATATCCGTCCATCTGTGAGTTGCGGAAGAGGGGCAGGTCCACCGGCGATGCGATATCCGAGCAAGTTATGCGCCCCAACGCTTCTGCCGTCGGAACCGCCGACGGAGAGAGGGTGTGCAGGCCGGTGAGCAATCCGGAGATGTGCGCAGCGTGTTCCTCGACCGAACGCGCGCTCATGACAGTAACCTCGACAACCTCGACATGTTTTGATCCTAGGCGGTGTGGTCCGTCCGACACACGGAGTACGGCTTTCGGTCATACTGGAGCAATACGGAAGTTGGTGAAGTGATGACAGTGGTCTCGATGGGAATTCCCACCGTGCGGTTTGACGCTGCCTCCCTCGCCGGTCGTCCCGAGACGGATCTCCTGGTCGACAGGTTCGGGCGTGTTGCCAGAGATCTGCGAGTCTCGATCACCGAGAAGTGTTCACTTCGTTGCACGTATTGCATGCCGGAGGAAGGCTTGCCGGCCATCGCTGCGGAAGACCTTCTGAGTGCCGACGAGATCGTTCGAGTAGTCGGAATCGGTGTCGAACGAGTCGGTATTCGCGAGGTGAGGTTCACCGGCGGCGAACCGCTGATGCGTAGTGACCTCGAAAAGATCATCGCGGGGTGCGCCGCGCGCGTGCCAGGAATTCCACTTGCCATGACCACCAACGCCGTTGGGCTCGAACATCGTGCCGCAAAGCTGGCTGCAGCTGGTTTGACCCGCGTCAATGTTTCCCTGGATTCGGTTGATCGCGCGCACTTCGCGGAATTGACGCGTCGAGACAGGTTGCCTTCGGTTCTCGCGGGAATCCGAGCGGCCGCGGTGGCTGGACTGGCGCCGCTCAAGGTAAATGCCGTTCTCATGCGCGAAACGCTCCACGGCGCGGCGGACCTTTTACAGTGGTGCCTCGACGCCGGAGTCGAATTGCGGTTCATCGAACAAATGCCTCTCGATGCAGACCATGCTTGGGCGCGCGAGAACATGGTGACTGCGGCTGAATTGCTGTCGGAATTGAGTGACCGTTTCGAATTGGCCGCAATCGGTCGCGAAGACCCGTCGGCTCCTGCTGAAGAATGGCGTGTCAACGGAACTGAAATGACGGTGGGGATCATCGCTTCGGTGACGCGCTCGTTCTGCAGTGATTGCGATCGGACGCGAATGACTGCAGAGGGGACAATTCGGTCATGTTTGTTCAGTGACCGTGAAGTTGATCTGCGTGCCGCGCTCAGGGCCGGAGCAAGTGACGACGAACTTGCGGATTTGTGGCGCGGTGCGATGTGGAACAAATGGGCAGGGCACGGCATCGACGCCGCGGACTTCGTTCCGCCCGAAAGAAGTATGGGAGCGATCGGTGGCTGATCCGCATTCGATCTCGGTTCGTTACTTTGCTGCTGCAGCGGATGTATCCGGTTGCCGTAGCGAGGTAGTCGCCATTTCGCCCGACAACACACTTGCCGAGTTGGTGGCGGTCTTGGTCGGGCGATACGGACCGGAGATGGAGCGAGTGCTGTCGGTCTCGGCTTTCCTCGTCGGTGACGAGTTGACCCGCGACGTCTCTCGAGCCTCCGGTAGCGCTGTGGATATTCTTCCCCCTTTCGCGGGAGGATAGTTCGAGGATCGTCGGCGTAGCTATCTGTGGGCTGCCGACGTTTTGTCCTATTTCGGTTCCCCGGTCTAAATATTTATATCTTGATCACTCCAGCTCAAGTGGCATCTATCTCCGTTTTCTCCATTGTTGGTCAATTGTCCAGCATTGGTCGTATTGTTTAGTTTCTCCTACTTTTGGGGGAGTAAATGCACTTTTAATTGCCCAGGTGAATTGTCATCTGTTTGGATGACAAAAGAAATACCTTCGCTGTTGGTAATTGTCGACATGTGTTAATTTTGGCGCAATTCCAGTCGGGATATGTGAAAGGTATTTCAATGTCGATTAATTCCACGCGCCGTGTCGGCGTCGTCGTAGCGCTCCTCGGGGCAGCTGCACTCACCGCTCCAGCAATTGCTACTGCGCTTCCGTCCACCGGTTCTCTCGGCTCTTCTGCGCCGGAAGCCTCGTGCTCGACGCTGTCCACCGAAGCGACGCCGAACGGGTGGGGCATCCCGTTCACCGACGAGAAGGATCAGACCGCGTCGTACTCGGCCGACAACGTTCTCGACAAGGACGGTTCACTGAAGCTGGCCGTCGACGGTACCGGCGATCGTTCGGTTTCCTACCATTCGGCCGGCGGTATCAAGCTGTCCGACGCAGTCAGCAAGGCGATCGGCTTTGCCGAGCGCGCCGCCACGCCGACTGCGGCGTTCCAGCTCCGCCTCACCGGAACCACCGGCGGAAAGTTCGAGAACGGATTCACCACCCTGGTGTGGGTCCCGGGACCGGACGCGACGCCGACGGCTGACGGCGGCGTTCACGCGGATCTCCAGAAGGGCGTGTGGTGGAGCACTCAGAACATCGACGGCGCCAAGGACCGCGTGTCAGTGCCTTTGGCTGACATCGTCGCCGCGAACCCGAAAGCGGTAGTCGACCACTACGGCGTCAGTGTCGGGACCGGCTCCGCTGCCACCTCGACGCTGGTCGATGCGGTGCAGTTCAACGGATGCACCACCAACTTCGCGAAGAAGGATCCGGCTTCGGGAACGGGTTCGCTGGGCGACGTCTTCGGCAGCCTGTTCGGTAGCTAGTCGCTGGTAAGAGTTACTTCCACCAGTCATCCAGGGGTGTGACCGGCACCGTGCGCTTGTGACGAGTGTTGGCGAACATCTTCTCGAGCTTTTCGGCTACCTCGGAGGAAACGTCCTTTCCTTCGAGGTAGTCGTCTATCTGTGAGTACGTGACGCCGAGGGCAACTTCGTCGGGCAGCGCGGGTCGGTCGTCCTCGAGGTCGGCGGTCGGCACCTTGCGCCACGTGCTCTCGGGTGCGCCCAATTCCTGCAGTAGCGCAGCGCCCTGACGTTTGCTCAGGCCGGTGAGCGGCGTGATGTCGACGCCGCCGTCACCGAATTTCGTGAAGAAGCCGGTAATCGCTTCTGCGGCGTGGTCGGTACCGATTACCAAGTAGCCGAGCTGACCGGCAATTGCATACTGAATGACCATTCGTTCGCGCGCCTTGATGTTGCCGCGGACGAAGTCGCGTAGTTCGCCGTTCCCCAACGCCTCGGAGGCCTCACGGGCTGTGGCGTCGGCGCCAGGCTTGACGTTGACCGTGAGAGAGCGGTCCGGCTTGATGAAGCCGAGTGCGATCTGAGCATCGGATTCGTCGGCCTGCGCGCCATAGGGGAGTCGAACGGCGACGAACTCGGCCTCGTGGCCTTCTTCACGAAGTTCAGTGACCGCGCGTTGGGCGAGGGCTCCGGCGAGCGTGCTGTCCTGACCGCCGCTGATTCCCAGAACGAACCCTTTGGCGGGGGTCGAGCGCACGTAGTCCTTCAGGAACTGGACTCGCGCGCGAACCTCCGCTGCGGCGTCGATTGTCGGCTTTGTGCCGAGTTCTTCGATGATGCTTTCACGCAGTGTGGCCATGAATGGACTCTAGCGATGTGAGCAGGCGCGTGCAGTGCCACCGTATCCGGGGCGGTACGGTCGCGCACATGAGTGCGAACAACGTTCTGGTGGTCAGTGCGACGAAGTCGGAAGCGGCATACGTGCCGCAAGGATACGAACTGCTGATCACGGGGATTGGAAAGGTCAGTGCTGCAACAGCAGTCGCCTCTGCTCTCGCGCGGTACGAGCGGGAGAATCTGCCGCTGGTCGTCAACATCGGGACCGCCGGTGCGCTGCACGCGCACCACGGTGGCCTCTATGTTCCCGGGGTCGTCATCAATCACGACATCAGCAGCACCGCGATCCGAGCGCTGGGGCACGACGTCGCGGACCGTTTGGTGCTCGCCGGCGGTGACGACTCGGTGTTGGCGACCGGCGACGCATTCATCGCCGACACTGCGACCCGGGACGCTCTCGCTCAGCGAGCCGATCTGGTCGACATGGAGGGGTTTGCCATCGCATTCGCCGCGCAGGCTGCGGGTGCTACCTGCCGACTCGTCAAACATGTCAGCGATCACGCGGACGACTCGGCCTTGGACTGGCCCGCGATGATCGATGCCAGCGCCCGCGAATTGGGGCGCTGGCTGCTCGACAACGTCTGATCGAGCCTGCAGCGTCTGGTCAAGCCTGCGCAGTCAGTATCAATCCGGTGTTGTCGGGCTTGCGCAGGGTCAGTGTGTCGGCGTCGACGGTGTAGCTCACTTCACCGTCGAGTACCGCCAGGATCTGACGCTCGATGTCCATGTTCTCCTCGGGGCAGGCCATTCGCGTGGTTGCCATCGGCGTGAACGTGACTGTGGTGTCGGATACCTGGGCGCTTCCGGTCATGCGATTGCATCCGGTGGTTCCGCTGACCGAACCGTCTGCGGCAATCGTGAGTTCGGGAGCTGACGTCTCCAGAGCCAGGCTCGTACTGATCGCATCGGGACCGATGAGTGACGTGACGGTCCACGTCGTGCCCTGCAGAGGTCGATCCGGCGTGACGATCTTCTTGTCCTGCAGAGTCACTGTGGCGTCGTCCGATGTCAGGGTGAGGGTGTCGCCGTCGAGGCTCCACGTCGGCGCGGAGGTCAGCAATGTTGTTGTCCAGGCGTCGGATTCGGCGATGCCGGGAGGGCAGCCCATCATGGTCGACGCCATGGTGCCGGTGGTCAGCTTGCCGTCGGTGAACTCGACCGAGCCGTTTGCCGTGTTGCATCCGGCACTCGCGGACACTCGATCCGCTTGGCTGAAATCGAGAGTCAGCGGGCCACCGCCGGGAATTTGTGTTCCGTCGACGGAGGTCGAGATGAAGACGCGGCCGGAGGGGTCCGTCTTGTCCTCGGGGGAGTCGGACGAAGCGGAGCAACCGCTTACCGCGGCGATGGTCAGGAGGCCGATGACGGCAGCTGCGATGCGCATGGGCTCACATTAAGTGGTGGGACGGATCTGGGGAGTCAACATCGAGTAACGCGCCGGGCAAGGTCTTCCCAGCCGGCGGCCAGGCGCTCGGTGGTCATCCCGAGATCGCGCACCTGATGAAGGACAAGCGACGCTTCGAGTGGTGCCAACAGCGCTGAAGCGAGCAGATCGAGGTCGCCCTCGACGCCGGCTCCTCGAAGAAGTCCGATGACGTGAGCGATGCCGAGTGCTCGTGCCGGACCGCCGAAGCGGTATTCAGGAGCGTTTTCCGCCGCTCGGAGGACTTCGCCCTGTACTTCCACCATGGCGATCCGGGCTCGTCCGAACGCGATGAGGCGCTCGATCGGCGGCGCGCCAGGACCCAACGGTGGGGGGCCGAACATGAATGCCTGCTGCAGTTCTCGCTCGGTGTGATCGAGCAGTGCCTGCATCAGTCCCGATCGATTGCCGAAGCGCCGAAAAACTGTGCCCTTGCCCACACCGGCCCGGCACGCGACGGCATCCATCGTGACCGCGTCGACACCTCGCTCGGCGACGAGGAGGGCTGCGGCGTCGAGCAGAAGTACGCGGTTACGTGCTGCGTCACCGCGCTCGACGGGTACGGCGCCGATCTGGGGGAGGGGGATTGCGCTCACGGGATCAGGTTACAGGTCCGGGGAATGTAAGTGGACCGCGGTCCGTTTAGTTGATATAACTTTCAACCGGAGCCACCAACCGCACCACTCTCGAAGGAATCTCGTTATGTCACAGACCAATGTTCTCGTTCTCGTCGGCAGCCTGCGCGCCGGATCCGTCAATCGCCAGCTTGCCGAGACGGCTGTGTCCGCCGCACCCGAGGGTGCAACGCTGACGGTCTTCGAAGGCCTCGCCGACGTCCCCTTCTACAACGAAGACATCGACGTCGAGGGTGCTTCCATTCCCGCTGTCGACGCACTGCGCGCCGCTGCGAGCGACGCTGACGCGTTCCTGCTCGTAACCCCCGAATACAACGGCACCATCCCCGCAGTTCTGAAGAACGCCATCGACTGGATCTCGCGTCCGTACGGTGTCGGTGCAGTCAAGGACAAGGCTGTCGCAGTCATCAGCGCGTCGCCCAGCGGCAACGGCGCCAAGTGGGCACACGAAGACACCACCAAGGCGGTCCGCATCGCCGGCGGCAAGGTCGTCGAGGACACCGCACTGAGCATCGGTGGAACCGGCGCACTGTTCGGTGAGCTGCACCCGCGCGAGAACGCAGAGGTGCTCGCTCAGGTCTCCAAGGTCGTCTCCGACCTCGTCGACGCCAGCAAGCAGCTCGTCAACGCGTAATCCGTTTCACGAGTGAGGGCCATGCCGGAAGGTATGGCCCTCACTCGTATGCGAGTCACGCCCATCTGTGCGCTAGAGCCCTTCGCGTTCCATCGCGTCGTCGACGGCGTCGCGAACCGCTTCGAAATCCTTGCCGGCCATCATCGCTTCGCCCATCGCGGCGTCGATACGGTCGGCGACGACGGCGTACCGACGCTCCCAGTTCTCCTTGTCCTCCCGCCAGTAACCCATCACGTGCATGCGGGGTGCCGGGATTTCCCATGTTCGACGCAGATGGGTGCGGATGCGTCTGGCGGTCGCGGCCTCGACTGCGCACCAGATGTAGCCCTCGCCGGGAGGCAGGGGAATGGCGGCCAATTCGGCGAGCAGTGAGTCTGCTTCGTCGATCCATCGGTAGTGAGCGTCGGCGCGCGTCGTGAACGTCTGCTGTTCGCTCGGCGCGGGCACCTGTGCAATGACGTGGATCGGTAGACCGTCGGGTGCTTCTTCCAAGATCCGCCCGATCGCTGGCAGTGCGGCGTGATCGGCGACGAGTAGCAGCCAGTCGCACTCTGTCGGCGGCTTGAACCACCCGCTCGCAGTCGAAAGATGTACGGTCTCGCCCGGTTGCGCATTCTCGGCCCAGAGCGCAGCTCCGCCGTGGCCGTGGAGAACGAAGTCGATCTCCAGTTCGTTCTTCGAGGGCTGCCAGTGCCGGACCGTGTAACTACGGGCGTGAGGGGGGTCGACGGGGAATCTGACGAGCACCCGTTCGTCGGGGCTCCCGCTCGTCTCGAAGTCGCTCAGGCCCGCACCGCCGAAGGTGATTCTGCGCATCTTAGGTGTCACCTGCTGCGTTCTCGTCACGGTTGCCTGGTGGCGCGGAGCTTCGTCCTTCGGGGGTGTTTCCACGACGCTCATGGTAGGTCCGAGTAGTGGTTTTCAGATGCTGTCAGGCCTGCGACCGAAATGTGACGGGCGACACGCCGACGCGCCGGAAGATGTGTGGGCTGAACTGGGGCTACCTGGGAATTTCAACGATGTGACTCACAACATCTCGCGTTATGTGTTTCTGTCGGCCACTAGGTGTAGTGTCTTGAGCACTGAGAGACCACAACGCGGAACGCCTCGAGCGAGACTCCGGCAATCGGTCGAATCGGTGCTGAACATCACTACATCGGCCTTTGTTGGCTAAGCGAAAGAGGGACTCTCATGAGCATCACCGTCTACACCAAGCCCGCTTGCGTTCAGTGCAATGCCACCTACCGCGCCCTCGACAAGGCCGGTCTCGAATACAACATCATCGACATCACCGAGGATGCCGAAGCCCGCGACTACGTCATGGCTCTCGGGTACCTCCAGGCGCCCATCGTGGTTGCCGGTGAAGATCACTGGTCGGGTTTCCGTCCCGATCGCATCAAGACCCTGACCGTCGCTGCTTGAAGCGCCGCAGTGTCGGCGGTGGACACCTCCGCCGACACATCTGAGTAGTTCCGGGCACCGTACAAGAAAATGGTGACAACCGATGACTTCGCTGGTCTATTTTTCCAGCGTGTCGGAGAACACCCACCGATTCGTTCAACGTCTCGGCCTGCCTGCGACACGTATACCTATCCATGACCGTGACGGCTCATTTCGTGTAGACGAGCCCTATGTGCTGATTCTGCCCACCTATGGTGGCGGGGTCACCGTGACAGGGCGCGACACCAGTTATGTGCCGAAGCCGGTCATTCGTTTTTTGAACAATCCACACAACAGGTCGTTGATCAGAGCAGTGATCGCGGCAGGAAACACCAATTTCGGTGAGTCCTTTTGCTATGCAGGAAACATCATTTCCCAGAAATGCCACGTTCCTTTTCTGTACCGGTTCGAACTCATGGGCACTGCCGAAGATGTCGACCGAGTACGAGAAGGCTTGGGGGAGTTCTGGAATCATCTCGAAACAGAGAAGGAGCACGGGCAGTGGCGCCAACCATCACTGACACGATCGCGGCAGGAAGCGTAGAGCGTGATGCACGCGGCGGCGATTCCACCAACGGTCTCGACTACCACGCACTCAATGCCATGCTCAACCTGTACGGCGCCAACGGTGAGATCCAGTTCGAGATGGATGTCGCTGCAGCCCGTCAGTACTTCTTGCAGCACGTCAACCAGAACACCGTGTTCTTCCACAACCTCGACGAGAAGCTGGACTACCTCGTCGAGGAAAACTATTACGAGCCCGAGGTTCTCGATCAGTACTCACGTACTTTCGTGAAGTTCCTGATCGATCACGCGTACGCCAAGAAGTTCCGCTTCCCGACGTTCCTGGGTGCATTCAAGTACTACACCTCCTACACGCTCAAGACCTTCGACGGTAAGCGCTACCTCGAGCGTTTCGAAGATCGTGTCTGCATGGTTGCGCTCACCCTGGCCGCAGGCAACGAAGACCTGGCCGTCGAACTCGTCGACGAGATCATCGCCGGACGCTTCCAGCCCGCCACCCCGACGTTCCTGAACTCGGGCAAGAAGCAGCGCGGCGAGCCCGTGTCCTGCTTCCTGCTTCGTATCGAAGACAACATGGAGTCCATCGGTCGCTCCATCAACTCGGCACTGCAGCTGTCCAAGCGTGGTGGCGGAGTTGCCTTGCTGCTCACCAATGTTCGTGAGCACGGCGCACCGATCAAGAAGATCGAGAACCAGAGTTCGGGTGTCATCCCGATCATGAAGCTTCTCGAGGACTCGTTCTCCTACGCCAACCAGTTGGGCGCGCGTCAGGGCGCCGGCGCCGTGTACCTGCATGCGCACCACCCCGACATCTACCGCTTCCTCGACACCAAGCGTGAGAACGCCGACGAGAAGATCCGCATCAAGACGCTCTCTCTCGGCGTCGTGATCCCGGACATCACTTTCGAACTGGCGAAGAAGAACGAGGACATGTACCTGTTCTCGCCGTACGACGTCGAGCGCATCTACGGAGTTCCGTTCTCCGACATCAACGTCTCCGAGAAGTACTACGAGATGGTCGACGACAAGCGAATTCGCAAGTCCAAGATCAAGGCTCGCGAGTTCTTCCAGACCGTCGCCGAATTGCAGTTCGAATCGGGCTACCCCTACATCATGTTCGAGGACACGGTGAACCGGGCAAACCCGATCGAAGGCAAGATCACTCACTCGAACCTGTGCTCGGAGATCCTGCAGGTTTCGACGCCTTCGCTGTTCAACGACGACCTGTCCTACTCGAAGGTCGGCAAGGACATCTCCTGCAACCTGGGTTCGCTGAACATCGCGAAGACCATGGACTCGCCCGACTTCGCGAAGACCATCGAAGTGTCGATCCGCGGATTGACGGCAGTGTCCGACCAGACACACATCTACTCGGTGCCGTCGATCGAGCAGGGCAACAACGACTCTCACGCCATCGGCCTCGGTCAGATGAACCTGCACGGATACCTCGCTCGTGAGCGGATCTTCTACGGCAGCGAAGAAGGCATCGACTTCACGAACATCTACTTCTACACCGTGCTGTTCCACGCACTGCGTGCGTCGAACAAGATCGCCATCGAGCGCGGCTCGTACTTCAAGGGTTTCCCGGAGTCGAAGTACGCCTCGGGTGAATTCTTCGACAAGTACACCGACCAGGTCTGGGAGCCTGCAACCGACAAGGTTCGCGGACTCTTCGCCGATGCGAAGCTGCACATCCCCACCCAGGACGACTGGCGTGAGCTGAAGGCTTCGGTTCAGAAGCACGGTATCTACAACCAGAACCTTCAGGCCGTCCCGCCGACCGGCTCGATCTCGTACATCAACTACTCCACCAGCTCTATCCACCCGGTGGCGTCGAAGATCGAGATCCGCAAGGAAGGCAAGATCGGTCGCGTCTACTACCCGGCGCCCTACCTGACCAACGACAACCTGGAGTACTACCAGGATGCCTACGAAATCGGGTACGAGAAGATCGTCGACACCTATGCTGCCGCAACGCAACACGTCGACCAGGGCCTGTCGCTGACGCTGTTCTTCAAGGACACCGCCACCACACGCGACATCAACAAGGCGCAGATCTACGCGTGGCGTAAGGGCATCAAGACGCTGTACTACATCCGTCTGCGTCAGATGGCACTCGAAGGCACCGAGGTCGAGGGCTGCGTTTCCTGCATGCTGTAGATCAACTCTGAGTTTCGTACCAGTGGGCGCGGGCACGCGCCTACTGGAACGAGAAAGAGCCCGGCTTGCGCTAACAAGCCGAGCTCTTCAACCCCGCGAGGCGGGGCTCCCTAGGATCGGGAAGCTCTTAGCCTATACGAGTTTGTCCTTGTGCCCACACAAGGCTCTGCGGGGTGCAGTTGGACCCTGAGGAGGTGAACGAACATGGCAAAGCGAGTACGAAGCGCGAAGACCGGTCGGTTCTTGCCGGCGTCGGCAGCGAAAAAATCGCCGAATACAACCGTGACCGAAACGGTTAAACGTCGGAAGTAGGTGGAAATCGAGACGTCGCGCAAGGCTTCGGCGATGTCGGCCACCGCGCCACGCGGTTAGTGCTAGGACGAATTTAGTACGAGTCCGTGAAGCGGTACGCTCCAACTATGTTCTGAGTGAGAATGGGGTGAGGCAAAACCTGCCTCACCCCATTCTCGTTCGAGTTTCTCGTCTTACGGTGTGCAAACGATGCGCATCCGCGAAGATTCAGATCGATACTCGACTGAAGACCACTAATTTCAGATCCACGATCCAATAAGGCAAGGGATGGAATGACTTCCTCACCTCACACCCCAGCCGGTGCCAGCCACACTAAGCTGGTCAGTCGCGTTTCCGCCATCAACTGGAATCGCGTCCAGGACGAGAAGGACGCCGAGGTGTGGGATCGCCTCGTCAGCAACTTCTGGCTGCCCGAAAAGGTGCCGGTCTCCAACGACATCCCGTCCTGGGGAACGCTGACCGCGCAGGAGCAGCAGCTCACCATGCGCGTCTTCACGGGCCTGACGCTGCTCGACACCATCCAGGGAACGGTCGGCGCCGTCAGCCTCATCCCGGACGCGATCACTCCCCACGAAGAAGCGGTGTACACCAACATCGCCTTCATGGAATCGGTGCACGCGAAGAGTTACAGCTCGATCTTCTCGACGCTGTGCTCCACCCCGGACATCGACGACGCGTTCCGCTGGTCGGAGGAGAACCCCAACCTGCAGCGCAAGGCGCAGATCGTTCTCGACTACTACAACGGCGAGTCGCCGCTCAAGCGCAAGGTCGCATCGACGCTCCTCGAGAGCTTCCTCTTCTACTCCGGCTTCTACCTGCCGATGTACTGGTCCTCGCGAGCCAAGCTCACCAACACCGCAGACCTCATCCGCCTCATCATCCGCGACGAGGCCGTGCACGGGTACTACATCGGCTACAAGTACCAGAAGGGCCTCGAACAGCTCACCGAGGCCGAGCGTGAAGAGCTCAAGAACTACACGTTCGAGCTGCTCTTCGAGCTCTACGAGAACGAGGTCGACTACACGCAGGACCTCTACGACGGCGTCGGCCTGACCGAGGATGTCAAGAAGTTCCTGCGCTACAACGCCAACAAGGCGCTCAACAATCTCGGCTACGAAGGCCTCTTCCCGAAGGACGAGACGGACGTCAATCCGGCTATCCTGTCGGCACTTTCACCGAATGCGGACGAGAATCACGACTTCTTCTCCGGCTCGGGAAGCTCCTACGTCATCGGCAAGGCAGTCAACACCGAAGACGACGACTGGGATTTCTAGAGCGACCTATATACCGAAGCCCGACTCCTGCACACGCGGGAATCGGGCTTCGGTCGTCGATGGGGGAGTGGGTCAGCGCAGAAACCACGCTTCCGGCTTGTCCAGCAATGCTTTTACGAGGCGCAGACGCGAGGTTTCCGTCATGTCCGACGGCAATTCGCTCGGCGCGAACCACGCGACCTCGAGGTTTTCGTCGTCCGCCACGTGTGCATCTCCGCCGGTCCACCTGGCCAGGAAGCAGACGTCGAGGTACTGGGTCACGTCACCATTGGGGTACGTAATGGGTTCTGTGACATCGACACTCGTGATCCGAATCAATTCGGCGTCGACGCCGGTTTCTTCCTTCGCCTCCCGCACCGCCGCCGCCGACGGTTCCTCTCCGGGCTCGAGAACGCCGGACACGACGGCCCACTGACCGTTGTCGGCGCGGCGGGTGAGCAGGACCCGGCCGTCGTCGTCGCGGATCACGACGCTCACGCCGGACAGCCAGAGCGGCGCATGACCGACCTTCTCGCGCAAAGCGACAATGAATTCCGGGATCGGCATGATCAGAACCCGACCGTCACAGTTGTGGCGAGCCGCCTCGAATGTGGGAGTAGTGGTTCGTTCCGGTCAGCTCGCATATCCGTTCAAGGTTCCCTTCAAGTCCGCCAATACGGCACGGGCGGCAGTCATCCCGTTTCCGTTCCAGATTTCGTCTTCAGCGACGAACACACGCCGGTCGGTGGCGGCGGCGAGGTCCTGCCACTGGTCGCTCTTCATGATCTCGGTGCCGTAGGTACGACCGTTCGGCCCGTCGAAGAGTACGTAGATCAAGTCACCTTCGGCGGCGCTGAGATCGTCGGCCGGAATCGGTGCTGTGGTCGCATCGGTCAATCGCTGCGCCGGTGGGCGCCGGACGCCGACGTCGCTGAGGATCTGTCCGGCGAAGGATGCGGGACCCTCGATCTGCAGGTCCTTCGAACCGAACCGAACCACTGATGCCTGCGTCTGTGATGCATTCAATGCGTCGCCGAGCTGCACGACGTCCTGCTGGTAGCGGTCCAGCTCCGTCGCAGCCGCGGACGAACGGCCAAGTGCCTGGCCGGCGAGGGCGAACTGCGCTTTCCAGTACACGGGATCCGCGCCGGCGAACACGGTGGGGGCAATGGCGTCGAGTTGCCCGTACAAACCGTCGGACGCCGGACTGGACCCGAGGATCAAGTCCGGCGCGGCGGCCTTCACGGCGTTGACGTCGGGTGCGCTCACGGGGCCGACGCTCGGAATCTCCGAGATGCCGAAACCGAGGTACGACGGTTGAGGCGAGTCGACACCGGTCGCGGCGCCCACTACCCGCTCCCACAGACCGAGGGCGCACACGGCGTCCATCGAGACGCTGTCGAGGACCACGATCCGTTGGGGATCGGAAGGAACCTCGGTTTCACCCGCAGTGTGTACGACTCGACGCTTCACCCCGGGGCCCGCTCCCGGGTCGGCTTGCGTCGGCGTCGGGCACGCGGTGGCGGTGTCGCGTTCGATACCCATCACGCCGGCACCGGCGATCGACGTAGTGGTCCGGACGATGGTGCTCGCGGGATCGTCCGACGAGTCGGACGAGCAACCACCGAGGACGAGCATCGTGGCGGCGATCCCCAGGATCGAGACACGACGAATGGACGTGCGGGCGGTCGTGCGTGAGAGAACAGACGTGCGTGAGAGAACAGACAAGTCGACGGCTTCCTGTGTGAGCGGGCGCCGTTCAGGTTAGCTGTTCGACTCAGCTGTTCTGCTTGTCCACCTCGAACGTGTCCGAGAGGTCGTCGAGGATCATGTGGGCGCCCTGGATGCTGACCGGCGACATCCAACGTGAATCGTCCACGTCGACCTTGCGTCCTCGAAGGGTCTGCCACAGCGGGCTCTCGAGGAACGGCTTCGCAGCTTCGGCGCTCTTGCCCTCGGCGTCCTGCCAGGTGCTGATGAAGATGACGTCCGCGTCGGCTTCGTTGATCAGCTCGGGGCTGATCTTCATCATGATGTTTCCGGCATCGGCGGGGTCAGGTCCCTGGTTGTCCGGGCGCTTCAATCCGGCGTCCTGGAGGACGATGCCGCTGAACGAGGTGGTGCGGTAGAGGCGTGCCGTCGGTTCACCGGCGAATCGGACTACCGAGATGACCGGGTTGTTCGCCTTCTCGTTGATTTCCTTGCCGACGATGGCTGCGCGGGTTTCGTACTCGGTGATCTTCGCCTCGGCCAGTGACTCCTTGCCCAGCGCTTGACCGACCAGGCGGATGTTGTCCTTCCACGTCGGGCCGGTCGTCTGAGTGAAGACGGTGGGTGCGATCGCGGACAGTTGTTCGTAGTTCTTCCCGTCGCGGACCTCGGCGGAGATGATGAGGTCTGGCTGCAGTGCGGCGATCTTCTCGAGGCTTGCACTGCTGACCGTGCCGACCGAGACGGCGTCCGCGGCGAATTCCTCCCGCGAGGATCCGAGGTAGTCGGGAAGACCGGGCTCGCGGTAGTCGACGTAGCCGACGAGCGGGGATTCGAGGAGAAGGACGGCGTCGGTGAAGCTGTTGTCGAGCGCGACGATCCGCTGGGGTGCTGCCGGGATTTCGGTGCTTCCACGGAAGTGTTCGATCGTGCGGGGGAATGCGCCCGACTCGGTCGAGGTGGTGGTTGCAGCGGGCTCGTCGTTACTCGAGCAGGCTGGAACGACCAAGGCGATCGAGGCTGCGACGGCTACCAGCGCGGCGCGGCGGGGAAAGAATTTCACTGAATACTCCTGAGGTGAGTTAGGCGAGGGTGACCTTATCAGTGGAGGAGATGGCCGAAAACGGACACCGGCCGAATTCTTCGACGGGTACGACACGCCGATTCGGATGTGGGTTCGGACTCCCGAGGGAACATAAACCGCAGGTCGTTCGTTTGGTGCCCCCAAAAACGGATGCTCGAGTACGACGCAGAGTAGGACCGGGTCGCGGTGCCTCGGAGTCACGGTCTACGATTCGATGAGCGCAAGCCAGAAGCCGTTGTCCGCAGCCCGGGCGACGGACCCTGCGGGCGCAACCAAGGGCTCTTTGACGGAGTCTGCGGAGCGACCAAAGGCACATTCAGGAGGATCAGTGACTGCCGTAGCGCCCCAGCCAGTCCCCACGATAGCGCCGGCCAGGCCTTACCCGCCGCGGCAGGGACCCAAGGGCTCATTCATTTTCAAGATGATCACGACCACCGATCCCAAGGTGCTCGGAATCATGTACTTGGCGACTTCCATCGCCTTCTTCCTCATCGGTGGCCTCATGGCACTGATGATGCGTGCCGAACTTGCTGTACCCGGCATGCAGTTCCTTTCCAACGAACAGTTCAACCAGCTGTTCACCATGCACGGCACGATCATGCTGCTGCTGTACGCGACCCCGATCGTCTTCGGCTTCGCGAACTACATTCTTCCGCTCCAGATCGGTGCACCCGACGTCGCGTTCCCGCGTCTGAACGCGTTCAGCTACTGGCTGTACCTGTTCGGCGCGATCATCACGACGGCCGGATTCGTCACGCCCGGTGGCGCAGCAGACTTCGGTTGGACGGCATACACGCCGCTGACCAGCGCGCTGCACAGCCCCGGCGTCGGCGCCGACCTGTGGGTCTTGGGTCTGGCTGTCGCCGGCCTCGGCACCATCCTCGGTGGCGTCAACATGGTCACCACCGTGATTTGCCTGCGCGCACCCGGTATGACCATGTTCCGCATGCCGATCTTCACCTGGAACATCTTCATCACCAGCATCCTGATCCTGCTGGCGTTCCCGCTGCTGACCGCTGCATTCATGGGCCTGTTCGTCGACCGCCATCTCGGTGGACACATCTTCGACCCGGCAACGGGCGGTGTGCTGCTGTGGCAGCACCTGTTCTGGTTCTTCGGTCACCCCGAGGTGTACATCATCGCGCTGCCGTTCTTCGGCATCGTCTCGGAGATCTTCCCGGTCTTCAGCCGTAAGCCGATCTTCGGCTACAGCGGCCTGGTGTACGCAACGTTGGCCATCGCCGCTCTGTCGATCGCAGTGTGGGCTCACCACATGTACGCGACCGGCGCTGTTCTCCTGCCCTACTTCTCGTTCATGACGTTCCTGATCGCCGTGCCGACAGGTGTGAAGATCTTCAACTGGATCGGCACGATGTGGAAGGGGCAATTGACCTTCGAATCGCCGATGCTGTTCTCGATCGGCTTCCTGATCACCTTCCTCTTCGGTGGTCTGTCGGGCGTCATCCTCGCGAGCCCGCCGCTCGACTTCCACGTCACGGACAGCTACTTCGTCGTCGCCCACTTCCACTACGTGGTCTTCGGTACGGTCGTGTTCGCCACGTACGCCGGTATCTACTTCTGGTTCCCGAAGATGACCGGCCGCATGATGGACGAGCGCCTCGGCAAGTGGCACTTCTGGACCACGTTCGTCGGCTTCCACGGCACGTTCCTCGTCCAGCACTGGCTCGGTGCCGAAGGTATGCCGCGTCGTTACGCCGACTACCTGCCCTCGGACGGGTTCACGGTGCTGAACTCGGTGTCCACGATCTTCGCGTTCGTACTCGGTGCCTCGACGCTCCCGTTCATCTGGAACGTCTTCAAGAGTTACCGCTACGGCGAAGTGGTCACCGTCGACGATCCGTGGGGCTACGGAAACTCGCTCGAGTGGGCGACAACCTGCCCGCCGCCGCGTCACAACTTCACCGAGTTGCCGCGCATCCGCAGCGAGCGTCCGGCCTTCGAGCTGCACTACCCGCACATGGTGGAGCGAATGCGCGCAGAAGCGCACGTCGGCCCCGGTCACGGTGGGAAGAACGCCAGCACCGTGCTCGAAGATGCTCGTCACGAGCCGCTCACAGTCGGGGACGAAGGCGACCCCGGCACCGACAGCCGCTCCTGAGCGAAGTAACACACTGAAGTAATCAGCGAAGGCCCCGCCCGAGTAACGGGTGGGGCCTTTCGCTTGGCACAATAGTGACGATCAAGACGCGAACGAAGAAACGATCGGAGTTTTCGGTGGGTGCCTCTGACACCACTGTTCTGGTGACTGTGACCGGGCCGGACCGCCCTGGCGTCACCTCGGTACTGTTCGCGGCGCTGTCGCGGCACGATGTGCGTCTGCTCGACGTGGAGCAGGTGGTGATTCGAGGTCGACTGACACTCGGCGTCATGGTGGCCTGCCCGAACGATCCCGAAGCCCTTCAGGAAGAGCTCGAACAGGCGATGGCGACGGTCGGAATGAACGTCGACATCGAAATCGGTGCCGATCCAGGTCGACCTGCAGTGTCCACTCACGCGGTCGTTGTTCTCGGCAGCCCCGTCAATGCCCGCGCAATGCGCTCGGTAGCACGCGAACTCGCGAAGCAGGGCGCCAACATCGACTCCATCCGTGGTGTCGCCGACTATCCGGTCACCGGCCTCGAACTCAGCGTCAGCGCAGCCGATACTGTCGACGGCGACGCGAAGCTGCGTACCGGACTCGCCGAGGTCGCCGCTCTCGAAAACGTCGACATCGCAGTCGAGCGCGCAGGACTGGCTCGCCGGGCCAAGCGTCTGATCGTGTTCGACGTGGACTCGACGCTCGTACAGGGCGAGGTCATCGAGATGCTCGCCGCGAAGGCCGGCGTCGAGGACGAGGTCCGCGCCGTCACCGAAGCTGCGATGCGCGGCGAGATCGACTTCACCGAATCACTGCACCAGCGTGTGGCGACACTCGCCGGTCTCGACGCGTCCGTCATCGACGAGGTGGCAGAGAGCATCGAACTGACGCCGGGGGCGCGCACCACGATTCGCACCCTGCGCCGCCTCGGATTCCACTGCGGCGTGGTGTCCGGCGGTTTCCGCCAGGTCATCGAAGGCCTCGCACACGAACTCGAACTGGACTTCGTGCACGCCAACACCCTCGAGATCGTCGACGGCAAGCTGACCGGACGTGTGATCGGTGAAATCGTCGACCGCGCCGCGAAGGCCGTTGCGCTGCGCAAGTTCGCCGATCAGGTCGGTGTGCCGATGGAACAGACTGTCGCCGTCGGTGACGGTGCCAACGACATCGACATGCTCAACGCCGCGGGACTGGGTGTGGCGTTCAACGCCAAGCCCGCGTTGCGGGAGGTCGCGGACGCGGCTTTGTCGCATCCCTTCCTCGATGCTGTGCTGTTCATTCTCGGTGTGACCCGCGACGAGGTCGAGGCTGCGGACGCCGTCGACGGTGGCGTACGACGCGTACCGATTCCATGAGTTCCGATCCAGCAGTCAGTTCCGATCCCGATTCTCGCTGGCGCGAGCGCCACGCGGTGTTGGCCGCTGGGTACGGTGGGCGAGACGATCCCGCGGATCCGGCACTGGTGTTGGCGATGCCGATCATTCTCCACATCCCGAAGGCAGACCCGCCGAAGCGCACTGCACTGCTCGAGGCTGCCGCAACGGCGGCAGTGGCGCTGTGCCTGGACGAACGCGTCGGGTTCACCGAAGACGGGGAGCCCGGCCCGTGGCACGAGGACTATTCGGCGTGGGTGGGTGCCCGGATCCGGAAAGTGTCTCGCCGAGCGCGTGGAGCCCAGTGGCTCGCCGCGCAAGAGGTACCGGGAATCACCGTCGACGTGGATGGTGCCCAGGCGCGGGCTCTGGTTCCCGGGCCGGTCGGAGAACTGGACCCGCGAATCAAGAAGTTGCAGATCGGTGGCACCGACCTGGAGCACGACGAGCCTGGCCAGCCCGAGCCCGGTCTTCCGGTGCTGTGGATCGACTCGGAGCTCGAGATGACGGTAGGCAAGGCGTCGGCACAGGTAGGGCATGCCTCGATGTTGTTGGCAGCGGCCATGTCCGAGAAACAGTGCTGGGCATGGGCGCAGAACGACTTTCGTTGCTCGGTACGCGACGCAAGTTCGAAACAGTGGGCCGAGGCAGTAGATCGATTGAAGCGGTCGGAGGCTGTCGCGGTTCGCGACGCAGGGTTCACGGAAGTGGCACCAGGCTCCATGACAGTCATCGCGGTTCCGTAGAGACCTAACCGACCAGTCCAGTATCGACAACTTGGCTATGGATGAACAGTCCAGTGGCCTTCAAGATAGTCGAGTGTTGATACGGAGATTCGCCTCGCTGTTCGTTGGTCTGTGGTTGTACGGCTTCTCGATGGCCATGATGATCACAGCCGGCCTCGGACTGGACCCCTGGGATGTGTTCCATCAGGGCGTGGCCGAGCATGTTTCGCTGAGTTTCGGCGTGATCACTGCGATTACCGGTGCGGTGGTACTGCTGCTCTGGATTCCGATCCGTCAGCGGCCAGGGTTCGGCACGGTCGCCAATGTCGTGGTCATTGCAATCTCGGTGGATACTTCACTGGCCTTCTTGCCGGTCTTTGATTCCATGCCAGTTCGCGCCGCGATCATGGTCGCGGGAATCCTCCTCAACGGACTGGCCAGCGTTCTCTACATCGGGGCAGGCATGGGGCCGGGTCCCCGCGACGGGTTGATGACAGGACTGGTGGCGCGCACCGGCTTGTCGGTCAGGCTCGTGCGTACCAGCATCGAAATCGCGGTCCTCGCTACCGGATGGCTCCTCGGTGGAACGGTTGGCGTCGGAACAGTGTTGTACGCCTTCGGGATCGGGCCGACCATTCAATTACTGATCAAGGTGCTGCCGGATTCCATGACAGCAGCGGTTACCGGCGGACGTGTCACGGAACGTAAGGCCAAGACCGTGGGTCCGGTCAATGAGATCTCCGTGCCGACGGGAACTTCGGCCGTGGAGGCAGGTTCTCCGGTCGGTGACGCCGAATCGAACGATGCAGTCAATGTGCCGTCGAACCATTCCGGAGTGCCGACGGTGACCTGAACCGGTCCACCGGAATGCAGGATCAGGAGCCAACTGTCGTCACCGAGTGGGCGCCCGGTCCGAGTGTGAGACCGAACGTCGGCTCCGTCGATCCAGGCCTGCAGCGTTCGGTGACTCTCGTCGTACCATGCGGTGTCGTCGAACTCGACGCCGGCAGCGTCGAACCAGACGAGGTCCGGGTGCTCCAGTCTTCTTCTGCCTTCGAAGAATTCGGGCTGACGCAACGCCGGTGCCGCTCGGCGTAATCCGAACGCTCGGGAGACGAACTGCACCAATGACTGATCGGCCGCCGTCCAGTCCAGGGCCCACGAATCGGCTGGGGAGGCAAGTGTGGGAACACAATACGCGTTGTTGTTTCCGCCGAGACTGTGGCCGAACTCGTCTCCGGCGGTGAGCATCGGTGTGCCTGTCGACAGCACGAGCGTGGCCAGTAGCGCCCGTACATGACGTGCCCTGGCGTCCTGAATCTCGGGATCGGTGCTGGGGCCTTCGATTCCGTGGTTGAACGAATCGTTGTGATCGGCGCCGTCACGATTGTCTTCACCGTTGGCTTCGTTGTGCTTGTGGTTGTACGCGACCAGATCGGCGGCGGTGAACCCGTCGTGCGCTGTGACGAAGTTGATCGACGCCCATGGGCGACGGCCGCTGCCGGCAAAGATGTCCTCGGAACCGGCGAGGCGCGACGCGACCTTCCGGACGCTGGAGCCGCCGTTCCAGAACTGGCGAATGGTGCTGCGGTACTTGTCGTTCCATTCCGACCATTGGAGTCCGAAGTTTCCGACCTGGTAACCGTCGGCAGTGGCATCCCACGGTTCGGCGATGAGCTTGCACCGGGTCAGTACGGGATCGGAGGAGATGGCCGACAGGATGGACGCCCGCTGGTCGAAGCCGCCGCCGCGCGGTCTACCCAACGCGCTCGCGAGATCGAATCGGAAGCCGTCGACACCCATTTCGGTGGCCCAGTAGCGGAGGCTGTCGGTGATCATGCGGACGGCGATGGGGGAGCAGGCGTCGACCGTGTTGCCGCACCCGGTCAGGTCGATGTCGCGGCCGTCGCCGTCGAGAAGGTAGTAGCCGGGGCCGTCCAAACCTCGCCAGCTGACGCTGATTCCATCGACACTCTGCTCGCAGGTGTGGTTGTAGACGACGTCGAGGATGACCTCGATGCCTGCCGCGTGTAGTGCGTCGACCATGATCCGGAACTCGGTGACTTCGCCGCCCGGAGTTGCCGCGTATCCGGGATGCGGGGCGAAGTACGACGCCGTCGAGTATCCCCAGTGGTTGCGCATCCCTCGCTCGCGGACGCTCTGTTCGGTCAGAAACGCCTGTACGGGAAGCAGTTCCACGGCGGTGACGCCGAGTGAGACGAGGTGATCGATCACGGCCGGTGCCGTCAGGCCGAGGTACGTTCCGCGGTGGGCGGCGGGTACTCCTGGATGACTGGCGGTGTACGCGCCCACATGCAGTTCGTAGATCACGCTTTCCTCCCACGGCGTCTCGAGGCGGGCTCCGGCGGGCACGAGGCCGGGAGTCACCACGGACAGCGGCACGTGGCCGAGCGAGTCGAGGGTAGACGGGTCGCCGAAAGGATCGTCGGCGTACGACAGGAGGGCACGGTGGTCACCGAGTTCCCCCTCGATGCGGCACGCCCACGGATCGATGAGCAGCTTGTGTGGGTTCAGTCTCAGTCCGGCGCGCGGATTCCACGGGCCGCTTGCCCGAATTCCGTATCGCTGCCCCGCACCGATCCCGGCGATGATCCCGTGCCAGATTCCGTACGTGTGTTGCCGGAGTTCGACGCGATCTTCGTTTCCGTCCTGGTCGATCAGGCAGATCTGGACGCTCGACGCAGCTGGTGCGTGGACCGCGAACTGGGTTCCGGAGTCCACGATGTTGGCGCCGAGTGGGAACGGAGACCCGGGCGTCGGGGTGCGAGTTTCGATGAGAGGCGACACGCAAGATGATCCTGCCGTGAACGGCCGGAGAATGTGCGGGAAGATGTTCGGGTGCCGCTACCTGATCCAGATCTGCTCATCGATTTCGACAACGTACTCATCCGTCGGGGAGGGTCCACTCTGGTGGGGCCCGTCACCTGGAAAGTGGAGCTGGACGAGCGATGGGTGGTGCTCGGACCCAACGGTGCCGGCAAGACCTCGCTGCTGCGCATCGCGGCCGGTGAGACTTTCCCGACCAGTGGTTCTGCCCACCTCCTTGGCGAAGTTCTCGGCAAGGTCGACGTCAACGAGTTGCGCCCGCGAATCGGTTTGTCCTCGTCGTCGTTGGCGAACCGCGTGCCCGGCGACGAGAAGGTCAGCGACCTAGTCGTGTCGGCGGGCTACGCCGTTCTCGGTCGGTGGCGCGAGGAGTACGAATCCATGGACACCTCGCGCGCTGTGGAGATGCTCGAAAGCCTCGGCGCCGAGCACCTGGCGGATCGCACGTACGGGACGCTTTCCGAAGGCGAGCGCAAGCGCGTCCTCATTGCGCGAGCCTTGATGACCGATCCCGAACTTCTTCTCCTGGACGAGCCCGCCGCCGGGCTCGATCTCGGTGGACGTGAGGAACTTGTGGCCAGACTCGCCGAACTGGCTGCCGATCCGGACGCCCCGGCTACCGTTCTGATCACCCATCACGTCGAGGAGATCCCGCCGGGATTCACTCACGCACTCCTTCTCAAGGAAGGTGAGGTCGTCTCTCAGGGCCTTCTGGACGACGTCATCACCGCCGAAAATCTGAGCGCGGCATTCAGCCAGTCCATCAGCCTCGACAAGGCGGACGGCCGATACTTCGCGCGCCGCGCGAGGCCGTCCGGAGCTCATCGCGCGTGAGCTTCAGTGGGACCTGAAATGCGTTCCAGATCACAGATCGCGTAGGTTCGCGAAGCATGGCTAACGAGAATGCAAACGCTGTCCCCGAGCCCAAGGATGCGTCGACCGTCATCTTGGTGCGCGATGCCGAATCCGGGATCGAGATCTTCCTGCTTCAACGAGTACAGGGGATGGCGTTTGCCGGGGGCATGACAGTCTTCCCCGGCGGCGGCGTCGACAAGTCCGATGCGACGGCAGAGGTCGAGTGGGCCGGACCGTCTGTCGAGTGGTGGGCCGAGCGGTTCAGCACGGACGTGGCTCGGGCGAAGGCTCTCGTCTTGGCTGCGGTGCGGGAAACGTTCGAGGAGTGCGGCGTCCTACTCGCCGGACCGACCGCGGACACCGTCGTCGCGGACACGGCCGGCTACGCACAGGACCGAGTAGCTCTCGAAAAGCACGAGCTGTCGTTCAGCGATTTCCTGAAGAAGGAGAACCTGGTCCTGCGAACGGATCTGCTGCGGCCGTGGGCGAACTGGATCACGCCGGTGGGCGAGACCCGCCGCTACGACACGCGCTTCTTCGTCGCAGCGTCACCGACCGGACAGATCGCGGACGGGGTCACCTCCGAGGCCGCCGAGGTGCGTTGGCAGAGCCCGCAGGACGCGCTGGCGCATTGGCGGGAGGGTGGCAGCATCCTGTTGCCGCCGACGTGGAGTCAGCTGACCGAATTGGCCAAGTTCAGTTCGGTGGCGGAGATACTCGCAGCCGAGCCGGAGATTCCCGTCATCCTGCCTACGTTGATCACCGACGAGGAGACTCTGCGCGTCGAGTTCCCGAATCAGGACGGTTACTACGTCGCCGGGCCGCATCCGTGGTCGGTCAAGGCGGCAAAGTAACCTCTCGATCATGGCTGAATTTGTGACTCTCGAGGTTTCCGAAGGCATCGGCACCATCCGTCTGGCGCGCCCGCCCATGAACGCTCTGAACCGTCAGGTCCAGGACGAGTTGGCTGCTGCCGCACACGCTGCGACCGTCGACAAGGCAGTCAAGGCCGTCATCGTCTACGGCGGCGAGAAAGTCTTCGCAGCAGGTGCCGACGTCAAGGAAATGGCCGAGATGGATTACGGCCAGATCCGTGACGCCATCGGTGGCATGCAGGCCGGGCTCGGCGCCGTGGCGTCCATCCCGAAGCCGACCGTTGCCGCGATCACCGGATACGCACTCGGTGGCGGACTCGAAGTTGCACTCTCGGCCGATCGCCGGATCGTTGGAGACAACGCCAAGCTCGGAGTTCCGGAGATTCTGCTCGGAATCATTCCCGGTGGCGGCGGAACGCAGCGCCTGGCTCGTCTGATCGGACCGGCCAAGGCCAAGGATCTGGTCTTCACCGGCCGTTTCGTCGGGGCTGACGAGGCGTTGGCCATCGGTTTGGTCGACGAGGTCGTCGCTCCCGACGACGTGTACACCGCCGCTCGCACGTGGGCCTCGCAGTTCGTCGGGGGAGCGTCACGTGCGTTGGCTGCTGCCAAGGCAGCCATCGACGAGGGTCTGAACACCGACCTGGAATCCGGGCTCAAGATCGAGCAGCATCTGTTCGCCGGATTGTTCGCGACCAAGGATCAGGCGATCGGCATGGAGTCGTTCATCGCCAACGGTCCGGGCAAGGCCGAGTTCACGGGCGAGTAGGCTCCCCTAAACTAGAACTTGTTCATCTCTTACCAGCGAGTAGGATAGCCGCCATGACAGCCAGCCCGAATGACGACGCAACCGTCACGCCGCCCGCCGCTACCGACACCTCGGTAGTCGACCCCGCGCCGCGGCCGCACGCCACGGCCGAAGAGGTCGAGGCCGCTCGTAAGGACACCAAGCTCGCCCAGGTGCTCTACCACGACTGGGAAGCCGAAACCTACGACGACAAGTGGTCCATCTCGTACGACGAGCGCTGCATCGACTACGCACGTGGTCGTTTCGACGCCGTCGCGGGCGATCAGCCGCTCCCGTACGAGCGCGCCCTCGAACTGGGTTGCGGCACCGGATTCTTCCTCCTGAACCTGATGCAGGGTGGAGTCGCCAAGACCGGTTCGGTCACCGACCTCTCGCCCGGCATGGTCAAGGTCGCACTGCGCAATGCAGAAAGCCTCGGCCTTCCGGTCGACGGCCGTGTTGCCGATGCCGAGACCATTCCGTACGAGGACAACACCTTCGACCTGGTCGTCGGCCACGCCGTGCTGCACCACATTCCCGACGTCGAGAAGTCGCTGCGCGAGGTCCTTCGTGTCCTCAAGCCCGGCGGCCGTTTCGTCTTCGCCGGTGAGCCCACGACTGTCGGTAACTTCTACGCCCGCTGGCTTGGCCGCGCGACGTGGGAAGCAACCACACGCGTGACCAAGCTGCCGTTCCTGGCAGATTGGCGTCGCCCGCAGGAAGAGCTCGACGAGTCCTCTCGCGCAGCAGCGCTCGAAGCAGTCGTCGACATCCACACGTTCGACCCCACCGACCTCGAGAACATGGCGAAGTCCGCGGGAGCCGATCAGGTCCACGCTGCCACCGAGGAATTCGCCGCGGCGCTTCTCGGATGGCCGGTCCGTACCTTCGAAGCAGCTGTTCCGCCGGAGAAGCTCGGTTGGGGCTGGGGACGTTTCGCTTTCGGTGGTTGGAAGACGCTCAGCTGGGTCGACGAGAAGGTGCTCCGCCACGTCGTTCCTCGCGGATTCTTCTACAACGTCATGATCACCGGCGTGAAGCCCGGCAACTGAATTGGGTTATGACTTCACCCTCGGCGACGTCGACTATCTCGGAAGTGATTCCGGCGTAGCTGCCTTGGCCGAGGTGGATCAGCTCGAACTGTCCACGCGTACGCGTCTGGCCGACATCGGCCGGGCGCGTACGCGTTTCGGTGATCACATGCCTGCGCTCGTGGACACCGTCCTGCTTCGACGCAAGGCCGTTACGAAACTGCCCGGCAGTGATCAGTGGTTGTTCACGGACGACGCGATGCAGCAGGCCACTCCCGGTGTTGTGGCGGCGCACCGCGCGCAGCGTCTGATCGGGCGCGACGTCCACGACGTGACGTGCTCAATCGGCGCCGAACTGCATGCCTTGACCGGAGTTGCGCATCGCGTGATCGGCAGCGACATCGATTCCGTTCGCCTGGCGATGGCACAGCGCAATGTGCCGAGCGCAGCGTTGTTGCGGGCCGACGCGCTCCGCCCGACGACACGCGACACCGTCGTACTGGCGGACCCCGCCCGGCGATCGGGCGGTCGCCGCACTCACGATCCGGCAGCGTTGATGCCACCTCTACCGGACCTCATCGAGGCGTACTCCGGCCGTGATCTCGCGGTGAAGTGTGCTCCCGGACTCGATTTCGACAATCTGGGCTGGGACGGGGAAGTCGAGGTCGTCTCGCTCGACGGCGGCGTCAAGGAAGCATGCCTGTGGTCGACGGGACTGGCCGAGTCCGGCGTCACGCGTCGAGCTTCGGTGCTTCGCTCCGACGGGAGCGGGTGGGCGATCACCGACGCCGAGGACGACGTGATTCCGGAGCAAGCTCCGGGGGAGTGGATCATCGACCCGGACGGAGCGGTAGTGCGCGCAGGCCTCGTGCGCCACTACGCGGCCAGACACGGCCTCTGGCAGCTCGATCCACGCATCGCTTATCTGACCGGTGACAGCGTCCCTGAGGGAGTTCGCGGATTCCGGATCCTCGAGCAGATCAAGTACTCGGAGAAACTGCTCAAACAGACACTGTCCAAGCGGGACTGCGGTGTGGCCGAAATTTTGGTGCGAGGAGTCGACGTGGACCCGGCAGTGCTGCGTCCACGGCTCAAGCTCAAGGGCTCGCGTGCACTGAGCGTCGTGATCGTGCGGATCGGACGATCGGCGTCGGCCTTCATCTGTGAGGCGTCCCGCTAGCTCACTTGAAGACGAACAGCTCACCGATTGCGCTGGGCGTCAACACTTCGCCCTTGGGGCCGATCGAGGTGCCGACGGTGAAGCCGACTGCTCCCGGCAACGTGTCCTGATCCACCGTCTCACCGGTTTCGGTGTCGAAGGTGATCAGGCTCAGTCCGTTCTCACCCTCACGGACGACGGTGTATCCGGTGTTGCCGGCGGTCTGCGCCGGAACACCCAGTTGCAGAAGGTCTTTACGTTCCCAGGCCAGTTCGGCGTGATCTCCCTCGTCGCGCACGGCAAGGAGGTGGCCCTTGTCGCCGCCGGCGGGAATGATCAAACCGTCGTCGGACGTCGAGGCACTACCGGCCGAGTTGAAGCCGATGTCGTAACTCCACCTGGTGTCACCGGTTTCGGCGTTCACTGCCCAGAGAGATCCGTTGTTGTCGGTGGCGTAGACGGTCTTGCCGTCCTTCGACAGGTCCGGGCTCGACGCCGTTCCACCGGGAAGCGCGTCGGTGGACCACTCGCGGGTGATGGACGGATTGTCGCCGCCCGTGTACTTCATGGCGACCAGATCGGCTGCCTGAGAACTGGGTCCGTAGAAGGTGAAGTAGAACTTGCCGGTGCCCAGGTCCACTGCCGGGGTATTGGCCACCGGGCAGCCGGACGTGCCGAGGAAGCACTCGTTCAAACCCTTGTTGTCGGGAATGAGTTCTGCATTTGCGCCTTGGTCGATCGACGGCGGCGGGATCAGGTCGAACGACGGAACCACTTTGGCACCGGTCTGCGGGTCGAGCACGTTGATCTGACCCAATTGGGTGATGAACAACAGGTTTCCGTCGCCGGTGAACTGCGACGAGAGAGGAGTGCCCACAACGAGCGTGCGCCAACGCAATTGACCCGTCTCGGTGAAGGACATCATCGCGCCGCTCTCGCCGACGTAGACATTGGTGGCCGTGTCGACGATGGGCGTCGAGGCGACGACTCCGTCGTTGAGTCGAGCGCACCACTTCTTGCGACCCGTATCCATCTGGAACGAGAAGAGATTGCAGCCGTTCTCGGTGCGGGCGGTGACGAAGCTCTGGCCGTTCGCGGCCACCGAGGCGTACGCGGCAACCGGACCGCCGAGAGGGCGTGACCATGCGAACTCGACATCGCGTGATCCGGTGACCGGGCTCGTGTCGCTGTTGCGGGCGTCGGCATGCATGGCCGGCCAACCCGCCGACGCGTACCGGTCCACCCGTCCGTCGTCGCTGCCGCAACCGGCGATCAGGGCCGCAGCGATCGCCGTCGACACCATCACGGACGACCGTAGGACCCGCCGCATCACAATCTCCCTGCCTTCACTTGATCAAGAGCCCTCGGTAACTGCACAAGCCCGGACCAGAGACTATCCCGACCGGGGCAACGTGACGGGGCACACCCCGAGGGTCGGTGAGTCGGCCCCACGTAGGCTGAACACTCATGACGAGCATGTGGGGCGCACCGTTGCGCACTCGATGGCGGGGATCACGCCGAGGCGACAGCGATCAGGCCAAGTTCTTGACGGTCGATTCCCTCAAATGGGTTCTGGCGAACAAGGCGTACACACCCTGGTATCTGGTGCGGTACTACCGTCTCGCCAAGTTCAAGATGGCCAACCCGCACGTGATCCTGCGTGGCATGGTGTTCCTCGGCAAGAACGTCGAAATCCATTCGACCCCCGACCTGTCCCGCCTCGAGATCGGGCGCTGGGTACACATCGGCGACGGCAACGCGATCCGTTGCCACGAAGGTTCGCTGCGCATCGGCGACAAGGTCGTCTTCGGCAAGGACAACGTCGTCAACACCTACCTCGACATCGAAATCGGTGCGTCGACGCTCGTAGCCGACTGGTGCTACATCTGCGACTTCGACCACCGCATGGACGACATCAACACACCGATCAAGGACCAGGGCATCGTCAAGGGCCCCGTCCGTATCGGCCCGGACACCTGGGTGGCAGCGAAGGTCACCGTGCTGCGAAATACCCGCGTCGGACGCGGTTGTGTGCTCGGTGCGCACGCCGTCGTCAAGGGAGACATCCCGGATTTCAGCATCGCGGTCGGCTCGCCTGCGAAGGCGGTCAAGAACCGCAAGTCCGATTGGGAAGCCGGCGCTGCCGATCGTGCGAAGTACATCGCGGCGCTCGAGGACATCGCACGCAAGAAGGCTGCTGCGGACGCTGCCGACGCGTCGTAGCTCACTTTTTGGCAGAACCAGCGATTACTTTCGACGCCGCCACCGGTCTGTATCGGTATCGGCGCCGAAAGTCTGCGCCGGTGAAAGGAGTGCCGACATGAGCGAACAGACACCCGAATGGGTCGTGGCGCAGCGCCGCGAACTGGCGGGGTTTCTCGAAGGCCTGAGCGCGGAGCAGTGGAACGCGCCGACCCTGTGCGACGGGTGGCGGGTCCGCGAAGTGATCGCGCACATCACCATGCCCTACCGATACTCGGCGCCGCGATTCGTCGTGGAAATGGTCAAGTCACGCGGAAACTTCAACAAGATGTCGAATCGGCGAGCGCTCGCCGACGCGTCGGAAGTCGGTGAGCAACAACTGCTTGCCTCGCTTCGCGACAACGTCGCACACCCGTGGAAGCCGCCGGGCGGTGGCTTCGAGGGCGCACTCTCACACGACGTGATTCACGGTCAGGACATTCGCGTGGCACTCGGCGACGACTACGTGGTGCCCGAAGACCGGCTCACTCGTGTGCTCAGCGGACTCTCGCCCAAAACCGTGAAGTATTTCGGCACTGACCTCGACGGCGCTCGGTTGCGCGCCGACGACCGAGACTGGACGTACGGCGCCGGCGCCGAGGTTCACGGAGCGGCGCAGGACTTGTTGCTGGTGTTGTGTGGCCGGATGTTGCCACCAGGCCATCTGCTCGGGGATGCGAGTTCTCGCTTCACCGCGCCCCTCCCGACCCGCTGAGGTCAGCGCTTCAGCGACCAGGGAGCGGCCGCTCGGGAATCTGCGGCCGCGCCAACGGCTGCCGTACCCGACGCTTTGCGCCCGCGTAGACGTGAGCAGTCTCCTCGGCGACCTGATGCCAGTCGAAGTCCGACGTCAGGCGTGCCCGGGCGGCCACTGCCCGTTCCTGCGCCCCGGCGGGATCGTCGAGAACTTCGCGGACCGCCGAGGTGAGCCCGGCGATGTCACCCGGTTGGAACGACATCCCGGTCACCCCGTCGACTACCGCTTCGCCCAGTCCGCCTGCGGTGGACGTGATCAGCGGAGTGCCGGCTGCCGCCGCTTCGAGGGCGATGATCCCGAACGGCTCGTAGCGCGACGGCAGGACGATGGCGTCCGCTCCGTGCAGCCAGCTGAGCAGTTCCGTGTGATCGAGGTTGCCGAGAAAGTCCACTGCCCGCGCCACGCGATGTGTGCGCGCCTGTTGGTAGAGCCAGGTGAACTGGGTGCCTTCGCCCGCGATCGCGAGGGTCGTGCCGGGGTGGCTACGACGAATTCGGGGGAGTGCCGCGATAGCGTCCTGCACACCCTTCTCGTATTCCAGGCGGCCGACGAAGAGGAGTTTCGGCGGCCCTGACCGCGGTCCACGTTCGCGAAAGTTCCACGTGGTCACGTCGATTCCGTTGCGGATGACAGTGATCGGCGGCAGCGTCGGACCGTAGAGTTCGGTCACTTCTTCCTGCATGGACGCCGAACAGGTTATGAGAGAGTCGGATTCGTTTGCCAGCCACCACTCGACCGAGTGGACCTGGCGGTTGATGCGTCCGGAGATCCAACCGCTGTGGCGACCCGCCTCGGTGGCGTGAAGCGTGGAAACCAGTGGGACGTCATAGAATTCAGCCAAGGCGATCGCAGGATGTGCGACCAGCCAGTCGTGTGCGTGCACGACGTCCGGTTGCCAGCCCTCGCCCACTCCTGGCTTGTGCAGCGCCATCCCGGCACGGACCATCGCGTGACCCATCGCGAGGGTCCACGCGAGCATGTCCTCGCCGAAGACGAAGTGTGCCGGGTCCTCGGCCACTGCGACGACAAGGACGCCTTCGGAGATGTGCGTGACCGTCGGGTGCGTCGACGCATCGGTGCCGGAGGGGCGGCGCGAGAGAACCACGACCTCGTGGCCTGCAGCCGCAAGCTCGGTGGCGAGATGGTGGACGTGTCGGCCGAGGCCGCCGACAACGACCGGTGGGTACTCCCACGAGACGATGAGAATCTTCACGACGCGCTCCCGTTCACCAGTTCTGTGTCAGGCAGACGGCGAGCATCCAGCCCCGGGAACAATCCGTCGGCGTGATTCCAGCCTTCGGCCAGCCGCTCGGCCACGGCATCGCGGCCGGAAACGAGCGCTTCGGAGATTTCCCTGGTCGCGTGGGCGTGCTTGTGTGCGCGTTCGCGGGCGTACCCCGCGGCCGAATCCTTGCTCACCATGAATGCCCAATCGCTCGAAACTGTCATCAGTGTCTCGCGAAGGACCTGATCGTTGACCCGGTTTCGCAGTTCCGGTCGGCCGGGTGCGTTGTCGCGGCCGCGAGACTTGTCCACGGTGGTGAGGGCGGTATCGACCACCTCGGAGTTCAGTTGCACGAGGTCGGACACCTGATCGCCGGCCCATACGCGCCAGTCCTTGCCCGATCCCCAGGACGAATCCTCGAGCTGAACGGGTTCGCCCACGTATCCCGATGCCTTGGCGTCGGCGAGGGTGCCGACGCGAATTCCGGCTTCCGGAAGCGCGCGCAGGAGCTTCTCGAGCCACTGCGGGCCTTCGTGCCACCAGTGCCCGAACAGTTCGGTGTCGAATGCTGCGACCACGAGGGCGTCGCGGCCGATGCGGGTGGATTCACTGCGCAGACGCGCCCGAACGGTTTCGACGAAGTCGGCGACATGCTTGTCGACGGCGGCGGCGGCGAGTTCGGGGTCGTACGGCAACTTGTCGGCGGAGTCGACGGTCCGTCCGGTGACCCGCGACGGCTTGAGGCCCGTCTCGTGGTCGTAGGTGTGGAAGTCGCGGTAAGCAGCGTGACCCGGATATCCGGATTTCGGGGACCAGACGCGGTAGCTGACCTGCAGGTCGCGGCCGAAGGCAACCACGTCGGATTCTCGAACCGGGCGACCGAGGGACGTGTCGCCGCGCAAGGCGGGACCGTCGACCATGAAGTGGGTGACGCCCGCTTCGGCGTACCCGCGCTCCATGCCCGGGGTGTACCCGCACTCGGGCCCCCAGATCCCGGTCGGAGTGTGGTTCCACCGGGCATGCGCGTCGGCGAGGCCTTCGCGGAGGGAGAACGCACGCAAGCGAGGGTCGAGCAGCGGTTGGAACGGGTGGGCCAGCGGCCCGCCGAGAAGCTCGAAGGCCTCGCGGTCGATGAGGTCGCGGAACACGGGTGAGGCGCCGTGCTGCCAATGAGTCTCGAAATCTTCGAGAGCCGCTGCGGACGCTCGGTGTTCGCGCGCTCCGAGTTCGCGGTGCGCTGCGTCCGGCATGCCGGCGGCCTCGTGTGCACGGATCTGCCAGTTGCCGAGCCAGTGATGCATACCGGCGAGGCAGTGGGGATCGTCCAACTGGGCCGCGAGCACCGGCGTGATTCCCAGCGTCAGCAGGTGCGATCGGCCCTCGTCGGCCAGGCGTCGTAGCGCGGCGGCGAGCGGAATGTACGACGCAGCCCAGGACTGGTAGATCCATTCCTCGCCGACGGGCCATCTGCCGTGGTTGGCGAGCCACGGCAGATGGGAGTGCAGAACCAGGGCGAACATCCCCGGTTCGGTGACGGGTGTTGCGTTACTCACTCGCCGGATTCCTTCACGGCAGTTTCTTTCACGGCGATAGCGACGAGGTCGAGGCTGTCGTCGATGTCGGGTTCGCTGATGCTGAAGTCGTCGACGGTGATGCCCTCGACGTCGCGGGTGAGATCTTCGGGCCAGGGCTCACCGGCCAACGCGCGGTCGATCTGCGCGTTGATGAACGATCCGCCGTGCTTGGCGTCGAGTTCCTTCAGGCGTGAACCGTGGTGGACGCCGGTCATCAACTGAACGCGGAATCCGGCGTCTTCGAGCAATTCGGTCATTTCGGCGGCGTTGAGCTCACGAGTGTGGAAAGGGTTGAGCGGCGTGTCGCGGCCGGGGGAGAACGTGATCCGGTTGGGGGTACTGATCAGAAGTTCACCGCCGGGAGCGAGAACTCGGAAGCACTCGCGCAGGAACTGCCCCTGATCCCACAGGTGCTCGATAACCTGGAAATTGACGACGACGTCAACCGAGTTGTCGGCCAGTGGAAGCTCGGCGAGGTTGCCGTGGAGCATCTCGACGCGGGGGTAGCGCGCGCGGACGTGTTCGACCGCGGAGATGTCGTAGTCGAGGCCGGTAACCTTCGTTGCGACGTCCGCAATCATGTTGGCGCCGTAGCCTTCTCCGGATCCGGCCTCGAGGACTCGGCGGTCCGTGCAGCGCTCAAGAAGTGCGCGGTACACCACTTCGTGGCGTCGGAACCAGTAGTTCTCCTCGGGGATTCCTGGCACGGTTCGTTCGCCCGTCAAGGGTAGGGGTGCGTCCTCGTGGTTGCTGACACTCGTTTCACTCACCCGTGCGAGATTAGTGCCATCCGAGTAGAACGTGTTCGCCGTGGTCCAGATCACTGCTGTCAATTCCTGTTCGTGCCGTTATGGTGGACGAGGTTCCACGTTAAGTTACCCACCGGTAACTTAACGTGGGGTAATCTAACGCACAGCCGACGTGAACCGAGAAATTCGCCCGTGGGGAGACCTGTCGGACTCTCTTTTCGGACGCTCGGACTGCGCGAGCACCACAGACGATTTATCAGGTGAATTACACACAGGAGGTCGACGAAGACCCATGACGAATATCGTTGTTTTGATCAAGCAGGTCCCCGACACATGGTCCGAGCGCAAGCTGACCGACGGCGACTACACGCTTGACCGTGAAGCCGCCGACGCAGTCCTCGACGAGATCAACGAGCGCTCCGTCGAAGAAGCACTCCTCATCAAGGAAGCTCAGGGCGGTGAGGTAACGGTGCTGTCCGCAGGTCCCGACCGCGCCACCGACGCTATCCGCAAGGCTCTGTCGATGGGCGCCGACAAGGCCGTCCACATCAACGACCCGGCACTGCACGGCTCCGACGCGATCCAGACCGCATGGACGCTCGCTGCTGCTCTCGGACAGATCACCTTCGAGAACGACGAGCCTGCCGACCTGATCATCGCCGGCAACGAGGCCACCGACGGCCGCGTCGGCGCTGTTCCGGCCATCATCGCCGAGTACCTGGGCATCCCGCAGCTCACGCAGCTGCGCAAGGTCGTCGTCGCCGACGGCAAGATCACCGGTGAGCGCGAGACCGACGAGGGCGTCTTCGGCCTCGAGGCTTCGCTGCCCGCGATCGTCTCGGTCACCGAGAAGATCAACGAGCCGCGCTTCCCGTCCTTCAAGGGCATCATGGCCGCGAAGAAGAAGGAAGTTCTCGTTTACACGCTGGCCGACCTCGGAGTCGACCCGGAGACCGTCGGAGTTGCCAACGCCGGCACCACCGTGACGTCCTCCACCCCGAAGCCCCCCCGTACCGCTGGTGAGCGCATCGCCGACGAGGGAGACGGTGGCACCAAGATTGCCGCT
This sequence comes from Rhodococcus sp. MS13, assembly GCF_013277835.1. Lineage (NCBI taxonomy): Bacteria > Bacillati > Actinomycetota > Actinomycetes > Mycobacteriales > Nocardiaceae > Rhodococcus > Rhodococcus sp. MS13. Next base: position 461,466 of record NZ_VBTL01000013.1, read on the forward strand.
TACCTCGTCAGCAACAAGGTCATCTGATCGCGCCCTTCTAGACATCCAGCAGAAGAACTCAGGGAGAGTTAAGTCATGGCAGAAGTACTTGTGCTCGTAGAGCACGCAGAGGGTGCGCTGAAGAAGGTCAGCACCGAACTCATCACCGCTGCACGCGCACTCGGTGAGCCGTCGGCAGTTGTCGCCGGCCCCGCGGGCACCGCAGCAAAGCTCGCCGACGCTCTGGCAGCAGCCGGAGCCGAGAAGATCTACGTCGCCGAGTCCGACGACATCGACGGCTACCTCGTCACCCCCAAGGTCGACGTTCTCGCCGCTCTGGTCGAGTCCACCAGCCCGGCAGCAGTCATCACCGCAGCCGGCACCGAGGGCAAAGAGGTTGCCGGTCGTCTGGCCGCACGTCTGGGCTCCGGACTGCTGACCGACGTCATCGAGATCAAGGCTGACGGCACCGGCGTCCACTCCATCTTCGGTGGCGCGTTCACCGTCGAAGCCAAGGCCAACGGCGACGTTCCCGTCTACTCGGTTCGTCCGGGTGCAGTCGAGGCTGCTCCGCAGGCCGGCGCAGGCGAGCAGATCACCGTCGAGGTTCCGGCTCAGGACGAGAGTGCCGTCAAGGTCACCTCGCGTGAGCCCATTGTCGGCGGCGACCGCCCCGAGCTCACCGAGGCGTCGGTTGTCGTCTCCGGTGGACGTGGCGTCGGCAGCGCGGACAAGTTCTCCGTCGTCGAAGAGCTGGCCGATTCCCTCGGTGCTGCAGTCGGTGCTTCGCGTGCCGCTGTGGACTCGGGTTACTACCCCGGACAGTTCCAGGTCGGTCAGACCGGTAAGACGGTCTCCCCGCAGCTGTACATCGCGCTCGGCATTTCCGGTGCCATCCAGCACCGCGCCGGCATGCAGACGTCCAAGACCATCGTCGCGGTCAACAAGGACGAAGAGGCACCCATCTTCGAGATCGCCGACTTCGGCATCGTGGGCGACCTGTTCAACGTCGCACCGCAGCTCACCGAAGCTGTGAAGTCCCACAAGGGCTAAAAAGCACAAACTGCTGTGCGCCTTTATCAACCCCCCGCGGTTGATAAAGGCGCACAGTGCTTTATTCACCCGGCCTGCATCGGCATGTCACTTCGTCGATACCGAGACGCCGTTCGCGCTCGATAAACCTTGCGCATGACAACTACGTCAGTCCTTCGCTCCGCGAGTGACAATCTCGGCCGTGAGGTCGCCCAGCCGAGATATTCCCTGATCGTCTCCTCCGACCGCGAGCATCGTGTCGCAGCGCAGCGCCTTCGATACCGAGTGTTCGCCTCCGAGCCAGGCTTCTCCCTCCCGGCCTCGGCCGGGGTCTTCGAACTCGACGCCGACGGCTTCGACGAATTCTGTGATCATCTACTCGTTCGCGACAACATCACCGAGGAGTACGTCGGCTGCTACCGAATGCTGCCGCCGGATTCCGCTGCGGCGGCGGGTGGGTATTACACCGCAACCGAATTCGACATCTCCGCGCTCGATCCGGTGGCGAACAGGATCGTCGAAATGGGTCGCGCGTGCGTCGATCCCGCGCACCGCACCGGATCCGTCCTCAGCCTGATGTGGTCGGGCATTCTGCACTACCTCGAACTGACCGGATACGAGTGGGTGATGGGCTGCGTCTCCGTGCCCATCCTCCCGAGCCCCGATTCAATTGCCGGCGCCGATGTCCGCGGCGTCCGTGACTTCGTGATGAACAAACACGCCAGTCCGGGGTCGCGGCGGGTGACGCCACGAAACCCGGTGGTCCTCGGCGGTCTGACGCTCGACGAGATTGCCGCACCGGAACGCGTGACGATGCCGCCGTTGCTACGTGGCTACTTGCGGATGGGCGCGATGATCTGCGGGGAACCTGCTCACGATCCCGAGTTCGGTGTAGCCGATTTTGTTGCGCTGCAAGGCCTTCACTCCGCCAACAAGCGCTATCTGGAACGGCTGCGATCGGCGGCCGCCGCACACGAATCGGGGATCGGCTGATGACCGCGACGGTGCCGTACTGGGTGCCGACGAGCCCCTGCGGCGACGGGTGCCTACCTACGGACGCACCCGGTGTGTCGAGTATCACCGTGATGGCCCGCGGGGTCATGGTCGGCGCCGCACTGGTGACTGCGCCGGTGCTCTCGGCCGGCTGGCTGCTCCCGCGCACCTGGCGTACGGAGATGCAACGCGGATACTCGCGCGCGTTGCTGCGTTGTCTGGGAATGAAGCTCACGGTCGACGATCAGCGGTTGGGGCGCGCCGAACCGGCGGGCGTGATGGTTGTCGCCGGTCACGTGTCGTGGACCGACGTCCTCGTCGCGAGTGCCGTTGCCCCGGCCAACTTCGTCGCCCGTGCCGACCTGCTCGACTGGGCAGTGCTCGGTGGTCTCGCGCGCCGGATGCGCGTAGTGCCCATCGATCGCGCCCGACTGCGTGAACTTCCCGGAACCGTCGACGTCGTTCGCGAACGACTTCAGCGTGGTGTCCGCGTAATGGTGTTTCCCGAGGGAACGACCTGGTGCGGGCGGGCGTACGGAGGTTTTCGCCCGGCGATGTTCCAAGCTGCCGTCAACGCCGAATGCCCGGTTCAGCCGATGGCGATCCGCTACGAGAACGCCGACGGTTCCCTGTGCACCGGACCGTGCTTTGTCGGCACCGAAACTATCGGTCAGTCCATCCGTCGGATCCTGCGTCAGAAGAACGTCGAGGTGAAGGTCAGGCTGGCTCCGCTCGAGGAGGCAGGGGAGTGTCGAGTCGACCTCGCGCAGCGATGCGAGAGAGCCGTACGTGGCGTCGAAACCATCGATTTGGCAGCTCACGACATCTTCGACCCCGCACCGGAACTCGTGACACAAGCCGTGGGACAAATCGATACCTCCCCGGCAATGACCGCTTAGCCTGCTGAGCGAGGCTGGGCGAACTCTCGTGCTGGGCTATCCTTGTCAAGCCATGACTCTGCCTGCACCCAGTGCCCACGCCGGATTTCCGGTGTACCTCGATCATGCCGCCACGACTCCGATGTCGGCAGCCGCTATCGAGGCGATGACCGATACCTTCAAAACCGTGGGCAACGCGTCCTCGCTGCACGGTTCCGGCCGTGCGGCCCGGCGCCGCGTCGAGGAATCGCGCGAATCGATCGCCGCCAGCCTGGGTGCGCGGCCGTCGGAGGTCATCTTCACCTCCGGCGGAACCGAGAGCGACAATCTCGCGGTCAAGGGCATCTACTGGGCTCGCCGTGACGCTGATCCGCGACGCACTCGCATCCTGGCGAGCTCCGTCGAGCATCATGCGGTGCTCGACGCCGTCGAGTGGCTCGAGCAGCACGAGGGTGCGCGCGTGACGTGGTTGCCGGTCGACGAGAACGGTGTCGTCGACCCGCGGACCCTGCGCGACGAGCTTTCCGTCCACGCCGACGAGGTAGCACTCGTTACGGTGATGTGGGCCAACAACGAGGTCGGCTCCATCATGCCGATCGTGGAGTTGGCGGAGATTTCGGCTGAGTTCGAGATTCCGATGCACAGCGACGCGGTCCAGGCCGTTGCGCAATTGCCTGTCGATTTCGCGGCGAGCAAGTTGTCCGCGCTGAGCATCGCGGCGCACAAGTTCGGTGGTCCGCACGGCGTCGGCGCACTGCTGCTCGGACGCCAGGTTCCGTGTGTGCCGCTCCTTCACGGCGGCGGACACGAACGTGATCTGCGTTCGGGCACTCCGGATACTGCGGGCGTTGTCGGGATGGCTGCGGCGCTGCGCGCAAACGTCGAGAACTTCGATTCCAGCACAAGGGAATTGGCGCAGTTGCGTGACCGTTTGATCGACGGAGTCCTGGAGATTCTTCCCGAGTCGGTGCTCAACGGCCCGACCGGATCCGATCGGCTTCCCGGTAACGCGCACTTCACCTTCCCCGGCTGCGAGGGCGATTCGTTGCTGATGCTGCTCGACGCCGCCGGTATCGAATGTTCCACTGGTTCGGCGTGCACCGCCGGTGTGGCCAGAGCCAGCCATGTCTTGATCGCGATGGGCGTCGAATCGCCCGTCGCGCGTGGCTCACTGAGATTTTCGCTCGGACATACGTCGAGTGTCACCGATGTGGACGCGCTGATTGCTGCGCTTCCACAAGTAGTAGAGCGCGCTCGGGCCGCCGGTCTTGCCGGTGCCGGTTCGCGTGGAGGGGATCGCTGATGCGAGTACTCGCAGCCATGAGCGGAGGTGTCGACTCCGCTGTCGCCGCCGCCCGCGCTGTTGCCGCCGGACATGACGTCGTCGGCGTTCATCTTGCGCTGTCCACGGCGCCGGGTGCATTGCGGACGGGTTCGCGTGGATGCTGTTCGAAGGAAGATGCCGGCGACGCCAGGCGCGCTGCCGACGTCCTCGGAATACCCTTCTACGTCTGGGATTTCGCCGATCGCTTCAAGGAAGACGTGATCGACGACTTCGTGGCGTCGTACGCAGCGGGTGAGACCCCCAATCCGTGCCTGCGGTGCAACGAGAAGATCAAGTTCACCGCACTGGCCGACCGTGCGGTCGCTCTCGGCTTCGATGCCGTGGCGACCGGTCACTACGCGCGCCTCGAAGACGGCGTCCTGCGCCGGGCGGTCGACGCGGACAAGGACCAGTCGTATGTCCTCGGTGTGCTGACGGCCGATCAGCTTTCGCGAGCGATGTTCCCGATCGGTGACACACCGAAAGAACAGATCCGCGAGGAAGCCGCCGAGCGCGGTCTGGCTGTGGCGAACAAGCCTGACAGCCATGACATCTGCTTCATCCCGACCGGCGATACCCGAGCATTCCTGGGTGCACGCATCGGCGTTCGTCCCGGAAGCGTCGTCGACGCCGATTCGGGTGAGGTCCTCGCTGCACACGACGGCGTACACGGCTTCACGATCGGACAGCGCAAGGGCCTCGGCGTCGAAGGTCCCGCAGGTGACGGCCGTCCGCGGTACGTGACCGCGATCGAGCCCGAAACCGGAACGGTGCGAGTCGGTTCGGCCAAGAATCTCGACGTCTGGGCCATCTCGGCCCAGCGCGCGATCTGGACCTCGGGCCAGGCGCCGGAAGGCCCCGTCGAGTGCATGGTGCAGGTCCGTGCGCACGGCGGACTGGCGCAGGCCGTCGCCGAGGCCGTCGACGACGGTACTTCGGGCGGCGGCATCTCCATTTCGTTGCGCGAACCACTGACCGGCGTCGCGAAGGGCCAGGCCGTCGTGCTGTATCGCCCCGACAGCGAACTGGGCGACCAGGTTCTCGGCAGTGGCACCATCTCCGGCACCGAATCCGAGCCGAACACACTGTGACACAGCAGGTTTCCATCGGTGGCCTCGTCACCGGAATCGGATCCTGGCCGGGCACGGACGCCCGCGAAAGCGCCGCAACCATCCTTGGCGAACTAGGCGGTTTCCCACACCTGGTGGAGTTGCCGAGCCGCGGTCTCGGCGCTGACATGGTCGGCCGAGCAGGCGCCATTCTGGTCGACATCAACCTCGATGCCTCAACCCGCGCCTATCGCGTCGTGCCTCGGCGGGGCAACGTCGCAAAGCGAGCCGAGGACTTCCTGAATCAGGATCTCGACGCACTCGAGGAAGCCTGGGAATCGGCCCGTCTGGTCGGCGGAGACCACGTGATCAAGCTCCAAGCTGCCGGCCCGCTGACACTCGGCGCCGAGATCGAGGTTGCAAACGGTTCGCGAGTTCTCGTCGACCGTGGGGCACTCCGGGACATCGCCGAATCACTTGGTGAGGGGCTCGCGCGCCACGCCGCCGAGGTCACTCGTCGTACCGGTGCCCGAGTGGTGATCCAATTGGACGAGCCGCAGCTCGCGGCAGTGCTGGCCGGTTCACTACCCGGGCGCACCAAGATGGAGAGCGTTCCGGCTCTGCCGGAACCCGAGGCGCTCGCCGTTCTCGACTCGACGATCAGCGGTTGCGGACTGCCCACAATCGTCCACAGTTGCGGCGCCGACATGCCGTGGGATCTGCTGAGGCGAAGCCAGGCGTTCGGCGTGAGCTTCGACATGTCGCTCATCGGCTCACGTGATCTGGACGGCATCGGCCAGTTGTTCGACGCCGGCAAGGAATTGGCGCTCGGTCTGGTTCCTTCCGCCCCGCCGGAAAAGCCGGTGACGTGGAAAGAGTGCGCGATGCCGGCCGTCACCCTGATCGATCGTCTCGGCTTCTCGCGTGAACTCCTGCAGAACCAGGTCGCGGTAACCCCAAGCTGTGGTCTTGCGAGTGCGAGCCTCGAGTGGAGTCGAGCCGCCCTTCGGCTGTGCACAGACGTCGGCAAGGCATTGGTGGACGATCCGTCGGCGTTCTGATGTGTTGCGTTCTGACGTGGAGTCGTGTGGTGTGTCGGTGTGAACCGATAATCTTCTAGCTGTGACTGAAACCGCGGATGCAATGCAGCCAGCGCCCAACGAGGCGCGCGAGCAGTGGATGGAGCTGGCCGAAGAGGTACGCCAGCATCAGTTCCGCTACTACGTTCGTGACGCGCCCGTCATTTCGGACGGTGCATTCGACACATTGCTCGGGCAGCTCAATGCTCTCGAAGAGCAGTACCCGGATCTGCGAACTCCCGACTCTCCGACGCAACTCGTCGGCGGCGGGTTCGCGACAGACTTCACGTCCGTCGATCACCTCGAGCGGATGCTCAGCCTCGACAACGTCTTCGACGAGTCCGAACTCCGCGGATGGATCGCCAAGGTAGAGCAGGAAACCGGGCCGGAACTGCACTATCTCTGCGAAGTGAAAATCGACGGTGTCGCGCTCAATCTCGTCTACGAGAACGGCAAACTCGTGCGTGCCGCAACCCGCGGTGACGGTCGTACGGGCGAGCTGGTCACTCTCAATGCCCTGACGATCAACGACATCCCGGAGCGGCTCACCGCCACGGACGAATACCCGATTCCAACCTTGCTCGAGGTGCGAGGAGAGGTGTTCTTCCGCCTCGAGGACTTCGCGGCACTCAATGCCTCCCTCGTGGAGGAGGGTAAGGCGCCGTTCGCCAATCCGCGCAACTCTGCGGCGGGCTCCCTGCGTCAGAAGAATCCTGCCGTCACCGCGCGTCGTCGCCTCGGCATGATCTGCCACGGGTTCGGGCGCATGGAAGGGTTCGAGCCGGCTTCGCAGTACGACGCCTACGTGGCCCTCGCCGCCTGGGGGCTGCCGGTGTCCACGCACACCTCGCGGGTGGTCGGCGCCGACGCCGTGGTCGAGAAGATGAAGTACTGGGGAGAACATCGCCACGACGTCGAGCACGAGATCGACGGGTTGGTGGTCAAGGTCGACGAGATGTCGTTGCATCGACGTCTGGGCACCACGTCTCGCGCACCGCGGTGGGCGATCGCGTACAAGTACCCGCCGGAAGAGGTCACGACCAAGCTCCTCGACATCCGGGTCAGTGTCGGCCGTACGGGTCGCGTGACGCCGTTCGCGTACATGGAACCCGTCACGGTAGCGGGTTCCACTGTGTCCTTGGCCACGCTGCACAACGGATCCGAGGTCAAACGCAAGGGTGTGCTGATCGGCGACACCGTGGTGTTGCGTAAGGCCGGAGATGTGATTCCCGAGGTCCTCGGACCCGTGGCAGACGTGCGCGACGGTACCGAGCGCGAGTTCGTGATGCCGACGCATTGCCCCGAGTGCGGCACGTTGTTGGCACCCGCGAAAGAGGGCGACATCGACGTGCGATGCCCTAATCAGCAGTACTGCCCGGCGCAGTTGCGCGAGCGCGTGTTCCACGTCTCGGGGCGCGGAGCATTCGACATCGAGGTGCTCGGTTACGAGGCCGCGGCCGGGCTGCTGGAGGCGAAGGTCATCGGTGACGAGGGCGATCTCTTTTCACTCGATGCCGAGAAACTGATCGAGGTTCCCATCTTCCGCACCAATGCGGGAGCACTGTCTGCCAACGGAAAACGCTTGCTGGCCAACCTGGATTCGGCCAAGGACAAGCCGTTGTGGAGAGTGCTTGTGGCACTGTCGATTCGGCACGTCGGCCCCACTGCTGCGAGGGCGTTGGCCGGCGAATTCGGTTCGCTGCAACGTATTCGGGAAGCGTCGGTCGACGAGTTGGCTGCAGTCGACGGTGTCGGATCCACAATCGCCGCCGCTGTCGTGGAGTGGTTCTCCGTCGACTGGCATCAGCAGATCGTCGACAAGTGGGCTTCGGCCGGGGTGCGCATGGAGGACGAGCGAGACGACTCGATTCCGCGCAATCTCGAGGGTCTCTCGATCGTCGTCACCGGTTCGCTCGAGACGTACTCGCGAGATCAGGCGAAGGAAGCGATTCTGGTGCGCGGCGGTAAGGCGGCTGGGTCGGTCTCGAAGAAGACTGCGTTTGTCGTCGTCGGTGAAGCGCCCGGTTCCAAGCATGACAAGGCAGTCGAATTGGGTGTGCCGGTGCTCGACGAAGACGGCTTCCGGCGGTTGCTCGAAGATGGCCCGGATGCGGTCGCTCCCACCGATTTGGACGAATCAGAGTGACTTTGTCCGATTTCTGAGATTGGTGTGCTGGGTGCGATAGTGACGCCATGATCGAGATTCGTGAAGTTCTACCGGCTGAGTTCGAGACCGTCGGGGAACTGACTGTGCAGTCGTACGTGGGTGGCGGATTTGTCGCCGGCGGATCGCCGTACGCGGAGCGCCTGCGAGACACCGCAACTCGGGTGGAGCAGGGGCGGGTGCTGGTTGCCGTTCTCGGCGAAGAGGTCGTGGGTTCTTTGACGATCGCCGAACCCGGCACGCCCTTCGCGGATGTTGCGCAGAAGGGCGAACTCGAGTTCCGCATGCTCGCGGTCTCGCCGCAGGCTCGGGGATCGGGCGCCGGAACCGCATTGGTTCGCGCAGTGATCGCCGAAGCCTACGACCGAGGCGATCACTCGGTGGTCATCTCGACGCAGCCCGAGATGGTCGATGCTCGTCGCATCTACGACCGCAACGGGTTCGTCCCCGATCCCGAGCGCGCGTGGGAGCCGATTCGCGGTATGGAGCTGACGGTCATGGTTCGCGGTCTGGCCTGATTACCCGGCCTGGTCAGCCCAGCACTGTCGCGACGATTCCGGCGAGATAGCCGAGGCGGGCTATCTCCGAAGGGCGAAATTCGGGTCCTCCGGGACGACCGAGCATGAGGACGCGATTGCCGGAGCCGAGCGGTGCGGCAGCGAGGCTGGTGTTCATCTCTCGCCAGACGTCCGGAACCCAGTCGGCCTCGCCGTCGAGGGCGGTGGGCTTGTCCAGTGGCATCCACGGAATGTCGGTGGCATGGGTTTCCGGCGCGCCGGCGCTACCGACGACGCGGTACGCACCGTGCTTGCCGATGTCCGCGACGACGCACCAGCCGACTCGCAGTACACGCGGCGCGCCGTCGACGAGGACCTGTAGTCGATCGTTTCGGGCTGTCGCAACGGAATCGATGAGTTCGAGCTCACGATGGGTGTCGAGAATCCCGGCGTAGGGGCGGATCGAATCGACCAGCACGTCGGGCAGATGCTCGGCAGCGGTGATCAAGGTGTCGGGCAGTGCGCCCGGTTCGACGTCGACCACGAGGTCGTCGATGGCAAAACCGTCGCCTCGCTCCACGACGTCGAGGGAGAGGATGTCTGCGCCCACGGATCCGAGAGCTACGGCGAGCGCGCCGAGGCTGCCGGGTCGGTCGGGCAGTTGGACGCGAAGCAGGTACGACACGTGCGTGCCTTTCGCTGATCGGTTCTCGCCCGGATCACGTCGACCCGGGCCACACCCATCTTTGCACTTGCTCAGCACGCGTTGGTGGGCGCCGCGGCGGGGTCACACCGGGTGCACATGCTTGTCACACGAGCGAAACACGAGGTGGATTCGACGTGGCGGTGGACACAGTAGGCGTGCGTACCGGTCGACACAGCAGGCGTGCTTACAGGTCTGTCGCGGCGAGGAACTAGGCTGGAGCGGCAATGTTCACGTCCTCTTCCGAAAGGGGCCCCGCGGTGCCTGCCATCTCCCGTGACGAGGTCGCGCACCTCGCGCGGCTGTCCAGACTCGCCCTGTCCGATGCCGAACTCGACGAGTTCGCCGGTCAGTTGGATTCGATTCTCAACCACGTCAAGGTGGTCACCGAGGTTGCGGCCGACGACGTCCCGCCCATGGCGAACCCCAATGCCGTCACCAACGTGACGCGCCCCGACGTGATCGTGCCCGGGTTGACCCCCGAGCAGGCATTGTCCGGAGCACCCGCAGTCGAACAGGATCGCTTTGCGGTTCCGCAGATCCTTGGAGAGGGCGAATGACCGATCTGACCACGCTGGACGCCGCTGAGCTGGCCGGCAAGATCCACTCGCGTGAGGTGTCCTCGGTAGAGGTCACGCAGGCGCATCTCGACCGCATCGCTGCCGTCGACACCGAGTACCACGCCTTCCTGCACGTTGCCGGTGAAAAGGCTCTCGAAGCCGCCGCAGCAGTGGACAACTCGCTCGCAGGCGGAAACGAACCCGCTTCGGCACTCGCCGGAGTTCCGATTGCGTTGAAGGACATCTTCACCACGACGGACATGCCGACCACCTGTGCGTCGAAGATTCTCGAAGGCTGGGTTGCGCCGTACGACGCGACCCTGACGAGCAAGCTTCGCGCTGCGGGCATCCCGATCCTCGGCAAGACGAACCTCGACGAATTTGCGATGGGCTCCTCCACGGAGAACTCCGCATTCGGTCCGACGCGTAACCCGTGGGATGTCACCCGCATCCCCGGCGGATCCGGTGGCGGTAGCGCTGCAGCGCTCGCGTCGCGTCAGGCCCCGTTGGCCATCGGCACCGACACCGGTGGGTCGATCCGTCAGCCCGCTGCGGTCACCGCGACGGTCGGAACCAAGCCGACGTACGGAACTGTCTCGCGCTTCGGGCTCGTCGCGTGCGCCTCCTCGCTCGATCAGGGTGGCCCCTGTGGTCGCACCGTGCTCGACACCGCTCTGCTGCACGAGGTCATCGCCGGGCACGATCCGCGTGACTCCACGTCCATCGACGCCCCCGTGCGTCCGGTGGTCGCTGCGGCACGTGAGGGTGCAGCCGGGGACCTGCGCGGCGTCAAGGTCGGTGTGGTCAAGGAACTTCACTCCGACAGCTACCAGCCCGGCGTCATCGCTTCCTTCGACGCTGCTGTCGAGCAACTCAAGGCTTTGGGCGCCGAAGTTGTCGAGGTTTCGTGCCCGAGCTTCGAGCACGCGCTCGCGTCGTACTACCTGGTGCTGCCCAGTGAGGTCTCGTCCAACCTGGCCCGCTTCGACGCCATGCGCTACGGACTGCGCGTCGACGAAGGCAACATGAGTGCCGACCAGGTCATGGCGGCAACCCGCGCCGCCGGTTTCGGCCCGGAGGTCAAGCGCCGCATCATGATCGGTACCTACGCACTGTCCTCGGGCTACTACGACGCCTACTACGGTTCGGCGCTCAAGGTTCGTACCCTCATCGCACGCGATTTCGACAAGGCCTACGAGAAGGTAGACGTACTGGTCTCGCCGACCAGCCCGTTCACGCCGTGGAAGTTGGGGGAGAAGGTCGGCGATCCGTTGGCCATGTACCTCTCCGACCTGTGCACGCTGCCGACCAACCTGGCCGGACACTGCGCGATGTCGGTGCCATCGGGTCTGTCCGCGGACGACAACCTGCCGGTGGGCTTGCAGATCATGGCGCCCGCCATGGCTGACGAGCGCCTCTACCGTGTCGGTGCCGCCTACGAAGCTGCTCGCGGCCCGATTGCAACTGCAGTCTGACCTGTTTGCTGTGCGCCTTTATTAACCCCCCGCGGTTAATAAAGGCGCACAGCAGTTTCAGGAGCAAGTCCCCAAAGCTGTTCCCTGATCGGTTCCGTAGCGGTGGCCGTGACCGGCGGGTACACCGAGCGAACCGAGCATGTCGACGGTGGTCTGCAAGAACGTGACGCCTGGGATCCACTGCGGGATCGGGCCGTCCTGCACGGCACGGCTCAGATCCGGCTTCTGCGTCGCGAGGGCGGGGGACCACCACACCACCGGGTCGGACGTGTTCGCGAGGACGGTTGCGCCGTCCGTTCGTGTGGCGCCGGCCGGGGGACCGGCCCACAACACGTCGCACGGGACGATGGGACTGCCCTCGGACAGAGCCTCGGTCAGTGCGGCGCTGCCGCCGACGGCGCCGAGGCTCTGTCCGTAGAGGAACAGGTCCGGTCGATCCTCGGCCGGCATCGCGGCAATGTGGCTACCGACAGCCGTGAACAGGGCGGTGGCTGATTCTTCGGCGTCGTCGCGGCTGAACAGGAATGTCGCCCAACTGGGTGCGTCGGAGTATTGCTGCCCGACTATCGCGACGTCTCCGCCGAACCGTTGCTCGATACCGTCGACTGCGTGGGTGTCGATCCAGCCCGAGCCGGTCGGAACGGCCACCACGACGCTGTTGCGGGCGAAGCCGCCGACGCGATCGAGCTCACTCACGGCGAGAGCGGCACGCGATGCGGCATCGGGTGCGGAATCCGCACCGGCGTAGACGCGCACCGAGTCTTCGCCTGCAGCAACGAACTTGCGTCCCTCCGCGCCCATCGAGGTCCACGAGATGAGCGATTCGGAGTTGCCTGTCGCGGAGGCCGAAAGCGGCTGTGTCAGAGCGGTGTCGATGTACGCGTTGGACTTGTCGAACGAATCGGCGAGACCGTTCCAGACGGCGGGACCGACGACCAACTGCACTCCGAGGACTCCCATGACCAGTGCGCCCACGCTCCGCGCGAAACCCATCCACCGCAGCGCCTTCGAAAGTCCGACCCCGAGGCCCCAGAGTGCAAGGGCGGTCAGCGAGGCAATGCACCCCGCCTCCACCCAGTGGATCAGCCCGGCAGGCGGTGCGCCCATCGCTGCTCGCAGCGAGTTCTGCCAACCGGCGGCGGCGAACATCGCAACTGAGGTGGCGGCCGTCGACAACCCGAACGCGGTGATGCGCCAATGACGTTCGTCGAATCGGGCCTTGACCCGGTCGGGGACGAGCCGACGGGCTACCGCGGAGAACGCCCACATCGCCAGTAGCCCGACCGCGACGAGCAGACCGCTGAATACCCCTTGGAGTGCGGCTGATCTCGGCAGCAGTCCAGGGGCAAGTGAGACGGCGGACATCGCTGCCACGGCGACGCTCGTGGACACCCGGGGGAGTGCGAGCGCCCCGACTCGGGCGAGGACGGGGGTCCGTGACGCATTCAGAACGCTCATGCTGCAATCGCTTTCGGGGAGAAGGAGAACTCGTTCGACGGATCGAGGCGCCGCGATCGCATCAGGGTGAAGCCGAGGGTGGAAACTGCCAGAACTCCGGCCGTGCCGTAACCGAACCCCGATTCCGCGACCGGTGTCAGATAGCTTTGGCGCCAAGAGTTTCCGTTCACAGCAGTGACTGCCACATCGGCCATCGCGAAGCAATACCCACGTGAGAGAAAGGACGTGCGGTCTTCACAGGCCGCGTGCATTCGCTCGTCGAGTTGACCGTCGAGGACCTGGCGGGCCCACGGCCCCAGTTCCGTTCCGTGCGAATGCGCGTAGCGGAGTAGGTCGTATCCGAGATCGTGTGCTTTGCATGCCGAGTCGAATTCGTCGGGAAGCGGAATCGGTGACGAGCAGTCGCCGTGGGGATTGGCGAGGTATCCGTCGACGACGGTAGGCGTGTAGCCGGCAAATGCGGCGAAATCCGACGGGATGGTGGTCGCAGCATCAGAGGCATCCGCGGTAGTCACAGTGGCGATCGCCCTGGATGCGTTCGAATTCTCGGTGCGCGGCGGCTCGGCTCCGCTCGCTCCGGCAGTGACGGTGATCGCTGCCGTTGCCGCAAGCGCCAGGGCAGCCCAGGTGCCGGCGCTTCGAGAGAGGTCTTTCACTCGTGTGATCCGCATGCCGTTCACGCTATGAACGGACAATCCTGGCGGTCATCGCTCTGGAGAGGGGTTCTCCGACGTGCGATCGGGTGAGAATTCCCTCCCCTGTGATACCTCGGAGGTAGGGGGATCTCACTCTGCAGTATGAGGACTTTCCGGGTTCGCCTTCATAGGCTTGACGGGTGATCAAGGTCCGAAGGAAGAACAGAGGCGCACCGGATGTGCCCGCGCCGACATACACCACTGCCGGGTCGGTGCTGTCCGGCCTCGACGGGGCGGTCGTACATTCGGAGAAGGTGCGCCGGGCAACCAGTTTCGTGGCCCGCGGTCAGTTCTGGAACATCGTCATCGTAGTGATCACTCTGATCCTCTATTCGATTGCCTGGCCGACACTGCAACTGACGCATCATGTTTCGCCGCCGATCATGCCCTTCGTCGCCGCGTTGGCCGCCTTTCCGTTTGTCCTGATCCGGATCAACGCTCCGTTGGGGTGGGCGGTGTCGGCGGTGTCGGCACTGATCATCCCGTTGGTGTTCGACAACACAACTGGTTACGACTACCCGTGGCAGGTCGTCCACATCATCGTGCTGATGTCGTTGCTGGCCGCGGTGAGTCTGCGAGCACCCATTCAGGTTGTCGGTGTCGCCTGGATCGCCACGGTGCTGCTTTTTTTCGGCAACGCTCCGGGAAGCGACGGAGCCGGTTGGGCTGTCGGATTGAGCGCCCTGGTGGTCTTCTGCCTGCTGATCCGCTGGTTGGTTCTCTCGCGCCGTCAGTTGGCCAAGCAGGAGGAAGTCAGTGAACTCGAACGCACACGGCGCACGATCCTCGAGGAGAAGGCGCGGATCGCCCGGGACTTGCACGACATCGTGGCCCACCACATGTCGATGGTGGTCGTGCAAGCGCAGAGTGCGCCGTACCGACTCGATGCGGTCACTCCCGAGATCCGGACCGAATTCGAATCGATAAGTGAGACAGGGCGAGCAGCGCTCAACGAGATTCGTGGTCTCCTCGGAGTGCTGCGCAGCGACGGTGACTCCGTGGTGACGGCCCCGCAACCGGGCGTCGATCAGTTGGACGAACTGCTGCTCGGCAGTACCCGTGCGGGACTTCCGGTGTCGTGGCGAGTCGACGGAGATCGAGCGTCGGTCTCGGAATCCACGGGCCTTGCGCTCTACCGGATCATTCAGGAGTCGATTACCAATGCGGCCAGGCATTCACCAGGCGGACCCATCGAGGTCGCCGTGGCGTTCGGCCCGCAATCGGTGAGCGCGCTCGTGAACAACGGGCCTTCGCCATTGGGTGGCAATCAGCACTCGGCGTCGGAAACCACTGGTGGCAATGGAATACGCGGAATGCGTGAGCGGGCTTCGGCGGTGGGCGGCATGCTGTTGGCAAACCGGCGCGAGGACGGAGGGTTCGAGGTCCGGGCCGAGTTGCCGTCGATGCCCGCCTAGGCTGTCCGAGTGCCCATCACAGTATTCATCGCAGACGACCAGGCGATGGTTCGACAAGGGTTCGGAGCCCTACTCTCCGCCCAGCCAGACATCAGCGTGATCGGCGATGCGCCGGACGGCAAGATCGCCGTCGCCGAGGTCGCGCGACTGCGTCCGGACGTGGTGTTGATGGATGTTCGTATGCCCGAGATGAACGGACTCGACGCTGCCCGCCAGATTCTGTCCGCCGGATGGGAACCGCCGGTGCGAGTCCTCATGCTCACCACTTTCGACATCGACGATTACGTCTACGAGGCATTGAGCGTCGGAGCGAGCGGGTTCATGCTCAAGGACGCACCGGCTGAGGAACTGATTCGGGCGGTGCGCGTCGTCGCCGAAGGGCAGGCCTTGCTGGCGCCGACGGTGACGCGTCGCCTGATTGCCGATGTGACCAGCCGGCGGGCCGCACCGCGCGCACGGCCCGCAGCGCTCGATGCGCTGACCCCGCGTGAGCGCGAGGTCCTCGAACTGATCGCCCGCGGATTGTCCAACGTCGAGATCGCCGAGCGGCTGTTCGTCGCCGAGCAGACCGTCAAGACCCATGTCGGGAAGGTGCTGTCCAAGCTCGATCTGCGCGATCGCGCCCAGGCAGTCGTGTTGGCGTACGAAAGCGGGCTCGTCACGCCGGGTTAGTGGCCCAGTGCGGCGCGGCGTTGCGGCTCGGCAACGCCGCTATCCTGCGGCAATACGGTGACTGGGGGAAGATGGACACCAAGATCCACAATCCGGTCACGAGAGGTGCTGCACTATGCGAATCGGAATCCTCACGGGCGGCGGCGACTGCCCGGGCTTGAACGCGGTCATCCGCGCCGTCGTACGTACGTCGGCCGGTCGTTACGGCAGTACCGTGGTCGGATTCCGGGACGGCTGGCGGGGATTGCTCGAGGACCGCAAGGTCCCGCTCGACTCCGATGACCGCATCAACCGCATCCTCACCCGCGGCGGCACGATCCTCGGCACCGCTCGCGTGAACCCCGACAAACTCCGTGCGGGCCTCGATCAGATCAAGCAGACCCTCGACGACAACGGGATCGACGTCCTGATCCCGATCGGCGGCGAAGGCACACTCACCGCGGCCAGTTGGCTTTCCGAGAGCGGCGTACCCGTGATCGGTGTGCCCAAGACGATCGACAACGACATCGATTGCACTGACGTGACTTTCGGTTTCGACACCGCCTTGGCTGTCGCCACCGACGCCATCGACAGACTCCACACCACGGCTGAATCGCATCAGCGCGTCATGCTCGTCGAGGTGATGGGCCGGCATGCGGGCTGGATCGCGCTGCAGGCCGGACTGGCGTCGGGGGCACACCTGACTCTGGTTCCGGAACAGCCGTTCGACGTCGACGAGGTGTGCGCGATGGTCAAGAAGCGCTTCCAGCGCGGCGACTCCCACTTCATCTGCGTCGTGGCTGAAGGTGCGATGCCCGATCCCGCGTCGATGACTCTGCGCGAAGGTGGCATAGACGAGTTCGGCCACAAGATCTTCACCGGTGTCGCGCAGCAGCTCGGAAACGAGATCGAGCGCCGGATCGGCAAGGAAGTTCGCACCACCGTCCTCGGGCACATTCAGCGCGGTGGCACCCCGACGCCGCACGACCGCATCCTCGCCACTCGCTTCGGCGTTCATGCCACCGACGCAGCTCACCGCGGAGATTTCGGTCAGATGGTCGCGTTGCACGGAACGTCCATCGACCTCGTTCCGCTCGCCGAGGCGACCCGCAAACTCAAGACGGTGCCCAAGGAGCGCTACGAGGAGGCAGCCGCATTCTTCGGCTGAGCCGCAGACGCATAAACTGATCACCATGACTGCTGTCGATGCGCCCGACATCCTCGATTACGACGAAGTACTGACCAAGTACGAGCCTGTGATGGGTATGGAGGTGCACGTAGAACTCGGCACCGCGACCAAGATGTTCTGCCCGTGCCCCACCGAGTTCGGTGCCGAACCCAATACCCAGGTGTGCCCGGTCTGTCTGGGCATGCCCGGTTCGTTGCCGGTGGTGAACGCAGCCGCTGTCGAGTCCGCGATCCGGATCGGCCTTGCGCTCAACTGCTCCATCACGCCTTGGGGCCGATTCGCACGCAAGAACTACTTCTACCCGGATCAGCCGAAGAACTACCAGATTTCCCAGTACGACGAGCCGATCGCAACCGAGGGCTACCTCGACGTGATCCTCGACGACGGGACGACGTGGCGTGTCGACATCGAGCGCGCACACATGGAGGAGGACACCGGTAAGTCCCTCCACGTCGGTGGCGCTACGGGCCGTATCCACGGTGCGAGCCACTCACTGCTCGACTACAACCGTGCGGGTGTGCCGCTGGTGGAGATCGTCACCAAGACCATCCACGGTGCCGGTGAGCGCGCTCCCGAGGTTGCCCGCGCCTACGTGACGGCGCTTCGTGATCTGCTCAAGTCTCTCGACGTCTCGGACGTGCGGATGGATCAGGGATCGATGCGCTGCGACGCCAACATCTCGCTGATGCCGATCGGCGCCAAGGAACTCGGAACGCGTACCGAGACCAAGAACGTCAACTCCCTCAAGAGCGTCGAGGTCGCAGTTCGCTACGAAATGCGCCGTCAGGCAGCAGTTCTCGACGCCGGCGGCGAGGTCATCCAGGAGACCCGCCACTTCCAGGAAGCCGACGGCACCACGGCCGCCGGACGCCGCAAGGAAACGGCCGAGGACTACCGCTACTTCCCGGAACCGGATCTCGAGCCTGTTGCTCCGAGCGCCGAGTGGGTCGAAGAACTGCGCGGCACCTTGCCGGAGCTTCCCTGGATTCGCCGCGCGCGGATCCAGAAGGACTGGGGAATCTCCGACGAGGTCATGCGTGACCTCGTCAACGCCGGCGCCATCGATCTGGTGATTGCGACCACCGAGGCCGGTGCTTCGCCCGAGGCAGCGCGCTCCTGGTGGCTGTCCTACCTGTCGCAGCAGGCCAACACCCGCGGCGTCGAACTCGGCGCTCTGCCGATCACCCCGGCGCAGGTTGCGCAGGTCGTAGCTCTCATCGACAGCGGCAAGCTCAACAACAAGGTCGCTCGCCAGGTCGTCGATCACGTCCTCGACGGCGAGGGTGACCCGGAGCAGGTTGTCGCGGCCCACCCGGAGCTGGTCGTCGAACGTGACGAAACCAAGCTCAAGGCAGCCGTCGACGAAGCACTCGCGGCCAACCCCGACATCGCGGACAAGATCCGCAGCGGCAAGGTCCAGGCCGCCGGAAAGATCGTCGGCGACGTCATGAAGGCCACCCGAGGACAGGCAGACGCGGCTCGTGTGAAGGAACTTGTCATCGAGGCGTGCAGCTAGCGCACACTGAATTTCTGACACTGATGCCCGGCCGAATCGAATTCGGCCGGGCATCAGTGTTTTTCCGCTGTCGTTCTACCGCTGTCGGTCTACAGACCAGGGACCACAACCGCACGGCCGCTGAGCGTTCCGGCAGCCAGTCGTCGATACGCTTCGGCACCGTTGTCGAGACTGAAGGTCTCCACCGCGATGTCGAAGATGCCGGCGTGGGCGAGGTCGATCAATTCGATCAACTCGTTGCGGGCACCCCAATACGGAACTGTCACCGAAGCCTCGTAAGGACTTTGGAAGAACCCGACTTTGGCGTGGGCCTGGCCGTCCCCGATCCCGACGATCGTGACGTCTGATCCGACGCCGGCGACAGCCATCGCGGTGTCGATGGTGGGCTGGTAGCCGACGAAGTCGAGAACCAATGCGGCGCCTTGACTTCCAGTGATCTTGCGGACGTTCTCGGCCGCGTCCTTGTCGGACAGAACCACTTCGTGAGCGCCTACCTTGGTTGCCAGTTCGAGCTTGTCCGCGCTCACGTCCAAAGCGATGACCGTTGCCGCCGAGAGGTGGCGGAGGAGCTGAATAGCGACGTGGCCGAGACCGCCGGTACCAATGACAACCGCGTACGAGCCTCCGCGAAGTTTCGGCAGAGAACGCTTGATCGCGTGATACGGCGTCAGACCGGCGTCGGTCAGCGGCACCGTCTTGACCGGGTCGAGGTCACCGATCGGGACAAGGTGGCGAGGAGAATCGACGATCATGAACTCGGCCAACGCGCCGGGTGCACCGAGACCGGGAGGATTGATTCCGAGTTCTTGGGCGCGAGAGCAATAGTTCTCGAGTCCTTGTGAGCAGTGCCAACAGTTGCCGCAACCCCAAGGCCCGTAGACGACGACATTGGTTCCGATGTCGAGACCTTCGACACCCTCGCCGACGGCGGCGACCTTGCCTGCGCCTTCGTGGCCGAGCGTGAGCGGAAGGCCGTAGGTGTACTGCTCTTCGGGCAGGCTCATGATGAAGTCGTCCGAGTGGCAGACGCCAGCAGCGGTGACTTCCAGGAGCACTTCACCTGGACCGGGCTCGGGTTTGGGAATCTCCGTGAGTTCGGGTTCCGCGCCGATTCTCGTGTACTGGATTGCCTTCATACCGACTCCTTTGTCGTGGTTGGCCAACCGCTCCTGGCAAGTGCGGGGTGTTTAGCCCCGCTAATAAAAGAGTACGCATCTGTGCATGTTCGGTCACGGGATCCGTGACCGAACAGACATGGCGCTTCGGCGATCGCGGTTCAGTCGATCCCGCCGCTGCCACTCGGCATCGGGATCTTGACCACCTTGTCGTCGTTCGGCCCCGGCTCGCCCGCGGTCTTGTTGATCGTGCTCGCCCACATCAAGCCGTCGGATCCGAGCGCCAAACCGCCCAGTTGGCCGTACGTGTCTTTCGCCACTGCCGACGGCGCGGTGGTGATCGCTCCCGTTCCGGGGTCAGCGGCCAATGCGGAGATCGCTTTGCCGGCCCCCAACGCGACAGCTACCACTCCCTGCGCCGCAATGCACCCCCCGACGCCGGGCCGGTCGGGCCAGGTCCAAGCGGGCGACGTCACTGTGCCGTCGGAGCCGACGCGTTGGAGGCGATCTTCGAGAGTGGTTCGGTCGGTGACCCAGGTCGCGATGCCGGGATCGACACACACGCCGCCGCCGTTACCGATTCCGGACAGAACAACTTCCGGGCGAGGCGGCGAAGCGTTTGGCGTCAACGATCGGACTCGCAACAGTTTCCCCGCCAACGAGCCGGGATCCTGAGCAACCGCAGGGTTGCCGGTATCGCCGGTCAGGACCATGAGCTGGTCCGGGGCCGCGAACTCGAGTGATCCGCCGTTGCCGCTTGCACCGCGCGGGATTCCGCCGAGGACCTCCTTGGCGGTGTCACCGGGAGCAATGCGGACCACCCGGTTGTCGGTTCCGGTGGTGACGTAGGCATAGATCAGGTTGTCTTCGACAAATGTGGGGGAGAGGGCGATGTCGAGCAGTCCGCCGTCGCCGCTGCCGTCGACGTCGATCTTGGCCACCTCGACCGGTGTCGTGTTGGGGGCTACCTGCATGATTCGGCCGGTTCGCCGTTCGGCCACCAGTCCGGAGTTTCCGTCCGGGAGTGTGACGAGGCCGCCGGTGGTGTCGAGACAGGTTGCGATCACGGCGGTGTCGGCGTCCTGACACGGCCCGAGGGGGCCGGTCCGCGGCGCCGGCGGCGTGGTCGACGGCGGCGGGTTCTCCGGCTGCACTTCGGCGCTTGCCTGGTTGGTCGGTTCGGGTGTGAACGGCGAGGCAGTCGATTCGTCGAAGTCCGCGCAACCTGCGAGCAACGATGTCCCGAGCACCAGAGCCAGTGCGCCCAGCGCTGCATGCCTACCCGTAGTCATGCCCAAGACGTTACGTAACCCACGGCAGATGCCGCCACGCCGGACCAAGGTTCCCCGTCGAGTTCGTGAATCGGTCATAGGCTCACCTACGTGACTGACGAGCGAAAAGATCCCAGCGAGTTGTCGGATGCGGACAAGCCGACGGGCAACGTGTCCAGTCCGTATGACTCGCCCACCGAACAATTTCCGACGGTGAGCGCCAAGAATCCGTTGCCGCGGACCGACGACGATCTCGATTTCGGTTCCACGAACGCCAACTCGCTGACCGAACAGATACCGACATACCGAGCGCCGGGCGCGGATCAGCCGACAGTGGCTCTCGAGCGAGAGACGGCGTACGACGCTCCGATCACCGCCGTCCCCACCGCCGAAGCCGTGGCAGGGACCACCGAGACTCCGCGGGGCCGAGGCACTCTCGACCTCGGTTTGCTTGCACTGCGTTTGGCCGTCGGCGGAACGGCACTGGTGCACGGTCTGCAGAAGTTGACCGGTATCTGGAACGGGCCGGGTCTGGGCGGTTTCGAGACGATGCTGGCGGATGCCGGGTTCCAGCAGGCGAAGTGGATGGCGATCCTCGGCGCCGTCGGTGAGGTCGCAGGTGGCGCCCTCCTGATCCTGGGGTTGCTGACTCCCGTTGCGGCAGCATCGGTTCTGGCCGTGATGATCAATGCGTGGGCGCTGCGTCAGGCGAGCGCACCTGGACTGGAGTACTTCGCCCCGGCCGGTACCGAGTACGAGATGCTGCTCGGAATCTGTGCGGGCGTCATCATTTTGACGGGTCCTGGCCGTATTTCGCTCGACGGTCGTCGTGGCTGGGCAACCCGCCCGTTCGTCGGATCGCTCGTGGTCTTGATCCTCGGCATCGCTGCCGGCGTCTGCACTTGGATCTTCCTGAACGGTGCCAATCCGCTCATCTGAAACTCGCGTCGTCGAACAAACGAACCGCCGCTCTCCGAATCGGAGAGCGGCGGTTCGTCTGTGAAGGATCAGTCCTTGACGAGTACCGGGTCGGCGTTCGCGGACGGGATGGCTGTTCCGTCCTTGAGCTTGCGACCGAGGACCGACTTGCGGTGACCGTAGGCGAAGTACACGAGCACACCGATGGCCATCCAGACGAGGAACCGGATCCAGGTCTCGACCGAGAGGTTGAGCATCAGCCAACCGCAGGCGAGCACGGCGACGATCGGCACGAAGGGCACCAGTGGGACGCGGAATCCGCGCGGCAGGTCGGGGCGGGTGCGGCGTAGGACGATGACACCGACACAAACCAGGACGAATGCGAACAGCGTTCCGATGTTGACCATCTCTTCGAGCGTGCCCATCGGGAAGAAGGCTGCCAGGACGGCGACGATGCCACCGACGATCAACGTGATGCGCATCGGGATGCCCTTGGCGTTGGTCTTGGCCAGGCTGCGCGGCATGAGGCCGTCACGGGACATTGCGAAGAGGACGCGGGTCTGGCCGAGCATCATGACCATGACAACTGTCGTGAGGCCGGCCAGGCCACCGAAGTTGATGGCGGTTTGTGCCCAACCGATTCCGTTGGCCTCGAATGCGGTTGCGAGGGTGGCGCTGGAATCGCCGACCAGAGGACTGCCGTCCTTGAGTTCGGTGTACTTGACCATGCCGGTCAGGACGAGTGTGACGGCAACATAGAGAACGGTGACGATGGCGAGCGAGCCGAAGATTCCGCGTGGCAACGACTTCTGCGGGTTCTTGGTTTCCTCGGCCGTGGTGGCGACGACATCGAAGCCGATGAAGGCAAAGAACACGAGGCTGGCTGCGGCGAGCAATCCGTAGGCGCCGTAGCTACTTCCGCCTGCACCGGTCAGCCAGGAGAACAAGGTCTGATGGATTCCGCTTGCAGAGCTCTCGGATCCTTCGGACGGCGGGATGAAGGGAGAGTAGTTCTCCTTCTTGATGTAGAACGCGCCCACGACGATGACGAGCAGGACTACTGCGATCTTGATCGCGGTAATGATCGCGGAGACTCGCGAGGAAACCTTGGTGCCGATCGCGAGAATCAGGGTGATCGCGCCGATGATGAGCAGTGCGCCCCAGTCGAAGCTGATCGACCCGATGTGGGCGGTGGTGCTGCCGCTCGCCCCGATGACGTTGCCGAGGTACAGCGACCAACCCTTGCCGACGACGGCGGAGGCGAGAGCAAACTCGAGGATGAGGTCCCAGCCGATGATCCAGGCTGCGAACTCACCGAACGTCGCGTAGGAGAACGTGTATGCGCTGCCTGCGACTGGAACGGTGGAGGCGAACTCCGCGTAACACAGCGCGGCAAGGCCACAGGCGATCGCAGCGAGAACGAATGCCAGTGAAATCGAGGGTCCTGCGACATTGCCTGCGGTTCGAGCAGTCAGCGTGAAGATGCCTGCGCCGATGACGACGGCGACTCCGAATACCGTGAGGTCCTTCGCGGTCAGTTCCTTCTTGAGCTTTGTCTCAGGCTCGTCGGTGTCCGCGATCGATTGCTCGACGGATTTGGTGCGCCATATGCCGACTCCGGGCATGTATTGCTCCTTGGTTGTTTCCCGTCGACCTTGTGGGTGGCGGGCGGTGGCTGACTGTCGTCGTTGTGATGTGCGTCTCAGCGACCTGATGAGGGAACCACTGGTGAGCGCCGTGTGCAAGTCAGCTCGCTCGAACTGACCGAAATGATCACCTGACTGGAAGTCATCCCCCCTCATGTATCTGAATTGATCAGCTGGTGTCTGGAACCCTACGTCCAAGTGAATTCGCTCACGAGCCGGACGCGCGATTCAGTCTGAAATGTCTGATAGCTCATATCGTTCCGTTCGTGTTCCGCGTGTCGGCCGACTATTCGGTACCTTTCGGTCGGTCTTGTGGTCGATGAGTCTCACAGTTGCGGTACGTCCGTACCAGAATTATGTATATGTGTATCCGCGCAAGACGGCTGACAGGCCACTGAACCCACTACGACGCAGTGGCGTTCGGTGGTGGTACTCCGACGTCTCTCGACGCTTCCGAACTCGACCGGATGTGCGATGTCGCGGAATTCCGTATGGGCGCTGACCTTTCATCCGTTCTCGTGTGAAAGAAGTCCCTGGACGCTGCGCCGGCTCAGGTCGCCATGCGCATGTCCTACGTGTCGGCGTGGTTGTCGAAGGTGCTGCCGACGATGCGTACCAAACCGACGGGATGATCGGATTGGTTTGTGGTGCATGCTCGTACAACACCGGAGGAAGATTTTCCGGAGGAACTGGCGCGAATCTGATCCCGATTCATCTCGCACGCTGACAGAAAAGATCCCCGGCCGAAAAGCGGCCGGGGATCTTTTGTCCGTTCGTGGCAGAACTTACGGAACGTAGCGAACCGCTCCCTTGTCGGCGGACGTTGCCAGAGCGGCGTAGGCGCGTAGGGCTGTCGTCACGGTGCGCTGACGATCCACCGGCTGCCACGGGCGCTCGGAGGCCTCCATCTTCGCGCGTCGCTCGGCGAGGACGTCGTCGTCGACCAGGATCTCGAGCGTGCGCGAGGCGACGTCGATGCGGACCTGATCGCCGTTCTGGACGAGTCCGATGACTCCGCCTGCGGCAGCCTCGGGGGAGATGTGACCGATGGACAGTCCGGAGGTTCCGCCCGAGAAACGACCGTCGGTGATCAGTGCGCATTCCTTGCCGAGGCCTGCGCCCTTGAGGAAGGCAGTGGGGTGCAGCATTTCCTGCATACCGGGGCCACCCTTGGGGCCTTCGTAACGCACGACGAGAACGTCGCCGGCCTTGATCTTCTTCTGCAAGATGACCGAGACGGCTTCTTCCTGAGATTCGACGACCAGCGCCGGGCCCTGGAAGGAGAACAGTTCCTCGTCGATGCCGGCAGTCTTGAGGATTGCGCCGTCGAGTGCGATGTTGCCGCGCAGGACAACCAAGCCGCCTTCGACGGTGTAGGCGTTCTCGACGTCGCGGATGCAGCCGCCGGCCGCATCGGTGTCGAGAGCAGACCAACGGTTGTCCGTGGAGAACGGTTCGATGGTGCGCACGCCGCCGGGAGCCGCGTGGAAAAGCTCGATTGCCTCGTCGGTTGCCTTGCCGGAGCGGATGTCCCAGTCGTCGAGCCACTGGTCGAAGCTCTTGGTGTGCACGGTGGACACGTCGGTTTCGAGGAGTCCGCCGCGGCGAAGCTCACCGAGCAGCGCGGGGATTCCGCCGGCGCGGTGGACGTCCTCCATGTGGTAGTCCGAGTTGGGGGAGACCTTGGACAGGCACGGCACCTTGCGGCTGATCGCGTCGATGGTGTCGAGGTCGAAGTCGACCTCGCCTTCCTGAGCCGCAGCCAGCGTGTGCAGGACGGTGTTGGTGGAACCGCCCATGGCGACGTCGAGAGCCATCGCGTTGCGGAACGCTGCCGGGGTCGCGATGTTGCGCGGCAGCACCGACTCGTCGCCGTCGCGGTAGTACTTGAGGGCAGCCTCGACCACGGTGGTGCCCGCACGAGAGAAGAGTGCGTGACGAGCCTTGTGAGTTGCCAGCGTGGAGCCGTTGCCCGGCAATGCGAGGCCGAGGGCTTCGGTCAGGCAGTTCATGGAGTTGGCGGTGAACATGCCCGAGCACGAGCCGCACGTCGGGCACGCGCTGCGCTCGACCTCGTCGAGGCCTTCGTCGGACACGGCATCGTTGGCAGAGGCCGAGATCGCCGTGATGAGATCGGTGGGGGCTTGGGCCACGCCGCCGACGACCACTGCCTTGCCTGCTTCCATCGGACCGCCGGAGACGAACACGGTCGGGATGTTCAGACGCATCGCGGCGTTGAGCATGCCGGGAGTGATCTTGTCGCAGTTGGAGATACACACCAGTGCGTCGGCCGTGTGGGCGTTTGCCATGTACTCGACCGAATCGGCGATGATCTCGCGGCTCGGGAGCGAGTAGAGCATGCCGCCGTGGCCCATTGCGATGCCGTCGTCGACTGCGATGGTGTGGAACTCACGAGCGACGCCGCCGGCCGCACTGATGGCCTCGGCAACGATCTCGCCCACGTTCTTGAGATGCACGTGGCCGGGTACGAACTGGGTGTACGAGTTCGCTACGGCGACGATCGGCTTTCCGAAGTCGGAATCCGTCATTCCTGTGGCGCGCCACAGGGATCGGGCTCCGGCAGCATTACGTCCGATGGTGGTGGTGCGTGACCTCAACGGGGGCATGGGCGTGTTCCTTATGTGATCGTTGCTGGTCCACTCAAATAGAAGCGAGGGCCTTTCAACGCTACTCGCGTGCTACGGGCGCTTCTCTTCGGGCTGGTCCTGTGAGTTCTCGGCGACCTCGGATTCTGCTTCTGCTTCTGCAGCTGCTTCTTCCTCTTCGGCTTCCTTGGCGGCGAAGGCTTCTGCCGCCGATGCATAGGGATCAGTGATGCGGCCGCCGCTGGCGATCGCGATCTCGGGAAGCCTGACGAAGCTGACCGCAGGCAGGGTCACCTCGGTTCCGTCGGTGAGTTCCGCGCGCGCCCAGCTGCGCTTCGGGAAGCGGAAACCCTTGACATCGTCCCAGGCGAGGGTGCGCTTGGAGAACGTCGAGCGGACCTCGAGGCCGTCAGGGCTGACGGTGGTGCGCAGTCGCGCGACGAGATACACGGCGATGATCGGAAGGATCAGCAACCAGCTGAAGGCGACGGGCCACCCGAAGATCGGGAAGCTGACCGCGAACAGGAGGAACGCGCACGCCATGTAAGCGAGCTGCGAAATGCGGATGACGTGCCGAAGTGGTTTCGGCGTGTGGGATGATTGAGCCGGTGGCACGGGCTGCTGCGAAGTTGACACCTCTACATCTTCGCATTGCAGCCGATGTATCTCAGATTCTGGGACGGTCGACTCACCAAGTTTGCCGTTCGCGACTAGCGCCTCTACTGTCGAGTGCGTGAAACAGAATGAGTTGCTCGTAATCGGCCGGCGCGTCGTCGCCTGAGTCGATTTTTCAACTCACCAGATAACGACGCGCCACCCTCGCTCAGCAGATGCTGACGGGGGTTTTTTGTTGCCCGGAGCCAGAATCAGAGGATTTCCCAGTGAGCGCACCAACAGCACGGCCTCAACCCACGCCGCGCAAGTCAGGGACACCGAGCCCGACAACCGCGGCTGCCGCAACCCAGACGGCCAACCGTCGCCAGCTCCCGCCTGAGCGGGTAACCGGCGCGCAGTCTGTGGTTCGAGCCCTCGAAGAGCTCGAGGTCGACACGGTATTCGGCATTCCCGGCGGTGCCGTGCTCCCGGTTTACGACCCACTCTTCGATTCGGTCAAGGTCCGCCACGTGCTCGTGCGCCACGAGCAGGGTGCAGGCCACGCTGCCACCGGTTACGCCCAGGCGACCGGCAAGGTCGGCGTCTGCATGGCTACCTCGGGTCCCGGTGCGACCAACCTGGTCACGCCACTGGCCGACGCGCAGATGGACTCCGTTCCGATCGTCGCGATCACCGGACAGGTGGCGCGCTCGCTGATCGGTACCGACGGCTTCCAGGAAGCCGACATCTCAGGCATCACGATGCCGGTCACCAAGCACAACTTCCTGATCACCGACGCGATCGACATCCCGCGCATCATGGCCGAAGCCTTCTACCTCGCGGCCAGCGGTCGCCCCGGCGCCGTCCTGGTCGATATCCCCAAGGACATCCTGCAGTCGCAGACCACGTTCTCGTGGCCGCCGGAGATGCGTCTGCCGGGCTACCGCCCGGTCACCAAGCCGCACGGCAAGCAGGTTCGTGAAGCTGCACGTCTGATCGCCGACGCCAAGTCGCCGGTTCTGTACGTCGGTGGCGGCGTCATCAAGTCGGACTCCTCGCCGGAGCTGCTCGAATTGGCAGAGCTGACCGGTATCCCCGTCGTCACCACGCTGATGGCCCGCGGCGCGTTCCCGGACAGCCACGACCTCAACTGCGGTATGCCGGGAATGCACGGCACCGTTGCCGCAGTCGCCGCTCTGCAGCGCAGCGATCTTCTGATCACCCTCGGCGCGCGTTTCGACGACCGCGTCACCGGTCAGCTGAATTCCTTCGCGCCCGACGCCAAGGTCATCCACGCCGACATCGATCCGGCCGAGATCGGCAAGAACCGTTACGCCGACGTCCCGATCGTGGGCGACTGCAAAGAGGTCATCACCGAACTCATCGAGGCTATCCGTGCCGACATGGCCACGGGCACCACGTTCGAACTCTCGGAATGGTGGGCGTACCTGAACGACATCCGTCGTACCTACCCGCTGAGCTACGACCGTCCCACCGACGGTCAGCTGAGCCCGGAGTACGTCATCCAGACCGTCGGCAAGCTCGCCGGACCGGATGCCATCTACTGCGCCGGCGTCGGCCAGCACCAGATGTGGGCCGCGCAGTTCGTCGGTTACGAGAAGCCGCGCACGTGGCTCAACTCGGGCGGGCTCGGCACCATGGGGTACGCGGTTCCCGCAGCCATGGGTGCCAAGATGGGCATGCCCGACACCGAGGTGTGGGCGATCGACGGCGACGGCTGCTTCCAGATGACCAATCAGGAACTCGCAACCTGCGCACTCGAAGGTATCCCGATCAAGGTTGCCCTCATCAACAACGGCAACCTCGGCATGGTGCGTCAGTGGCAGACACTCTTCTACGAAGAGCGCTACTCCAACACCAACCTCGGAACGCACGGCGCCATCCGCATCCCGGACTTCGTCAAGCTCGCAGAAGCATTGGGCTGCCACGGAATTCGTGTCGAGCGCGAAGAAGATGTCGAAGCTGCGATCCGTGAGGCGCAGTCCATCAACGACAAGCCTGTCGTGATCGACTTCATCGTCACCGCTGACGCACAGGTGTGGCCGATGGTCGCTGCCGGAACGAGCAACGACGAAATCATGGCGGCCCGGGGCATCCGGCCGCTGTTCGACGACGACGAGGCAGTTGCCGAGCCCGCCGTCATCCACGAAGCCATGTCACGCGAGCAAGCCGGACCCGCCGCGGGCACAGGGGAGGATCAGAAGTGAGCACCAGTCACACCCTCAGTGTTCTCGTCGAGGACAAGCCAGGCGTGCTGGCCCGCGTCTCCGCACTTTTCTCCCGCCGCGGATTCAACATCGAATCCCTTGCGGTGGGCGGAACCGAGATCCCCGAGATCTCACGTATGACCATCGTCGTCACGGTCGACGAGTTCCCTCTCGAGCAGGTGACGAAGCAGCTCAACAAGCTGATCAACGTCATCAAGATCGTCGAGCAGGACGGTGAAGCATCCGTCGCTCGCGAGCTCGTGCTCATCAAGGTGCGCGCAGATGCAAGCGTGCGCACGCAGGTCATCGAAACGGTGAACCTGTTCCGCGCCAAGGTGATCGACGTCTCCCCGGAGTCCGTCACCATCGAGGCGACCGGTACTCGGTCCAAGCTGGATGCACTGCTGCGGATGCTTGATCCGTACGGTATCCGGGAGATCGTTCAGTCCGGGGTCGTGGCAGTCGGTCGAGGGCCGAAGTCGATCACGGCCACCCGCTAGTACTTTTAGACACGTAAAAATCCAAGGAGAGGTTGAGAACTGTGGCAGTCGAGATGTTCTACGACGACGATGCCGATCTGTCGATCATTCAGGGCCGCAAGGTTGCTGTGATCGGCTACGGAAGCCAGGGCCACGCCCATTCGCTGAGCCTGCGTGACTCGGGCGTCGATGTGCGCATCGGCCTCAAGGAGGGCTCCAAGTCCCGCGAAAAGGCGCAGGAGCAGGGCCTGACAGTCGGTACGCCTGCCGAGGTTTCCGAGTGGGCCGACGTCATCATGGTGCTCGCACCTGACACCGCTCAGGCCAGCATTTTCAAGGGCGACATCGAGCCGAACCTCAAGGACGGCGACGCGCTGTTCTTCGGTCACGGCCTGAACATTCACTTCGACCTGATCAAGGCTCCGGAGTTCGTCACCGTCGGCATGGTTGCCCCCAAGGGGCCGGGCCACCTGGTGCGTCGTCAGTTCGTCGACGGCAAGGGCGTTCCCGCGCTCATCGCCATCGACCAGGATCCCAAGGGTGAAGGCCAGGCTCTCGCTCTGTCCTACGCCAAGGGCATCGGCGGAACCCGCGCAGGCGTCATCAAGACCACGTTCAAGGAAGAGACCGAGACGGACCTCTTCGGCGAGCAGGCTGTGCTCTGCGGCGGCACCGAGGAACTGGTCAAGACCGGTTTCGAGGTCATGGTCGAGGCCGGCTACGCACCCGAGATGGCGTACTTCGAGGTTCTGCACGAGCTCAAGCTCATCGTCGACCTCATGTACGAGGGTGGCATCGCCCGCATGAACTACTCGGTGTCCGACACCGCTGAGTTCGGTGGATACCTCTCCGGTCCGCGCGTCATCGACGCCGACACCAAGGAGCGCATGAAGGCGATCCTGGCCGACATCCAGTCCGGCGAGTTCACCCGTCGTCTGGTTGCCAACGTCGAGAACGGCAACACCGAGCTCGAAGGCCTGCGCAAGGCCAACGCCGAGCACCCCATCGAGGTCACCGGCAAGAAGCTGCGCGACCTGATGAGCTGGGTCGATCGTCCGATCACCGAAACCGCGTAATTCGCAGTTTCACGCTCCACGTCTCCACTGGCCTGATGTCGCGCCGGTTCAATTACGTTGAACCAGCGCGGCATTGGGCCGGAGTCGTTTTCCGGGCCGGCTGAGTCCGGATTCATATTCCATCGAGAATTCGCCCGCGAAAGTGTCCACTATGTGGTATCGCCTACCGCGTTGTGGATTCGAAGTGAGCGCGCACTAAACTATCGGTGGTTAAACCACCTTCACACCCACCTAATCAGGGAGTTTGCACGTGAGCCAGCCTGGCCGTCCCGTTGTTCTGATCGCCGACAAGCTCGCGCCGTCCACAGTCGAGGCGCTCGGTGACGGTGTGGAGGTGCGTTGGGTCGACGGACCCGACCGCCCGGCGCTGCTCGCCGCGGTACCCGAGGCCGACGCGATTCTCGTCCGTTCCGCCACCACCGTCGACGCCGAGGTTCTGGCCGCAGGCACCAAGCTGAAGATCATCGGCCGCGCCGGTGTCGGCCTGGACAACGTCGAGATCCCCGCAGCCACCGAGCGCGGCGTGATGGTCGTCAATGCACCGACCTCCAACATCCACTCGGCAGCCGAGCACGCAGTTGCTCTGCTCATGTCGACCGCTCGCCAGATTCCCGCAGCAGACAAGACCCTGCGTGAGAACACCTGGAAGCGAAGCAAGTTCAACGGCGTCGAGATCCTCGGCAAGACCGTCGGCGTTGTCGGACTCGGCCGCATCGGCCAGCTGTTCGCGCAGCGTCTCGCCGCGTTCGAAACCACCATCATCGCGTACGACCCCTACTTGCCCGCAGCTCGCGCCGCGCAGCTCGGCATCGAACTGGTCACCATCGACGAGCTCGTCGAGCGCGCCGACTTCATCTCCGTGCACCTGCCCAAGACCAAGGAAACGGCCGGCCTGATCAACGCCGAGCGTCTCGCCAAGGCCAAGGACGGCGTCATCATCGTCAACGCCGCCCGCGGTGGTCTGATCGACGAAGACGCGCTCTACGACGCACTGGTCTCCGGCAAGGTCCGCGGCGCCGGTCTCGACGTGTTCAGCACCGAGCCGTGCACCGATTCCAAGCTCTTCGAGCTCGACAACGTCGTCGTCACCCCGCACCTCGGAGCATCGACGTCCGAGGCTCAGGACCGGGCAGGCATCGACGTGGCGAAGAGTGTTCTCCTCGCTCTGGCGGGCGAATTCGTTCCCGAGGCTGTCAACGTCTCCGGCGGCCCCGTCGGAGAAGAAGTTGCTCCGTGGCTCGAGCTGGTCCGCAAGCTCGGTCTCCTCGCTGCGACGTTGTCGCCCGAAGCCGTGCAGACCGTGCAGGTTGTCGCCACCGGCGAGCTGTCTGCCGAAACCGTCGACATCCTCGGCCTGGCTGCACTGCGCGGCGTGTTCTCCGCCAGCAGCGACGAGGCCGTCACATTCGTGAACGCTCCGGCACTGGCCGAGCAGCGCGGCGTGACCGTATCGGTCGAGAAGCACTCCGAGGCTCTTGCTCACCGCAGCGCGGTCGAGGTTCGCGCAGTTGCCGCGGACGGCACGGTCACGTCGGTCACGGGCGCACTCACCGGTCTGCAGCAGGTCGAGAAGATCGTCAACATCAACGGACGCAGCTTCGACCTGCGCGCCGAGGGTCACAACATCGTCGTTCACTACAGCGATCGCCCGGGCGTTCTCGGTGTCCTCGGCACCGTTCTCGGTAACGCGGGCGTGGACATCCTCGCCGCAGCACTGAGCCAGGATGCCGAAGGCGAAGGCGCAACGGTCATCTTGCGCGTCGATCGCGTCGTCGGAGACGCCGAGGTCGAGGCAATCGTCTCGCAGCTCGACGCTCGCGTCGCCCAGGTCGACCTTTCCTGATTGTTTTTGCTGTGCGCCTTTATTAACCGCCCGCGGTTGATAAAGGCGCACAGTTCTACTGAGATGAGGACTCCATGAAGCTTGCGGTCATTCCGGGCGACGGAATCGGTGTCGAGGTCACAGCCGAAGCACTCAAGGTGCTCGGCAAGTTGGTTCCGGATCTGGAAACCACCGAATACGATCTCGGTGCCCGTCGCTACAACGCCACCGGCGAGTTGCTCCCGGCGGACGAGCTGGACCAGATCCGTCAGCACGACGCAATCCTGTTGGGCGCCATCGGTGACCCGCGGATCGTCGCACCCGGCATCCTCGAGCGTGGTCTGCTGCTGAACATGCGTTTCCAGCTCGATCATCACGTGAATCTTCGCCCCGCACAGCTGTACCCGGGTGCGCTGTCGCCGTTGGCGGCCCAGCCGGAGATCGACTTCGTCGTGGTTCGTGAAGGCACCGAGGGCCCGTACACCGGAAACGGTGGCGCCATTCGCGTCGGCACTGATCACGAGATCGCGACCGAGGTGTCGATCAACACCTGGTTCGGCGCCGAGCGTGTTGTTCGTTATGCATTCGCGTTGGCGCAGACACGGTCCAAGCACCTCACACTGATCCACAAGACCAACGTGCTCTCCAATGCGGGAGCAATCTGGACGCGTGCGATCGAGACCGTCGGGGCCGAGTACCCGGACGTCGAGACCGCGTACTGCCACATCGACGCTGCCACCATCTACATGGTGACCGACCCGTCGCGGTTCGACGTCATAGTGACGGACAACCTCTTCGGTGACATCATCACCGACCTGGCCGGTGCGGTGACCGGTGGAATCGGTTTGGCCGCAAGTGGAAA
Source organism: Rhodococcus sp. MS13 (assembly GCF_013277835.1). Lineage (NCBI taxonomy): Bacteria > Bacillati > Actinomycetota > Actinomycetes > Mycobacteriales > Nocardiaceae > Rhodococcus > Rhodococcus sp. MS13. The sequence continues at coordinate 494,740 of NZ_VBTL01000013.1, forward strand.
CATCGACGCGTCTGGTACCAACCCGTCGATGTTCGAGCCCGTGCACGGCAGTGCTCCGGACATCGCCGGCAAGGGAATCGCAGATCCCACCGCCGCGATCCTCTCGGCCGCACTACTTCTTCGCCATCTCGGACGCGAGGACGACGCCGCTCGCGTCGAGGCTGTGGTCGCTGCCGACCTGGCTACCCGCGGTGAAGGCCCCATCTCCACGACGGAGATCGGCGACCGGATCACTGCAGCGCTGTAAGGATTTCTTTCACGAGACTGACGCGCGTAAGCCTTTCGGCTTGCGCGCGTCAGTCGTTTCCGGCACCCCGATAGACTGGCCAGTATGCGTCTTGGTCGAATTGCCAGTCCCGATGGTGTTGCGTTCGTCAGTATCGAAGGTGAAGAGGATGCCCTCGTCGCCAAGGAAATTGCGGAGCACCCGTTCGGGAACCCCACCTTTACCGGCCGAAGTTGGCCGCTCGCCGATGTTCGTCTGCTGGCTCCGATTCTCGCCAGCAAGGTGATCTGTATCGGCAAGAATTATGCAGATCACATCGCGGAGATGGGCGGAGAAGCTCCCGCGGATCCCGTGATCTTCCTCAAGCCCAATACGTCCATCGTCGGCCCGGGCGCCCCGATCGTCTTGCCTCCGACGTCCAACGAGGTGCATTTCGAGGGTGAACTCGCGGTGGTCATCGGTCAGCCTTGCAAAGACGTACCCGCGGCGAAGGCGTTGAGCGTGGTCCTGGGCTACACGATCGCCAACGACGTATCGGCGCGAGATCATCAGCGTCACGACGGGCAATGGACGCGCGCGAAGGGCCACGACACCTTCTGCCCGCTCGGTCCGTGGATCGAAACCAGCCTCGATGCGTCCGACGTCGACATCAAGACCGAGGTGAACGGTCAGGTCAAGCAGGACAGCAGCACCGCCTTCCTGCTTCACGACATTCCGAAGATCATCGAGTGGATCTCGGCGGTGATGACCCTCCTGCCCGGCGACGTCATCCTCACCGGAACCCCCGCCGGAGTCGGCCCGATCGTCGAAGGAGATTCCGTGTCGGTCACGGTCTCGGGGATCGGCACGCTCACGAACCCGGTGACCGCCAAGAATTGATCTGACCCGGTTCGTTCCGTCATGTGACTACGGAGGCCCCATCCCCACCGGATGGGGCCTCCGTCGTGGTGTGAGTCGAGAGGTGTCTGTCAAAAAAAAGTTGCAAGATGGTAACTAACGCCGGATGGTCGATTGGGATTACCTTCCGGTTCGAGGTAATCAGGCCCTGGGACTGACCTGCGGGTTTCATGAGCCAGGCGAAGCTTCACCCATGATCCTCCTGGCGTTATGTCTGATTTGGTGAGGTTGGGAGGGTTCGCCCCGCGGTTTGCTGCCGCGGCTCGTAACAGACCAAATTCCCTAAAATGTAACGCGGAGCAGTAGGGTGGCCGATAACTGGATAGAAGCCGATGGGGCAATCGAGTGGATTGCGCAGAAACGTGGTGATACATGACGACCTTCGCGGAAGGCTCCCGGACAGCGGCAGGGCAAGCGCAGAACGGTCAGCGGCCGGTGTGGCGAGACAAGAAGCGCTACCTGTGGCCACTGGGTTTGCTGGTGCCCCTCAGTCCGTTCGCTGCGTGGTTCCTGGTCGACAAATTCAGTCTCGGGCTCTTCTGGGCCATCGGGGCCTGGCTCATCGTGATCGTCATTCCCCTGATCGATCTACTGGCGGGCGAGGACGGTAACAGCCCACCGGACGAAGCGATCCCTGAATTGCAAGAGGATCGTTTCTACCGCTGGTGCACGTATCTGTTCCTGCCCCTCCAATACGTCGGTCTCGTGTTCGTCGCCTGGTGCTGGGTGAACGCGCCGATGGCGGCGGGGGAGAAGTTCGCGCTCGCGATGACTGCCGGCGTGGTTGCCGGTGTGGGGATCAACGCGGCGCATGAATTGGGGCACAAGAGCGAGAAGCTCGAGAAGTGGCTCGCGAAAGTAGCTCTGGCGCAGTCCTTCTACGGCCATTTCTACGTCGAGCACAACCATGGTCACCACGTCCGTGTCGCGACGCCGGAGGATCCGGCCAGTTCGCGATACAAGGAAAACTTCTGGTTCTTCTTGCCGCGCAGTGTCATCGGCGGCCTGCGCTCGGGATGGCGGATCGAAAGCGCTCGCCTGCAGCGTCAAGGCAGACGGACGTGGAGCTATCGGAACAACATCCTGAACGCGTGGGCGATGAGTGTTGTCCTGTTCGGCAGCCTGATCGCGGTGTTCGGGTGGGAAATCGCACCGTGGCTGGCCGTTCAGGCGATTGCCGGATTCACGTTCCTCGAGACCGCCAACTATCTCGAGCACTACGGCTTGCTACGTGCGAAGCGGCCTGACGGCTCGTACGTTCGCTGCTCGCCCGAGGACAGCTGGAACAGCGACCACGTCGTCAGCAATCTGTTCCTCTATCAACTTCAGCGTCACAGTGACCATCACGCGAATCCGCGTCTGCGGTACCAGAGCCTGCGCAGTGCGGCCGAAGCGCCGCAACTTCCAGCGGGTTACGCGGTCATGATCGTGTGCGCGTGGGTGCCGCCGCTGTGGCGAAAGGTCATGGACAAGCGACTACTCGCCTACTACGACGGTGACATGACACGTATCAACGTCTTGCCGGGTAAGTGATCGGCGGGGTGGAGGAAGCGCTGCGGGACTAACCTGTAGTACGACCATCCATCATCGCCGAGCCAAGTGAGCCATGACCAACAGCGAAGTACGCGTCCGTTTCTGTCCGTCACCCACCGGAACCCCGCACGTAGGTTTGGTGCGCACCGCCTTGTTCAACTGGGCATTCGCACGACACCACGGCGGCACGTTCGTGTTCCGTATCGAAGACACCGATGCGCAGCGCGACAGTGAAGAGTCCTACCAGGCCATCCTCGACGCCCTCCGCTGGTTGGGGCTCAATTGGGACGAGGGCCCGGAGGTCGGTGGGCCGCACGCACCGTATCGCCAGTCCGAGCGTCGCGACCTGCATCTCGACGTCGTTGCCAAGTTGCTGGCCGCGGGCGAGGCCTACGAGTCCTACTCGACCAATGAAGAGGTCGAAGCGCGACACAAGGCGGCCGGACGCGACCCGAAGCTCGGATACGACAACTTCGATCGCGACCTCAGCGACGAGCAGCGCGCTGCCTACGTCGCCGAGGGTCGCAAGCCGGTCGTCCGCCTCCGGATGCCCGACCACGACCTGACGTGGAACGACCTGGTTCGCGGCGAGACCACGTTCAAGGCAGGCACCGTTCCGGACTTCGCGTTGACTCGCGGGAACGGTATTCCGCTGTACACGCTGGTCAACCCCGTCGACGACGCGTTGATGAAGATCACTCACGTACTGCGAGGTGAGGACCTGCTGTCCTCGACCCCGCGTCAGCTCGCGTTGTACGAGGCTTTGATCCGCATCGGTGTCGCCGATTTCACACCGTCGTTCGGGCACCTGCCTTTCGTGATGGGTCAGGGCAACAAGAAGCTTTCCAAGCGCGATCCCGAGTCCAACCTCTTCATTCACCGCGATCGGGGCTTCATTCCCGAGGGACTGCTGAACTACTTGGCTCTGCTCGGGTGGAGCATTGCCGACGATCACGATGTCTTCTCACTCGAAGAGATGGTTGCGGCCTTCGACGTTTCGAAGGTCAACTCCAACCCTGCCCGCTTCGACCAGAAAAAGGCCGACGCGATCAATGCCGAGCACATTCGCTTGCTCCAGCCGGCCGACTTCGCGGCCCGCCTGAAGTCGTTCCTGGTGGAGCACGGCCACATCAGCGCCGACGTCGATGAAGCCACGTTCACTGTTGCGGCGGACCTCGTGCAGACTCGCATCGTCGTCCTGTCCGACGCGTGGGATCTGCTGAAGTTCCTGTTCGTCGACGAGGCGTCGTTTGCTCTCGATCCGGCCGCGGCGGCAAAGAACCTGAAGGAAGACGCTGGTCCGGTTCTGGACGCGTCTCTTGCGGCACTCGAGGCAACCTCGGAGTGGACTGCGGCCAGTATCGAGGAAGCACTCAAGAAGGCCCTCATCGAGGATCTGGAGCTCAAACCGCGTAAGGCCTTCGCTCCGGTTCGGGTCGCGATCACCGGCTCTCACATCAGCCCTCCGCTGTACGAGTCGATGGAATTGCTCGGTCGTGAGGTCTCGATTGCTCGGTTGCGCGCCGGTAGGGCAGCGGTAACCGCCTAGATCGGACGGTCTTCCGGCCGAAAATGAAGCAAAAACCTCCCGTGACCATACGATTTGGTATTTGGGGCAGGGGTACTGGTAATCTTCTTTTCGGCCGGAGACGAGCCGCCGAGCACAACAGCGAAGCGGATCGGGCAAGGCTGGTGAGCAAGACCTTGGGGTATGGTGTAATTGGCAACACAGCGGTTTCTGGTACCGCCATTCTAGGTTCGAGTCCTGGTACCCCAGCGGAAATCCGGTCGATTTTGTGGCCGGACTCAGACAAGCTAAGCTTGCTGAGCATCCAAGAGCAAGACTGAATACCACGTTTAAAAGCGTGTCCTGGCCCCGTCGTCTAGCGGCCTAGGACGCCGCCCTCTCAAGGCGGTAGCGCGGGTTCGAATCCCGTCGGGGCTACAAAGGAAAGACCCTCCGATCATTGATCGGAGGGTCTTGTCGTATGTGCCGGAAATGTCTCCGGCGATGCGAAAAACGATCACCCCCAGTCGAATTCGACTGGGGGTGATCGTCATCTCACTCTGTTGTCCGCGATCGGCTATCCGCTCTTACGGCGGAACTCTCGCTTGTGATCGGCCGGGCCATGCGTGTTGTGGACCTTGGACTGTCCGTCGCGATGGTCGGTCGATTTGGCGTTCTGATGATTCTTCCGTTCGAGGGCTTCACGGAACTTTCGTTTGGTTTCCTCCGATTGGGATTCGGGTTCCGACGGGGTGTTGCTGTCGAGATCGCTCATATGCTCACTCCTTGTTGTTGGGCCTGTTGGTGAAACTACGCCGGCCCGAATTCGAAAGCTCGTGAATTTCGCTTCACGAATCTCGGGGTCTACGGCGATGGTGCAGTAGAACCGGAAAGAGGCATCGCCGGCATCCCGAGCTTGCGGTGATCCCACGAACGAGTTCGATCGGGAACGAACCGTACCGCGACGCGCTTGTGGAGCATCGCGTCGACGGCCGGGCGGAGATCCTCTGTGTACGGGCCCGTGTATCGCTCCCAGACACTGATTCCCACGGCAAAGAGAGCTTCCGGATCCTCGACGATCACTCCGGTGCCCTCCATCGAGACTCCTCGCAGCGTGTCGTACGTCAGACCGTCTTCGATCAGGACGGACATACGGGTGTCCCGGCGAAGATTGACCGCCTTCTGCGACTTGGCTTTGGTTTCGAACCAGATTTCGCCGTCGACTATCGCGAACCACATCGCGATCAGGTGAGGCATTCCGTCGGCGCTCAACGTCGCCATCGTTGCCGTACGGCTCTTTTCGACGAAGCTCGAAATTTCGGCCTCGGTCATCGTGATCTGACTACGCTGCTTTCCTGCCATGGTCGCGTCGTACTCCTACGTGCTCGAGGATCTGAAGGCCTTACTGTGTCACGAATTACAGACGCTTGTGGAGCGCTTCGGCAGCTGCGAGAAGGTCCGCCGCCCAGCGGGCTCCCGGTCGTCTACCCATCCGATCGATGGGGCCGGAGACCGAAATCGCGGCAATGACAGCGCCTGCCGAGTCTCGGACAGGAGCCGCGACGCTGGCGACACCCGGCTCACGTTCGGCTGCACTCTGTGCCCAGCCGCGCCGGCGAACCTCGAGGAGCACTCGTTCGCCGAACGACGCATCGGCGAGAACGGTCCGTTGGGTTTGTGGATCTGCCCATGCGAGAAGGACCTTGGCGCCGGAACCGGCATTCATCGGCAGCCTGGCCCCGACGAGAACTGTGTCGCGAAGGCCCGTGGGCGGTTCCATCGACGCAACGCAGATGCGTTGGGTGCCTTCCCGGCGGTACAGCTGGACGCTTTCGCCGGTGATTTCGCGAAGGCGGGGGAGGATGAGTCCGGCCGCAGCAATGAGTGGATCATTAGCGGTGGCAGCGAGTTCGGCGAGTCCGGGCCCTGGGCACCACTGACCATCCGAGTCGCGTGTGAGGAGTCGATGGACTTCGAGACCGACGGCGAGTCTATGGGCGGTCGCGCGCGGCAAACCGGTTCGTGCACAGAGTTCGGTGAGGCTGCACGGTTCCTCAGCTACTGCATGAAGAACGCCCATTGCTTTGTCCAGGACGCCGATGCCGCTATGCTGTCTCATAGGTCGATACCAGTTTCTCGCATAGTGGGATGATAGCGCATTTCCTGGTGGACTAGCGCATTTACAGAAGGGCTAGTGCATTTCCTAGGGGCAGCCTGCATCTGCTGCGAGGGCTGGGGACCTACTTCACGCGCGGCGGGCCAGCCCGTAGTCCGCCGACGCGAGGCTACGTACAGAGGTGGAAGACATGGCACAGAAAGCACGCACTCTCGCCGAGAAGGTGTGGGACGACCACGTTGTCGTGAAAGGGGAGGGGCAGGATCCCGACCTCATCTACATCGATCTCCACCTCGTTCACGAAGTGACGAGCCCGCAGGCATTCGACGGACTTCGCTTGGCCGGACGCCCGTTGCGCCGTCCCGACCTGACGATCGCCACCGAGGACCACAACGTTCCGACGATCGACATCGACAAGCCGATCGCCGATCCCGTGTCCAAGACTCAGGTCGACACCTTGCGCCGAAATTGCGAAGAATTCGGAGTTCGCTTGCACCGCATGGGCGATCTCGATCAGGGCATCGTGCATGTGGTCGGACCGCAGCTCGGCCTGACTCAGCCGGGAACCACCGTGGTGTGCGGCGACAGTCATACGTCGACGCACGGCGCATTCGGTGCGCTCGCAATGGGAATCGGCACCAGCGAGGTCGAGCACGTGATGGCGACGCAGACATTGTCGTTGCGCCCCTTCAAGACCATGGCGATCACGGTCGACGGCGAGCTGCCTCCTGGCGTCACGAGCAAGGACTTGATCCTGGCAGTCATCGCCAAGATCGGCACCGGCGGCGGCCAGGGCTACGTCCTGGAGTACCGCGGCGAGGCCATTCGCAAACTGTCGATGGAAGCTCGTATGACCATCTGCAACATGTCGATCGAGGCCGGAGCCCGTGCTGGCATGATCGCACCGGACGAGACCACTTACGAGTTCATCAAGGGCCGTCCGCATGCACCGTCGGGCGCAGAGTGGGACGAAGCCGTCGCCGCGTGGGAGTTGCTCAAGACCGACGAGGGCGCCGAATTCGACAACGAGGTCCACATCGACGCAAGCGCATTGACGCCCTTTGTCACGTGGGGAACCAATCCGGGACAGGGTGCACCGCTCGGTGACCGAGTGCCCGATCCGGAACTGATCGTCGACGAGAGCGAGCGTCAGGCTGCCGAGAAGGCGCTCACCTACATGGGTCTCGACGCCGGCATGGCGCTTCGGGATGTTGCTGTCGACACCGTCTTCGTTGGTTCGTGCACCAACGGACGCATCGAAGATCTGCGCGCGGTGGCCGAGGTGCTCGAGGGTCGCCATGTGGCAGAGGGCGTTCGGATGCTCATCGTTCCCGGCTCGATGCGGGTGCGTGCTCAAGCCGAAAGTGAAGGTCTCGGTGAAATCTTCACGGCGGCAGGGGCCGAATGGCGCCAGGCCGGTTGCTCGATGTGCTTGGGAATGAACCCTGACCAGCTTGCTCCCGGCGAGCGTTCGGCATCGACGTCCAACCGGAATTTCGAAGGCCGACAGGGTAAAGGCGGTCGGACCCATCTGGTTTCCCCGCTCGTCGCGGCTGCCACTGCGGTCCGCGGAACGCTCTCGGCACCGGCCGATCTGGTCTGACCCACTTACCATCTCGAGGAGAATTTCGATGGAATCCTTTACCACGCACAAGGGTATCGGCGTCCCGCTGCGACGCTCGAATGTCGATACCGATCAGATCATCCCTGCCGTGTACCTGAAACGGGTGACGCGCACGGGATTCGAGGACGGGCTGTTTGCAGGCTGGCGCACCGACCCCAACTTCATTCTCAATCTGGCTCCGTACGACAAGGGAAGTGTCCTCGTAGCCGGTCCCGATTTCGGCACGGGCTCTTCGCGTGAGCATGCCGTGTGGGCTCTCTCCGACTTCGGATTTCGGGTCGTCATCGCTTCCCGGTTCGCCGACATCTTCCGCGGGAACGCCGGAAAAGCCGGTCTCGTAGCGGCACAAGTCGAGCAGAGCGACGTCGAATTGCTCTGGAAGTTGCTCGAAGAGCAGCCCGGACTGGAATTGACAGTAGATCTCGAGAATCGGACCGTGAGCGCCGGAACTACGGTGGTGCCGTTCAATATTGACGACTACACACGGTGGCGTCTGCTGGAGGGTCTCGACGACATCGGACTGACATTGCGGCAGGTAGAGGCGATTTCCGAGTTCGAAAAGTCAAGGCCTTCATGGAAACCGACTACCCTTCCAGCCCGAATTTCGCAGGGCTGAACCGAAATCCGCAACTCCGCGCGGGAAGAGAAATAGGTCACCATTTCGCAGTCACGTTGAATGAGAATTGGCGTGGCACATAGACTCTTGCCGTTATCAGGTTTACCGTGGTTCTCAGTCGGTCCGACGGTGGACCACAATTAGCGGAGGAATTTCAATGAACAAGGCAGAGCTCATCGATGTTCTGACTGAAAAGCTGGGTTCGGACAGGCGCACAGCGACCGACGCAGTGGAGCACGTCGTGGACACCATCGTCCGCGCCGTCCACCGTGGCGAGAGCGTGACCATCACCGGCTTCGGAGTCTTCGAGCAGCGTCGTCGTGCAGCACGTGTTGCACGCAACCCGCGTACGGGCGAGACCGTCAAGGTCAAGCCGACGTCGGTTCCGGCTTTCCGTCCGGGTGCGCAGTTCAAGGCTGTTATCGCTGGTGGACAGAAGCTTCCGGCCACCGGCCCGGCAGTCAAGCGTGGCGTAGCAGCACCGGCCACGAAGGCTGCAGCCAAGAAGGCTGCTGCCAAGAAGACCGCAGCCAAGAAGGCTCCGGCAAAGAAGGCTCCGGCCAAGACCG
>NZ_VBTL01000013.1:503905-557702 GCF_013277835.1 Rhodococcus sp. MS13
TCCGGCCAAGACCGCAGCCAAGGCTCCGGCCAAGAAGGCTCCGGCCAAGAAGGCTCCGGCCAAGACCGCAGCCAAGAAGGCTCCGGCCAAGAAGGCTCCGGCCAAGCGCGGAAAGTAGTCGCGTTCGGGTGAAAAACCCGATGCCGTAAGACAAAGAGGTGCAGCCGCGGATCTGATCCGCGGCTGCACCTCTTTTTGCTGTCTGGGAGAAGTGTGAATTCTCCTGTGTTTCAGTGCTTTGCAAAACTACCGAATCGAGCTGGGGCCGGTTGGTCCAAATCCCTCAGGAGTTGGCGACTTTGGGGAGCGGGCTGTCGAGGTGATCGGCGGCGACGAGACGGCCGTCGAGGAACGAGAGCACCCAAGTGCTCGCCTTACGGTTGCGTGCAGAGGGCAGTGTTACACCGGCCGTATCAGCCCACCAGCGCATCAAATCGGGGATGACGCCTCCTTGGCTGCAGATCACTGGAGTGCCCTCCAGTGCGGCAATCTGCAGCGCACGTGCCCGAGCGGCGTCGGGATCGGCCTCGTAACCTTCTTCGGTCAGAAGAGGTTCCGTCGAAATCTCGACACCCAATGCCTCAGCCAACGGCATTACGGTGTCGATGCAGCGCGTACGGTCAGCCGCGAAAACCGAATCGGCTCCGAAGATTTTCAGCTGTTCGACCAAGGCGGCGGATTGTTCTTTGCCCTTGGCGTCGAGTGGACGCAAATTGTCGTCGCCCTTGTACCGCTTACGGCTTCCAGCCTTTGCGTGGCGGACGAGTAATACCGTTTTCGTGTCAGGCCGAATGGAAACGAAGCGGCGAAGAATCATTCGATCCATCGGGTAGGAAAGATGATCGGCGACCTCGGCGACCGGAAGCCAATAGAGAACATCTACTTCGTTATTCGGCCCGAAATCTCCGTCGACTGCTTCGGCCGACCAGTATTCGACTCGTTTGAGTTTGCGATGTCCCGGGATCGGGTACGTCACGCCACCGAGGTGCCTTCCGAAACGTCCGGTGATCGAGGTCTCTTCGCGGACCTCGCGAACTGCTGCGGTCAAGAAGGTCTCGCCTGGATCGAGCTTTCCTTTGGGGAATGACCAGTCGTCGTACTTCGGTCGATGTACGACGGCGATCTCGATGGCGGAAGGATCCTGGGGAGCCTTCCGCCACAGAACCGCGCCTGCGGCAAAGATGTTGGCTTTGACCGGCTTGTCGCTCATGGTGTGATCCGAGCCCGTCAAGACCCGCTGGCGGTGCGGCTGCGCATCAACGACTGTTGATGCTCACGTACGTCCTCACCGCGTTCGGGGGCAGCTACCCAACTGCCGTCCGGATGCAGTACCCAGCAGCGAGTTCGCGGATCGAGCGCGGAATCGAAGATGTCACCGAGCTGCTTCGACAGTTTCGGATCCTTGACCTGCACCATGACCTCGACGCGGCGATCGAGGTTGCGGTGCATCATGTCTGCGCTGCCGATCCAGAATTCGTCGGCCGAGCGGAAGTGGAACATTCGCGAGTGTTCGAGGAACCGCCCGAGAATGGAACGTACTTCGATGTTTTCGCTGAGGCCCGGAACACCAGGCTTGAGCGCGCAGATTCCGCGGACCACGATCTCGACGGGGATACCGGCCTTGGACGCGCGGTACAACGCGTCGATGACCTGCTCGTCGACCAATGCGTTGGCCTTCAAGCGGATACCGGCATCGCGGCCTGCGAGCTTGTGCGCGATCTCGTTGTCGATCCGCTCGATGATCCCGCGGCGAACCCCGTACGGCGCGACGAGAAGGTTGCGGTAGCTCGTCTTGCGGGAGTATCCGGTCAACGAGTTGAAGAGGTCGGTGAGGTCAGCACCGATCTCCGGTGCTGCGGTGAGCAATCCGACGTCCTCGTACATGCGCGCGGTCTTCGGGTTGTAGTTGCCGGTGCCGATGTGGCAGTAGCGACGAATGGTCGAACCTTCGCGCCTGACGACGAGGCAGGTCTTGCAGTGAGTCTTGAGACCGACGAGACCGTAGACGACGTGAACGCCGGCCTGCTCGAGTTTGCGTGCCCACTTGATGTTGGCTTGCTCGTCGAAGCGCGCCTTGATCTCCACGAGGGCAACAACTTGCTTGCCGGCCTCGGCGGCGTCGATCAGTGCGTTGACGATGGGGGAGTCGCCCGAAGTTCGGTACAGGGTCTGCTTGATCGCGAGCACCTGCGGGTCGGCCGCGGCCTGTTCGATGAAGCGTTGAACGCTGGTGGAAAACGAGTCGTAAGGGTGGTGGACGAGCACGTCGCCCTCGCGCAGGGTCGAGAACACACTCTTCGGTGTCTCACGCTCGCCGAACGCCGGATGCGTCGCCGGGACGAACGGAGCGTCCTTGAGCGCCGGGCGATCGACGGCGTAAACCTGCCAGAGGCAGGACAAGTCGAGGAGCCCGGAAACCTCGATCACGTCAGCCGGATCGACGTCGAGTTCACGCAGAAGCAGTTCGAGCATGTGCTCGGTCATGTCGTCGGCAACTTCGAGGCGAACGGGCGAACCGAAACGACGACGCGCCAATTCACGTTCGAGTGCCTGCAGCAGATCCTCGTCCCGATCCTCTTCGACCTCGAAATCGGCGTTGCGTGTGATTCGGAAGGCGTGATGTTCGACGATTTCCATTCCGGGGAACAGCACGTCCAGATGAGCCGAAATCAGTTCTTCCATCGGGAGGAACGAATCGATGGTGGACGAAGACGTCGTGCTCTTGACTCGCACGAACCGGCCGACGTTGTCGGGGACCTTGACGCGAGCGAAGTGTTCGCCGCGGGTGACGGAGTCCTTCACTGTCACGGCGAGGTTGAGGCTCAGTCCGCTGATGTAGGGGAACGGGTGGGCGTGATCGACTGCCAACGGCGTCAGTACCGGGAAGACCTGCTCGTGGAAATGCGCCGAGAGCCGGCCGTGATCGTCGGCGCTGAGGTCGGCCCATCTAACAATTGAAATGCCTTCTGCCGCCAGGGCAGGGCGGACCGAGTCGAGAAACACGTGTGCGTGCTTGTCGGCGAGTTCCTGGGTGCGACGCGCAATGAGCGCCAATTGTTCGCGTGGGGAGAGGCCGTCGGCGGACCTGACCGACAGTCCCGTCTCGTCGCGGCGCTTGAGTCCGGCGACCCGGACCATGAAAAATTCGTCGAGATTGGAAGCGAAGATGGCGAGGAACTTTGCGCGTTCGAGCAACGGCAGTGACTCGTCGGCAGCCAATGCGAGAACACGGGCATTGAAATCGAGCCAGCTGAGTTCGCGGTTTAGGTAACGATCTTCGGGAAGTCCGACGAGCAATTCGGGTAGCTCTGCCTTGGTAGCTGCAGGGGGAGCGCCCGGGATGTTGGTGGCGACCGCGACGGCCTGAGATCGCGGCGAGGTGGCCGCGCCGTTCTCGTGTCGGCCGGAGCTGTGGTCTCCGTCCGACTGGTCTTCGGAAATACGGTTTTCGAGTGCTTCGCCATTGCTCACTCGTCGATCATCCCCCACAATCGCGCGGTCCGACAATCGATGAAAGAAAATTCATCGACTGTTCGACGGCGTGGCCTTGAGTCTGGTCAACGAAGCCAATGTCGCGGGGCCTACTCCCAGTGCGCGCACGGTGTCGAGATCGGCGTGGGTATCGACGTCGGTGCGCAGTCCCGGCCATTGGCCGTTGAGTGGACGAGCACCTGAATTAGCATGTCCCCGTGCGGATTCCGGACCGAATCGGGGGTCGAGCGCACTCTCGCCACACGCAAACAATGCGGAAGTGCCGGTGCCGTGGTGATCGACGACGACTGAACGTCCACCGCTTCGGGCGGCGGCCACGGCCTCCGTCAGTTCGCTCGGTTGCATCGCGGGCAAGTCGGCTTGCAGCACAACGAGGTCGACCACTCCGCGTTTGGCTCGGATATCGGCGGCCGCTGCACACAACGCTGCGTTGAGGGTTTCCTCCGCGCGCGATGAGGCGCCGTTGGTCAGCGAGATGTCGGGAGCTGGATCGGCGTAGACCGTCACGCCGACGGAATACGCAAGAGCGGCAACGGTCGGGTCTGGGGTGACCACCGTGACGGTGTCGATGGCAGAGACGGCGGCAACGGTCGCGAGGGTGTCGTGAAGCATGGCCAACACGAGGTCTGCACGCGCGTCCGCGTCGAGTTCGCCCGCGAGCCGGGACTTGGCCGATCTCAAGGACTTGACGGCCACTATCGCATGCATGGGGCGTTCGATCTCCGTGCGCGCATGCGGTGTCTCCACGACGTGTGGGTACGGGGGTTCCGCGCTGTCCATCCCTCGATCTTGCCAGTCATCACGCTCGGTGTCCGCGGCTGCCCACCGCAGTGCACCACAGGCGATACTCTGTGCAGACGATTTTTCTGGCGGCGACCCGCTTCGCCGGGTAGACGGGGTGAGCGTGTGAGTAAGGCAGCTGTATTGGGCGCAGGTTCGTGGGGAACAGCGTTGGCCAAGGTGATGGCCGAGGCCGGAACCGACGTGACGATGTGGGCCAGGCGTGAAGAGGTCGCGAAGCGCATCGACACCACGCACGAGAACAGCGACTATCTGCCAGGCATTGCTTTGCCTTCGTCGATTCGCGCGACCCACCACCACGAGGAGGCGATGGCAGGCGCTGACTTCATCGTGCTGGCGGTTCCCTCGCAGTCGCTACGGGGAAACCTGGAGCAGTGGAAAGGCTCGATCGGACCCGATGCGACTCTGCTGAGTCTGGCCAAGGGAATCGAGACCGGGACGCTCATGCGCATGAGCCAGGTCATCGTGTCGGTGACCGGCGTGGAACCGGGGCGCGTCGCGGTGCTCTCGGGCCCGAATCTTGCACACGAGATCGCCAGCGGGCAGCCAGCGGCCACGGTGATCGCCTGCTCGGATTCCTCGCGTGCCCTCGCTCTCCAGGATGCTTGCGCTACCGGCTATTTCAGGCCGTACACCAACTCCGACGTCATCGGTTGCGAGATCGGTGGCGCGTGCAAGAACGTGATCGCGCTGGCCTGCGGCATGGCCGCCGGTAGTGGATTCGGCGACAACACGGTTGCCAGCATCATCACCCGTGGTCTCGCCGAGACGATTCGGCTCGGTGTCGCGCTCGGCGCCAAGGCGTCGACGCTTGCAGGCTTGGCGGGCGTCGGTGACCTGGTCGCGACCTGCACGTCCGAGTTGTCGCGAAACCGGACGTTCGGAGAGCGACTCGGACGGGGCGGGTCGATGGAGTCGGCACAGAAGGCAACCAACGGTCAGGTCGCCGAGGGCGTGAAGTCGTGTACGTCGGTACGCGCACTCGCTGCCGGCTACGACGTGGAGATGCCGTTGACCGACGCCGTCCATCGGGTGTGCCACGAAGGCATGGCCGTCAGTGATGCGATCGGTCAGTTGCTCGGACGCCGGACGAAGCCGGAATGAGTGAAATTAATGTGAGTGATTTCGAGGGTTACGGGGATTCGACGCGCAGTGTGAGCGCCGTTGCGCGCGAACACGCTGCGGGCCAGCCCATGCAGCTGGGTCCGATATTTGCTGCGCCGTACCAACTTTCGGTGGACGAAGGCTCCGAGTCCGATACCTATGCTCGAGCGTCGAACCCGGGTTGGCGCGGACTCGAATCGGCGCTCGCGGCGCTCGAAGGAGCGGACCACGCACTCGTCATGGGGTCGGGGATGTCTGCGATCACCGCGACCTTGCGCAGCGTGCTCGTCGCCGGGGATACCGTCGTCGTGCCCTCGGACGGGTACTACCAGGTGCGGTTGTACGCGAACGAACGTCTGGCTCCGTTGGGAATCACCGTTCGCGAAGTCTCGACCCTGCAGATGGGCGACGCGAGCTTCGCGGATCTGCTCGACGCGTCACCGGGTCGCGTGGTCGTCGTCGCCGAGACGCCGTCCAACCCGGTGCTGGACGTGGTCGACCTTCGCGTGCTCGCCGACGTGTGTCACCGATCGGGCGCGCTGCTGATCGTCGACAACACGACTGCGACACCGCTGGGGCAGCGCCCGCTCGAATTGGGTGCCGACGTCGTGGTGGCCAGCGGTACCAAGGCACTCAGCGGGCACAGTGACCTCCTGATGGGTTACGTCGCTACTTCCGATGAGGCGGTGAGTCAGCGGATCGAGCGTGAGCGACTTCTTTCGGGAACGGTGCTCGGCCCCTTCGAGACGTGGCTTGCGCACCGGAGTCTCGGCACGGCAGGCCTGCGATTCGGGCGTCAGTGCGACAACGCGCTGGCCCTGGCCGAGATGTTGGCTGGACACAAAGCGGTCCGGTCCGTTCGTTATCCCGGCCTTCGCGGTGACCCGTCCTACACAACGGCATCCGGTCAGATGAAACGATTCGGCGGATTGGTGAGCGTCGAGTTGGATTCGGCTCAAGCATTCCACTCGTTCGTCGAAGCGAGCGCGCTCGTCACGGCCGCCACCAGCTTCGGTGGGATCCACACGACGGCGGATCGTCGTGCGCGCTGGGGCGATCCGGTCAGTGCGGGTTTTGTCCGAATCGCTTGTGGCATCGAGGACACCGCCGATCTCCTGGCCGACATCGAGCGCGCGCTCGACGCGTGAGCGGACCACGTCGATGATTTCCGGCCCGGCCCGATCGCGTGCCGAAGTCGATTCGGCGGTACGGTTTGACGCGTGAACAGCAGCCGTACCCGCGTGGCCGTGATCTTCGGTGGCCGGAGCAATGAGCATTCAGTGTCCTGTGTTTCCGCCGGAAGCGTCCTGAGCAACCTCGACCCGGATCGGTACGACGTCGTACCGATCGGCATCACCGTCGACGGTTCCTGGGTCCTCGGGTCGAGCGACCCCAGCTCCCTCGCGATCAGCGGGCGCGCGTTGCCGTCGGTCGACAAAGACGGAACGTCGGTGGTCCTCAGCGCGGACCCCACCCGCGAGGGCGAGGTCATCTCCTTCGACGGCTCCGACGCCGGTGCTGTGCTCGCGTCGGTCGACGTCGTTTTCCCCGTTCTGCATGGGGCTTACGGCGAAGACGGCACCATTCAGGGATTGCTCGAACTTGCCGGGGTTCCGTATGTCGGACCCGGAGTCCTGGCCAGCGCCGCCGGCATGGACAAAGAGTTCACGAAGAAGCTTCTTGCCGCTGAAGGACTTCCCGTCGGAGTGCAGGTCGTGCTTCGACCGGGAATCGCAACGCTGACCGAAGAGCAGAAGGCGGAGTTGGGCCTTCCCGTGTTCGTGAAGCCCGCTCGTGGTGGTTCGTCCATCGGCATCACCCGGGTGAGCAATTGGGACGGTCTGGACGGGGCGATCGCTCATGCGCGCCTGCACGATCCCAAGGTGATCGTCGAAGGCGCGATCATCGGCCGTGAGGTGGAATGCGGCGTCCTCGAATTCCCGAACGGTGACGTCAAGGCGAGTGTGGTCGCTGAGATCCGGATGCCGGATTCCGACACCGATTCGGACGCGTTCTACGACTTCGACACCAAGTACCTCGACGACGTCTGCGAATTCGACATCCCCGCGAAACTCGACGAGTCGGTGAGCGACCAGATCAGGGAGCTTGCAGTCCGCGCGTTCAAGGCACTCGATTGCCAGGGACTCTCGCGGGTCGATTTCTTCGTCACGGCTGACGGCCCGGTGATCAACGAGATCAACACGATGCCCGGGTTCACTTCCATCTCGATGTATCCGAAGATGTGGAACGCCACCGGAATCGATTACCGCACTTTGATTTCGACACTGGTCGACACCGCCATCGCTCGCGGTACCGGACTTCGCTGATCAGGGAACCGCGACCGGCGCCGGGTCGAGGGGCTTCTGTTCGAGAGTCGCCGTGATGGTGTCGGAGATCTCCTGAATCGGCGTCGGGCCGGTCCCGTCGGGGATCGTGATACCGATGTACTCACCGCGGTCTACGGCAAACCAAGTGCTCGCAGCCAGACCGACGTCGGTTCCCGAGACCTGGAACCATTGGACACCGTTCACAACCTGAAGTGCTGCAGCCTGGTCGAACTCGGTCGGACGGTCGAGCCCGCAGCGCAACACGATCGGCTCACCTTCGCTGCGCTGCCAAGCTGCCGCTCCAGCCGGAGCGGGGTCAACCAACTCGGCTTTCGTGAAGTCGTCGATCTTGTCGGGGAGCGCACCGAGGAGGGAAACGCAGGCCTCCGACTCCGCTGCCGGTGCCGGTACGGGTCCCAGCGCTACCGGCGAGAGTTCAGGGTTGTTTCCCGCGACGACGGCCGCGATCACCACTCCGACGATCAGGGCTACCGGGAGCGCGATGGCGGTGGCGATCAGCGCCGGACTGCGGCGCTCGGACGGATCGTTGTCACTATCGGGGTCGATGTCGGCGTTGTCTGCGGTGGAGGTGTTTTCTGCCATGCTCAGTTCTTCGCTCGGGTCCTGGTCCAGTCGATCAGCGGTCTCGTCACTTCTGAGGACACGTCGGTGAATCGGTAGGATTGCCGACACACGCGTGAGCTTGCAGAAGCATTCACGACCACAGCTAGAAGGTACCGCAGGCCGCTTACGGGCGAATTGCGTCGGCATTGGAGACACTCATCGCATCATCGGAGTTCGCTGCATCATCTGAGTTCACAGCATCATCGGAGTTCGGGTCAGAGCACACTGTTGAACAGGTGGGGGAGTTCGACGTGATCGCGCGATCTCTGGTCGGCCGAATCCAACCGGTCACCACCGAATTGGGGCCGGGTGACGATGCCGCGATCGTGACGTCCGGAGACGGCCGTGTGGTTGTCTCGTCCGACATGCTGGTCGAAGGTCGGCATTTCCGAATGGATTGGTCTTCGCCACGCGACATCGGCCGAAAGGCAGTGGCACAGAACGCTGCGGATGTCGTCTCGATGGGAGCGCGGCCGACGGCATTCACCGTGTCTCTGGGATGCCCGCCTTCGACTCCGGTCGACGTGATCGACGCAATCTCCGCGGGAATCTGGGACGCGGCAACCGATCTGGGGGCCGGTGTGGTCGGCGGTGACCTGGTCCAGTCGCCGGTGGTCGTGGTGTCGGTGACCGTGCTCGGCGATCTCGGTGGCCGTCCGGCAGTTCTGCGTTCGGGAGCAAAGATCGGTGACAAGGTCGCGGTCGCCGGGTTGTTCGGTTGCTCGGCAGCAGGGTTGGCACTACTGCTCGACGAAGCCGTATTGCTCGACGAAGCCGAAAGCTTTCCAGACTTGCTTGCCGCTCATCGTGTTCCGAATCCGCCGTATCAATCGGCATGGGACGCCGCAGAATCAGCACATTCCATGACGGACGTATCCGACGGATTGATCGCGGACCTTCGACATCTCGCAGAGGCCTCGCACGTGCGGTTCGACATCGTCTCGGCCGCGGTTCCCACCTCACTCGATGTCGCATCGGCGGCCGAGGCGCTCGACGTCGATCCGCTGGACTGGATCCTCTCCGGTGGTGAAGATCACGGATTTGCAGCAACTTTCGGGCCTGAGGTCGAGATTCCGTCGGGTTGGACTGTGATCGGTGAGGTTGCGGCCGGTTCCGGCGTGAGCGTCGACGGTTCGCTTCGCGAGAGCGGTGGGGGCTGGCACAGCTTTTCGACCACCGGCACCACCGCGGTATAGGTTGCTTTCATGGCTGTATATGCACTTGGAGACAGAGTTCCGGACATTCATCCGGACGCATACGTTCACCCGGACGCAGTGGTGATCGGCGCCGTGACTCTCGCGGCGGGCACCTCGATCTGGCCGCAGGCGGTATTGCGTGGTGACTACGGAACCATTTCGGTGGGAACCGGATCCAACATCCAGGACGGAACTGTCATCCATTGCACCGCCATCGATGCGACTGTCATCGGTTCCGGTTGCGTCGTGGGCCACAACGCGCACATCGAGGGGTCGACCATCGAGGACCACTGCCTGATCGCATCGGGATCCGTGGTTCTCAACGGAACGGTGATCGGGACGGGGTCGATCGTCGCCGCGGGTGCGGTGGTGGCCAACAAGATGCAAGTTCCCCCGCGCAGCATGGCACTCGGTGTGCCCGCCAAGGTCCGTGCGGGATACGAAGTTCCGCTCGGCCACCTCGACGGAAACGTCAAGATGTACGCAGCCAATGCGGCGTACTACCGCGACGCATTGCGCAGGCTCGACTGATGGCGCCGCTTGCAGAGATCGTCGATCCAGGGTGGGCGCGGGCACTCGAACCGGTCTCGGAGCAGATCTCCGCGATGGGTAAGTTCTTGCGCGAAGAGATCGCTGCGGGACGGGAGTATCTGCCTGCGGGAGAGAACGTCTTGCGTGCATTCACGAATCCGTTCGACGACGTTCGGGTGCTCATCGTCGGTCAAGACCCCTATCCGACGCCCGGTCATGCTGTCGGGTTGAGCTTTTCGGTTGCCCCGGACGTGCGGCCGGTTCCACGAAGCCTCGGCAACATCTACAAGGAGTATCACCAGGATCTCGGTTTGCCGATACCGCCGAACGGCGATCTGACGCCGTGGTCGAAACAAGGTGTGCTGCTTCTCAATCGCGTACTCACCGTGCAGCCGGGTCAAGCCGCTTCTCATCGCAAGAAGGGCTGGGAGCCGGTGACCGAGCAGGCCATTCGCGCTCTGGTGGCGCGGTCGTCACCGATGGTGGCGATCTTGTGGGGTCGTGACGCGGCCACTCTCGCGCCGATGCTCGGCGATACACCGATCATCGAATCAGCGCACCCGTCACCGCTTTCGGCCTCGCGCGGCTTCTTCGGTTCGCGCCCCTTCAGTCGTGCGAACGAACTCTTGACCGGACTCGGAGCCGATCCGGTCGACTGGAATCTGGGCTGATCGAACGGTGTCTGGACGAACCGGCCGTGCCGAACGTCGAGTCGCGACGTTCGGCACGGCCGGTTCGACTAGGCCTGCTTTGCGGAAGTGAAATCGGGCCGACGCTTGTCGACGAACGCGTCGACACCCTCGCGCCCGATCGGGCTGTTCGCCGCGAGGGCGATGGACGCAGCCTCGGCGTCGAGTTGCTCGGCGAGCGAGTTCGTCCGCGACGAACGCAGCAGTGCTTTGATTCCCGAGTACGACGTACTCGGTCCGTTGGCCAAAGCGCGGGCGAGGCGAGCTGCCTCTTCCTGGACCTCGTCGTCGCCGACGAGTCGGGTGAGGATCCCCAGCCGGACGGCTTCGTCGCCACCGATCACAGAATCGTTGAGAAGAATCTCGCGAGCGCGTGCCACGCCGACGATGCGGGGGAGTGTCCACGACATTCCGCCGTCCGGGGTGAAACCGATGGAGGGGTACGCGGGGCGGAGCTTGGTGCCGGTGCCGCCGATTGCGACGTCGGCGAGGCAGACCAGGCTCATTCCGGCGCCGGCAGCCCATCCGTGGACCCCGGCCACCACTGGAGCGGTCGCGGCGTCGAGCGCGCGAACGAACACGTGGAAGACACGGGCAACCTCGGCGACGTACTCGCCGCGGTCAGGGGCTGCGGCGAACGCACGGACGTTGCCGCCGGCACAGAAGTTTGCGCCTTCGCCGACCAGAAGGATGCTCCCGATGTCGTTTCCGACTGTCTCGAGCGCCTGCGCGCCCTGAACCAGTCCTTCGTCGTCGAGGGAGGTGCCGTTGGCGGCGGTGGAAATGGTGATGCGGAGTACGCCCTCGTCGAGGGTCACTTTGCTCAGGTCATCGATGGAAGTCACTCAACGCACATTACGGGTGTCGGACAGCCATACGAAACACGGGGACACATAGATACAGCCACATAGAAACAGCTCTGCCCCCGTCACCGAAGTGACGGGGGCAGAGCCTGCAATAGTTTGTGCTCGGGCAATCAGCCCCGAGCGACCTTGCCTGCCTTCAGGCAGGAGGTGCACACGTTGACCTTACGGGTGTTACCCGGGGCAACCTCGGTACGAACAGACTGAATGTTCGGGTTCCAGCGACGATTGGTACGCCGGTGCGAGTGCGAGACCGACTTACCGAAGCCGGGCCCCTTGGCGCATACGTCGCAGACGGCAGCCATAGTCGCGAACTCCTTGTTAGAAATGAATATTGAAGTGGTTACCCTACACGGTAGGGCAGCCAGAATTACAATCCGAATATACTCGACTTCGAACCGATCCTTGACCGCTCACTGTGCAGTCGAACGTGAAAACAGTCAATCAGCAACAAACAAAGTGCAGCATTATTTCGTGTAGCCCGTTCGAGGCAACCGTGTAAGAGTAACCGCTTCCGGCCCGAATGGCCAAACCGCCCGGTAATGGCGGTTGCGCAGAAGCGTCGGACTACCCTCGACTGCACCGATCACCGATCTCTTTTTCATCGTCAGTCTTTCCATCGTCTGTCTGTCCATCGTGGAGGGGAACCGTCAGTGGGGGAAGTGCAACGCGTCGCCGAAGAAGCGGAATCCGTCGCGGACGGACATCTGCTGCGGCGCTGGGCCCGCCGGGCGGTCGACAGCCTCCAGAAACGTCGCGGTGAGATCAACAGCCTCAACGTCTTTCCCATCCCTGATTCGGATACCGGCACCAACCTGTTGTTCACGATGCGGGCCGCGCTCGATTCCGCCGAGACGATCGAGGACGACGTCCGCAGTGCCGGCCGCGTCGCGAACGCGCTGGCTCGGGGCGCGGTGTCCGGTGCACGCGGTAATTCGGGAGTGATCCTCTCCCAGGTGATCCGGGGTATCGCGGAGAGCGTTCAAGGCGAGCACATCGACGGCCGGAGCTTTGCGAACTCACTGACCACGGCGACGGGACTGGCTTCTCGGGCTGTCTCCGATCTGGTGGAAGGCACCATCGTCACGGTTCTGCGCGCGTCGGGTGAGGCAGCGCAGGAGTGCGTCGACACCAAGACGCCGAGCGGCGAGGACCTTGCTTCCGTGGTTGCCGCCGCTGCCGATGCGGCTGCGATCGCGCTGAACAAGACCCCGGAGCAACTGGACGTTCTGGCGTCGGCCGGGGTGGTCGATGCCGGGGGATTCGGTCTGGTTCTGATCCTCGACGCTTTTGTCGAGGTGGTGACCGGGAAGTCGCAGGTTCGCGAGGATCTGGGGACGCCGGACCCGAGGTCGAGCGCAGTTGTCGACGTCAGCGCATTCGATCACGATTGGGCTCACAAGAGCCCGATCGAATGTGGTGATCACTCGGAACAGGATTTCGAGGTCATGTACCTCGTCGACGACTCGGACGACGATCGCATGACGGCGCTGCGCACGCGGCTGTCCGTCCTCGGAGATTCGACGGTCATCGTCAGCGACGGCTTCGGTGGCTGGTCGGTGCACGTGCATTGCTGCGATGCCGGTGCAGCCGTCGAAGCCGGCCTCGAAGCCGGGAAGGTCCACGGTATTCGCATCAGCAGTTTTCTCGTCGACGAACGCGACCAGTTGGTGGCACGGGCGGAGAGGCGATTCCCGGGTGCCGGTGCCCGCGGCGTTCTGGCCGTCGTTGCCGGTGAGAGTGCGGCGGCGTTGTTCGAGAGTGAGGGTGCGACGGTTCTTCGGTGCGACGACGCGCCGGTGACACGTGCGCAACTGCTCGGCCGCATTCGTCAGATGGAGCGAAGTGAAGTTCTGGTGCTGCCGAACGGAGCCTTGACGGCTCAGGAACTGGTCGCAGTCAGTGCCGCTGCACGCGATCCGCTTCACCAGGTTCTGCTGCTGTCGACATCGTCGATGGTTCAGGGCTTGGCCGCACTTGCCGTTCACGACGCTCAACGCAACGTCGCCGACGACGGCTTCACGATGTCCGAGGCGGCGGCTGCGACGCGCTGGGGATCATTGCGAATTGCGGTCGAGCGTTCGCTGACGTACGTCGGGACATGTGATCCGGGTGACGCGATCGGTCTGATGGGGCACGAGGTGGTGCTCATCGGTCCCGACGTCGCGGAGTCGAGTGCGCGACTGGTCGACCTCGCGCTCGGATCCGGTGGCGAACTCGTGACCCTACTCATGGGCGCCGACGCGCCGGACGACCTGGCCGGGCAGCTCGAGGCGCACGTCATCGCGCACCATCCGGGCGTCGACGTGCTCGTCTATCAGGGTGATCAGCCGGGTGACCTGTTCCAGTTGGGTGTGGAGTGATCGAACCGGGTCTGTCGGTGACTACTGATATACGAACACATGTGCTTACCGCGACACTGTGCTGGAGGAACTGATGGCGACGCTCGCCGACCCACTCGATCGGCTGCTGGGAAAGAAGACCGCGGACGCGCTCGACGAGGCATTCGAGATTCGGACGGTCGAGGACCTGCTGCGTCACTACCCACACCGGTACGCGTCGGCAGGCAAGGAACTTGCCGAGAAGGAGCCGCCCGAGGGTGAGCACATCACCATTATCGCGCGGGTGGCGTCGGCTGCGGTCGTGAAGATGAAGAACCGTCCGGGGCAGATGTTGCGAGTATCGCTCGCGACTGATTCGCAAACCGTCGACGTCACGTTCTTCAACCCGCAGAAGGTGCGGCACGTCATCAAGCCCGGCGTGCGCGCGATGTTCTCCGGGACGGTGAAGTACTTCCGCGGCAAGTGGTCTCTCACCCACCCGAGCTACCTGATCCTCCCGGAACCTCGTGTCGGCGAGGAGGATTCGGTAGTTCCGCTTGCATCCATCAAGGGGGCCGGTGACCTTGCCGGTCTGGCTCGCGCAAATCAGGATCCCGGCGCCGAACTCGATCTGTCCGTCTTCGACCGCGCATTGATCCCGCTGTACCCGGCGACCCGCGAGGTCGAGAGCTGGACCATCATGCGGTGCGTTCGGCAAGTGCTCGATCAACTCGATCCGATCGAGGAGCCGTTGCCCGCCGAGACTCGGGCCGAGCACGGATTCATCGGTTTGGACGAGGCACTGCGCACCGTTCACCTCCCGGATACCAAGGAGGACATTGAACGATCTCAAGATCGTCTGCGTTTCGACGAGGCGCTGTCTCTGCAATTGGTTCTCGCGATGCGTCGTCACGACAATTCCGAGCGTGTGGCGCCGGCCTGCGCTCCGGTTGCCGGCGGGATCGCGGATCAGTTCGAGGAGATGCTCCCGTTCACTCTGACGGAGGGACAGCAAGCAGTCGCGGAGGAGATCTCCAGCGACCTCGCCCGCCCACACCCGATGAGCAGGCTTCTTCAGGGCGAGGTCGGGTCAGGCAAGACGATCGTGGCTCTGCGCGCGATGCTGCAGGTCGTCGACGCCGGTTATCAGTGCGCGTTGCTCGCACCGACCGAGGTCCTGGCAAATCAGCACGCGCGATCACTGCGCAAGATGATGGGCCCGCTGGCGGCAGGTGGTGAACTCGGTTCGGCCGAACATTCCACCCGTATCGCCCTTCTGACCGGCTCGCTGCCTGTCGCTGCGAAGCGCGCAGCGCTGCTCGAAGCCGTGACCGGCGATGCCGGGATCGTCATCGGTACCCATGCGCTCATCCAGGACAACGTGGAGTTCTTCAACCTCGGCATGGTTGTCGTCGATGAGCAGCACCGCTTCGGCGTCGAGCAACGTGATCAGTTGCGATCACGTGCCCGTGAAGGTCTGAGTCCGCATCTGCTGGTGATGACGGCAACGCCGATTCCGCGAACCATCGCCATGACGGTGCTCGGCGACCTCGAGGTCTCGACCCTGCGGGAACTACCGCGTGGGCGAACCCCGATCAAGAGCAGCGTCGTGCCCGCGAAGCAGAAGCCGCAGTGGGTGGATCGCGCATGGGAACGAATCCGTGAGGACGTTGCCGCTGGCCGTCAGGCGTATGTCGTGTGCTCACGCATCGGCGACGGTGAGCAGGGTGCCGGTGAGGACCAGTTCACCGAGGAGAAACAGCCCGAGACCAAGTCGGCAGTCGACGTCTTCGAAGAGCTGGCGAGTGGCCCGCTGGCTGATCTGCGAGTCGGGTTGCTGCACGGTCGACTGCCTTCCGACGAAAAAGACGTCGTGATGAGCGCGTTCAACGTCGGTGACATCGACGTCCTCGTCTGTACGACTGTCGTCGAAGTCGGTGTGGACGTTCCGAATGCGACGGTGATGGTGATCGTCGACGCCGAGCGGTTCGGCGTCAGTCAGCTCCATCAGCTGCGCGGACGAGTCGGTCGAGGCAAGCACCAGGGGCTGTGCATCCTCGTCACCGGAAGCAATCCCGGCGGACCGGCCTACGAGCGGCTCTCGGCGGTGGCAGCGACCAACGACGGGTTCGAACTGGCGCAACTCGACCTCGCGACCAGACGTGAAGGAGACATTCTCGGTGCGGCGCAGTCGGGCACAACCTCGAATCTGAGACTGCTTTCCCTCATGGCCCACGGAGACATCCTCGAGTCCGCCAGGGAGTTCGCTCAGGGAATCGTCGACTCCGATCCGTCGCTCGAGGATCATCCCGCCCTCGCTTCCATGGTGACCGCTGCCCTGGACTCCGACCGGATCGAGTACCTCGAGAAGTCGTGACGGGTATGACGACAAGCTGAAATCGAATAGCACGAGGACCACCGGGTTGGTTTCTCGATTCAGTCCGAAATATGAGACTCCGCATGTAGACGCAAGATGAAATCGGGGTAGTTTTCTCGAATGTTCTCCAAAGTGCTCGTCGCGAACCGCGGCGAAATTGCGATCCGTGCCTTCCGCGCCGCCTACGAACTAGGTGCCGGAACCGTCGCGGTGTTCCCGTACGAGGATCGGAACTCGATCCACCGTCTCAAGGCAGACGAGAGCTACCAGA
The DNA here is from genome assembly GCF_013277835.1 of Rhodococcus sp. MS13. NCBI lineage: Bacteria > Bacillati > Actinomycetota > Actinomycetes > Mycobacteriales > Nocardiaceae > Rhodococcus > Rhodococcus sp. MS13. The sequence goes on from NZ_VBTL01000013.1 coordinate 520,502, forward strand.
TCGGGGAGAAGGGTCACCCCGTTCGGGCGTATCTCTCAGTCGAGGAAATCGTCGCCGCCGCCAAGAGTGCCGGAGCCGACGCCATCTACCCCGGTTACGGCTTCCTTTCCGAGAACCCGGATCTGTCGGCGGCGTGCGCCGAGGCAGGCATCAAGTTCGTCGGCCCGTCCGCCGAGATCCTCGAGTTGACCGGTAACAAGGCTCGGGCCATCGCAGCGGCAAAGGCTGCCGGTCTCCCCGTGCTCGCGTCCTCGGAGCCGTCAGCGGACATCGACGAGTTGCTCGCGGCCGCCGAGGACATGACCTTCCCGATCTTCGTCAAGGCCGTTGCCGGCGGCGGTGGACGCGGAATGCGCCGCGTTGCGGAGCGCTCACAGCTCAAGGAATCGATCGAAGCCGCAGCGCGCGAAGCGGAATCGGCCTTCGGCGATTCGACGGTCTTCCTCGAGCAGGCCGTCATCGACCCCCGGCACATCGAAGTGCAGATCCTCGCCGACGAGCAGGGCAACGTCATCCACCTCTTCGAGCGTGACTGCTCGCTGCAGCGTCGCCACCAGAAGGTAATCGAGCTTGCTCCGGCGCCCAATCTCTCGGAAGAGTTGCGCGCCAAGATCTGTGCCGACGCCGTCGCCTTCGCGAAGGAGATCGGGTACACGTGCGCAGGCACCGTCGAGTTCCTCCTCGACAAGCGCGGCAATCACGTCTTCATCGAGATGAACCCGCGAATTCAGGTGGAGCACACCGTCACCGAAGAAGTGACGGACGTGGACCTGGTCCAGTCGCAGCTCAAGATCGCGTCCGGTTCGACGCTTGAAGAACTTGGTCTGTCACAGGACACGATCAAGCTTCGCGGCGCGGCGCTGCAGTGCCGCATCACGACCGAGGATCCGGCCAACGGATTCCGCCCGGACACCGGCCGCATCACCGCGTACCGCACCCCGGGCGGAGCCGGCATCCGCCTGGACGGCGGCGCGACGCTCGGAGCCGAGGTCGGCGCGTACTTCGACTCGATGCTGGTCAAGCTCACCTGCCGTGGTCGTGACCTCGAAGCCGCTGTCGCGAGGGCTCGCCGCGCGGTCACCGAGTTCCGCATTCGTGGCGTCTCGACCAACATTCCGTTCCTGCAGGCGGTTCTCGACGACCCGGACTTCCGTGCCGGACGTGTGACGACCTCCTTCATCGAGGAACGTCCTCAGTTGCTGACTCTGCGTTCTTCGGCAGACCGCGGCACGAAGATCCTGACCTACCTCGCGGATGTGACGGTCAACAAGCCTCACGGTGAGCGGCCCTCGGCGGTGTACCCGCAGGACAAGCTGCCCAAGATCGATCTTTCGACGCCTCCTCCTGCCGGTAGCCGTCAGCGACTGCTCGAACTCGGACCCGAAGGTTTCGCGAAGGCACTGCGTGAGCAGAAGGCCGTCGGCGTCACCGACACCACCTTCCGTGACGCGCACCAGTCGTTGTTGGCCACGCGAGTTCGGACCAGCGGACTGCTCGGAGTAGCCGGGCACGTTGCGCGGTTGACGCCGGAACTGCTCTCGATCGAAGCCTGGGGCGGCGCGACCTATGATGTGGGACTTCGCTTCCTGCACGAGGATCCGTGGTACCGGCTCGCCGCACTCCGCGAGGCGATCCCGAACATCTGCCTTCAGATGCTTCTTCGCGGCCGAAACACCGTGGGCTACACGCCGTATCCCGAAAAGGTCACGCGCGCATTCGTTCAGGAAGCCACCGACACCGGTATCGACATCTTCCGAATCTTCGACGCGCTCAACAACGTCGACCAGATGCGGCCTGCCATCGACGCGGTGCGTGAGACCGGAACGGCCCTCGCCGAGGTGGCGCTGAGCTACACCGGTGATCTGTCGGATCCGAACGAAACTCTGTACACGCTCGACTACTACCTGAAGTTGGCCGAAGAGATCGTTGATGCCGGCGCTCACGTGCTCGCGATCAAGGACATGGCAGGCCTGCTGCGCGCTCCTGCAGCTACCAAGCTGGTGACGGCGCTACGCAGCAACTTCGATCTGCCGGTTCACGTTCACACGCACGACACTCCCGGTGGACAGCTGGCCACGTACTTCGCAGCGTGGCAGGCGGGCGCCGACGCAGTCGACGGTGCTTCCGCGGCACTGGCCGGAACCACCAGCCAGCCTGCGCTCTCGGCCATCGTCGCCGCTGCCGCGCACTCCGAGTTCGACACCGGACTGAACCTGCAGAACGTGTGCGACCTCGAGCCGTACTGGGAGGCGCTGCGAAAGGTGTACGCGCCGTTCGAATCCGGATTGCCGGCGCCGACGGGTCGCGTGTACACGCACGAGATTCCGGGCGGCCAGCTCTCCAACCTCCGGACGCAGGCCGTTGCTCTCGGTCTCGGCGACCGGTTCGAAGAGGTCGAAGCCAAGTACGCCGACGCAGACCGCATGCTCGGGCATCTCGTGAAGGTGACGCCGTCGTCGAAGGTCGTCGGCGACCTCGCGCTCCATCTTGTCGGTGCCGGCGTGCCTTCGGAGGAGTTCGCCGCAGATCCGGCGAAGTTCGACATTCCCGATTCCGTGGTGGGCTTCCTGCGCGGTGAACTCGGTACGCCTCCCGGTGGTTGGCCGGAACCGTTCCGCAGCAAGGCACTCGAAGGACGTGGCCAGGCCAAGCCGGAAGCGACGTTGTCCGCTGAGGACGAGGTGCTGCTGGAGGGCTCGTCGAAGGACCGCCAGGCGACGCTGAACCGTCTGCTGTTCCCCGGCCCGACAAAGGAATTCCTCGAACACCGCGAGAAGTACGGTGACACGTCGCGGCTTTCGGCAAACCAGTTCTTCTACGGTTTGCGGCGCGGCGACGAGCACCGGGTCGAGTTGGCTCCCGGCGTGGAACTGATCATCGGTCTCGAGGCGATCTCCGAGCCCGACGAGCGCGGCTACCGCACTGTCATGTGCATCCTGAACGGCCAGCTGCGCCCGGTCTCGATCCGCGATCGCTCCATTGCCAGTGACGTACCGGTGGCGGAGAAGGCGGACAAGAACAACCCGGGCCACGTGGCTGCACCGTTCGCGGGCGTCGTGACGCTCGCGGTCAAGGAAGGCCAGAAGATCGAGGCCGGCGACACCGTGGCCACGATCGAAGCGATGAAGATGGAAGCGGCGATCACCTCGCCGCGCGCCGGCGTCGTCTCGCGGATCGCGATCAGCGCCGTCCAACAGGTCGAGGGCGGAGACCTGCTGGTAGTCGTCTCGACGGGGGAGAGCGCCGCAGAGTGACACGCATCATCTCGGGACTCGCGGGCGGTCGACGCCTGCGAGTCCCGCCGAGCGGCACCCGTCCGACGTCGGATCGGGTTCGTGAGGCGCTGTTCAGTGCTCTCGAAGCGCGCATCGATCTCGAAGGGTGCGCGGTTCTCGACCTCTTTGCGGGTTCGGGTGCTCTCGGCCTCGAGGCGCTCTCGCGGGGAGCCGAGCACGTTGTTCTCGTGGAATCCGATGCCAAGGCTGCTGCCGTCATCAAGGCGAACATCGGCACTGTCGCGTTGCCGGGGGCGACGGTTCGCGCCGCTCCGGTCGCGGCCGTGGTCTCGGGTCCGAGCGCGCGTGAATACGACATCGTGATCGCGGACCCGCCGTATGCGGTAACCGACGAGGCCGTCGTGTCCATACTCGCTGATCTGCAGGCCAACAAATGGGTGGGGGAGGGCACGATCGTCGTACTCGAACGTTCGTCGCGCTCGCCGGAGACCGTGTGGCCTCAGGGCTACGAGCCGATCAAGGCCAAGAACTACGGTGAAGCCCGCATCGAGCTGGCCACCTGCTACGGTCTGGACTCATGACTGGCGCCGTCTGCCCCGGATCCTTCGACCCCGTGACCAACGGTCACCTCGACGTAATCGGAAGAGTTGCTGCGCAATTCGACGAGGTCGTGGTCACCGTGCTGATCAACAAGAGCAAGCGTGGCATGTTCACGATCGACGAGCGGATCGAGATGCTCGAAGACGCGACGAGTCACCTGCCCAACGTTCGCGTCACGTCGTGGCACGGATTGTTGGTCGACTACGCGAAACAAGAAGGCCTCAGCGCGATCGTCAAGGGTCTGCGCGGCGCGAACGACTTCGATTACGAGCTGCAGATGGCTCAGATGAATCAGAAGCTCACGGGCGTCGACACGCTCTTCGTTGCCACGAATCCGACGTACAGCTATCTGTCGAGTTCTTTGGTGAAGGAAGTTGCGACCTTCGGCGGCGACGTCTCCGACATGCTCCCGGCCAAGGTGCATTCTCGGCTACTCGCGCGTATCGCCGAACGAGCAGCCGAAAACAGCTGATCCCCGACACACCGACCACGACGACACCCCGTTGGCCGTTCTTCCGGCAAACTTGAACAGGAACGGGCACAGGTCCGAGTGGACCGGTGGCGATGTGGGCCGATTTCGGCCGGTAGAGATTGGGGTTGCTTGTGTACCGCGTATTCGAGGCACTGGACGAACTGGTCGCAATTGTCGAAGAGGCGCGCGGTGTTCCCATGACCGCAGGGTGTGTTGTGCCTCGCGGTGACGTACTCGAGCTACTCGACGACGTCCGGGACGCAATTCCGAGTGAGCTGGACGACGCTCAGGACGTCCTCGATCATCGCGACAAATTGGTCGGTGACGCGCGAGCAAACGCCGAGAAGACAGTCAGCAGCGCCAATGCCGAGGCAACCTCGACTGTCGAGAACGCACGCGACGACGCCGACCGGATTCTGTCCGATGCCAAGGCTCAGGCCGATCGCATGGTTGCCGAAGCACGCGCGCACGCCGATCAGTTGGTCGAGGACGCCGAAGCAGAAGCGGAACGGACCGTCACCGACGGCCGTCGTGAGTACGAGGCCGTCACCGGACGGGCGCGTGCCGAGGCCGATCGGATGATCGAGTCCGGCCAGGCCTCGTACGAACATTCAGTGGCGGAGGGAACGGCGGAGCAGGCTCGTCTGGTGTCGCAGACCGAGGTTGTCCAGTCAGCTCACGCGGAATCCGCGCGAGTGATCGACGCCGCTCATGCCGAGTCCGACAGGATGCGTTCGGAGTGTGACCTGTACGTGGACACCAAGTTGGCCGAGTTCGAAGAGTTCCTCACCGGAACGGTTCGATCGGTCGGGCGTGGTCGTCAACAGCTTCGAACAGGTTCGGGAGTCCCCGACTACCAGGACGACGATCGTCGTTCGGAGCGTCGTCGCTAGAGCGAACGAGACAGTCGAGGGTGGGTCGTCCGATATGGGGCGGCCCACTTTTTCGTGGACGGAATTGGGATTTGCGTTGTAGCTGCCGTATTGTGGAGTGGTTGCCCATACCAGTTTCAACAGTTAGGTGAGTTCTCTTTGTCAACGCATCGTCGTAGTTCGTCGCATCAGTCAAGTGATGCGGGATTTTTGCTGGACACGGTCAAGCTCGGTCGTCGTCCAGGGTCGATGCGTACCGTCGAGAGAACAATTCAGTCCCCGAACCGTATCGGTCTCGATCTGATCGCGATCGAAGCGGGCGCGGACATAGATCTCGATCTTCGTCTCGAAGCAGTGTCCGAAGGCGTTCTCGTCACCGGAAACGTGCACGCACCCACCAAGGGTGAATGCTCGCGGTGCCTTGAACCTTTCACCGACACCGTGGACATCTATCTCACGGAGTTGTTCGCTTACCCGGACAGCACCACCGAGGAGACGACGGAAGAGGGAGAGGTCTACGCGGTCGAAGACGACGAAATCGACCTCGAACCGGTCATCGTCGATGCAGTCGGTCTGGCGCTTCCGCTCCAGCCTCTGTGCAGTGATGATTGCCTGGGATTGTGCTCAGAATGTGGCATTCGCCTGGCGATTGCGGAATCTGGGCATGGGCATGACATACTTGATCCTCGCTGGGCTGGTCTCGCGGCCAAATTTGGCGTGGAATCAAACACCAGCGAAAATCTTGTGATCACCGAAGCCGAGGAGAAGTAGAAGTGGCTGTCCCCAAGCGCAAAATGTCGCGATCCAACACGCGGTCGCGTCGTAGCCAGTGGAAGACCACTGTGCCCACCCTCGTTACCTGCCCCAACCGTGGCTGTGGCGAGCAGACCCTTCCCCACATCGCATGCCCGTCATGCGGTACTTACAAGGGCCGCCAGGTAACCGCTGCTGTCTAGTTCTCCCCGGAGAAAGACTATGACGAGCGAAAATACAGTTTCAGCCGCCGGCGGCGAGGGCAATCACGACAAGCTCCTCGCCGCTGTCGGCGTAGATATAGAGCCCGGTCTTCTGACCCTGGCTCTCACGCACCGCTCGTACGCGTACGAGAACGGCGGTCTTCCCACGAACGAGCGCCTCGAATTTCTCGGGGATTCCGTTCTCGGCGTCACGGTGACCGAAAATCTTTATCTGTCCCACCCGGACAAATCCGAAGGTGATCTGGCGAAGATTCGTGCCAGCGTGGTCAACATGCATGCACTCGCCGAGGTTGCCAGGACTCTGGGTGAAGGTGGACTCGGAGCGCACCTGCTGCTGGGTAAGGGTGAGGAAATGACGGGCGGCCGTGACAAGCCGTCCATCCTCGCCGACGGTATGGAGTCGATTCTCGGCGCCATTCACCTGCAGCACGGCATCGATACTGCGCGACGTGTTGTTCTCGATCTGTTCGACGATCTACTCACTCGCGCACCGCTTCTCGGCGCGGGTCTGGATTGGAAGACGAGTCTGCAGGAACTGACCGCAGAACACGGTGCCGGAGTTCCCGTCTACGAGATCACCGCTACCGGACCCGATCACGACAAGGAATTCACGGCCACAGTTCTCATCAGTGGCAAGCCCTTGGGCGTCGGTGTCGGTCGTTCCAAGAAGGAAGCCGAGCAGAAGGCAGCAAGTTCGGCATGGAAGACGATGTCGGAGAATGCCGCTGCTAGCGCAGTCGCTGCTGACAACCCGTCTGATCTCGCCGGCTGAGTTCACTCTTGCCTGAGCTTCCCGAAGTCGAAGTCGTTCGCCGCGGCCTACAGTCTCATGCTGTAGGTGCGGCGATCGAGGCCGTCGAGGTCCTCCATCCCCGCGCGATCAGGCGCCACATTCTCGGTTCCGAGGACTTGATCGGCCAACTCACCGGGCAGACCATCGCTTCGGCAGAGCGGCGCGGCAAGTATCTGTGGCTGGTTCTCGAGCCTGCCGGTGTCGGACTGGTGGTTCATCTCGGGATGAGCGGACAGATGTTGGTCCAACCCCCGACAGTCGACTGGGAAAAGCACCTACGCATTCGGTTGGCCCTCGATTCCGGGGCTGATCTTCGATTCGTCGACCAGCGGACCTTCGGTGGCTGGTCGATTTCACCCCTCGTCGAGGTCGACGGAACGATGCTGCCCGAGTCGGTGGCGCACATCGCTCGCGATCCCATGGATGCTGCGTTCGATCTCGAATCCGTCGTGAAAGTCCTGCGGGGCAAGCACACCGAGATCAAGCGGGCGATTCTCGACCAGACAGTGGTCTCCGGAATCGGAAACATCTACGCCGACGAATCATTGTGGCGTGCAAAGATTCACGGCAACCGAATCGCCGAATCGCTCACCAGGCCCAAACTTCGAGAACTGTTGACCGCGGCGCACTCGGTGATGGGCGAGGCGCTCGATCAGGGCGGTACGTCCTTCGACGCGCTGTACGTGAACGTCAACGGGGAATCGGGCTACTTCGACCGGTCGCTGTCGGCGTACGGGCAGGAGAATCTTCCGTGCCCGCGATGCGGCGCGCCGATCAAGCGTGAGAAGTTCATGAATCGATCGTCGTTCAGTTGCCCGCGGTGTCAGCCGACCCCGAGGGCACGGCGAATCGCCTAGGTCTTCGCCCCTTCGGTTCGGCGGAGTGGCAAGATTGCGTCATGGCTGAACAGACTCCAGACAACACTGCAACCGCCCCAGCTCACACGGAGCTTTGGGTGGAACGCACAGGAACCCGCCTCTACACCGGCAAGAGTTCGCGCGGCGCAGAGGTTCTCATCGGCTCCGAATCGGTGCCAGGAGTCTTCACGCCCGGCGAACTCCTCAAAATTGCACTGGCTGCATGCACCGGGATGAGCTCAGACTTCCCGATCTCTCGCCGCCTCGGTGACAACTACGACGCGACGGTCCGAGTGTCCGGTGCCGCCGATCGTGAAAACGAGGTCTACCCGCAGCTCGACGAGGTTCTCGAACTCGACCTCAGTGAGTTGGATGCCGAAGCGCAGCAGCGCCTCATCACTCTCGTCGAGCGTTCCGTCGACAAGGTGTGCACGGTCGGGCGCACTCTCAAGGCCGGAACCAAGGTCACGCTGTCGTTCGACACGGAAGCCTGATGTCCCGCGCCGGCAGTGTTGTCGCTGCGATCGCACTGGGTTCCGTTGTGGCGGTGAGTGCTCCGGCACAGGCCTCGGTCCCGGCCGACGGCTCGGACGGTGGTTGCGGCAAATGGACGTCGAGCGTCGTGACGACTGGTGCCGGAATGCTCGAGAATCTCGAATTCGACGGCAGCGGATCGATGGTGTTGTCGCAGTCGGCTCTGATCGGGCCGGGTGCACTGCTGAAAGTGGCGCCGGACGGAACACGGACAACTTTGGTCGGTGACGTAACCGGACCTGGCGGGCTGGTCGCGCGTGACGGTTCCGTGTACTTCACCACGGGCAACTCGACTGTCTCGGGTCTGTTCGGAATCGCCGACGGCAGCCTTCGTAAGGTCGACGTCGCAGACGGATCGGTGACAACGATTGCCGACGGTCTGGTGATGCCGAACGGGCTTGTGCCGCTGGACGGTAACCGTTTCCTCACAGCTCGCACCCTGACCCGGCCGGGGCTCACGGTCATCGACAGTGACGGAACCAGTTCGATCGTTCGTGAGGATCTCGGCACCGTCGACGGCCTCGCACGCTCCGGTTCGACGATCTACGTAACGACCACTTTCGACATGGTGACCGCGGTCCACGTCCTCGACGCACACGATCTGGGCGGGCCGGTGCGAACGATCACGCTCCCCGGGTTCGGTCCGGCAAACATGGCGGACGATCTGACCGTCGGACCGGACGGCGCGTTGTACGTCGCATTCAATGCCGGCGGCAAAGTTGTTCGCGTCGATCCGGATTCGGGATCTTCGTGTGAGATCGCCTCGGGTCTGCCGTTCACATCCGCGGTGAAGTTCGGTGCCGGCCCGGGCTGGGACCCCAACTCGATCTACACCGTCGGTTTCCTCGGCGAGGTCCACCGTCTCGAACGTGTGGCGGGCTGAACGTCATGACTGAGACACCGCCTGTGCGGTTGACGGCGTGGGTTCACGGATATGTTCAGGGCGTCGGGTTCCGGTGGTGGACCAGGGCCCGCGCCCTCGAACTCGGGTTGATCGGATATGCGTCGAATCAGCGTGACGGTCGAGTGCTCGTCGTGGCGGAAGGCGAACGCACGCAGCTCGAGAGATTGTTGGAGTTGCTTCGCTCGGGAACAACACCGGGCACGGTGGATCTCGTGGTCGACAGCTGGGACCCCGCCAGGGGCGACCTGACAGGGTTCGTCGAACGCTGACCGGTTTGGCGGTAAAGTTTCCCCCCATGCACCTCAAGAGTCTGACACTCAAGGGATTCAAATCCTTTGCGTCGGCAACGACTCTTCGGTTCGAGCCGGGGATCACCTGTGTCGTCGGGCCGAACGGCTCGGGTAAATCCAACGTCGTCGATGCGTTGACCTGGGTGATGGGCGAGCAGGGCGCCAAGGCTCTGCGCGGCGGCAAGATGGAAGACGTCATCTTTGCCGGCACCTCCGGCCGCGCGCCGCTTGGCCGCGCCGAGGTGACCTTGACCATCGACAACGCCGACGGCGCGCTCCCGATCGAGTACTCCGAGGTGTCGATCACGCGCCGGATGTTCCGCGACGGCGCGGGGGAGTACGAGATCAACGGCTCGTCCTGCCGTCTGATGGACGTCCAGGAACTGCTCAGCGACTCCGGTATCGGCCGCGAAATGCATGTCATCGTCGGGCAGGGACGGCTCGCCGCGATCCTCGAATCCCGCCCCGAGGATCGACGCGCCTTCATCGAAGAAGCCGCGGGGGTCCTCAAACATCGCCGCCGCAAGGAAAAAGCGGTACGCAAGCTCGATTCCATGCAGGCCAATCTCGCTCGACTCAGTGACCTCACCGCGGAACTGCGTCGGCAACTCAAACCGCTGGGACGCCAGGCCGAGGTTGCTCGGCGAGCACAGACGGTCCAGGCTGACCTGCGTGATGCCAAGATGCGGCTGGCCGCTGACGACCTGGTGACCCGTCGAACCCAACTGAACGACCAGGCGCAGGACGAGAAAGCGGCCCGCGAACAGCACAACGAGGTGGCGTCCGCGCTCGACGAGGCCAACCTCGAACTCGGGCGCCAGGAGCAAGCTCTCGCTCGTCTGACTCCGGGATCGGAAGCGGCAGCGCAGAGTTGGTTCCAGCTCTCCGCGCTTGCCGAACGAGTCAACGCCACCGTGCGCATCGCCCGCGAGCGTGCACGACATCTCGACTCCGAACCCGTCGGCAACCGCGGCCAGGACCCGGACGAGATGGAAGCGCGCGCCGAACGTCTTGCGGCCGAGGAGGCCGAACTCCTCGAAGGCGTCGAAATCGCGCGAGCGGCGTCGGAAGCTGCTCGGGACCAGCTGGCAGCCACCGAAGATGCTGCAGCAGAAGCGGAACGGGCGCACATGGCGGAAGTTCGTGCCGTCGCCGACCGCCGTGAAGGTCTCGCTCGACTCTCCGGTCAGGTAGACACTCTGCGTACCCGCGTCGAATCCGTCGACGCGGAAGTTTCCCGACTGACCGAGGCCATCGACGAGGCTCGTCTGCGTGGGGATGCCGCACAAGCCGAGTTCGACACGGTGCAGGAAAGCATCGGGGACCTCGACGCCGGTGAAGTAGGCCTCGACACCAATCATGAACGCGCCGTCGAAGCTCTCGAGATGATCGACGCACGTGTCGAAGAACTTCGTGAGGAAGAAAAGACGAGCGGGCAACGCATAGCTTCGCTCCGTGCGCGCGTCGAGGCACTGTCGATGGGCTTGCAGCGCAAGGACGGTGGCGGCTGGCTGCTCGAACATCGGCGCGACGACGGCATCACCTCGCTGGTCGGATTGATTCACGTCGAGCCCGGCTACGAAGCTGCCATCGCTGCCGCGATGGGGCCGGCGGCGGACGCCGTCGTGGCGCAGTCGCTGGACTCGGCTCGCTCCGCTGTTGCAGCGCTGGCCGATCAGGACGGTGGGCGTGCCTCGCTGATCGTGAGCGGTGAACCGGTGATCAAACGCGAGGCCGAGATCGCACCGGGCAGTCGTCCTGCCGTCGACGTCATCGACTGCCCTGATGAGTTGCGTGCGGGGTTGACCGCAATACTCGATGGCGTTGTCCTGGTCGAGACTCTCGAGGACGCGATTCGAGTTGTTGCTGATCACAAGGGAATTCGTGCAGTGACGCGTTCCGGCGATCTGCACGGTTCGGGGTGGATGATCGGTGGCTCGGATCGGCAACCCAGCACGCTGGAGGTACAGGCGGCGATCGACGCGTCAGCAGCGGAACTGGCGGCAACGGAGAGCCGATCCGAGGAACTCGATGCGGCGCTGTCCGGCGCTCTGGCCGAACAGGCCGCTCGACGCGAGACCGCGGAGCAGACTTTGGCCGCGCTCAACGAGTCGGACGCTGCCATGTCCGCGATCTACGAGCAGTTGGGCAGATTGGGGCAGGCAGCACGAGTCGCCCATGCGGAATCCGAGCGGTTGACTGCCCAGCGAGTGCGTGCCGAGGAGGGCCGCGGTGAGTCGCTGACAAAGCTGGCGGACCTGGAAGAACGTCTGCGCGTCGCCGAAACCGACGGCACTGCACCGGGACACGGTGCGGAATCGACCGCTGCCGATCGCGAAATGGCCGCAGCAGCGCTGGCCGAAGTGCGCATAGTCGAAATGGATGCTCGCCTTGCCGTGCGCACCGCCGAAGAACGTGCGGAATCCGTACGCGGAAAGGCTGATTCGCTTCGCCGCGCCGCTGCTGCCGAACGAGAGGCACGAATTCGCGCCGAGCGGGCTCTGCGCGCCAGAGCGCACGCTGCGGAGGTTGCAGCTGCCGTCGCCGAGTCGGGGCAGCGCGTGGCGGCCGAACTCGAGGCCGTCGTCGCCGCAGCTCTTGCTCATCGCGACGAGTTGGCTCGGGCCCGCTCCGAGTGCACGGCCAAACTGGATCAGGTCCGCGAGATCGTCCGTGCACTGACCGGACAGCTCGCTTCACTCACCGACGCCGTCCATCGCGACGAGGTTGCGAAGGCTCAGGCAGCGCTGCGTATCGAACAACTCGAGGAGTCGATCCTCGATCAGTACGGTATCGGCCTCGATGATCTGATCGCCGAGTACGGACCCGACGTCGAACTGCCGCCGACCGCTCTCGAAATCGAGGAGTACGAGCAGGCCAAGGAGCGCGGCGAGCAGGTAACCGCCCCCGCTCCGCTTCCGTACGATCGTGCGACTCAGGAACGGCGCGCGAAGCGGGCGGAGAAAGACCTCGCCACCCTCGGCAAGGTCAATCCGCTGGCGCTCGAGGAATTTGCAGCTCTCGAGGAGCGGTACACCTTCCTCTCCACTCAATTGGAGGACGTCAAGACCGCCCGTAAGGACCTTCTTGCTGTGGTCGCAGACGTGGACGCACGAATCCTGCAGGTGTTCACCGAGGCCTATGCCGACGTCGAGCGGGAGTTCGTGGGCGTGTTCGAGAAATTGTTCCCCGGGGGAGAAGGACGACTGGTTCTCACCGATCCGTCGGACATGCTGACCACAGGCATCGAAGTCGAGGCGCGTCCGCCCGGTAAGAAGGTCAAGCGGTTGTCGTTGCTGTCGGGCGGCGAGAAGTCGTTGACCGCGGTGGCCATGCTGGTCGCGATCTTCCGGGCACGCCCGTCCCCGTTCTACGTGATGGACGAGGTCGAGGCGGCGTTGGACGACACCAACCTGCGGCGGCTGATCGGACTCTTCGAACAATTGCGGGAGAAGTCGCAGTTGATCGTGATCACTCACCAGAAACCGACGATGGAAATCGCCGACGCGTTGTACGGAGTCAGCATGCGCGGCGACGGCATCACCACCGTGATTTCGCAGCGACTTCGCGGTCAAGACATGGCCTCGACGTAAGCCCTGCTCACTTTCCGGGTCGGAGCCTGAAACAATGGGCCGGTGACTACCCAGGCTTGGATCATCATCGCGGCTGTAGCGGCCGTACTACTCGTCGTTCTCGTTGCCGGATTCCTGCGCTACCGCAAGGGGCAGGTGTCGCTGAAGGCGCCCGAGACGAAGCCGGAGCTCGGCACCCCCGAGAAGGACAAGTCAGGCGGCTACAAGGCCGGCGGCGGGTTCAACTTCAGTCAAGGCTCGACGGCAACGGCGCCACCTCCGGTGGTTCCGACGCCGCCGGTCGCGGAGAAGCCGCCTGTCGTCGAAAAACCTGTCGTCGAAAAACCGATCATCGAAGAACCTGTTGCTGAGAAGCCGGCCGTCGTCGAGGAGCCGGTTGTCGAAGAACCCGCTGTTGTTGAGGAACCGGTTGTCGAAGAGCCGGTAATCGAAAAGCCGGTCGTAGAAGAACCACCAGTAGCAGAACCTGTTGTCGAAGAACCTGTCGTTCCCGAACCTGCAGTCGTACCCGAGCCCGTCGTAGTTCCCGAACCCGTCGTAGTTCCCGAACCTGTCGAGCCTGCACCGCGCGTGTTGGACGAGATCGACCCGACCGAGGGTCGGCTGGACCGACTGCGCGGGCGCCTCTCCCGCTCGCAGTCAGCGGTCGGCAAGAGCTTGCTCGGTCTGCTCGGTGGCGGCGATCTGGACGAGGACTCGTGGGAAGAAGTCGAGGACACCCTTCTCATCGCAGATCTCGGCTCCGCGACCACGGAAAAGGTCGTCACGAAGCTTCGTGAGCAGATGGCGGCCCGCAGCGTCCGGACCGAGGCTGCCGCCCGCGCGCTCCTGCGTGAGGTGTTGATCGCCGAGCTGCGTCCCGAACTGGACCGCTCCATCCGCGCGTTGCCGCACGATGATCACCCGGCTGTTCTGCTCGTCGTCGGCGTCAACGGAACCGGCAAGACCACCACCACCGGCAAGCTGGCTCGCGTGCTCGTCGCCGACGGTCGTCGCGTCGTGCTCGGTGCCGCGGACACGTTCCGCGCCGCCGCTGCCGATCAGCTCCAGACGTGGGCCGAGCGTGTCGGCGCTGAAGTTGTTCGTGGCAAGGAGGGTGGCGATCCCGCTGCGATTGCCTTCGACGCGGTCTCACGGGGCATCGCGGACGGCGTCGACGTGGTCCTCATCGACACCGCCGGCCGTTTGCACACCAAGACCGGTCTGATGGACGAGCTCGGCAAGGTCAAGCGTGTCATCGAGAAGAAGGCGTCGGTCGACGACGTTCTGCTGGTTCTCGATGCGACGGTCGGCCAGAACGGACTGGCGCAGGCTCGAGTGTTCGCGGAGGTCGTGGACATCACCGGCGTCGTACTGACCAAGCTGGACGGAACCGCCAAGGGCGGAATCGTCTTCCAGGTTCAGCATGAACTGGGTGTGCCGGTGAAGTTGGTCGGTCTCGGTGAAGGTGCCGACGACCTGGCGCCCTTCGAGCCGGGTGCGTTCGTCGACGCCCTGCTGGGCTGACGCCCCCGTGCGCCTTTTTGGTAGCGCGAACTACCGAAAAGGCGCACAGGGTCGGTAGAACCCCCTGGCGAAACCTGTTTGCAACAAAGTTGGGCAATTGGTTCACGTCTGCGAAACGCGACAGCGCCATGGACGAAACACCAGCCCAGCACTCTTCTCCTTAACGACGTGCTGCCCGGCACGTGCGACTAGGAGGTAGTAAGTGAGTACCGACGATTTGTTGGCGAACTCCGGTAACGCCGCATGGATGCTGATGGCTGCATCTCTGGTCTTGCTGATGACACCCGGCCTCGCTTTCTTCTACGGCGGGATGTCTCGGTCCAAGTCCGTCCTGAACATGATGATGATGTCCTTCGGGGCCATGGCCGTCATCGGCGTCATCTACGTTCTGTGGGGATGGTCGATGTCCTACGGCACCGAGAACATCGGGGGCATTTTTGCCAACCCGTTCGAGTTCTTCGGCCTCAAGAACAGCATCACCGATGCTGACGGCAACTTCATCGCCGGCGCGTGGGGCTACCCCAACGTCATCGACATCGCGTTCCAGGTGACATTCGCGATCATCACCACCGCCCTTATCAGTGGTGCCCTGGCCGAGCGGGTCAAGTTCGGCACCTGGCTCCTGTTCTCGGGTATCTGGGTCACCGTCGTCTACTTCCCCCTCGCACACATGGTCTGGGGCGGCGGACTCCTCTCGGGCTCCGAGGACGGCATCGCGGCAAAGCTCTTCGGCACCACGGTCAACGACGACGGAGTCACCGTCGCCAACGTCGCTCCGATCGACTTCGCCGGTGGCACAGTCGTTCACATCAACGCGGGTATGGCCGGTCTGGTCCTCGCCCTCATCGTCGGCAAGCGTCTCGGCTTCGGCAAGACCGCCTTCCGTCCGCACAACCTGCCCTTCGTGATGCTCGGCGCAGCACTTCTCTGGTTCGGTTGGTTCGGCTTCAACGCCGGCTCGGCATTCGCCGCCGACGGTAACGCCGGTCTCGCCTGGGTCAACACGACCACCGCGACGTGTGCCGCAGTCCTGGCCTGGCTCGCCACCGAGCGTATTCGTGACGGTCACGCCACCAGCCTCGGCGCAGCTTCCGGTGCGGTCGCCGGTCTGGTCGCCATCACCCCTGCTGCCGGTGCGCTCAACCCGGTCGGTTCCATCTTCCTCGGCGCCGTAGCCGGCATCCTGTCCGCTCTCGCAGTCGGCCTGAAGTTCCGCTTCGGCTTCGACGACTCGCTCGACGTCGTCGGCGTGCACCTTGTCTCCGGCCTGTGGGGCACGATCGGTATCGGATTCTTCGGCACCGCAACCGGCCTCTTCTACGGCGGCGACTACAAGCAACTGGTGGTTCAGATCGTGATCGCACTCGCAGCACTCGTCTTCACCGGCGTTCTGACGACGATCATCGGCTTCGCACTCAAGCCCCTGGGCTGGCGAATCTCGGCCGAGGACGAGGCACGCGGCATCGATGAGACCGAACACGCAGAGACCGCATACGACCTCGCGTGATCAGCACGTGATTAAAGTGAATTCAGGCACTTCAGAGTTTGGAAAGGGATGAGCACATGAAGCTGATCACAGCAATCGTCAAGCCGTTCACGCTCGAGGACGTCAAGACCGGACTCGAGCAGGCCGGAGTGCTGGGTATGACAGTCAGCGAAGTTCAGGGCTACGGCCGACAGAAGGGCCACACCGAGGTGTACCGAGGCGCGGAGTACTCCGTGGACTTCGTACCCAAGGTCCGGGTCGAGGTCGTCGTCGACGACGCGGCCGTGGACAAGGTCGTCGAGGTGATCGTCGAGGCAGCTCGAACCGGCAAGATCGGTGACGGCAAGGTGTGGGTCTCGCCAGTCGAGTCGGTCATCCGGGTTCGCACCGGGGAACGCGGTGGCGATGCACTCTGACCCGAAAGGGTCCGAGAACCTCGGCCCTGGTTCCGTCGCGAAAGCGACGGGGCCAGGGCCGGTCTCGTCAGGGGGATCCGACGAAGCTGCGGACCTGGCCCGCGCACGCAAGGCCCTACTCACCGGAGGCGTCAAGAACAGGAGGCTCGACGCCCCCTCACTGCGACATGCACTGGTCGATCTGCACGAGTTCTGGTTGACCACCAAGGGGACCGAACTGGGCATCAAACCGGATTGTGGGTTTGCCATCGTCGCCGTGGGTGGTCTTGGCCGACGCGAACTGTTGCCGTATTCCGATCTCGATCTGATTCTGCTGCACGACGACATGGACCCAGCAGTCGTGGCCCAGGTTGCGGACAGCCTGTGGTACCCGCTGTGGGACGCGCACATCAAACTCGACCACAGCGTGCGGACGCTTCCGCAGGCGCTTCAGGTTGCGGCCACCGACATGACGGCGGCACTCGGAATGCTCGAAGCACGCCACATTGCCGGCGATGTGGAGCTGAGCAACCTGTTGATCAGTGGTGTCCGTCGACAGTGGCGCATGGACATCCGCAGCCGATTCGACGAATTGATCACCCAGACCCGTACGAGGTGGGAGCGCAGCGGCGAGATCGCCCATCGCGCCGAACCGGATCTCAAGAGCGGCCGTGGCGGGCTGCGTGACGTCCAACTGCTCAACGCCCTGTCCATCGCGCAATTGACCGACGGGATGCCAGGGCTGGGACCCAACTCGCCCGGCGGCGGTCTGGCACTCGCGCACAGGCGGTTGCTCGACGTGCGCACCGAACTTCACCGCGTTGCCGGTCGCGCCCGCGATCAACTGCGAGCGCAGGACGCCGACGAAATCGGTGCGGCGCTGCGGATCGGTGATCGATTCGATCTGGCCCGCCTTCTCAGTGAATCGGCGCGCACCATCAGCTATTCGGTGGACGTCGGTATCCGTACCGCCGGAAACTCCTTGCCCCGGCGTGGTTTGTCGCGGCTGCGTCGCGCGCCGGTGCGGCGACCACTGGACGAGGGCGTCGTCGAGCATGCCGGCGAAGTTGTCCTGGCGCGCGATGCGAGGCCGAAGAAGGATCCCGGTCTGGTGATGCGGGTCGCGGCAGCGGCGGCCACCAACGGCATGCCGATCTCCGCGTCGACGCTCAATCGACTGGCCGACAATGCCCCGGAACTGCGTGAGCCGTGGCCGAAAAATGCGGTCAACGATCTCTTGGTCGTGCTCGGTTCGGGATCGCGTGCCGTTCCGGTGATCGAGGCGATGGACCGGACCGGGCTCTGGGGTCGCCTCCTGCCGGAGTGGGGGACCATTCGCGATCTTCCGCCGCGCGACGCCGTCCATACGTGGACGGTGGATCGCCACCTGGTCGAAACCGCCGCGTATGCAAGCGGATTCACCACTCGCGTCGCTAGGCCGGATCTGCTCATGCTCGGTGCGTTGATCCACGACATCGGGAAGGGGCGAGGGGGAGACCACAGCGTCGTCGGTGCCGAATTGGCCACCGCGATCGGAAATCGCTTGGGACTCTGGCCTTCCGACGTCGCGACGTTGACGGCGATGGTGCGCTATCACTTGCTGTTGCCGGAAACGGCGACCCGTCGCGACCTCGACGATCCGGCAACGGTGCAGCGAGTGGTCGACGCACTCGAAGGGGACGGGACCCTTCTCGATCTCCTGCATTCGTTGGCGGAGGCGGATTCGCTGGCCACCGGGCCTGGCGTCTGGGGCGACTGGAAGTCGTCTCTGATCGGTGAGCTCGTGCGTCGTTGCCGTTTGCTGATGGCGGGGGAGGAACTCCCACAACCCGACCCACTCGCTCCCGAGCAGTTGGCCATTGCCGAGGAGGGCGGGGTTCACGTCTCGCTCGTACCGGCCGAGAATCCGCACACCTACGTCGTGACCGTCATCGCGCCCGACGCGCCCGGGCTGCTGTCTCGGGCTGCCGGCGTTCTGGCGCTGCAGTCGTTGCGGGTGCATTCCGCTTCGCTGGGGTCGCATGCGGGTTCGGCGGTCAATTCGTTTGTCGTCACACCGAGGTTCGGCACACCGCCGCAGGCGGTGCTGCTCAGGCAGGAATTGATCCGCGCTTCGGCCGGTGAACTGAATCTGCTCGAACTTCTCGACGCCAAGGACGAGGAGGCACGGGCAGAGCAGTGGGACGACCCGATCCAGACAAACAAGGATTCGGCGGTTCCGGTGCTCTATTCGCAGGCACCGCCGCGGGTCATCTGGTTCGACGCGCCCGGTGACGGTCACGCGATCCTCGAATTGCGTACCGAAGACCGCGTCGGCCTGCTTTGCCGACTGGCCGCAGCACTCGAACACAGTGGTGCCGACATCCGGTGGGCGAAGGTCGCCACGTTGGGTTCCTCGGTGGTCGACGCGTTCTGCCTCGACTTCGGTGAGGCCGATACCCGCGCGGCGCGAGAGCGCGTCGAGGAGGCGGTGCTGGCGGTGGTTCCGGTGCCACAACCGAAGAAGAAAGAGGATTGACGGACCGGTTTCGGCAGTTACGCCCGCATCGGCTGGGATCGGTGCGGGCGTAGCGGCTAGGCTGGTGCCCGAGAATATCCACGGCTAACTCGCACGACCTTCAGGAGCGCACTCGGTGTTCGAATCCCTTTCCGACAGATTGACCGGATCTCTCAAGGATCTGCGTGGCAAGGGTCGTCTGTCCGGCGCCGACATCGACGCTACGGCCCGCGAGATCCGCCTTGCCCTGCTCGAGGCCGACGTCGCGCTTCCCGTAGTGCGCAGCTTCATCGCCAAGATCAAGGAACGCGCCAAGGGCGCCGAGGTCTCGGGTGCACTGAACCCGGCTCAGCAGGTCGTCAAGATCGTCAACGAAGAGCTGGTCGAGGTTCTCGGCGGCGAAACTCGTCGACTCCAGTTCGCCAAGACTCCGCCGACGGTCATCATGTTGGCCGGTCTGCAGGGTTCCGGTAAGACCACGCTGGCCGGAAAGTTGGCCAAGTGGCTCAAGGACCAGGGGCACACGCCCCTCCTCGTTGCCTGCGACCTTCAGCGTCCCGGCGCCGTCACTCAGCTTCAGATCGTCGGTGAGCGTGCGGGCGCGGCAGTCTTCGCGCCGCACCCCGGTACCTCCATCGGCGGTGGCGAGAACGCCCTCGGCGTTTCCGCAGCCGACCCCGTCGAGGTCGCCCGCGCCGGCGTCGAAGAAGCACGCAACAAGCATTACGACGTCGTGATCGTCGACACCGCCGGTCGCCTCGGTATCGACTCGGAGCTGATGGCGCAGGCCGCCGGTATCCGTGACGCCGTCAACCCGGACGAGACCATCTTCGTCCTCGACGCCATGATCGGTCAGGACGCGGTCAGTACCGCCGACGCGTTCCGTGAAGGAGTCGGCATCACCGGTGTCGTCCTCACCAAGCTCGACGGCGACGCCCGCGGTGGTGCCGCACTGAGCGTCCGCGAGGTCACCGGCCAGCCGATCCTCTTCGCGTCCACCGGCGAGAAGCTCGAAGACTTCGACGTCTTCCACCCCGATCGCATGGCCAGCCGGATCCTCGGTATGGGCGACGTCCTGAGCCTCATCGAGCAGGCCGAGCAGGTTTTCGACGCCGATCAGGCCGAAGCGACCGCAGCGAAGATCGGTTCCGGTCAGCTCACCCTCGAAGACTTCCTCGATCAGATGATGGCCGTCCGCAAGATGGGCCCGATCGGCAACCTCCTCGGCATGCTGCCGGGTGCCGGCGGCATGAAGGACGCGCTGGCCAACGTCGACGAGAAGCAACTCGATCGCATTCAGGCCATCATCCGCGGTATGACACCGGCCGAGCGCGACGATCCGAAGATCATCAACGCCTCACGCCGACTGCGCATCGCGAACGGTTCGGGCGTCAAGGTTTCCGACGTCAACCAGTTGGTGGATCGCTTCTTCGAAGCCCGCAAGATGATGGCTGCCATGGCCGGCCGTATGGGCATGCCCGGCGCGCGTAAGCAGGTTCGCAGCAAGAAGGGCAAGAAGGGCAAGAAGGGCGGCAAGGGCCCGACGCAGCCCAAGATGCGCGGAGGATTCCCCGGCATGGGCGGATTCCCGGGTATGCCCGGCGGAATGCCGGCCGGGATGCCCGACCTGTCGAACATGCCCAAGGGTCTCGATCAGTTGCCGCCCGGACTGGAAGGCATCGATCTTTCCCAGCTCAAGCTGCCCAAGAAGTAGTCGGTGGCTGCGCTTCATCTGCGGGGTATCGGTCTGCCCGATGCCGAGCCGATCGAATTGTGGATCGTCGACGGGCTGATTTCCTTCGAGCCGGTGTCCGGTGCGGAGACGATCGTCGAATCGGGTTGGATCACACCGGGTCTCGTGGATGCGCATTGTCACGTCGGTATCCGCTACGGCGGTGGCGGCGGCGAAACCGTCGACGGCTTGCTGGAGCAGGCGAAGACCGAACGTGACGCGGGCGTGCTGTTGCTCCGCGACGCCGGATCACCGGTCGACACCAGGTTCATCGACGAGCGCCTCGATTTGCCGCGGATCATTCGCGCAGGTCAGCACATCGCGGCACCCAAGCGGTACATCCCGGGCTTGCCGGTCGACCTGGACGACGAATCTCAGTTGCCGGCCGAGGTAGTGCGTCAGGCACGCGCTGGTGACGGCTGGGTCAAGCTCGTCGGCGACTGGATCGATCGTTCCGTCGGCGATCTGGCTCCCTTGTGGAGCGACGAGATCCTGGTCGAGGCCATCGCTGCCGCCCACGCCGAAGGCGCAAAGGTCACCGCTCACGTTTTTGCCGAAGACGCTTTGCCCGGCCTGATCAACGCCGGTATCGACTGCATCGAGCACGGCACCGGATTGACGGACGCGACCATCGAGTCGATGGTCGCGCACGGCACGGCCCTGGTTCCGACGCTGATCAACATCGCTACTTTCCCCGAGATCGCGGACTCCGCCACGCGATATCCGATCTACGCGGCGCACATGCGCGATTTGCACGCTCGTCGGCACCAGACAATCGGTGCCGCTCACGAGGCCGGGATTCCGATCTATGCCGGAACGGATGCCGGCGGATCGATCAGACACGGGCGGATCGCCGACGAGATCGCCGAACTCGAAGTTGCCGGATTGACAGCTCACCAGGCGTTGGGCGCAGCCAGCTGGGATGCGCGGAGTTGGTTGGGTGCCCAGGGCATCGAAGAGGGAGCGCCCGCCGACCTGGTGGTTTATTCCGAAGATCCGCGCGGAAACCCCGATGTGCTCGCGAAGCCGATGCGTGTGATCCTCCGCGGCACCCCCGTGAGTGGTTAGGGAGTCCCTGCACTCTCGAAGCGCGCACAGGGTGGTTTCCGAACGAGCCCACCCATCTGGCACAATGGACCATTGTTCGTCGCAACCGGTTACGTACCGCTGCGACGGTCACAGGATAGAGGCAAAACCGGGCTCACAAATCGTGTGGGTCGCTGAATTGCACGTGACATGCGCAGCACTGTTGTGCGCGCTGAAGGAGAACTGCAGCTGTGGCTGTCAAAATCAAGCTCACCCGACTCGGCAAGATCCGCAACGCTCAGTACCGCGTTGTCATCGCCGACTCGCGCACCCGTCGTGACGGCCGTGCGATCGAGACCATCGGCAAGTACCACCCCAAGGAAGAGCCCTCGCTGAT
Organism: Rhodococcus sp. MS13; assembly: GCF_013277835.1. NCBI lineage: Bacteria > Bacillati > Actinomycetota > Actinomycetes > Mycobacteriales > Nocardiaceae > Rhodococcus > Rhodococcus sp. MS13. The sequence goes on from NZ_VBTL01000013.1 coordinate 542,669, forward strand.
CGACATCGATTCCGAGCGTGCTCAGTACTGGCTGTCCGTGGGCGCACAGCCCACCGAGCCCGTCGAGGCACTCCTCAAGATCACCGGTGACTGGCAGAAGTTCAAGGGCCTGCCGGGCACCGAAGGCACCCTTCGCGTCAAGGAAGCCAAGCCCACCAAGCTCGAGCTCTTCCAGGCTGCGCTCGCGCAGGCCGAGAACGAGCCGGTTGCAGAAGCAATCACCCCCAAGAAGAAGAAGGCTGCAAAGGCTGACGAGGCCAAGGCAGAAGACACCGCGGCTGACGCCGAGGCTCCCGCTGCAGACGCCGAGGCTGCTGACAAGTGAGTGCCGTCGTCGCTGATGCGGTAGAGCATCTCGTGCGTGGCATCGTCGCCAATCCCGACGATGTGCGTGTCGAGCTGATCACCGGACGTCGGGGACGGACCGTCGAGGTGCATGTGCACCCCGACGATCTCGGCAAGGTCATCGGTCGGGGTGGTCGCACGGCGACCGCTCTGCGGACCTTGGTCTCCGGCATCGGTGGCCGCGGTATCCGTGTTGATGTCGTCGACACCGATCAGTAGACGGCAGTAAACAGGTGGAACTCGTAGTCGGTCGTGTCGCGAAGTCGCATGGCATCAAAGGTGAATTGGTAGTCGAGGTTCGTACAGACGAGCCCGAAGATCGTTTTGCCGTAGGTTCTGTGCTGCGTGGGCGCAAGCCGCGCGAGTCCACACTGAAGTCGTACACAGTGGAAGCCGCCCGGGATCATTCCGGGCGGCTTCTGCTGCGCCTCGAAGGCGTCAGTGACCGTGGCGACGCAGATGCGTTGCGCGGCACACTGTTTGTCATCGACAGTTCCGAACTCGAGCCTTCGGATGATCCGGACGAGTTCTACGATCACGAACTCGAAGGACTGAAGGTCGTCCTCACGGACGGTACCGAGGTCGGTTCGGTCATCGAGGTATTACATTCCGCCGCAGGCGAATTGCTTTCGATTCGTCGTACCGGCGAGACGTCCGGTGAATTGCTGATCCCGTTTGTCGCCGCCATCGTCACCTCGGTGTCGATTGCCGACGGCGTCGTGATGATCGAGCCTCCCGAGGGGCTGCTCGACCCGGACTTCGGCGACAAGTCGAACAGCGATAATTCGAACCCAGACAACGACTGATCGTTTGTCATGCGTCTCGACGTCGTCACCATCTTTCCCGAGTATCTCGAACCGCTTCGTGCTGCCTTGCTGGGCAAGGCAATCGAACGTGGCTTGATCTCGGTCGACGTCCACGATCTTCGGTCGTGGACCCATGACGTACACAAAGCCGTCGACGATTCCCCGTACGGCGGCGGGCCCGGCATGGTCATGAAACCCACCGTCTGGGGCCCGGCGCTCGACGACGTGATCGGTCGCTCCGATACTTCCGGCCCGGATGATGCCGAGACGATCTTGGTGGTGCCGACTCCCGCCGGCGTCCCGTTTATTCAGGCGACCGCACATCGCTGGGCCACCGCCAAGCACCTTGTCTTCGCCTGCGGCCGATACGAAGGTATCGACCAACGCGTCTTCGACGACGCCGCCAAGCGAGTTCGCGTCGAAGAAGTCAGTATCGGCGATTACGTTCTGATCGGCGGTGAAGCAGCCGTGCTGGTGATGGTCGAGGCTGTTGTGCGACTGATGCCCGGTGTTCTCGGCAATCAGCTGTCACACCAAGAGGATTCGTTCTCCGACGGGCTCCTCGAAGGGCCCAGTTACACTCGCCCCGCCGTGTGGCGTGATCTCGAGGTTCCGCCTGTTCTGCTTTCCGGAGATCACGCGAAGATCAAGGCGTGGCGCCATGAGCAGTCGCTGCAGCGCACGGCCGAGCGTCGACCGGATCTACTTCCTTAGGTATTTCTCTTCAACCAGGTGATGCTTGCGCCGTCGTCGAGCGATTCGGTTGCAGTCGGTGTGAACAGTGTCGGCTCGAAGTTACCTCTGATCATCGGTATGCCCGCGCCGGCGACAACCGGATACCTTTTGACGATCAACTCGTCGATCTCCGGTAGTAGTTCGCCGGCGAGAGTTCCGCCGCCGCACAGCCAGATATCTTGTCCTTCTTCCTCTTTGAGGGATCTGACGACCGCACGTGGATCGGTGCGAACGATGGTGACCGCGGGATCCTCGGCGCCAGGGAGGGTGCTGGAGACGACGAACTGGCGCAGGTGCGCAAAAGGGCTGGTCACGCCGAGGCTCAGCCCGGGCTCGTAAGAGCCGCGGCCCATGACGACCGTGTCGAAGGTTCTGTTGGGTGCGTCCTCGATTCCGAGAGCGGGCCGCACATGCGTTGGCACGGTCTCGGGATATCGATCACATATCCAGGCCGTGATCTGTTCGGAAACCGGGAAGAAATCGAATTCGCCGTCTGGTCCCGCGATGTAGCCGTCGAGGGAAGCTCCCACGTAGTACACAAGCTTTCGCATCAAACGCTCCGTTCGTAGTACTATGTTTGTAGTGGTTTAACTTAGGGTCGTGTCAGGAGTGATGTCAAGTGCGAAAGAACCCGGAACGACGGCTTGCCCTGATCGACGCGGCAATCGAGGTGTTGGCCCGAGAGGGTGCTCGAGGCTTGACTTTTCGAGCCGTCGACACCCAGGCAGCCGTGCCGAACGGGACAGCGTCGAACTACTTCTCCAATCGCGACGACCTACTCACGCAGGCCGGTGGCCGGATCTACGAGCGACTGATTCCGGACGACCTCGAGGGATTGATCGATCCCGTCAACGGCACCGATCGTGAGCGACTGGTGACGCTCATGCTCGACGTGGTCGAGCGGGTCACCTCGTTTGGAACGGGTTTCCTCGCGCTCATGGAGTTGCGGCTGGAGGCGATACGTCGTCCGGACCTGCGAGCGGTCCTGACCGTCCGCATCCGAGAAGACTTCGATCTGAACGTAGCCAATCATCTGGCGTCGGGCGTGCCGGGTGATGCGATGACCGTTCGCCTGCTCTATTTGTCGCTGAACTGGCTCGTACTGGATCGACTGACATTGCCGAACCTGTTCGGGGAGGAAGATATTCGTACGATCGTCGAGGCCGCGGTGGATCGAGCGCTACCCCGCGAATCGTAGAAGGTCAGTGCCGCTCGGCAGGTTTGCGGCGGAACGAGAAGTATCGATGACCGAAGAAACTCACCCCGGCAACGATCAACATGACAACCGCCTGGGCGGGAAGCGGCGGGGCATGCAGAATCGACACCGCGATCGTTCCGAGTATCAGATTCAGCACGAGGCCACCGGAATTGACGACGATGAACGCGCCCAGGTCGCGTGCCACATGTCCGCGGACGCGGAAAACCAACGTCCGATGCAGAACGAAAGCGATGAGCACGCTGATGGAGTACGCACCGATCACAGCCACTTGATACAGATCCTTGTTGTCGAGGATCAGTGACCAGATCACGAAGAGCCCGTATCCGATCGCCGTATTGGCCACTCCGACAATGGCAAACGCGATGGGTTGATGCTTGACCACCCGCAGCAGTGGGCCGGGGTTCTCGGGTGATGCGATGTCTTCGGTCATGAAGACTCGGTTTTCACGATGTTGATCCGGTCCTTGCGTCGTGTCCGCAGATACATCCACTCGAGCACACCGAGGCCGAGGATTCCGGCGACCATCGAAGCGCCGCCGACCTTCCATCCCGGGGGTCGCCACGTGAGGACAAGTTCAGCGTCCTTCGTCCCGGCTGGGATGTCCACGGTGACAAAGGACTTCGCGACGACGTCGATCGGGACAGGCTGATCGTCGAGGCTAGCTCGATACCCGGGCCAGCCGAGCCGTGCGAACACAACCTTGCCGCCGGTCTCCGAACTGACACGAAGGGTGCTCGACATGTTCGATTCCGCGGTCGAAACAGCTTCGACGCCACGGGTATCGGCGATGCGGCCGTTTCGTGTCGAGACGGGGCCGTCGACGCGTTCGAGCACGGAGATGTAGTTCTCGTGTCCGGGGTAGTCGACCCATGTCCACCCGTCGGGGGCCGGGTTCTTACGTGCATCGGGGTAGAGGGCGTTCTGCAGTACGACGCGGTCCACCTTCATCAGGTCGACGATGGTGCGGCCGGTGGTGGGTTCGACGGTGAATGCCCGTCGGAAGGCGTCGGGGCAGACGCTCATGTCCCAGCGCATGCAGAGCAGATCACCGAAGTAGAAGTGCCCGTTAGGGGTGTAGCCGCTGGTGTAGGTCAGTTCGAGGTCTTTGGGGTAGTTTCCGAAAGCCAGGGAACCGTATGCTCCGTCGAGGGTTTTGTCCCCGGGTGCGATGAGTGCACGGTCGCCCAGTTGCAGTGTCGTGCCTTCGAAGTCGGGGAAGGCCTCTTTCATCTCCGAGCGGGATTCGGGCAGGTTCCAGCTCATCGGGGTTGGTTGCGCGGCCCGAACCTGGGCGTAGGCGATGGGGGAGACCGCGACGATCGCTACGAGGCATGCGAAAGCAGTGCCTTTGGTACGGCCGAGCCAGACCATCGCGGCGCCGAGTGCGGCAACGAGCAGGGCTGAGATCACATGCCATTTCGCGAGCCCGGGAGCTGCCGAAGCGGACCTGATCAGAAGCACGCCCACGAGGATTCCCGCTGCAACGCACCGTCCGCGCAACTTGTCGGTCGTGGCGAAACGCCCGAGCAGGATGCACACCAGAAGCAGGAGTCCGATGGCCACCATCGGAAGCACGCGCGCGGGCCACCGCAGTGGGCCGATCGTGCTCGGCCCGGCAGTCCACATGAGGACGGCGACCGTGAAGATCCCGACGGCGGTCAATTCGCGTGCCGCGGCGCGTGCCTTGCCCCAGTCGATGAATGCCAGAGCTGGAATGAGGAACCACGCGACGTAGACCATGGGCATGGTCTGGATGTATCCCCACCACGAGGAGAATGCGGGCATCGTGCTCGGCAGGCTCGCGTTCAGCGATTCCGACCAGGGAACGGCGAGGAATGCGTCGTTCTTGACTTCGGATGCACCGCGCCAGGTGACGTCGGCGGTGAGCAGGCTCGGCAGATACGTCGCGAGACCGGCGAGGGCGGCACAGGCAGACACCGCCAGAAGCCGCAGCGACGGCAGCCAACGCCGCTGATAGACAACTTCGCCGATTGCGACCGCACCGATCATTAAGCCGGATTCGACTGCGGGGAAAACATATTGCACCGACATCGCGAGATACAAGAACACGAAGGTCGGGATCGGACCGCTCTTGCCTCTGGCGTAGCGGATTGCCGAGGCCCACGCCTGCACCATCCAGGCAGTGCCGGTGAAGGCTGTCATCCAACTGGCCGAGTCGAAGAAGAGGAGGAAACCGGTGAACGGAATCGAGACTCCGGCGACCGCAGCCCACGTAGGCTTCGAGCCGTACTCCAGGCAGATCCGATAGACGCCCAGCGCAAGGATGATCGCGAAGATCAATTTCACGATCGTCGCGTACAGCGCCAGGTTGTCGAAGGACGGTGCGATCAGGTCGATCAGAAGTTGTGGCGGATTGAGAAGGCCCGCTTCCTCGATCGCGTAGTTGCCGGCCATCCAGTTCTCGGGGACGAGTACCGGCAGGTGTCCTTCTCGCAGGCTACGGCCGAGCATGACCCACAGCGGCGCGTACTGGGACTCGGTGTCGTCGGTGTAGAAGTGACGAGCGTTCGCGAGCACCACGGCCAGGTAGCCGGCGATGACACCGACCGCCGTGACGGCGCCCCACTTGTACACGTCTGCCCGGGCGAGAGTGCGAGTTTCCACCACGAGTTCCAGACCTTAACAGGGCAGGTGGGGCGCGCGGAGACGCGAGCGCATCACGCGCCGTCGGCATCCGAAGTCCGGACATCTCTGCGTGTTAAAGTTCGCGACGGTGTGGGCCCGATCGTGCCTGTCTCTCGGCGCCAGTCGAGCCCCCTGAAGGGAGTGGAAGCGAGTGCACTCGATTTCCGTCGTAGTGCCCGTTTATCAGGGCGAAAAGACGATCACGGCGCTCGTCGAGGAGTTGGACGGCCTGTGCGCACCGAGTTCGACGCCCGGTGGAGCGCAGTTCACCGTCGACGAGATCGTGCTGGTTCACGACAACGGTCCGGACCGTTCCGACGTCGTGTTACTCGAATTGGAGCGCCGTTTCGATCAGGTGCGTGTCGTGTGGCTCAGTCGCAACTACGGCCAGGACGCGGCGACTATCGCCGGTATGGCCGTTGCACGTGGCCAGTGGATCGTGACGATGGACGAAGACGGCCAGCACGACCCGGTGCACATCGGGGCTTTCCTCGACACCGCGCTGACGGAGCGATCCGATCTCGTGTATTCCAAACCCACGAACACCCGCCCGCATGGATTCTTGCGGAACCTGACCTCGCGCGGCGCAAAGATCGTCTTGGCGACGGTATTCGCGTTCCCTGATTCGACGAGATTCGAAAGTTACCGCCTGATCCGAGGTGACATCGGCCGACAGTTGGCCGGCGTCGCCGCCAACGGTGTGTATCTGGACGTCGCGCTGACGTGGGTTGTCGGCAATACCGCCACGGCGCCGGTGACACTTCGAGCGGAAGGCCGCGAGGAATCGGGGTACAACTATCGCCGTTTGTTCTCGTTGTTCTGGAAGATGGTGTTGTGTAGCGGAACCCGCGGTCTGCGGCTGGTGAGTCTGCTCGGGGTCACCCTGGCGTCGGCCGGTGTGATCATGGCTGCGGTGATCTTCGTCCAAGCCATGACCGGTGACAACAACGACCCGGAAGGATGGGCGTCGATCATCATGGCGCTGCTGGTCTGTTCGGGTGCGATCCTGTTCTCGCTCGGTCTCATCGCCGAATACCTTGGCGTGGCACTGCACGTCCTTGTCGGAAAGCCTCTGTATCTGACTGTCGATTCACCGCGGCCCGGAACCTCGATCGATCGGCGTAGTCGTGAGCACTGATCGCATCATCTTCTCCCGCCCCTATCGGGCATCGAACGAATTGTCGAATCTGGCAACGGTTCTGGAGTCCGATCACATTCACGGTGACGGACGTTTCACCAAGTCCGCGACTGCAGCACTCAAAGCGATCACCGGATCCACGCATGCTCTGCTGACGACCTCGTGCACGCACGCACTCGAATTGGGTGCGCTGCTACTCGAATTGGGCCCAGGTGACGAGGTGATCGTCCCGAGCTTCGCGTTCAGTTCGGCGGCAACCGCCGTCGCGTTGCGCGGGGCCACTGTTGTTTTCGTCGACATCGATCCGAGTACCGGCAATATCGATCCCGACTGCGTCGCAGCGGCAATCACGGAACGAACGAAAGCAGTACTGGTCATGCATTACGGCGGAGTCGCCGCCGACATGGAACCTCTCCTCGACCTCGCGGAACTCCACGGTGTCGCGTTGATCGAAGACAACGCTCACGGGCTCGGCGGAAAGTGGCGCGGGCGGGCGCTCGGCACCATCGGAACTATCGGTACGCAGAGTTTTCACGACACCAAGAACGTTCACTGCGGCGAGGGTGGCGCGCTGTTGCTCTCCGACGATCAGTTGATGACCCGCGCCGAAATCATCCGTGAGAAGGGGACCGACCGTGCGCGTTTCCTGCGCGGCCAGGTCGACAAGTATTCGTGGCAGGACATCGGGTCGAGTTATCTGCCCAGTGAACTCAATGCCGCTGTCCTCGACGCACAACTCTCGGAGTTCGACGCGATTCAGGCGGCCAGGCATCGCGTCTGGGATGCCTACAGCGTGAGTCTGGGCGAGTGGGCGTCCGAGAACGGTGTCGTTCCCATGGCGGTTCCCGATGATCGCGAGCACACCGCGCACCTGTTCTATCTCAAGATGCCTACCGAAGAGAGCCGCGACGGCTTGATTCGGCATCTCGCCGCCGACGGAATCGTGGCGCCGTTCCACTACATTCCGCTCGATACGAGTGCGGCCGGTGTGCGCTACGGACGAACACCGGAGCCGTGTGTGCGTAGCGCCGAGTTCTCCGCGTCGATCCTTCGACTGCCGCTGTGGCCCATGCTCACGTCCGAACAACAGGAACGGGTCATCGGTTCCGTCCTCGAGTACAAGCAGGCTTGAGGACTAACACGACCGCGTGGATCGAATCAGGGCCCGGAAGCTTCGGGCATCACCGAATCCGCGGTCGTGGATGCCGCCGCCCAGTCGTCGATGCTTCCGCTCGGGAAGAGAATCTGTGTGACGCCGGTGACCGTGTCACGTGCGTGCAGTGCGCTTTCGTCGTCGACGGCGTCGGTGAACGAGGTGTCGGGATAGAAGCTGTCCTCGTCCGTGTACTGGACGTCTTCTCGCGAACCGATTGCGATGATGTATCGGTTGTCGTCACCGACGATGCCGGTGGACAGATGGATCCACTTGTCCTCGACACAGCACATCCAGCCTTGCTTGACTCCGATGACCGACTCGCCGAACAAGGCCTCGGGCAATCCGAACCTCTGGTCGTAGCCGTCGGTTCCTTCGGGAGTGGATTGCCTCAGGTACTCGACGAATTGCTCTACCCGCTCAGGTCCGAGTTGGTCGGAGTCGTCGAGGACGCCGTTGTAGAAAGTGACCAGGTCGTGCGTCGTGGTCTCGGTGTTCCACCACATTCCGTCCCACGGCGGCGTCGTCGCGGTCAGTGCGTAACGCTCGGCAACCCGGGTGATCACCTCCTGACCGCCGACCTCGTCCCACAGAAGGTTGGCTGCGGTGTCGTCGGAGGATTCGAGCATTGCCGCCATGAGGGTGCGATCGTCGTCGGTCATGGGCCGCTCGCCGCGAGCGTCCTGATGGAGGAGATCCTCGGCGATGAAAAGTTTTGCCACCGAGGCAGTTTCGATTTGCTGGTCGCCGGCAACATCGAGGTACTTGTCCGAGGATCGATCGAGGACGGCGATGGAGACGTCCGCACCACGCCCGAGCGCCGCCACCTGAGCTTGAGCCAGTCGGCCGTCGAGAGTCTCCGCGACCGGAACATTGGTGTCGGGGAAGGCGGGGGTCTGCATCGAATCATCCGGGTTCTGTCCGCCGCTGCACGAAGCCGCAAAAGTAACTGCGGCCGCCATTGCGGCAATCCGGACGTACCGCGTACTCATCTGTTTCCCCCGGTAGCCCTGACACGGCACTGTTGCCGATCTTCTTGTCTCAGGATAGCGGTAGGGTCGGATCTCGTGATTCTCAAGACCGTGAACCAGCGCATTGCCGAGGAACTCGACGTCCGCGAAGGCCAGGTTGCAGCAGCAGTCGACCTTCTCGACGGCGGAGCCACGGTGCCCTTCATCGCCCGGTACCGCAAGGAAGTCACCGGCACGCTCGACGACGCCCAGTTGCGACTCCTGGACGAGCGGCTGCGGTATCTCCGCGAGCTCGACGACCGTCGTGACGCCGTGCTCACGGAGATCGACTCTCAGGGCAAACTCGACGATCAACTGCGCGGTCAGATCATGCTGGCCGAGACAAAAGCGCGGCTGGAGGACATCTACCTCCCCTTCAAGCCGAAGCGGCGCACCAAGGCGCAGATCGCCCGCGAGGCCGGCCACGAGCCCGTCGCGGACGCTCTCATCGGAGATCCCACCACCGATCCCGCGCAGTATTCGGACGAGCAACTCGACGGTGCCCGGTCGATCCTCGTGGAGCGCTTCGCCGAGGACGCCGATCTGGTCGGTGAATTGCGCGAGCTTATGTGGAGTCGCGGCCAGGTCGTCTCCTCGGTCCGCAAGGGCAAGGAAACCGATGGCTCGAAGTTTGCTGACTACTTCGAGTTCTCGGAACCGTTCTCCAAACTGCCCTCGCACCGCATCCTCGCCGTCCTGCGCGGAGAGAAGGAAGAAGTGCTGTCGCTCAACATGGCGGCCGACACCGAAGAACTCGCGCCGGGGGAGCGCACAGTCTACGAAGGCCGCATCGCGTCGCGGTTCGAGATCGCCGACCGCGGTCGGGCCGCCGACGGGTGGCTTCTCGACACCGTCAAGTGGGCGTGGAAGACGAAGTTCGCCGTCACGCTCGGTATCGACACTCGAATGCGTCTGCGGCAGTCGGCCGAAAAGGACGCCGTCGACGTCTTCGCCACCAACCTCAAGGATCTACTCCTCGCGGCTCCCGCCGGCGCCCGACCCACCATGGGACTCGACCCCGGATTCCGTACCGGAACCAAGGTTGCCGTCGTCGACGGAACCGGCAAAGTTGTTGCATACGAGACGATTTACCCGCACCAGCCGCAGAACAAGTGGGACGCGGCGCTTGCGACGCTTGCCGGGCTGGTCGCCAAGCACGGCGTCGAACTGATCGCCATCGGCAACGGCACGGCCTCTCGCGAGACCGACACGCTCGCTACCGAACTGATCAAGAAGACGGGCGCGCCCAACCTGACCAAGATCGTCGTCTCCGAGGCAGGCGCATCGGTGTACTCGGCTTCGGCCTACGCGTCGCAGGAACTTCCCGACCTCGACGTCTCGATTCGCGGTGCGGTGTCCATTGCGCGTCGCCTTCAGGATCCTTTGGCGGAGTTGGTCAAGATCGATCCCAAGTCCATCGGTGTCGGTCAGTACCAGCACGACATCACCGAATCGCTGCTCTCACGTTCCCTCGACGCCGTCGTCGAGGATGCCGTCAACTCGGTCGGCGTCGACGTCAACACCGCGTCCGTGCCGCTGCTCGCTCGGGTGTCCGGAATCGCAGGTTCCCTAGCGGAGAGCATCGTCGCCCATCGGGACCAGAACGGTCCGTTCAAGTCCCGCAAGGGACTCAAGGACGTCTCCCGACTGGGACCCAAGGCTTTCGAGCAGTGCGCAGGCTTCTTGCGGATCACCGACGGCGACGACCCTCTCGACGCGTCGAGCGTCCACCCGGAGGCATATCCGGTGGTTCGCAAGATCGTTGCCAGTGCCGGCGGGGACGTGCGCACCGTGATCGGAAACTCGCAGGCACTTCGATCGGTCAAGGCGTCCGACTACGTCGACGAGCGATTCGGTCTACCGACCGTCACCGACATCATCTCCGAGTTGGAGAAGCCGGGACGAGATCCACGACCCGAATTCAAGACCGCGACCTTTGCCGCAGGCATCGAGAAAGTCGCGCATCTCAAGCCCGGTATGACTCTCGAAGGTGTGGTCACCAACGTCGCAGCCTTCGGTGCCTTCGTCGACATCGGAGTTCATCAGGACGGTCTGGTTCACGTCTCGGCTATGTCACACAACTTCGTCAAGGACCCACGCGAGGTCGTCAAGTCAGGTGACGTCGTCAAGGTGAAGGTCCTCGAAGTGGACGAGGCACGCCAACGCATCGGGCTGACGCTTCGTCTCGACGACGAGGTGGGCGCGCCCCGCAAGTCCGAAGGCCCGCGTGGTGGGCAACCTCAGCGTCAGGGCCAGTCGCAGGGTCAGCGTCAGGGGCAGGGGCAGGGGCAGGGCCAGCAACGAGGTAATGGCGGACGTCAGGGTGGACGCGAGTCGCGTCCGGACAACCGCGCGCCTGCTGCCGGGTCGATGGCTGAGGCTCTGCGCAAGGCGGGCTTCGGCAAGTAATTCCGTCCGCCGGGTTTTCGGAGTCCGTATCGTCTCATTCGAGTCGGTTGGCGGTATCAATCGGAAGAATGATCGGATCTGAAATTCGGTGAAGGGAGGACGGTGATGCGGGAGTGGCTCGAGCGCGAGATCATCGCCCATGGCCGATTGCCATTGCTGTTCTTCCTGCTCGGATTCCTCTCTGCCTTCCTCTTCATCCGTCTCAGCGTCCGGATGATCCGTGCGCAGGTGAAATGGTGGCCGGGCAACATCGCGCCCGGAGGTCAGCACGTGCATCACGTCGTGTTCGGTGTGATCGCCATGATGATCTCCGGTGGTGCGCTGATCGCGGTCTACGTCGATGGTTCGCAGACCACCGGTGCCGTCCTGGCGGCGATCTTCGGTATGGGTGCGGCGTTGGTGCTCGACGAGTTCGCACTGATCTTCTATCTGAAGGATGTGTACTGGTCCGAGCAAGGTCGGACCTCGGTGGATGCGGTTTTCGTCGCAATCGCGGTGACCGGTCTGGTGCTGTTGGGTTTCCGCCCGCTCGAACTTCTCGACGTCGCCGGGTTCCGTGAAGAACGGGATCCGTGGATCAAGTTGGTCTTCGTTTTTGTCGCGTTGATCAACTTCGCCTTGGCGGCAATCGTGATTCTCAAGGGGAAGATATGGACGGGGCTCGTCGGCCTGTTCGTCTTTCCGCTGCTGGTAATCGGAGCGGTTCGCTTGAGCCGGCCGGGTGCGCCGTGGGCTCGCTGGCGGTACACGCGCAAGCCGAAACGGATGAACCGCGCGCTCGAGCGTGAGCGGAAATGGCGTCGACCGGTCATCCGGGCCAAGATCTACGTCCAGGATCTCATTGCCGGATCACCGAGCGTCGAGCATGCGATGACCGCGGCCGAGCAGGAACTGGACCACACCATCCACGCGGCCCCGCCACCACCGATTTCCCCGCTGGTGTCCGCGTCTGGCACAATGGACGGGTTGCCTGGACCAGGCAGCAGCACTTGATCTGGGCACGAACCAGACGAGCGCCGTTTCGGGAGACCGAAACGCGTGCCGCTCGGTTCCTCTGCTCCTGCGAAATACAAGGATGACATATGAACACCCTGGACTTCCTGGACAAAAAGTCGCTCCGCGACGACATCCCCGAGTTCCGTCCCGGCGACACGCTCAACGTGAACGTCAAGGTTATCGAAGGCTCCAAGGAGCGCGTGCAGGTCTTCAAGGGCGTCGTTATTCGTCGCCAGGGCGGCGGCGTTCGCGAGACCTTCACCGTCCGTAAGGTCTCCTTCGGCGTCGGCGTCGAGCGCACCTTCCCGGTTCACAGCCCCACGCTGGCCTCCATCGAGGTTCTGACCCGCGGTGACGTCCGTCGCGCCAAGCTGTACTACCTCCGTGAGCTTCGTGGCAAGAAGGCGAAGATCAAGGAAAAGCGCTGATCTTTCCGATGAGCCCGGCACCGCGTACGCGCGGTGTCGGGCTAATCTGGTTTCTGTGGCAGATTCTTCGAAGGAGCAGGCATTGTCGTCCGGACCCGAGAATCACGAGGGATCAAGCGGTTCCGCGGAACCGACCTCACATCGGCCGCAGAAGAAACAGCGATCGTTCCTGCGAGAACTCCCTGTTCTGATCGGCGTAGCGCTGGTACTCAGCATCGTCCTTCAGGCATTTGTCTTCAGAGTTTTTCTCATCCCATCCGAGTCGATGGAACCGACACTGCACGGCTGTGCAGGATGTACCGGTGACCGCATCGTGGTGGAGAAGATCGGATACCGCTTCGGCGATCCGGAACCCGGCGACGTCGTCGTCTTCAAGGGACCCGATTCGTGGAACACGAAATATGTGTCCAATCGGTCCGACAACGTTGTCGTTCGCGGCATTCAAGAGGTCGGTTCGTGGGTCGGCCTCGTTCCGCCGGACGAGAACGACTTGGTCAAGCGAGTGATCGCTACCGGCGGCCAGACCGTCGAATGCTGTGACGATCAGGGCCGAGTCCTGGTCGACGGCAAGCCGCTCGACGAGCCGTACATCAAGATGGATTTCCCGTTCACTCCGGGAACACAAACGTGTGACACCGAATTGAAGTCGGGCCGCTGCTTCGGACCGATCACCGTTCCCGAGGGCCACGTGTGGGTCATGGGTGACAACCGCAGCAATTCCGCCGACTCGCGCTACCACGTGGACGACGAGTTCCAGGGAACAGTCCCGATCGACAACATCATCGGTCAAGCTCGATTCATCGTCCTTCCCCCGTCGCGAATGGGCGGCATCGATGCGCCTGATATTCAGGGCAATTGAGTTGTCGTACCGCACACATGGATTCGCGTAGTTCCGAGTAGGCAGAGACAGTGAGTAGTTGGCCCCCTCGCGTCGTCATTCGCAGATCGGCAGGTCTGCGGACGATGGAGTCTGCGTTGGCGCGAACCGGACTCGGTCCGGTCGCCGGCGTCGACGAAGCCGGGCGCGGAGCGTGCGCTGGTCCACTCGTCATTGCAGCGTGTGTCCTGGCGCCGAAACCGCAAGCGGCACTGGCGCGGCTCGACGATTCGAAGAAGCTGACCGAACGTGCGCGCGAGGAGCTTTTCCCGGCGATCAAGCGCTTGGCGTTGGCGTGGAGTGTTATTTCGGTACCCGCTGCGGAAGTCGATCAGATCGGTATCCACGTTGCCAACATCGAGGGGATGCGACGAGCAGTTGCGGGCCTCGACCTCGAACCGGGCTATGTCCTCACCGACGGGTTCCGGGTTCCGGGTTTGACGGCTCCGTCGCTGCCGGTCATCGGCGGTGACGGCGCCGCTGCATGTATCGCCGCGGCGAGCGTTCTCGCGAAGGTGACCCGAGATCGTGTGATGACCGAGATGGACGACACTCATCCCGGATACGGCTTCGCGATTCACAAGGGATACAGCACGCCACTGCACATGGACGCTCTCGACGAGCTGGGGCCGTGCCCCGAGCATCGCATGACGTACGCAAACGTGGTGGCTGCGGGAGTCCGGTTGGAACAACGCGCGGGCCGTACGGGATGATGGACGTTCAGACGAACTGGGAGGACTGGCTAAACCGATGAGTGCCGAGGATCTCGAGAAGTACGAAACCGAGATGGAGCTGTCGCTCTACCGTGAATACCGGGACATCGTCGGACAGTTCTCCTACGTCGTGGAGACCGAACGACGTTTCTACCTGGCCAACACGGTCGAGTTGCTGCCCCACAATTCAGACGGGGAGATCTACTTCGAACTGCGGATGTCCGACGCCTGGGTGTGGGACATGTACCGCCCGGCGCGATTCGTGAAGTACGTACGCGTCGTGACGTTCAAGGACGTCAACATCGAAGAGCTGGACAAGCCGGATCTGCGCCTTCCTGACTGATCTGCGCTTGCCGGACTGATCTTGACAACGTCCTTGAACGTCACGACGCGTACGTACTTCACGAATCGCGCCGGGCGGTACATGTCCCACACCCAGGCGTCGGACATCCGCAGTTCGAAGTAGATCTCCCCGTCTGAATTGTGGGGCAGCAACTCGACCGTGTTGGCCAGGTAGAAACGTCGTTCGGTCTCCACGACGTAGGAGAACTGTCCGACG
>NZ_VBTL01000014.1:0-261918 GCF_013277835.1 Rhodococcus sp. MS13
CGCCGATATCGGCGGGGCACTTTGCATTTCGCGGAGTTGCGCGGGGTCAGTTGCCCTTGACATTCACGATCTGACGCAGCGTGTGTCGAATCTCGACCAAGTCCTTCGCGTCGTCCATCACGACGTCGATGTCCTTGTACGCACCCGGGATCTCGTCGAGGAACGCCGCGGAACGCTTGTATTCGATGCCGACCATCGCCTTGTCGAGATCTTCGATGGTAAAGGTCTTGCGTGCCTGGTTACGTCCGTACACCCGACCCGCGCCGTGGGGGCTGGACTTGAACGACGGCACGTTTCCCTTCCCGACGACGACGTAACTCGCCGTCCCCATCGAACCGGGGATGAGCCCGGGCGTGCCCTCGTCTGCCTTGATCGCACCCTTACGGCTCAGCCACACACCCCGGCCCATATGGAACTCCTTCTGGGTGAAGTTGTGGTGGCAGTTGATCCGCTCGACTTCGTCGATGATCGCGGGCTTGCCGTCACCCATGAAGTGCGCGAAGTCGTTCACCACGCGGTCCATCATCTCTTCGCGGTTGAGCAGAGCGAAGTGTTGAGCCCAGTTGAGATCGGTGATGTACGAGTCGAATTCGGGCGTCTTCTCGACCAGGTAGGCAAGATCCGGATCGGGAAGGTTGATGTACCACCGCTCGCACAAGTCCTTGGCGATCTTGATGTGATGCTGTGCGAGCTTGTTTCCGATACCGCGGCTGCCCGAGTGCAGGAACAGCCAGACGCCGTCGCTCTCGTCGAGCGTCACCTCGATGAAGTGGTTGCCAGAACCCAGCGTTCCGAGCTGAAACCTCCAGTTGTTCTTGAACTTGTCGTAGAAGGCCAGGCGATCGCCCGCAATTGCCTCGAGTTCTGCGATGCGGATTTGCGCCGTGTCGCTCAGCGTCTTGTTGTAGACACCTGCCGAGAGCGGAACGGAGCGTTCGATGCTGTGGCGAAGAACGCTCAGGTCGCGGCCTTGAAGGTCGCGTGCGCTGAACTGGGTTTTGACCGCAATCATTCCGCAGCCGATATCGACTCCGACGGCGGCGGGCATGATTGCGCCTTCCGTCGGAATGACCGAACCCACCGTCGCTCCCGCACCGAGGTGCGCATCCGGCATAAGCGCCAGATGTGGACGGACAAAAGGCATCTGGGACGTACGCAGCGCTTGCTCGCGAGTGTTCTCGTCGAGTATCGATGCCCAGTTCCACAGCTTCTTGGTGATCTTCTCCATCAGATTTCTCCCACATAGTTCACAGCCGAACCGATCGGTCCGGTGTGTCGTGCAGGAATGACCATGCGCTCCGTCAGTGGTTGTGTGCAACCTCTTTTCAGGTGCGCAGACCGTCTGCGAGTTCGTAGATCCGTCCGACGTACTTTTCCTGGAAGGCTTTTCGAGCAGCATCTGCCTGTTGCCGTGCGCCCATCCTGGCGTAGAGGTACTCGAGTTGAACCAAGCTCTCGCCGATGTCGACGCGTCGCTGGTCGAGAACCGTCAACTCGTCGACCAGCCGAGCCAGATCGAGTCGTGCAAGATCTAGCGCTGTCTCCGGTACCTCGTCCATGGTGATCCTCGATGTCCGTGAGTGCTTCCTGAGTTTGAGGCTAGCATCATTCGAACATATTTTCGATACCTGGAATTGTTGGTTACTTCGACAATGTGGCGGTCAGTTGGTCGATGGCGTACGGAATGCTCAGGACGGTATTGCCGGACATCGCCGCGCCGACGGGTGGATCTGCGGTGTATCGCACGACTATCGCATTTCCGTTTTTCACGGCAGGTAGCCGCTGGTAGAGAGTGTTTCCGGCGAGGGCCTTGTCTCCCTCCGGATCGGCCATCACGATCAAACGATCAACGGGTTCGAGGATGTCGTATCGCTCGTTCGGCAGCCAGTTGCCGAACTGGTCGCCGACGAATGCGTCGACCGTCAGGGGGAGGGTGAACCCGAGTGACGAGAGGAAGATGCCGCGTGGGTCGTGCGAAGAGAACACGTATCCCTCGGGAGTGTCGAGGTTGACGATCGTTGCGGTTTGCCCGGAAAACTCCGGGTGTGCAGCGCGAGCGGTGGCAAACGCGTTTTCGGTATCCGTAATCAGTTGCTGAGCTTGTGGTTCTTTGCCGAGGGCGCGCCCGGCTGTGAGTGTCATGTCGGTCCACGGCGTTGTGTATGCGTCGTAGTCCTTGCTCTGCGCGACAGTCGGCGCAATCGAGGTCAGCTTCTTGTAGGTCTCCGCGTCGATGTCGGCGTACAGCGCTAGGATCAGATCTGGTGCGAGGGAGGCGATTTGCTCGAAGTTGAATTCTCCGCCGCTGTTGATGTAGGTCGGAGTTTTCCCCTTCCAGTAGTCCTTCGTCCACGGCCAGCTTTCATCCATGCCGGACCCCCACCATTCGGCCATGCCGACGGGTTCGACTCCCAAGGCGAGCAGTGGTTCGTGATCGGTGTATCCGAGTGTCACTACCCGCCGCGGTTCGGCATCGATGGTCGTCGAACCCTGTGCGTGCTCGATCGTCACGGGGAATGCGTCGTTGCTCTGGGTCGCTGATGCGGTGTCGACGCCTTGCGAGGTTCCACAGGCGGTCGAGAACCCGATGATCGCGGCCGTCGTGAATAAGGCGGCGAGGATTCGGGTGCTACGTGAGGGCACGTGCATGCTCCTTCGAAGTGGTGGGCGAAGTGATCTGAGTTCCGCGTGAAGTGCTGAACTGGTCGCGTCAGCAATAAAGTGAGGCTAACCTTTGCAGGATCGTCGGTCCATCCTTCAGGATGGACTCGGATACGCCCAGAAAGACGCAAAATGTCCACTATCGAGTACTCGACTCGTCCAAAGTCCTTGCTAGCGCTGCCCGATAGTCGCGGACGGACATTCAAAGATTTTCAGGTCTACACCAACGTCGTCGACGGAGTGACTGCGTACGGAGCTCATCGACACCCCGAGCATCAGATCGCCTGGATGAGTGAAGGGACGATGCAGATCGCTGCCGGAGGCAATGTGTGGCACCTGCACAGCGAGCACTTGGTCTGGTTGCCGGGCACCGTTCTCCACGACATGACACTTCTGACGGAGGGGTGCATGATTGCGGCCTATGCGCGTCCGGATCTACGCCCTGCCGGGCCGCGGTGGACTCAGCCACTTGTTCTCGAAGTCGATGCTCTGTCCGCTCAATTGCTGCGTCATCTCGCCGACCGGATCATCGACGATGCTCGGCGGTTGATGAGTCAGGAGTTGCTCTACGACATTCTTGCTGCCGCGCCCGAACGGCACGACGTCCTCGCGGTTCCTCGCAATGCTGCGGCGAGTTCGGTTTCTGCCCGCATCCTTGCCGATCCGGCAGACTCACGGACGCTGGGGGAGTGGGCGGGCGAACTCGGGGTCAGTTCCAAGACCTTGATGCGAGCCTTTGTCGCCGATACCGGGATTACCTTCGGGCAGTGGAGAACTCGAGCACGCATGTACGCATCACTCGAGATGCTCGCGCGGGGTGAGGGTGTCAATGACGTTGCCCCGCAGGTTGGTTACCGCACCAGCAGTGGGTTCATCGCCGCATTTCGGGAAACCTTCGGTACGACGCCGGCCCGGTACGGAGGAAAGCTGATGCGGTGATTTGCTGATGATTTCTTGAACTCGGTTGACGGCAAAGCTTTGTTCGGCAACGTAGAAATGGGCCGAGCTACCAGCATCTGCTGGTAGCTCGGCCGACTTACTAATCTGAACTGAGTCAGCTCATGTTGCCGAGCACATTGCCCAAGACACCGCTGATGACATTGGTCATCGACCCCTGCGGGTCGGTCAGTGAGCCGAATACCTGGCCTGATCCGGAGTTGAGTGAGCCGAAGCCCATGTCCTCGAGGCTTCCGGCGCCTGCCTCGACGGGGTTCGGCTGCCGGATGGTGACGCAGACGCCCATCGGATTGATGTTCCAGTCGCCCGCCGCCAGCACAATGTTGGTGCCGGCGCCGCTGTCGAGCTGCGTGCCTACAACTGCGTTATCGGGAACTTTGTAGGTGGTTTCCAAAGCGATGACGCCGCCGCCCGCAGTGGTCCATCCGCCGCCCTTTGCCACCACGGAGTTGTTGCCGACAACGACGGTCTTGGTGACGTCGTCCCACTTCTGGTCGCCGATAAGCCATTTGACGTTCAGGCGAGCCTTGACCAGCTGGAATCCTGCCGGGTGGAAATCGCGGATCTGATTGACGAGGGCTCCGGAACCGGAAACCTTGGTGATGTAGGTGACCGTCTGACCCGCGGCGACCTTGCCATCGCCGACAACCTCCTTGCTGACGGTGTACGGCGTCCCGAGGGAACCGGCCCAACTGTCGGTGACCGACTGGTTGAGCGCGCATGCCGGTGCTGCTTGCGCCACCGAGGCTCCAAGTCCAACAGTGACGCCGGCGGCGATGAGAACGAGGGATGTAGTGGTTGCTACTGCGTGGCGAAGTGAGCGGCGGGCCATGTAGAACTCCATTCAGCGGGGTGCGTGACGGTTTGAGCAAAACTGTAACTAGTTCTACTGGACTTTCGTCCAAATTGTGGGGATTTCAGAAAATTGTCACGGTTCGGGTCGCCGTTGGTGTGTCGCGCTGCCGAATTCCACAGCTTCTGAGTTGTCAACAGGTTGTTTTCGGGTGGCTTGGTTTTGTGGTGGTGGGTCGAGGGTGGTGGTTGGGACGCGTTTCGTATCGGCGGGCGCGCGGTCGTGTGAGTGGTGGGGGCTGCGATGGCGAGGAATATGGCGTTGGGGGCTCGGGGCGAGGATGTGGCTGTCGAGTTCCTGATCGATTCTGGTTTGGAGATTGTCCAGCGCAATTGGCGTTGTCGGTACGGCGAGTTGGATGTTGTTGCGACGTCCGGTGATCGGATTGTGTTCGTGGAGGTGAAGACTCGGTCGGGTGTCGGGTACGGGAGTCCGGCGGAGTCGGTGACGTTCGCGAAGCAGCGTCGGATTCGGGTGCTGGCGATGCAGTGGCTCACTGATTCGGGTCGGTCGTGGTCGAGGGTGCGTTTCGATGTGGTGGCGGTGTTGATCGGCCGCGACGGCGTGCCTTCGGTCGAGCATTTTGTGGATGCGTTCTGATGGCGTTGGGGCGGGCGCATTCTGTTGCGGTCAGTGGCGTGGACGGGCAGATCGTGGAGATCGAGGCGGATATCGGGCGCGGGTTGCCTGCGGTGCATTTGGTGGGGCTGCCGGATACTGCGTTGCACGAGTCGCGTGATCGGATTCGGGCCGCGGTGACCAATTCTGGTGAGGAGTGGCCGGACAGCAAGGTGATTTTGGCGTTGTCGCCGGCGACGTTGCCGAAGGTGGGCAGCGTTTACGATTTGGCTCTGTCGTTGTCGGTTCTCGACGCGGCGAAGAAATTACCGCGGAAGTTGTTGCGGGAGACTGTCTTTTTGGGGGAGTTGGCACTCGACGGTCGTTTGCGGACGGTGCGTGGTGTGTTGCCTGCGGTGCTTGCGGCGAAGCGGGCGGGGTGGGGGACTGTGGTGGTTCCAGCTCGGGCGTTGGCTGAGGCGGGCCTGGTGAAGGGGATCGAAGTGCTGGGCGCTGACGATCTGTCCGCGGTGATCGGGTGGTTGCGTGGTGAGTTGGCGCTGGCTGTTCCTGATGTTTTCGAGCGCGCTGATGTGGTGACGGTGCGGGATCTGAGTGAGGTTGTCGGGCAGACGGATGCTCGGTGGGCGATCGAGGTTGCTGCGGCGGGTGCGCATCATTTGATGTTGACGGGTCCGCCGGGGATCGGGAAAACGATGTTGGCGCAGAGGCTTCCGGGGATTCTTCCGCCGTTGACGGAGGGGGAGTCGTTGGAGGTGACGGCGATTCATTCGGTGGCGGGGGTGTTGCCGGAGGATCGGCCGTTGATCGATATGCCGCCTTTCATTGCGCCGCATCACAGTTCGTCGGTCAGTTCGCTGGTGGGTGGTGGTAGTGGGATGGCTCGTCCTGGTGCGGTCAGCCGGGCTCATCGCGGCGTGCTGTTTCTCGACGAATGTGCCGAGATCGGGGTGAAGGTGCTCGAAGCGCTACGCACGCCACTCGAAGACGGGGAAGTACGAATCGCCCGGCGGGACGGAGTTGCGCGGTACCCGGCGCGGTTCCAGCTGATCCTGGCCGCCAATCCCTGCCCATGCGCGCCGCCGCGAGACGCGGATTGTGTCTGTGCACCCGCGGCGCGTCGCCGTTACCTGGGGAAATTGTCCGGCCCGCTCTTGGACCGAGTCGACATCAGGGTTCGGATGCAGGCCGTTGCAACCGGAGCGCTGATCGACGAAGTAGGGGAAAGTACCGGCGATGTTCGTGCGCGCGTGGCGGCGGCTCGAGACACTGCAGCCCAGCGGTGGAGTGAGTACGGGTGGCGGACCAATGCGGAAGTACCAGGGCCCGCGTTGAGACAGAAGTTCAGACTCTCGCGTGCGGCGCTGGCGCCGGTGGAACGGGCGCTGCGTAAAGGTGTGATCACTGCTCGTGGGGCGGACCGAGCGTTGCGGGTTGCCTGGAGTGTCGCCGATCTGGCAGGTGAGGCGATGCCCGGACCAGACCAAGTTGTCACCGCACTCGACTTCCGAGACAGGGGATTCCAATGACTGCACACGATCCGCGACTACTCGCTTGGGCATATCTGTCCCGCGTCGTGCAGGGCCCAAGCGCGTATATGTCCATGTTGATCGACGAGCTCGGGGTCGAAGAAACTGCGAGGGCGGTCCGCAACGGCGATCTGCCACCCGCGATCGAGGAGAAGACACGAGCCCGCGCTCACATCGACACAGCCCAACGAGACCTCGACCTGATGGAGGCGATGGGTGGCAGGCTCGTAACACCGAACTGCGCCGATTGGCCGGCGTGGCGAATGCTTTCCTTCGACGGACTCGATGCCTCCGGGGGTGAGACGGCGCCATTTGTGTTGTGGGTGTTGGGGTCCGGGGATTTGGTTGATCTGACCGAGAGATCGGTTGGGATTGTCGGCACGCGAGCATCTACTGCGTACGGCGAACACGTGACGGCAGAGATTGCCGGTGACCTCGCTGTCGACGGATGGACCGTGATTTCCGGGGCGGCCTTCGGTATCGACGGGGCCGCGCACCGCGCTGCATTGGGCGTAGGTGGAAACACACTGGCTGTCTTGGCCTGTGGGGTCGATCGAGCGTATCCGTCAGGGCATGCGCGACTACTCAAACAGATAGCGAGTTCGGGTGCAGTGATAAGTGAATATCCACCGGGCACAACACCTGCAAAGTTCCGGTTTCTGGCAAGGAATCGACTGGTAGCTGCGTTGTCGGACGGAGTAGTGGTGGTCGAGGCGGGTTGGCGCAGTGGTGCACGCAATACCGCCAATTGGGCCCGGAAATTGGGCCGCCCGGTAATGGCGGTGCCCGGGCCGGTTACTTCGGCATCGTCGACCGGATGTCACCGGATGATCCGCGAAGGTGAAGCGCAACTCGTTTCCAATGCCGTGGATGTAGTCGAAGCGTCAGGTCCATTTGGTGTCGGGGATTCCGCGGAGGATGCAGCCGCTACACGTGACATCGACGCATTGCGGGGCAATTCTCGATTGGTATACGAAGCATTGCCGGGAACAGGTTCACGTAGTACGCGTGAGCTGTCCGAGGAATCGGGATTGCTCATAACGCAGGTTCGTGCAACTCTTCCTCTGCTCGAACTCGAGGGGTTTGCGAGTTCTGATTCGAGTGGATGGTTTCGGACGCGGTAGCGCGTGAACTTGATTGTGCTCGTCCGGTGGGCGGGTGGCGATGCCCACTAACCGTTTCGGCGAGAACGAAACTCGAATACCCTCGCGATGCGGGTAATTGCACGTCAGGACTGCTTTTCGTGAACTCGATCGGCCTGTGTGCAGCGTTATTCTCGACCCAGCTTTGCAGACCTGGCCGTGAATTTAACGGGCCTCAGGAAAGTCTCAGGTCAATGTGCTTTGAAGTCTGATTAGTCTGGATCCCCTGAGTGCGGGTATTGATTGGTGCGTCGTTAACCCGCTGCTAATTCGGACCATTGAGTCTGTTCGGAAATGGCACAGGTTTCCGGACTTCTTTTGTTCATCAACGCTCTATCTGTGTATTGTGAAGGAGAATTGAATCGATCATTGAAAGAGGAGTGCAATGGCTGAGAAGCTGATTCGGCAACTCATCGACGACCTTGACGGCAAGCCGATTGACGATGGATTCGGTGATCGAATTGAGTTCTCTTACCAGGGAACGGATTACGTGATCGATCTGCGCGCCACCAATGCAGAGAAGTTCGACGCTGCGGTGAAGCCGTTCGTCGAGGCGGCGGCGAAGGTGAGCGGGAAGCGTGGCAAGAAGGCGCAGGCTGCATCTCCGCAGGCCACGTCGGGTTCTGGCCGCTCCAAGGAGACGCTCCAGGCCATTCGTGATTGGGCGGGTAAGAACGGTTACGAAGTTGCTCCGCGCGGGCGTATCAAAGCGGAAATCATCGACGCTTTCGACGCTGCACACTAGGTTGAATTAATATCTCCTCTGGCCCCTGGCGAACCTCGCCGGGGGCCAGAGGCGTATTTTACTATTGCTTTGCTGAATTTCTCCGATAGCGATGTGCTGCCTGATCATGCACGAGTCCTGATTCGGAAATTTGGCTGCCACCGACGAATTTACCCGGCAGAGTGGTCGGTTTATTTCGTTGAGCACCGTGGTCTGTCGCGCGCGGGGCGGATGTACCGGGGGAGGCATTTTGTCCATGCGCTGCAATTGTCGTGTACCTTAGTTAGGTAACACTAACTTTTGGAAGGATCTTTCTGTGGCCAAGCCGACAACTGCATTGACGGTTCTGCGGACCGAACAATTGACTCCCCATATGGTGCGAGTGTTTCTCGGGGGACCGGGCTTCGAGTCCTTCACTCCCAGCGAATACAGCGATTCCTATGTAAAGATCGAATTCGGCACTCCTGATCAGCCGATACTGCGCACCTACACGATTCGTTCGTACGATCTTGATGCCAAAGAGATTGCAATCGATTTTGTCGTCCACGGCGACATGGGAGTTGCAGGTCCGTGGGCCGCGTCCGTTCAGCCGGGCGCTGAGATTACCCTGCGTGGACCGGGTGGCGCGTTTTCGCCGTCACCATCCGCTGATTGGTATCTCTTCGTCGGAGACGAGACCGCAATACCTGCTATTACTGCTTCGATAGCGAGATTGGCGCCGGATGCGGTCGGCTACGCCGTCGTCGAAGTCGGGGGGCCGGAAGACGAAATCGCGCTCGATGCCCCAGAAGGTATTGCCGTGACCTGGCTGCATCGCGGAGCATCGTCCGATGCTGTCGGCGAAGAATTAGCTGGCGACAACGCTCCGGTTGTCGCCGCGGTCAAGGCACTCGAATGGTTGCCGGGCGAACCGCACGTGTTCATTCACGGTGAAGCACAAGCCGTCATGCACAACCTCCGGCCGTACATTCGCAAGGAACGAAATGTCCCGGCGTCAGCTGCTTCTATTTCCGGCTATTGGCGTCGTGGTCGCACCGAAGAAGGCTTCCGGGTCTGGAAGTCCGAACTCGCCGCGGCCGAAAACTAACTCGCGGTGGCCTTGCCGCGAGTCAGCAACACGAGCGCAACGGCCGCGAGAACTCCGAAGGTGGGAATTGCGATTGCCATCGGCACGGCAGTGTCTTCTCCCGCAATTCCCACCAACGGCGAAACCAGCGCTGCCAAGCCGAACTGGCCCGCTCCCATCAGGGCTGAACCAGTTCCGGCCGCGTTGGTGACCTCTCCTTGGGCGAGAGCGGTTGCATTGCCCATGATGAACCCGATGCTCGAAATCGCCACGAACAGCGGGACCAAGATCAACCACGTATTCGTGGAACTGAAAACCACGCTGGTACAGAACAATACGGCGCCGCCAATGAGGAGCAGGCACACCCCGAAACGCAGCAGCGTGCGAGCTCCGACGCGACCGAGCAGGCGAGTGGTGATCATCGCTGCCGTGACCATTCCGGTGGCGTTCACTGCGAACACGATCGAGAATTGTGACGGACTCAGCCCGAGAACATTCTGAACGACGAACGGTGACGCGGAGATGTACGCGAACAAGGCGCCGAATCCGAAGACGAATGCGAGCGCATATCCGAGGTAGTGCCGGTTTCGGACCACGTACTGCAGATTCGAGATCAGGGCCTTCAAACCACCGCCATGGCGTCGCTCGGGTGGAAGTGTCTCGGGAACGAGCAA
Organism: Rhodococcus sp. MS13; assembly: GCF_013277835.1. Taxonomy (NCBI): domain Bacteria; kingdom Bacillati; phylum Actinomycetota; class Actinomycetes; order Mycobacteriales; family Nocardiaceae; genus Rhodococcus; species Rhodococcus sp. MS13. The sequence goes on from NZ_VBTL01000014.1 coordinate 10,186, forward strand.
AACGACACCAGCCACCATCACGGCGCCCGCGACAGCCAGGACCCAGAAGATTCCGCGCCATCCGACGGGGCCGAGAAGTGCGCCGCCGATCAGTGGCGCGACCACGGGAGCGATACCGCCGATGATCATCATGATGCTGAAGAGCTTCGCTGCGTCGTCGCCACGCGCTCGGTCGGCAATACAAGCGCGGGCAAGAACGATGGCAGCGCCTCCACTCAAGCCTTGGACGAGTCGTGCACCGATGAGAAACTCGATGTTCGGCGCCACAGCGCATGCCGCGCCGCTCAGTGCCGTGACGATTGTCGCGGCCAGCAGTATTCGTCGCCTGCCAAGTCCGTCGGAGATGGGACCGATGATCAGCTGGCCGATTCCGAGGCCTGCCATGAAGGTGGTCAGCGTGAGCTGAACGCTGGCCGCAGTAGTGTCGAGTGCATCCGCCATCAAAGGTAGGCCGGGCAGGTACATGTCGATGGACAGTGGAGCGATTGCGGAAATCAGTGCCAGTACACATAACATCTTCAGAGGAATTGCTCGATTCACCGATCAACCCTATCGGCGAGGGAGCTTGCGGTTTCAATCGCGGCGAGCGAGCGTGTGTTCATGACTGACGCATTGCCGGCGAGCTTGAGCGTTCACCTCGATGCGTATGCCGAGCACCTCCGACTGAGCCGAGGCCGGTCGGAACACACGATCCGCGCCTACGTCGGTGACGCGCGGGCATTGCTGGCCCATTTCTCCGCGGGTTCGGAGAATGCAGATCTCGACCGCCTCGACCTAAGTGTCATGCGTTCGTGGTTGGCCGCCCAGAATGCCGTAGGAACAGCCCGTACGACGGTAGCTCGACGGGCTTCTTCGGCGCGTGGTTTCACTGCGTGGCTCGCGCAGACCGGACGTATTTCCGTCGACCCGGGCACGCGCCTGGCGGCTCCACCTGCTCGTCGCACGCTGCCGACGGTGCTGCGTCAGAGCCAGGCCCTCGACGCAATGGATGCAGCGGAAAGCGGTGCGCAGCAACAAGAGCCGCTCGCCCTGCGAGACCGACTCATCGTGGAATTGTTGTACTCCACCGGAATTCGCGTCGGCGAGTTGTGTGGACTGGACGTCGAGTCCGTCGATGCTGATCGACGTTTGCTTCGTGTCCTCGGCAAGGGGAACAAGGAGCGATCGGTGCCATACGGCCTGCCTGCAGAATCGGCACTGAACGGGTGGCTGGAGCACGGACGACCCGCGCTGAGTTCGGATAGGTCCGGGCGAGCATTGCTCCTCGGAGTTCGAGGCGGCCGGCTCGATCAGCGTCAGGCGCGTTCGGTGGTCCACGAAACCATGGCTGCAATTCCAGGGGCTCCCGACATGGGTCCGCACGGGCTTCGGCACTCGGCTGCGACACATTTGCTGGAGGGTGGTGCAGACCTTCGTGTGGTCCAAGAACTCCTCGGGCATGCGAGTTTGGCGACCACTCAGCTGTACACGCACGTGTCGGTCGAACGCCTTCGATCGGTCCACGATCAGGCCCATCCACGCGCCTAGATTGTGAAGCGACGCGAGTTCTCGGCCGGTATTTGGTAGCGTCGCAGCTCAGAAGAGTGAACAATCGGCAAGTTCGATCGTCGTGTCGAGACACTCGATGACATGCGAAATCCGGGGGATTCGTGAACCGCCAAGATGTGAAGCACCTGCCGAACAGCGGCCAACCGGCCTGGCTGTCCGAAGCGCCGCAACCGGCTCCCGAGCCGGCGCCGACGCCGGAGCCTGTGGCACGACTGCAAGAGGTCTGGACCACGCCACCGCCACCGTCGAGCCAACAGCAGGTGACAAACCAGGATCTGGTTGCCGAAGCTTTACTGAAACGCCCTAAACGGACGCCGCGTGGCGGATGGCGTAGGGGATTGCATCGTGCGACCGGAGGTGTAGTCAATCTGGGGGATTCGACCAACGAACAGCGCAACCGTGCACTGGCCGCCCGAATCGAGCAGCCGATCCGTAACGACTACCGAGTCGCTTTGCTCTCGCTCAAAGGGGGCGTGGGCAAGACGACGGTCACGGTCGGACTCGGTGCGACATTTGCTTCGCTTCGTGGTGACTGCGTCGTGGCGGTTGACGCCAATCCCGATTTCGGAACTTTGGCGCAACGTGTTCCGCTGCAGACCAATTCGACGGTACGCGATCTGATTGCTGCTAGACCGGACATAAAGAGCTATTCGGACGTTCGAGTGCACACATCCCAGTCGTCGAGTCGTCTCGAGGTCCTGGCGAGTGAGCAGGATCCGGCGATTTCGGAGGCGTTCAGCGAGGCTGACTATCGCCAGGTCATCGACATCTTGCAGGTCTACTACAACATCATCCTCACTGATTGCGGTACCGGGATCATGCACTCGGCGATGAACGGCGTTCTCGATCTTGCCAATTCGTTGGTTCTCGTCAGTTCGCCGGCAATCGACGGAGCGAGCAGCGCAGCGGCAACGCTCGATTGGCTTCAGTTGCACGGATACGGCCATCTGGTCGAACGGACCGTCGTCGTCATCAGCGCCGCCCGACCAGGGTCGAGCGTGATCGACATGGACGCTTTGGTGGACTATTTCATGCGTCGATGCCGCGCCGTCGAGGTCATTCCTTTCGACGAGCATCTCGCGGAGGGGTCGGTGATGGACCTCGAGTTGATGCGACCGGCCACCAGACGAGCGTTCATGGAACTGGCAGCGATGGTGGCCGACGACTTCGCGGACGCTGTGGGTCGGCACGCCGTTTCCGAGTGGCACTGATTCTGCGACCGATTTCTGCGACCGATCAGCCTCCTTTCAATGGCTTGAGCCTGAGCGGTTGCGTCCGAACGAGTCCGAGTGGATCGAGATACTCGCGTCCACGGCGCAAGCCCCAGTGCAGACATGCTTCGACAGCACACCCTTCGTGCCCGGTTTCGAGGGTTCCGATCACGGACCTGGCGGCGACGCGTTCACCTGCGCGAACGACTGCCAAGACGGGTTCGTAGGTCGTGCGTAGGCCGCCGGAGTGATCTATCGACACCGTCGGCTTTCCGGCGACCACTCCCGCGAACACCACAATGCCGTCGCCGGCCGCGAGGACGGATTGGCCGGCACTGCCGCCGAGATCGACCCCGCGATGACCCGGCAGCCAATTCTTGGCCGGTTTGTCGAAAGCGCGTTCCACGTGCGGCCGGGGAGCGAGCGGCCAGTCGAAACGCGCGTCTGCCGACGCCGTGCCTACGGCCACACAGCAGGAGATCACGGCAACGACCACTCCTCGTCGAGCTCCGCGAAACATCGTCATTCCTTGATCTTGCGTGGAGTCGCACGCGCTTCAATGCAGATCAGACGGGTAATCCACAGGATGACCGCCGATCCACAACCGCCGGTTCGGTCTGTTGCTTCCGGGGTGGTTATGGCATCGGCGGACGAGGACGTACACTTGTCGAGCGGTCTGTGCTCGCACAGTCCGACTTCGCGCGCCCGCGCACGTTTTCCGGCCTCGGCTGGTCCTGGTTCTCACGAAACAGGTCCGACGGCCGTGCGGGTGCCAGGGCAGGGATCACCCGATCGCCTGCATCAACCGGATTGAAAGTTTGAGGTACACAGCCATGGCTGTCGTAACCATGAAGCAGATGCTCGATAGTGGAACCCACTTCGGACATCAGACCCGTCGCTGGAACCCGAAGATGAAGCGATTCATCTTGACCGACCGCAACGGCATCTACATCATCGACCTCCAGCAGACGCTGACGTACATCGACAAGGCGTACGAGTTCGTCAAGGAGACCGTTGCCCACGGCGGCACCGTCCTCTTCGTCGGCACCAAGAAGCAGGCGCAGGAGTCCATCGCTTCCGAAGCGACTCGCGTCGGAATGCCCTACGTCAACCAGCGTTGGCTCGGCGGCATGCTCACCAACTTCACTACCGTTCACAAGCGTCTGCTTCGCCTCAAGGAGCTCGAGGCAATGGAGCAGACCGGTGGATTCGAAGGTCGCACCAAGAAGGAAATCCTCATGCTCACGCGTGAGATGACCAAGCTGGATCGCACCCTCGGTGGTATCCGCGACATGGCCAAGGTTCCTTCCGCGGTGTGGATCGTCGACACCAACAAGGAGCACCTGGCAGTTGCCGAGGCTCGCAAGCTGAACATCCCGGTCATCGCGATCCTGGACACCAACTGCGACCCCGACCTCGTCGACTACCCGATCCCGGGCAACGACGACGCCATCCGTTCCGCAGCACTGCTGACCAAGGTTGTCGCTTCCGCGGTTGCCGAAGGTGTGCAGGCACGTGCAGGACTGAGCGCCGACAAGGACGCGAAGCCCGAAGCCGGCGCAGGCGAGCCCCTCGCCGAGTGGGAGCAGGAACTGCTCTCGCAGGCAGCTCCGGCTGCAGAGGCTGAGGCAGCTCCGGCTGCAGAGGCTGAGGCAGCCCCCGCCGCAGAGGCACCGGCCACCGAGGCCTGATTCGTTGAAACCGGCCCTGACCAAGAGTTCTTTTGGTCAGGGCCGTTTCACCGTTAGGCCCGAGCACCACCGTCAGGCCGTGCTTCACCGTTAGTCCTAGGTCCGAAACAGACACATGAGGAGGCTCGCTAATCATGGCGAACTACACCGCCGCTGACGTCAAGCGGCTCCGTGAGCTCACCGGCTCCGGAATGATGGCATGTAAGAACGCACTCGCAGATGCAGACGGCGATTTCGACAAGGCCGTCGAGCAGCTGCGCATCAAGGGCGCGAAGGATGTCGGAAAGCGCGCAGAGCGCACCACCGCTGAGGGTCTCGTCGTCGCCAAGGACGGCGTCATGATCGAGATCAACTGCGAGACCGACTTCGTCGCCAAGAACGACGAGTTCATCAAGCTGGCCGACGAGATCGTGACCGTCGCTGCTGCTGGCAAGCCTGCGGACCTCGACGCTCTCAAGGCGCTCGAGCTCGACGGCAAGACCATCGACACCGTCATTGCGGAGCAGTCCGCGAAGATCGGCGAGAAGCTCGAACTGAGCCGCGTCGCTTCCTTCGACGGCCCCGTTGCCGTTTACCTGCACAAGCGCAGCTCCGACTTGCCGCCCGCTGTCGGCGTTCTCATCGAGTACACCGGCGAAGGCGATGCTGCTGCTGAGGCCGCTCGCGGCGCTGCAATGCAGGTCGCAGCACTCAAGGCAAAGTACGTCACGCGTGACGAGGTTCCCGCTGAAATCGTCGCTTCCGAGCGTCACATCGCCGAGGAGACCGCCCGCGCAGAAGGCAAGCCCGAGCAGGCTCTGCCGAAGATCATCGAAGGCCGCGTCAACGGTTTCTTCAAGGACGTCGTTCTGACCGAGCAGTCTTCGGTCACGGACTCCAAGAAGACCGTCAAGGCGATCCTCGACGAGGCAGGCGTGACCATCAAGCGCTTCGTGCGTTTCGAGGTCGGCGCCTCCGCTTAATTCGGAGCCCGTACACATGGACCCCGCCTGAAGAGCATTGCTCTACCGGCGGGGTCTACGTGTACCTGGGGCCTCCGATGAGGCAGGATAAGAGTGCTTCGGGACGAGTCCCGGGGGCTTTCCTATGTCGCGGTGTCCGATTCGGCGGCAGAAGAAGAATGAAGGACCTACAAGGTCTTGTATCGAACTGAGGAGAACAATGTCCGAACCAGCCAACGAACGTCCAGGATTCAAGCGGGTCCTGCTCAAACTCGGCGGCGAAATGTTCGGAGGCGGCAAAGTCGGTCTCGATCCCGACGTGGTCACCAAGGTGGCTGAGCAGATCGCAGAGGTCGTTCGATCGGGCGTACAGGTTGCAGTGGTCATCGGCGGCGGAAACTTCTTCCGCGGAGCGGAACTGCAGCAGCGTGGCCTCGATCGCGCGCGCTCCGACTACATGGGCATGCTCGGCACCGTCATGAACTGCCTCGCTCTGCAGGATTTCCTGGAGAAGGCCGGCGTCGATTCTCGAGTGCAGACGGCAATCACCATGGGACAGGTCGCCGAGCCGTACCTTCCGCTTCGCGCACGTAGGCACCTCGAGAAGGGGCGCGTAGTCATCTTCGGTGCCGGGATGGGTATGCCCTACTTCTCCACCGACACCACTGCTGCGCAGCGCGCGCTGGAGATCGGTGCCGAGGTAGTGCTGATGGCCAAGGCCGTCGACGGCGTCTACTCGGCCGACCCGCGTATCGACCCGGACGCGACGATGTACGAACAGATCACGCACCGCGAGGTCATCGAACGTGAGCTCAAGGTCGCGGACGCGACGGCGTTCAGCCTGTGCATGGACAACTCGATGCCGATGATGGTGTTCAACCTCCTCACCGAAGGAAACATCGCTCGCGCGGTGTCCGGTGAGAAGATCGGCACCCTGATCAAGTCGTGAGTGACACCCAAAAAATGATGCAGAACAACATGGAGGAACAGCCGTGATCGATGAAGCGCTCTTCGAGGCAGAAGAGAAGATGGAAAAGGCTGTCACGGTAGCCAAGGACGATCTCGGCTCGGTTCGCACCGGACGCGCGAACCCCGGTATGTTCTCGCGCATCGTGATCGACTACTACGGTTCGATCACGCCGATCACGCAGCTCGCGAGCATCAACGTCCCCGAGGCCCGCATGGTCATCGTCAAGCCGTACGAGGCTTCGCAGCTCAACGCGATCGAGACGGCGATCCGCAACTCGGATCTCGGTGTGAACCCGTCCAACGACGGCAGCATCATCCGCATCTCGGTTCCGCAGCTCACTGAAGAGCGTCGTCGTGAACTGGTGAAGCAGGCCAAGTCCAAGGGCGAGGATTCGAAGGTCACGCTGCGCAACATCCGCCGCAAGGCGATGGACGAACTCGGCCGGATCCAGAAGGACGGTGAAGCCGGCGAGGACGAGGTCGGTCGCGCAGAGAAAGAACTCGACAAGACCACGGCGAAGTACGTGCACACGGTCGAGGAACTCGTCAAGCACAAGGAAGCAGAGTTGATGGAGGTATAGCCTCCTCATTTGCAGTGTTTGTCGTCGGGAGTAGATCAGGGAGTTTGGGTGCACGCACAAGAGGGAACCGCCGGTGGTCCCGTCACGGACGGGCCTACGGGCGGCGCTGAGGGCGCGCAACCGCCGAAGTCGAAGGCGGGCAGGAACCTACCTGCCGCCATCGGCGTCGGAGCTGGTCTCGGAGCCTTGGTCATCGGCACTTTGATCTTCCTGCCCCCGGGATGGATCGCTGTCGTCGCGATCGCGATGTTCATCGCGACGTGGGAGGTCACAACGCGGCTTCGTGAAGCCGACATCGAGGTGCCGCGAATTCCCCTTCTCGTCGGAGGGCAAGCCACGATCTGGCTCGGCTGGCCGTGGGGACCGGTCGGGGTGCTCAGCGGATTCACCGCAACCGTCCTGGTGTGCATGGTGTGGCGGTTGTTCGACCACGGGCTCAAGGCGACCCCGAAGAACTTCCTAAGAGACACCTCCATCACGGTGTTCGTTCTGGCGTGGATCCCGCTGTTGGCGTCATTCGGTGCGTTGATGGTGCTCGAAGACGACGGCCCGGGTCGCGTTTTCGTCCTGATGATCGGTGTCGTGTGCTCCGACATCGGCGGTTACGCGGCCGGAGTGCTGTTCGGGAAGCACCCGATGGTGCCGGCTGTGAGTCCGAAGAAGTCCTGGGAAGGATTCGTCGGCTCCCTCATTTTCTGCGTCATCGGCAGTCTGCTTTCGGTGACGTTGATCCTCGACGCGAACTCGATGATCGGCGTCCTGCTCGGTGTCGTCCTGGTGGTAGTCGCGACGGTCGGCGACCTGATCGAATCGCAGATCAAGCGTGAACTCGGCATCAAGGACATGGGAACCCTGCTTCCCGGCCACGGCGGAATCATGGATCGCCTGGATTCACTCCTGCCGTCGGCATTTGTCACCTGGCTGATTCTGTACGCACTCGTCTGATTTCGCGTGCGTGATTTCTTCTCCGGCCGTTCCAAGCCGATCCCCAGCCCGAACATCTGGCATTGGCCGGACGTGTACGAAATCGAGAACCGCGCGCAGGACGTCGACGGTTCCATTTGGGCCGCGATGCGAGCCCAGGTCGACTGGTCTGGACGCGACGTCGTCGATGTCGGCTGTGGGGCGGCGTTCCATCTACCGGAGTTCGCTCGTACTGCCCGTCGTGTTGTCGGAGTGGAGCCGCACGCACCGCTGGTGAAGGCCGCGCGGGAACGAACCCGCGATTCGGCGTCGATCGACGTAGTCCAGGGTTCAGCAGAGTCCACGGGTCTGGTGGATGCTTCAGTCGATCTCGTTCATGCCCGTACGGCGTACTTTTTCGGCAAAGGCTGCGGCCCGGGAATTCGTGAAGCCATGCGCATCCTGAGGCCCGGGGGAGCCCTGCTGATCGTGGATCTCGATGTGAGCGCCGGCCCGTATGGAGAGTGGATGAGGGCGGATCTGCCCAAATACGATCCCGCGGCGGTCGAAGGATTCTTCGAGGCTCAAGGGTTCTCGCTCACGCGTGTCGACGCCCGGTGGGAGTTCGAGAATCGAGACGACTTGCGGCGGGTACTCGGAATCGAGTTCACCGAGAAGACTGCCGAGCGTGCGTTCTCGCAAGTAACGGGATTGGGCTTCACGGTGAGATACCGGATCCATGTTCGGTCCAAACCACGATCACTCGAACTTGCGTGAAAGCGGACTCAAAAGACGAACGTCAGGCGCTCCGACTTGAGCGCCTGACGTTTTCTGCACCGATTCAGTAGTAAAAAAATCAGTGATCGGTGGGGATGTGGAACAGGGTGGCGAGCTTGTGAATCTTCTTCGCCTTGGCGAGCTTGGGCAGGTCGCTGCCATCGCGCACGCGTGAGCCGTCTTCGCCGAGATCGTCGATGACATTCTGAGCCCAGATCGCGTCGGCCACGGAGGGACTCAGTCCCGCGTTGACGGGGGCAGTCTGCGCGGTGGTCATGCAGAGTTTGCCGGCCATACCGAGTGACAAGGTGATCGCACAGTCTCGGGCGAGCAGATCCAGATCGGGGCCGAGCGTGGGACCGTCGATCGGCGGAGCGATGCGTGCCGCGCGGCTGGCGATGGTGAGCCGCGAACGCGGGTACGACATCGACGTGGGGGAGTCGTCCATCCCAGTGTCGCGCCGGAAGTCGCCGCTGCCGAATGCGAGACGGAAGATGCCGTCAGTGCGTGCGATCTCGGGCGCAGCCTCGAGTCCTACCGCGGATTCGACGAGAGCAAGAATCTTGGTGCCTTCGGGAAGTCGCTCGGCCGTGGCGTCGGCCTGCTGACCGCTTTCGGTCTTTGCGAGCATGACACCCTCGAGTCCGGGGAGGCCCGCGAGTGCGGCCAGATCCTCTTCCCAGAACGGTGTCGTGGCGTCGTTGATCCGAACCCAGGCGTGATTGTGTTCGCTCAGGAATGCGGCGACATCGCGGCGGGCCGCCGGTTTGTTGGGTGCGGTGACGGCATCCTCGAGGTCGAGAATGACGGCGTCGGCCGCACTCGCGAGTGCGGCGTCGAAGGTGTCCGGTTTGGACGCGGGGACGAGGAGCCAGGATCTTGCCTGCTGTGGGGCAATTCGCGAGGTCACAGGTCTCTCCATGTGAGTAGTCACATCAGGGCCTTTCCGGTGATTTCCACGACATCAATGATGCCTGCTGGCCCATCGATCGACCCAATTGCGTAACTAGATTTCAGTCACATCTGCCGCTTCGCTGCGCGCCGGATCTGAATGATGCGAACCCCGCCTGCCAACGCCATGATCAATGCGCCCGCGATCGCGGAGAGCAGGATCGTGATTCCGAGCGGAAAGTCGATCTGCCAGGCGAGGATCTTGACGGAGACGCTCTCGAGGTTCTGCAGGATGAACACCAGAAGTAAGATCAGCACAATTGCGCCTATGACCAGGCCAACCCAGGTCGTCGCAGCTCTGGTTCGGTCGGTGACCGACGTTCCGGTCGGCACCGGTTCAGGCGTCGGTGTCGGTTCCGGATCGTGTTTTTCCACTGCCTTGTCCTCGCCCACCTTCGGAAGTTCCGGATCGGGACCGAAACCGTCGGCGGGGCCGTACACGGGGGAGTTCGACGGATCCTCTGGTGTGGTTGACATGACATGATCATCACGCAACCTGCGCAAAGTTGCACGGGTAATCCGGCCACAATCGGGTGGCAGTGGGGTAGCACCCCAAAACAATGGGACAATGGTGTAACTATGGCTGCCTCTCTTCCCCTCGTTTTCACTGCACCCAAGCGCGGAATGCCTCCACGGCACCTCGCCGATCTCGATTCCGCCGAGCGCAAAGAAGCGGTGAAAGAGCTCGGCCTTCCGGCTTTCCGGGCCGATCAGCTCGCGCGTCAGTACTACGCGCGGCTCGAAGCCGATCCGGAGAAGATGACCGATCTCCCCGCATCGGTGCGCGAGAAGGTGGGGGAGTCGCTGTTCCCGACCTTGTTGACCCCGATCAAGCACCTCGCGTGCGATTCGGGCGACACTCGCAAGACCCTGTGGAAGGCGCATGACGGAACGCTGCTCGAAAGCGTCCTGATGCGCTATCCCGATCGGGCGACGCTCTGTATCTCGAGTCAGGCAGGCTGCGGAATGGCCTGCCCGTTCTGTGCGACGGGTCAGGGCGGCCTCGACCGCAACCTTTCGACCGCCGAGATCGTCGATCAGGTTCGCGAGGCAGCGGCCGCAATGCGCGACGGTGATGTTGCCGGCGGACCCGGGCGCCTCTCGAACGTCGTGTTCATGGGTATGGGCGAGCCTTTGGCGAACTACAAGCGCGTGGTGGCAGCGGTACGACGCATCACTTCGCCCGCACCCGACGGGCTCGGCCTGTCTCAGCGGTCCGTGACGGTCTCGACCGTCGGCCTAGCTCCCGCTATCCGCAAGCTCGCTGACGAAGGCCTGAGCGTCACGCTGGCGGTGTCGCTGCACACACCGGACGACGAACTGCGTGACACTCTTGTCCCGGTCAACAATCGCTGGTCAGTGTCGGAGGTACTTCAGGCTGCCCGGTACTACGCAGACAAGACCGGTCGTCGTGTGTCAATCGAGTACGCGATGATCAAGAACGTCAACGATCAGCCGTGGCGTGCGGACATGCTGGGCAAGAAGCTGAAGAAAGCACTCGGCGGGTTGGTGCACGTCAACCTGATTCCGCTCAACCCGACTCCGGGCAGCGAGTGGGACGCGAGCCCCAAGGACGTCGAGCGTGAGTTCGTGCGTCGGGTCATCGCCCAGGGCGTCTCGTGCACGGTGCGCGATACGCGCGGTCAGGAAATCGCCGCAGCCTGTGGCCAGCTGGCAGCCGAGAACTGAAGCGTTCCAGGCCTGAAACACGTAAAGAGAAGGCCTCCACGAACTTTCGTTCGTGGAGGCCTTCTCTTTGTCAGGTTTCTAGCGCGGGCGGCGACGGATGACGATGTCGCGGACCAGAATGAAGATCATCAATCCGGCGGTGCCGATGAGCCACAGATCCTCGACCTTGCCGTGATGGTTTCCGATCATCATCAGAAGCAGGAATATTGCGAAGAACCATCCGAGGAAACGGAAAAACTTGAGTCCTTCACCACTCCACCCCCATGCGGCAGAGGGAACCTCGGCCTCATCGACGTGCGAGACCACGACGGGGGCGCTGGACTTGACGTCCAACTGGGTATCGGCCACGGTCGATCCTCCTGCTCATTCGGTTGCACTACTGCCCAATATGGTGACATACGACTGCCTGTCGTACGTAGTTGGGCGTCGATAAGGTTGTTCTCAGGTGTTATCAGGAACAATGGGCGAGTGCAGGAAACCACACGTACCCGCGTCCTCCTCCTCGGCAGTACCGGTTCGATCGGTACCCAAGCGCTGGAGGTCATCGCTGCCAACCCCGACCGTTTCGAAGTAGTCGGTCTTGCAGCGGGCGGCAACAACGTCGAGTTGTTGGCCGAACAGATTCGTGCAACCGGCGTCACGGACGTCGCCGTCGCCGATCCTGCAGCGGCGTCGGCGCTGGAATCGGTAACCGCCCGTTCGGGACCGAGCGCCGTGACGGAACTGGTTCGGGACAGCGGTGCCGATGTTGTCCTCAATGCGCTCGTCGGTTCGTTGGGACTCGAACCGACACTGGCGGCTTTGAACTCGGGAGCGCGCCTGGCGCTGGCGAACAAGGAATCGCTTGTCGCCGGCGGAGCTCTGGTGACGAAAGCCGCCGCCCCCGGTCAGATCGTGCCGGTCGACTCGGAGCATTCGGCGCTTGCCCAGTGCCTACGTGGTGGAACAGGCGACGAGGTGGCCCGGTTGGTTCTCACCGCTTCGGGTGGGCCGTTCCGTGGCTGGAGCGCCGAGGATCTCGAAAGTGTGAATCCGGCTCAGGCAGGTGCGCACCCCACCTGGTCGATGGGCCCCATGAACACCCTCAACTCGGCAACTCTGGTCAACAAGGGCCTCGAGTTGATCGAGACGAACCTGCTGTTCGGGATCGACTACGACCGCATCGACGTCACCGTGCATCCGCAGTCGATCGTGCATTCCATGGTGACCTTCTTCGACGGATCGACGCTGGCACAGGCGAGTCCACCGGACATGAAGCTCCCGATTGCTCTCGCTCTCGGCTGGCCGGACCGCATCGAAGGTGCGGCGTCGGCATGCGACTTCACCACCGCCTCCACCTGGGAATTCGAGCCGCTCGATTCGTCGGTGTTCCCCGCCGTCGATCTGGCGCGAAGCGCAGGCAAATCCGGAGGTTGCTTCACCGCGATCTACAACGCGGCCAACGAAGTGGCGGCTCAGACATTCCTCGACGGTGTCATTTCCTTCCCGGCGATCGTCCGCACGGTGGCTGCTGTTCTCGACGATGCAGGTCAATGGTCCGCAGAACCGGTTACCGTGGACGACGTTCTGGCCGCAGACGGCTGGGCACGCACACGAGCGCGTCAGCTCGTGAAGCAGGAGGGCTAGAGCTTTCATGGTTTTTGCACTGGGCGTAGTGCTGTTTGCCCTCGGCATCGGCGTGTCCATCGCCCTGCACGAAGCCGGTCACATGTGGACGGCCAAGGCTTTGGGAATGAAGGTTCGCCGCTACTACATCGGCTTCGGACCGAAGATCTTCTCGTTCCGTCGAGGTGAGACCGAGTACGGCCTCAAGGCGCTGCCGCTGGGCGGATTCTGCGACATCGCGGGCATGACGGCCCTCGACGAGATGACGCCTGAAGAAGAGCCGCACGCGATGTACAAGAAGGCGGCGTGGAAGCGCGTCGTCGTCATGTCCGGCGGTATCGCGATGAACTTCATTCTCGGGTTCCTCCTGATCTACGCATTGCTTCTCGGCTGGGGCCGAACTGAGCCCGCTCAGCCAGTGGTCCAAGAGGTCACCTGTGTGGCCCCCGATCAGCTGGGCCAGGACGGCAACTTCGAGCTGACAGAGTGCTCGGGTGGGGGCCCCGCGGGAGATGCGGGCCTGCAATCGGGAGATCGGATCACCGCAGTCGACGGAAAGTCGACGAGCACCTTCCCTGAGGTGGCAGCAGCTATTCGAGGTGTGGATGGTCCGATCGTGTTGTCGGTTGATCGCGACGGAGAGGCCTTGTCGATCACGGTCGTGCCCGAACGAGTCCAGCGATATGTGAACTCGGCCAGTGGCGTTCCCGTGAAGCAGGAAGTATCCGCTGTCGGAATCGGTGGACCGGGCTCGGCGCTGGTCGAGTACAACGCTCTCACGGCTGTTCCGGCAGCCTTCGACTACACCGGCCAGATCATGGTCGACTCGGTGAAGGCATTGGCTGACATTCCGTCGAAGGTGGGGGCACTGTGGGAGTCGATCACGGGCGGCGAACGCGCCCAGGACACACCGATCAGCGTGGTCGGTGCCAGCGTGATCGGTGGCGAGGCCGCAGATCGAGCCGAGTGGCCGATGTTCGTCGGACTGCTCGCATCGATCAACTTCTTCCTCGGTGTTTTCAACATCCTGCCGCTGTTGCCGCTCGACGGCGGTCACATCGCGGTGGTCTTCTACGAGAAGATCCGTGATTGGTTCCGCGCCCGCCGAGGCTTGATTCCCGGCGGCCCGGTCGACTACACGCGACTCCTTCCGATTACTTACGTATTCATCGTGATCGGTGGCGCGTTCATGTTGCTGACACTCACGGCTGACATCGTCAATCCGATCAAGATCTTCTGACCGTGTGAGAAGGGTGACGGTTGCCGCGCGGTAGTGCGGCGATCGCCCGGCTAAACTTGCAGTGAAGCTATGAAAGAAGGCACAGACGTGACCATCCCTATCGGACTGGGAATGCCCTCGGCACCCGCAGCGATTCTTGCTCCTCGACGCAAGACACGGCAGCTGCAGGTCGGCACGGTAGGTGTGGGCAGCGATTTCCCCATCTCGGTGCAGTCCATGTGCACCACGAAGACGCACGACGTCAATGCAACGCTGCAGCAGATCGCGGAACTGACCGCGTCCGGTTGCGACATCGTCCGTGTCGCCTGCCCGCGTCAGGAAGACGCGGACGCGTTGTCGATCATTGCGAAGAAGAGCCAGATCCCGGTTATCGCCGACATCCACTTCCAGCCGCGCTACATCTTCGCGGCAATCGATGCGGGATGCGCTGCGGTGCGCGTCAATCCGGGCAACATCAAGGAATTCGACGGCCGTGTCAAAGAGGTGGCCAAGGCTGCCGGTGACGCAGGCATTCCGATCCGTATCGGTGTCAACGCGGGATCGCTCGATCCTCGGTTGATGGAGAAGTACGGCAAGGCGACGCCCGAAGCGTTGGTCGAGTCCGCGCTGTGGGAGGCCGGGTTGTTCGAAGAGCACGGCTTCGGTGACATCAAGATCTCCGTCAAGCACAACGATCCGGTGATCATGGTCGAGGCTTACCGCCAACTCGCCGCCAAATGCGATTACCCGTTGCACCTCGGCGTCACGGAGGCAGGGCCGGCGTTTCAGGGCACGATCAAGTCCGCGGTCGCCTTCGGTGCGCTGCTCGCGGAGGGTATCGGCGACACGATCCGGGTTTCGCTCTCGGCCCCGCCGGCCGAGGAAATCAAGGTCGGTAACCAGATTCTGCAGTCTCTGAACCTGCGTCCCCGCAAGCTCGAGATCGTCTCATGCCCCTCGTGTGGCCGTGCACAGGTCGATGTCTACACACTCGCCGACGAGGTCTCCGCCGGCCTCGAAGGCATGGAGATCCCGCTGCGCGTGGCAGTCATGGGTTGCGTCGTGAACGGACCGGGCGAAGCGCGTGAGGCCGACCTCGGTGTGGCGTCCGGCAACGGCAAGGGCCAGATCTTCGTCAAGGGCAAGGTCATCAAGACGGTGCCCGAGGCGCAGATCGTCGAGACGTTGATCGAAGAGGCGATGAAAATTGCCGAAAGCATGGAGGGTGACGCCTCGGAGGGTGCGCCGGTTGTCACCGTGAGTTGAGTGATTGCCGGATGAATCTTCCCCGTCGGTGTCAGGTTCGTGGCAATCTGAGTGCATCATGATCGGGTAGTGATATTCGTGGACGCGCAGTCGAGTCGAGGGGGTTGACGGATGCTCAAACTCCTCGGAGCCAAGCAGGTCGGAAGTCGAGATCTCGAAGACGTCCGACGGGTACTCGACGCCGATCCGGTGGCGGCCTGCATGATTGCCGCGCGCGTCGAAGAATGCGGCGTCGACCCACGAATGATTCACGGCGAGCTGTGGAGTCGAGGCGGGCCGTTGTCCTCACTGTGCTTTGCCGGGGCGAACCTGGTTCCGCTTCGAGGCGATCCGGATGACATTCGGGCATTCGCCGACCGTGCCTGTCGGATTCCGCGCATGTGCTCGTCGGTGGTCGGCCGCGCCGAATTGGCGTTGCCGCTGTGGGAGATGCTCGAGCTCGACTGGGGAACTGCGCGGGAGGTTCGCCCCGAACAGCCGTTGCTCGCGGTTTCCGAGCCGCTGGCGTGCCCGTCGGATCCACTGGTCCGGCAGGTTCGCTCGGACGAACTTGAGATCTATCTGCCTGCCGCGATCGCGATGTTCATCGAAGAGGTCGGAGTCGACCCGCGTGCCAACGACGGTGGGCGCGGATACCGGCACCGTGTCGCTAGCCTGATCGCCGCAGGTCGAGCGTGGGCGCACATCGAGGACGGCCAGGTCGTTTTCAAGGCGGAGGTCGGTTCGATGTCTGCTCGCTGTGGCCAGATCCAGGGTGTGTGGGTCAACCCGGAATTTCGTGGGCAGGGCTTCGGCGTGACCGGTACAGCGGCTGTAGCGGAGTCGATCATGGCGACCGGTCGCATTGCGAGCCTGTACGTCAACAGCTTCAATACGATTGCGCGGTCGACCTATTCGCGGGTGGGGTTCCGACAGGTCGCGACCTTCTCGACGGTGCTGCTCGACTGACCGTACAAGCTGCGTGCAATGGTCGCGCCTACGCTGGGTGGAGCATTTGTCGCCCTACTATGGGGCTCGATGAACACTCGGCATTTCTCTCGTAGTCGCTCGGCCCAACTGTTGGCCTCCTGCACCGTGATTTTCTTGGCGGTGGGGATCAGTTCGTGTACTCCGAAACCCGCCGGCCCCGAGCCCGTCGCGCAGCAGTTCCTGAGTGCGTTCGGTGACAGGGATATCGACGAGGCAGCAAAACTGACGGACCGGCCTGATTCCGCGGGTCCTGTATTGAGTGACACCTGGGATGCGCTCCAGGCCGAGTCGATGACTGCCGAGACCACGTCGGTGAAGATGAACGGTGACACTGCGACGGTCGGCTACACCTACGAGTGGCACCTTCCGAAAGACCGTGTGTGGACGTACGACGGCGAGCTGCAGATGGGACGCAAGGACGGCGACTGGTCCGTCCGGTGGAGTTCGACGGACGTTCACCCGCGCCTCGGTGACAAGCAGACGATGTCGTTGCGGGCAACCGCGGCGCCGCGAGCGCGGGTCAACGAGCATTCGGGCACGGATGTCCTGGTGCCGGGAATTGTCTACCGAGTGAAGTTCGATCGCTCCAAGAGCAACGACATCATTGGTTCCGCAAACAATCTCGCAAGTGTTCTCGGTCGGTTCGATTCTTCGCTGACGGGTCAATCGATCGCCGAATCCTCGACGGCCGTCAAGGGCGACTATCTGGTGACCCGCCTGCGCAGTGACGACTACGACCAGGTATCGGCGCAACTGGGAGCCATCTCGGGAGTCTCTGTCTCGGACGAATCGGATCTCGTCTCGACGGACCCGGAGTTCGCGCCCGACCTTCTCGGGCAGATCAAGAAGACGATCATCGACGAGGTCGACGGCAAAGCCGGCTGGAGTGTCGTCACGGTCAACCAGAACGGCGTCGACACCGATGTGCTGACCGAGACTGCGCCGCAACCTGTTCCGTCGTTCAGTATCAGTTTGGATCGCAACATTCAGATCGCTGCTCAGCGTGCCGTGAACGTGAACAAGGATCAGGCGATGATGGTGGTCATCGAACCGTCGAGTGGGGCGATCCTGGCTGTCGCACAGAACAAGGCAGCAGACCGCGACGGACCGGTCGCGACGATGGGTCAGTACCCGCCCGGTTCGACGTTCAAGATCATCACGGCAGGCGCCGCAATTTCGACCGGTCAGGCGACCCCCGACACGATGGTGCCCTGCCCGGGCCGGATCGAGATCGGTGAGCGCAGCGTCCCCAACTACAACGAGTTCTCACTCGGCACGGTGCCGATGGCAACGGCCTTCGCGCGTTCGTGCAACACGTCCTTCGCCAAGCTGGCCAGCGAGATGCAACCAGACACGTTGACCACTGCCGCAGCGCAGTTCGGCATCGGCCAGGACTACAACGTGGTGGGATTGCCGATCGATTCCGGTTCGGTGCCGCCGGCGTCGGACCTGGTGCAGCGGACCGAAGACGGGTTCGGTCAGGGAAAGGTCGTGGTCAGTCCGTTCGGAATGGCGATGGCAGCGGCGACGGTCGCGAACGGTTCGACTCCGGTGCCGCAACTGATTTCAGGGCGCGAAACCACCATCGACGGTGAGCGCCCGGCGATCTCGCCCGCCATGGTCGACGGCCTGCGCGGCATGATGCGACTCGTGGTCACCAGCGGTACTGCAGAACGCGTCGAAGATCAGGGTGAGGTGTACGGCAAGACCGGTGAAGCCGAGGTCGACGGGGGATCGCATGCGTGGTTCGTCGGCTATCGCGGCAACCTGGCCTTCGCCACTCTGGTTGTGCGGGGCGGAAGTTCGGACAACGCCGTCGCAGTCACCCGCGACATGCTCACCGCTCTGCCGGAGGGCTACTGACCCGTCAGGGGAGCAGTCCCAACCTGCGGGCGGTCACCACGGCTTCGTGGCGTGAGCTCGCGTCCAGCTTTCCCATCGCGCTTCGCAGATAGCTCTTGACTGTTTCAGGTCGAAGGGAAAGCCTTTGGCCGGCTTCGATGTTGGTGCAGCCGAGTGCGACTTGCGAGAGAACATCCACTTCACGTGGGGTGAGTGCGACGGCGGATTCGGCGTCGGTGGTAGGGCGCAGCAGGTTGGCCAAACGCTGGGAAAGTCCGCGGAGCTTGGTCTGCAAGTCGGTGTCGGTCACGGTCTGGGCGACACTGCGTAGTTCGGCGTGGACTCCGCGGATCTCTTCCGAAGACATACCGTCGGCGGTGGTCGCGGCGGCGGCCTGAAGTAGTTGCAGGCGACGATCGACCTCGTCGCGGATGGCGAACTCCATCCCGAGACGCCGGGATGCGCTGACCATGACGTCTGCTGTGCGATCGCCGAGGGGAGCGGAGTCGCGGATCGCGGCGTAGAGGACCGCGCGCGATTTGCCGGACACCATGACCGGAACGGCGATGATCGAATGCAGGCCCTCGCTCAGAACAGGCCGGTCGAAGTGATGAGTGATGGACTGCGAATTGCCGTAATCGTTGACGGTGATCGGTGAACCCTGGGCGACGACGCGTCCGCCCATACCCGAGCGCGGCGGGATGGCCAAGCCCTTGAGATTGTTGGTGCGGGTGCCGACGAATTCGCTCAGGTGCAGGGTTCCGTCCTGGACCTCGCCTCCGAACAGCACGGGAACAACGCCCTGAGCTGCAATTGTTCGGAGTTCACCTCGCATAGCGTCCCCGTCGCGGGGACGCAGAAGTGACGAAGCATGTCGATTCACGCAGGTACCCCTTTCTGGGGGTAGTGAAGTTCTCTTGTGAGCTAGATCATAGGGGGTGAACAGTACGTATGACGAGCCGCCAACGTAACCGGTCGGGCCAACCATACGACGATCGAGAAGGAGCAAGTTGATGAGCACCGATCCCACCGCACGGGTGCGCGAGCTGCTGGACCAGTACGACACCCCGCATGCCAGCGCCGCAGAATTGCTCTGCGATCGGCATCCCGCGGATGGCGTTGCATTCACCGTCGTCGAGGCAGACC
This sequence comes from Rhodococcus sp. MS13, assembly GCF_013277835.1. Taxonomy (NCBI): domain Bacteria; kingdom Bacillati; phylum Actinomycetota; class Actinomycetes; order Mycobacteriales; family Nocardiaceae; genus Rhodococcus; species Rhodococcus sp. MS13. Next base: position 29,494 of record NZ_VBTL01000014.1, read on the forward strand.
TTAGCTCGGTGGACCTCACTTACGGTCATCTACGTGAGCAGTCCGCGCGTTTCGCGGCAGCTCTGACGGACCTCGGAGTCGAGCCGGGTGACAACGTCGCGACCTTGATGGGCAAGTCTGCGGACCTCGTGGTCGCGCTCCTCGGAATCTGGCGCCGCGGCGCGGTCCACGTGCCCTTGTTCACGGCGTTCGCTTCGCCGGCCATCGCTTTCCGCTTGACGGCCAGTGGCGCGAAGGTGGTCGTTTCCGACGCCAATCAGCTCGACAAGCTCGCGCCGGGCGAGGACATCCCCGCCGACGCAGCGTGGCAGGTCATCGTCGCGGGCGGCGCGGCCGGTGACGAGTTGGACTTCGATGCACTTGTCGCAGCTCAGGATGCAGGAGACCCGAAGGGCGCTGCTCAGGCAGTCGGCGGCAACGCACCGATGGTGCAGTTGTTCACCAGTGGCACCACGGGGACACCCAAGGGCGTGCCGGTTCCGGTGCGCGCGCTCGCGTCGTTCCACGCCTACCAGGAGTTCGGCCTCGACGTCCGTCAGGACGACGTGTTCTGGAACGCCGCAGACCCGGGCTGGGCGTACGGGCTGTACTACGCGTTGCTCGGTCCGCTTGCCGCGGGAACGCGAAGCATTCTGCTGCACGCCGGATTCTCCGCGCCGCTGACGTGGCAGATCATCGAGAAGTTCGGTGTCACCAATTTTGCCGCTGCTCCGACCGTGTACCGCAGTCTGCGTGCCGACAAGGCACCCGTTCCGGAAGGCATCTCGCTTCGCCGCGCGTCCTCGGCCGGTGAGCCCTTGACTCCGGATGTTGTTGCGTGGTCGAAGAACTCGTTGGGCGTCGAGGTTCGTGATCACTACGGCCAGACCGAGCACGGCATGTTCATCGTCAACGCCTGGGCCGACGGACTCCGCGAGGACGTCCGTCCAGGATCCATGGGTCGTCCGTTGCCGGGCTGGTCTGCCGCTGTGCTGGAGGACAATTCGGATGACATCGCACCGGCTCGCACTCAGGGACGCGTGGCGATCGATACTCACAACAGCCCGTTGATGTGGTTCACCGGATACGTCGATGCGCCGGAGAAGACGAAGCAGCGATTCAGCGAAGACGGTCGCTGGTACATCACCGGTGACGCCGGAATGACGGACGAGGACGGATTCTTCTTCTTCTCCTCGCGCGACGACGACGTCATCATCATGGCGGGCTACCGCATCGGTCCCTTCGACGTCGAGAGCGTGCTGGTCATGCACGAGCACGTCATCGAGGCGGCAGTGGTGGGCATGCCCGACGAGTTGCGCGGTGAGGTCCTCGAGGCGTTCGTCGTACTTCGCGAAGGTGTCGACGGCGACGACGAACTCGAGAAGGAACTGCAAACCCTGGTGAAGAAGAAGTTTGCAGCGCACGCGTACCCGCGCACAGTGCACTTTGTTCCGAACCTGCCCAAGACCCCGAGTGGCAAGGTTCAGCGGTACATCTTGCGGAAGGGATAAACCCCTTGCTGTGCGCCTTTATTAACCGCGGGCGGTTAATAAAGGCGCACAGCAAGGTCAGCGCCGACGGATTCTGCCAACCACCATGAGGGCGATCAGGGTAACTGCAAGCAGCAGTGTCGTATTTGCTGCGGCAAGAAATACCTGGCCGCGGTCGGTGAGTCCGAAGATACTGACCGGCAAGGTCTTCCATGTCGCCGGGTAGACCATGACCGTTGCGCCCAGCTCACCCATCGACAGTGCGATGGAAAGCCCGGCGGCCGCACCCAACGCTGGGAGCAGCAGCGGTAGCGTCACCCGCGTCAGCACCCGCACTGGGCCGGCGCCGAGTGATTCGGCAGCTTGACGGTAGGCGGGATCGAGCCGTTCGAGCGCGGCCGATACGGAACTGAAGGCAAAGGCAAGCACCAAAACCGTGTGAGCGAGAATCACGATCCATTTGGTGCCGCCGAGCAGTAATGGGCGCTCGTTGAAAGTGATGAGCAGACCCAAGCCGATCGCGACCGACGGAACCGCAATCGGTAAATGGAATACGGCATCGGTGATGCGCCGCAGCCACATCGGTGCCTCACGAGAGGCCAGCGCGGCCCACGTTCCGACGATCAATGCCAGTGCTCCCGAGATGAATGCAGTCTGCAAACTGACGATCAGGCTGGCGAAGTTCTCGTCGGACAGCGCCGTGGAGAAGTTCTTGCCGCCGAGATTCGACGGAAGTGGACCGGTCCACGATCCGGCCAAGGCAGCCGCGACGACGGTGGCGATGGGCGCGACAAAAACCACCGCGACGACCAGGGTGAAGAATCCGAGTACGAGAGCCCTAGAGCTTCGTGTCCACAGCAGCACGGCTGCCTCCCATCAATCTGTTGAAGGTGAATCGGTAGAGGCAGTACAGGCCGAGTGAGAGTGCGACCTGGACCGTCGCGATCACTGCCGCGCCGGGCAAGTCGAAGGTGACAATGCCGCGGGTGTAGATGAGGACCGGAAGAGTTACGACGTCTTTTGCTCCGGTGAAGAGCACAATGCCGAATTCATTCAGTGTCATCAGAAGTACGAGTGATCCACCGGCCAGGAGGGCTGGCCACGCTTCCGGCATCACCACCTGCCGCAGAACTCGGACGGGTGACGCGCCGAGACTGGCTGCAACGTCGAGCTGTTCACGCGGAATCTGGGTGAACGCGGCCAACAGCGGACGCACGACAAAGGGTGTGAAGAAGGTGATTTCGGCCGCGATGACTCCGAACGGAGTGTTCAGGAAGTTCAGCGGGCCGCTCGCGTCGCCGGTGATGCTGATGATCAAGGCGTTGACGGCGCCGGCCGTGCCGTACAGAAACGTGAACGCCAGCGTGATCAGGAATGACGGCAGGGCGAGCACGGTGTCGATCAATCGCCCCACCACCTTGGATCCGGCGAATGGAACGAAGGCAAGCACCAAGGCGAGGAAGGTTCCCAGGATCAGGCACCCCAGAGTCGACGCCACGGCGATCTGGATGGTCCGCCAGAGTGCGGTCCTGAACAGTTCCGAACCGAGCACGGAGGACCACGTGGACAACCCGGTGCCGCTTCCGGTGCTCAGCGATTCCGTGAGGACACGCGCAGTGGGGTAGACAGCAAACACGAGGACTAGAAGCAGTGGCGGTAGCGTCCACCCGATCCGGCGCCACGGGATCGGGTCTTTGTGCTGGGGCACAGCGGTTTCGGGGCGTTCCAAGGTTGTCGTCATGGGTGGCGATCCGCCGGAACCAGGACACTGCCGTCCGTGGGCAAGACGACGCCCACTTCGGTGTCGACCGGTCGTTCGTCGTGCCCTGGAACATCCGCGTCGACGCGGACGTCGTCGAGGCCACGGACAGCCAGCGTCAGACGCGTCGTGGAACCGCGCCAGACGCTCGAGACGATGCGCGCCGGGAATGATCCTCGTGCGCCGACGCCGGTTACGCCTACCGCGTGTGGACGAACACACAGGTAGGCGTCCATGTCGGACTCCCATTCGATGTGCCCGATCTCGGGCTGCGGGGCGTGAGCGGTGAACGGCGTGCCACCGATCGAGACCAGTGCGGAGGTGCCGATGACGCGTGTGACGGTGCAGGGCAGCAGGTTCGCACCCCCGAGGAAGGCCGCGGTGAAGCTGGACGGCGGGCGTTTCCACAAGGCCTCGGCGGTGTCGATGTCCGCGAGTCTGGCGTTGCGCATCACTGCGATTCGGTCTGCGAGCGCCAGGGCTTCACTCTGATCGTGCGTCACATAGAGCATGGCTGTGTCAGGTAGTGCGGCGCGCAGTCTCGCCAGTTCGCCGAGCATGCTCTCGCGAAGTTGCGCATCCAGGGCGGCCAGTGGTTCGTCGAGGAGGAGTACTCCAGGGCGAATTGCCAAGGCTCGGGCGATTGCGATTCGCTGCTGTTGACCGCCGGAAAGCTCACGGGGAAGGCGCTTTCCGTACGCCGACATCCCGACCATGTCGAGGGCTTCGGCTACGCGAGGGCCGATCTCCGAGCGCGGCACGCGATGGGCTCGGAGTCCGAAGGCTACGTTCTCGGAAACTCGCATGTGCGGGAAAAGAGCGTACGACTGAACGACGACGCCGATACCGCGTTGTGCGGGAGGCAGATTGGTGACGTCTCGGGTGCCGAGCTTGACGGAACCGGACGTGGGGCGGACAAATCCCGCGAGGGCCTTCAGGGCGGTCGACTTGCCGGATCCACTGGGCCCCAGCAGTGCCACAGTTTCACCCGGTGCCACTCGCAGATTGAAATCGACGAGTGCATGGGTTGCGGTCTTCCCGCGGCCGTAGGCGACGTTGACGCGATCGAAGGTGATGGCCGGAGCGGAATGTTCGATCGCTCCGTGAACACCGACGGTCTCGGGGAGCGTCCGCCCCAGTCTGGTTCTTGCCATGATCAGCTCCCGGTGGCTTTCTGGTAAGCGGCGATGTCGGCGTCGAGCGAGCTGAGGACGTCGTTCCAGTTCGGGGTCCACACGTTGACGCCCTGCAGAACTCCCGAAGGCGTGTTCTTGTCGGTCGATTCACCGGCACTGCTTCGGACGTCCTCGCGGACCGATACGCCGAGTGCATCGGTGGCGACGGTCTTCTGGGATTCTTCGGAGAGCAGGAACTCCATCAACTTCTTGGCTTGTTCGCTGCTCGGTGCGCTCTTGGCGAGGCCCATCACGTAGGGCAGTGCAATGGTGGTGCGAGTGCCGTCGGCTCCCGCGGGGAAGAAGATGTCGAACTTCGAGCCGTCGTCGGCGATGGAGGCGAGGTTCATCTGGACGTCACCGTTGGCGACCAGGAGTTCCCCGTTGCTGACCTTGGGCTGGAGCTTTCCGGTGGAGGACGAGGGACCGACGTTGTTGGCCTGGAGCTTTCCGAGGTAGTCGAGTGCGCCTTCCTTGCCCATCAGATGCTGGAGCAGCAACAACACCGCGGTACCGTCGCCGGCCTGGCCGGGCGTGGAGTACTGCAACTTGCCCTTGAACTGATCAGTGAGCAGGTCGTCCCAAGATTGTGGGGCGGGTGACGCAGTCGGATTGGCGATGAACGAGAGGTAATTCTCGACGACGGGTACGTATTTGCCGGCGTCGTCCTTCTCGTCCGCGGGAACGGCGGAGGTGTCGATTCCGCTGGGCTCGAGCAGACCTTGGGCGTCGGCCTTCTGGATGAACGGCGGCAGCGTGATGATCACGTCCGCCTGTGGGTTGGACTGTTCTTTCTCGACCCGCGAGACGACCTCGCCGGATCCGGCTTCCACGAGGTTGACGGCGATACCGGTCTGCGCGGTGAAGGCGTCGAATCTTCCCTTGTACCAACCGGACAGACCGTCGGCGCTGTAGACGGTGACGGTTTCGGTGTCTGATCCGGCAGCAGTGCCGGTGCCACCGCAGGCGGTGGTGAACGAAAGGACGGACACGGCGAGAGCGGCCGCAGCGATGCTCGGGCGTAGACGCATGACGATTCCTTTTTCGGAGGTGAGATCAGGAGTGGGTGAGGAGTTCGGCGAACTCCGTCACCGACGGGACGATGTGGGTGGCTCCGGCGTCGCGAAGCTGTTGCTCGTCGTGTGCGCCGGTCAGAGTTCCGGCGACGATGGATGCGCCGGAACGAATGCCGCTGAGCACGTCGTTGGACGTGTCGCCGAGTACGGCGATCTGGTGGACGTCGTCGATCGAAAGTTTGAGCAGGGCAGTCAGAATCAGGTCCGGGTACGGTCGACCGCGACCGGCCTCGGCGGGGGAGAGGGTGAGATCGGCGAGGGTTTCCCAGCCGAGCGCGACGAGGAGTTTGTCCTGCGTCGATCGGCTGAACCCGGTGGTCAAGGCAACTTTGATGCCGGCCTCGCGCAGTGTGGTGATCGCCTTCTCCGCGCCAGGGATCGGCTCGGCCAGCCCCTGGTCGATGAGGGAATCGTAAGTGGTTTCGAATGCGGCGTTCGCGGCCTGGGCGCGGTTCTCGTCACCGAAGATCGCCCGGAACACGACGATCTTCGACTGGCCCATGGTGTCGAGGACGTACTGGCGAGCGGCGTCGGCTTCCGGGCCTTCGGCAGGCAGTCCGCCGGCTTCGGCAGCGGCGGCGAACGCGCGAAGAACCAGTCCGTCGTCGGCGACGGTGGTGCCGGCCATGTCGAGAACGGCAAGGGTGATGGGAGACATGAGAAGTCTTTCTTGTCGGAAGGATTCAGAGACCGAGCTGGTCGGCGGTTTGTTCCGCCAGTGCCGGGCCGAGCGTCATGCCGCGGCCACCGGGACCGGCAACCACCCAGACGTTGTCGGCGGCTTGTGCGCGGTGAACAAGTTGTGAGGGGTCGAGGCACTGGCTGTAGACGCCCGCCCATCGCTTGACGATGGGCGGAAGATCGCGCCCCAGAAGTGTTTCCACCACTCCGGACAGATGGCGATAGGGCGCCTCGTCGACGTCGAAGTCGAAGGGCTCCTCGTATTCGTGGGTGTCACCGATGGTCAGACCGCCGTGCAAGCGCTGCACGCACAGGAGTTGCATGCGGTGCTCCTCGGCAGTCGGTTCCTGTGGCTGCACCGTGCGAAGGTGATCGAGGGCAGATCCGGCGAAACCGGGGTAGTAGCGGAAGCTGTCACCGTCAGCGATTGCGGTGGTGAGCTTTTCGCCGAGTGGGGCGGTCTGCATCATCTGCAGGCGCACACGTCGCAACGGGAGATCGCCGGCGAGATCGCGGGCCAATCCGCCGAGTGTTGCTCCGGGGCAGACGATCACGAGATCGGCGTCGAAGTTGCGACCGCGATCGTCGCGGATGTGTACGCCGGGGGTGTTCGTCGTGATCTCGCGGGCTTCCGTTCCGGCGTGGAAGGTGTAACGGCCGGTGGATTCGAGGTAAGAACGGATGGCGGGGAGCGCTTGCCGTGACTCGACAGCGGCGTCCAGGGTGCAGTGCAGTCCGCCGAGAAACTTGCCCCGGAGCGCGGGGTTGACGACGCGAACGGCGTCGGGATCGAGAAGTGCGAACCCTCGGTTGTCGGCGTCCGGCCGAGCGAATGCTTCCTGCGCGACTGCGACCTCCTCCTCGGTGCGCATGAGGGTGATGGAGCCGGCCGGGCGGTATCCGACGCCGGGGACACGGGCGGCAAGGTCCGCCCACAGCTCGCGCGAACGCAGCGCGGCTTCGAGTTCGTGCGGAGCGCGCCCGGATACCCAGACCAATCCGAAGTTCCGTACCGTTGCACCGCGGGCTTCGGGCTCGCGTTCGAGATGGATGACGTCGTGTCCCCGGCGGATTGCCTCGTCGGCGTGCGCCGTTCCGAGGATTCCTCCGCCCACAATCAAAATTCGCATGTAGAGATAGTGACGTTTGGTCTAGACCAATAGGGGGAATCGAGACGAACTCCAGGTTAACAATTGGTATAGACCGAATTCTTGTACGCTTGCGCCATGAATCAGCAGACGTCCACCGGGCCGGGGACCTCGAGCGTCGTGATCGAACCGGAGCTGAAGTACTACCGGGTGCGCACCGAGATCGAGACCATTCTCAGTGGGCTCGAGGAGGGCGACGCAGTCCCGTCCGAGCGGGAATTGGCGGCACGTTTCACTGTCGCTCGCGAGACGGTCCGTCAAGCGCTTCGTGATCTGCTTGTCGAAGGACGGATCGAGCGGCGGGGGCGGGGCACTGTCGTCGCGAGTCCGAAGTTGGTTCAGCCGCTCTCGATTCGTTCTTATACCGAAGGCGCACTGAGTGCTGGGCGAGTGCCCAGTCGTAAGGTTGTGACGTTCGAACGAATGTCGGCCGACGACGGTCTCGCCACGGAGTTGGGTATCGAGTTGGGCGACAGCGTCGTTCATCTCGAGCGTGTCCTCTTCGCCGACGGTGAGAAGATCGGACTCGAATCAACCTTCCTGCCGGACAGCAGGTTCGGTGAAATGCTCGACGCTTTCGACGCGACGACATCGCTCTACGCGGCCATTCGCTCGATCGGCGTGGTCTTCGCCTCCGCAACCGAACGGATCGAGACGGTACTTGCCTCACCGCGGGAGGCAACCCTCGTCGAGTCCACCACCTCGATGCCGATGCTTCTACTGCACCGCACGTCTGTCGACCCGGATGGTGTGCCGATCGAGCGGGTTCGCTCGCTCTACCGTGGTGACCGTATTGCCTTCTTGACGACTCTTCGCGAGTAGGAGGGGCGCCGAGGGGGTCTGCTGTTACCGGGAACGATAGGCACTCCCAGGCCCGTGGAATCTGTTCTGTACTGGACTCCATCAAACGGGAGGACAGTGAACATGGGTGACAAGAAAGTCTGGTTCGTAACCGGCGCAGGCCGGGGCATGGGAGTCGACATTGCTCAGGCGGCTCTTGCCGGCGGGCACGCGGTGGTGGCAACGGGGCGTGATGCGGACCGTGTTTCTGCAGCGATCGGTGAGCATGACGACCTGTTGGTGATTGCCTTGGACATCACCGACGAACAAGCCGCACATGCTGCGGTGGACACGGCAGTTGCGCGATTCGGTGGAATCGATGTGCTGGTGAACAACGCCGGAAACTTCTACGCCGGGTTCTTCGAGGTTGTCAGTCCGGCGCAACTTCGCGCTCAGATGGAGACCAACTTTTTCGGGCCGATCAATGTGACACGGGCGGTGTTGCCGGTGATGCGTAGGCAACGGAGTGGACATGTCGTGACTGTCAGTTCGCTTGCGGGCCTGGTTGGTCAGGAGTTTTGCGCAGCCTACGCCGCGTCGAAATTTGCGCTGGAGGGCTGGATGGAATCATTGCGATTCGACGTCGAACCGTACGGAATCGGGACGACGATCGTGGAGCCGGGATTCTTCCGGACCGAACTGCTTGTCGAGGGTGCGTCGTCGATCTGGCCTGAATTGTCGATAGACGATTACGACGCCCGGACTGGCAAGACCGTCGAAGCGTGGAAGAGCATGAACGGTGCCCAGGGTGGGGATCCGGTGAAACTTGCCGCGGCACTTGTGGCACTTGTCGATTCGCCGCTACCCCCGCGTCGGTGGGTCGCCGGCGCCGATGCACTGTCCGTGGTCGAGCAGAAAGCCCACCAACTGCTCGATGAAGTCGAAGCCCACCGTGGTTTGTCTTCGTCGCTTGCCCTCGAGGCATGACGACCTGATCCGAATTCGTCAGGTCACGGTTGTGAGTTGAACATGTCCAGGAGCCCCTGGGGTGCGTTCTCGCCGAAGCACATGTCCAGACCGTCAGCCGACTGTTGTGCCGATGCGGCGCTGCGTGGGAAGAGTCGTTCTTCGTAGGCAGCAAGTCCTTCCTCCGTGCCGCTATGTGACGCGATCGCCTGGCCGAGTTCGGCGCCGTCGAGCATTGCCAGGTTCGCGCCCTCTCCGGCAAACGGCGACATGACATGCGCTGCGTCCCCGAGCAGAGTGACCCCGGGAGTACGGCTCCAACTGTGCCCGATGGGAAGAGCATGGATGGGGCGAGGGGTCAGCGAGCTGTCCGCTTCGACGATCAGTGACCGCAGCGACTCGTCCCAGTCCGAGAAGTGTTCCAGCAGAATCTTCTTCGCAATATGATCGTCGGAGAAGTCGACACTCGCTGACCAGTTCTCGGGAACCCGCAGGGCGGCGTAGATGTGCAGACTGTTGTCGGTCTCACGGTGGGCAAGGAAGCCCTTGTCGGCACTGAGCGCGAACATCATTCCGCCGCCGACTGTTTCAGCGGCCTTCGCGTGCTGGTTGTCGGCGTCGTGAAGGTCGAACTCCACGAAAGATACTCCGGTATAGGCAGGAGTGGCGTTTGAAACCAGTGGGCGAATTTTCGACCACGCGCCGTCGGCGCCGACCAGGAGATCGGTGGTGAAGTGGGTGCCATCCACGAGGTGGACTTCATGCCGACCGTCCGGCAACGGATGGGCACTGCGGACCTTTGCTCCCCAGCGGATTGTTTCTTTCGGAATTGAGCTGAGCAGTAGGTCACGCAGCTGGCCGCGGTCGATTTCCGGGCGGTCGCCGTCTCCGGTGTCCTGCTCGCTCAGGTGCACGACGGCATTTCGATCGAGGACGCGTGTCTCTTCGCCGCCTTGATGAACGAGTGCGCGGAACTCGTCGTAGAGGCCTGCGGCACGAAGCGCGATCTGGCCCGAGTCTTCGTGGATGTCGAGCATCCCGCCTTGGGTCCGAGCTGTTGGTCCGGATTCGAAATCGAATACCGCCGAATCGATTCCGCGGAGATGGAGGACTCGGGCGAGGGTGAGGCCGCCGAGGCCGGCGCCGATGATTGCGATGGGGTAGTGGTTCATGGTGGGTTCCTAAGAAGTGAGTGGAGTGTTCTCGATGCCCGTGATGAGCGTGCGGAATCCCCAGGAGAGGCGCGCGGTGGGTTCACCGGCAAGTAGAGCTGTTGCATGGCCTGCGACGAGTGGGTGCGTCTGCGGGTTTGCGTTCCGGATTGCGTCGGTCAACGCGCTCCATTGGGCATCCGAGTCGGCAGAATTGTTCGGCGCCGAGTGTTCGGCAGCAGTGGACGTCGCGTACTGCAGCAGCAAGTCCACGCCCCACGCGGCTTGACCCGAAGGGACTTCGCCTTCGTCGAGCAATGCCAGCAGGCGCTCGAGCAGGCGTACGTAGTGAACTCCGCTGGGCCGGGAAACGAGAGCCGACTGGGCAAGGCCGGGATGATCGAACAGTATGGCCGTGTAGGACGTCAGCACCCGTTCGAGGCGCGCTTGCCAAGTGCCGGAGGAATTTTCGGCGAGGTCCACGACTCCGAGCAGTTCGTCCAGAACGGCGGCGTGCAATTCGGCGGTATTTTGAACGTACACGTACAGCGACGCCGGCCCGGTGTCGAGTTCGAGGGCGAGTCGACGCATGGTCAACTTCTGCAACCCCTCCGACCGCAAGATTTCCACCGCGGTACTGACGATGCCCTCGCGTGTCAGAGCGGGTTTGGCCGGACGATTGCGTCGGCTCGATGGACTTGCTGGCTGATTGGGCATATTTTCACGGTACACGAACATGTTCGTAACGAACATGTTCGTAACGAACATGTTCGTTGAGTCACGTGAAGATGTCACGAATCACATGCTGATGTGAATGGGCTACATGCCCGTACCGCCGGAGAGCATTGCGATCGTCAGCAGGATGCCGCCGACTATGCCCACGAGCGGGCTGTCGCTGTTGAGTAGCCAGTCGTTCAACGATCCCATGAGCGCCTCTTTCGGGTTTCGATCTGCCGACGGTCGAGCTTATCGACAGATCGAACCCGATATGTCACGTTTGTCGGAATTGTCGATCGGACCTGAAGTGATCAGCCGTAGACGTTGTCGGGGCTGATCAACTTGGTGATCGGTACCATCAACGCGCTGGTCAGATCAGTCTCGCCGTCGATGTCGGTGTTGATGAAGACAACCAGGGTGGTGTCCTTCTCGGGCAAGTAGACCGAGACTGTCTTGTAGCCGGGCAGGCTTCCGTTGTGACCGATCCAGCCACCGCTGTTGAACAATCCGAGTCCGTAGCCGGAGCTGTCGTCCCCTTCGCTCAAGTTCACGGTTTGCAGGCGCTGCTTCTGAGTGTCGTCGGTGAGGAGATCGCCCTTGGCCAGCGCCGGGACCCAGATGCGCATGTCGTCCAACGACGAGATCATTGCACCCGCGGCGCCGCCCCACGACGGATTCCAGTCCGTCGCCGCGGTCACGGATTCGTCGAGCGTTTGGTTGGTGTACCCCTGTGCGTGTGGTGTCGGGAACGCGTTGGTCGTGGGAAAGCTGGTGTGCTCCATGCCGAGTGGTGTCATGATCTTGGTGTCGATGACGTCCGACAGTTTTGAGCCGGAGACCTTTTCGATCACCATTCCCAGCAGAATAGTGTTGGTGTTCGAGTAGTCGACGGTGGTCCCTGGTCGAAGTTGGAGTGGGAGGTCCTTGACGTATCCGACGAGTTCCTCCGGTGTGAAAGTTCGGCGAGGATCCGAAAGATATTCCATCACAAACTGTTCAGACGTCGTGTAGTCCACGAGGCCGCTGCGCATCCCTGCCAGATGACGCAAGCTGATCGCATCACCTTCCATGACCCCGTCGACGTACTGGGAGATCGGATCGTCGAGACCGATCTTTCCCTCGTCGACCAATTGCAGCAGGGCGGTGACGGTAAATGTCTTGGTGACGCTACCGATCCGGTGGTAGAAGTCGGTCTCCATCGGTGCCTTGGTTGCAGTGTCGGCGACTCCTGCAACCTTCACATAGTTGCCGTCGGGTCCCCAAATGCCCACCATCGCACCGGGAATCCCCGTCGAATTCACCGCAGCGTCGATGATCGAATCGAGCTGGCCGGTGATGGCAGAGTCCATGACCTTGTCAGTGGTGGATGTGGGATTGTCTGCGGATTTGTCCGTGCTGCAGCTGATTACAGCGCCGGCAACCATGGCGCTGCACAGGCCGACAAGCATGATGCGTCTTGCTCCGGTTTTCATGAGTCGAACTCTGCCTGTCCGAGGGCACTCACACATCGACCCCGGGTACGGCAGACGCAGTCCCCAGGTACCTCCTCAGCCGGTACCGGGGGACTACGGAACCCTGGCCTGAACCCTTGACTTGGGTCAGAGCCCGCCGTCGAAGAACGCCGCCAGCGCCGGTGCGGGGTCTGCCGCGGTGCCCATATTTGCTACGCCGACAACGATCAATCCCAGCGTGAACAGTGCAGTGAGAAGGCCTATCGACCCCGACATGAATCTCGTCCGTCGCTCGGATCGTGCCGTTCTCGCGAAGCGTGCCCACACGACCACAGTCACGGCCAGTGATATTGCTGCCGCGATCAGCGCGATCACCGCCATGGCCAAGTGATACCGCGCGAAGTCGCTGATCATCAGTTCGAGGGCGGGACTTTGCTGATTTCCGGTGCCCGTCGACTGAGCGAGCTGTTGTCGGACCTGCCCGACAGTTTCGGAGAGTGCCCCATCCGTCTGGGCCACGGGCAACATCGAGATCAGCGAAGAGAAGGGTGCGACAACACCTTGGACATTTGCCATCACGAGTACCGAAGAGAACAGCGCGAGGAGCGTGACCAGGCCTCCCGCCGAGACGAATGCGAGTTTCTTTCCAGTCGTCAGAGGGCCGGCGTTCACGAACGACGCCTTGACCATGCGGCCGAGTGCGAGCAGAACCGTCAGCAGGATTACCGCAATCACAGCCTTGGCCACGTGGTAGCGCAGCCAGTAGTCGACAGCGGACTCCAAGCTCGGAGAGAAGGCTTGGACACCGGAACTCCAGTATTCGACGAACGCGGCGCGGACCGTCTCGACGAGTTCCCCCTGGCCTGCGTACCCATCGCCCGGCCTACTCGTCAGCATGCCCGGGGCGAGAACGAAGGCAGCGGAGAAACCGGCGACCAACGCGATCAACGCGGCGATCTTGCGACCGGAGTGCTGCGTCGAGCGCGACGGCCCCGCGGTGTTGTGCAGTGGAGAGTTGTGCAGTGGGATTCCTCCAGCGTGATGAGCGATCATCTGGTCACCGTCCACAAAGTCATGTCAACGAGTGTAGAAATCGGTACACCGGACTTCATCGTTCGAGAGGATGATATTTCCGGCGATGGCGTCCGCCCGCCGTCGCCGCTGCCGTCGACATCCCCTCAGCACTCGACGACATTGACGGCGAGTCCGCCTTCACTGGTTTCCTTGTAACGCACGGACATGTCGTTTCCGGTTTGGCGCATGGTTTCGATGACGGTATCGAGGCTCACCACATGCGTCCCGTCACCCAGGTATGCGAGCTGAGCTGCGGTGACTGCAGTCGAGGCGGCTACGGCATTTCGTTCGATGCAGGGGATTTGGACCAGGCCACCAACCGGATCGCAGGTCAGCCCCAGATGGTGTTCCATGGCAATCTCAGCTGCATTCTCGATTTGTCGTGGTGATCCGCCCATGACAGCGCACAAGCCGGCTGCCGCCATCGCGCAGGCAGCTCCGACTTCGCCTTGGCACCCCGCCTCCGCGCCCGAGATCGAGGCATTCGCCTTGATGATCGATCCGATTGCGGCAGCGGTGAGGAGAAAGGTTCGAACGTCGTGAGCGCCGGCGCCCGTCGCACGTATGTGGTGGTAGAGCACCGCCGGCACGATGCCTGCGGCACCGTTCGTCGGAGCCGTTACCACGCGGCCACCTGCTGCATTTTCTTCGTTGACCGCCATGGCGTAGACGGTCAACCACTCGCGTGAGGATGGTGCGCAGTTACGTTGTTCCAGTTGAATGTTCGCAGACCGTGCTCTTCGGCGAACTCCGAGACGCCCGGGCAATACACCTTCGGTCTGGGTGCCGCGTTCGATGCATGCGCGCATCGCGGACCAGATCGCGTCGATGCCGGCGAATGCCCGATCCTGGCCGTGTATCGCGATTTCGTCCGACAGTGCCAGCTCGGCGATAGTTCCGGAGTCGCATTCCGCCAGTAGTTCTTTCGCGGTTCGATAGTGTGAGTTGATCGAATGCGTGCTTGCTTGCGTCTCCGTTCCGGCGCGCAGTACGAATCCGCCACCGATCGACAGATATGTACTCGTACAGACGATTTCGTTACCCTTGAAGGCTGTCAGTGTCATCGAGTTGGGGTGCCCGTGACGGCGAACGAGTGGCTCGAACACCATGTCCTCGCGAGTGAACACAACATGTCCGAGTGAACCGCCGACTAGCATCACCGATCCGCCGTCCGACAGTTCGGCCCATCGCCCGTGAACGTCGGTCGGCTCGCACGTTTCAGGATCCAACCCACGAAGTCCCGCAATCACCGCGTCGGGAGTGCAGTGACCTATTCCGGTGGCGGCGAGAGAGCCGTGCAGGTTGCAGCGAATTCGGTCGACCGACGCGGTCAAGCCGGCGGCGGAGAGCTCGCCGCCGAAAGTGCGAGCGGCGCGCATCGGACCGACCGTGTGTGAACTGGAGGGTCCGATGCCGATGGAGAAGAATTCGAGAGCGGAAACATAGACGCCGGTGGTGCTCATTCGGCGCTCGTGACGGTGGTCGCTCCTGACTCGCGCTGGGCCGCAATCGTCAGGAGATTGGAGCGCGAGTCCGCGGTGGCGGCTCGGATCACTGTGCGCGCCATTGCGATTGCTCCGTGCAGAACAGCTTCGTCGCCCGCTGCGGAGCGGGCATCAGCGGCAAACTCGATAGTGTGAGGAACTCCGGTGACGCCGCGCAACGCGATCATCGGGTGGATCGAGGGGACCACCTTCGACACGTTGCCCATGTCCGTCGAGCCGCCGGTCAGGGGAGTTCGGGCGGCCGCGGTGCGGCCCAGGCTCGCGATCTCCTCGTCCCAGATCGTCGCCAGCACGCGATGTTGAACAAGCTCCTCGTAGCGCGGTTCGGCGCGTTCGGTCGACCAGGAGCAGTCGCTGGCCACAGCTGCGCCCTCGAAGCAGGAGAGCATGCGACGCTTGGCGTCCAACAGCACGTCGAGTTCTGCGGCCCGAACTTCCGCTCGCACCAACGTCGAGGCCGGAATGATGTTTGTTGCTTCGCCGCCGTGCTCGACATAGGCGTTGAGCCTGACGTCGGACGGAAGTTGTTGACGGAGAAGTCCGATGGCGACCAAGGCGATCGTGGCGGCGTCACCTGCGTTGATGCCCTTGTGTGGCGCAGCGGCCGCGTGTGCGGCTCGTCCGGTGTAGGTCACGTCGAACCGATCGACTGCCTGCGTTCCGGTGACTGTGCAACTGACGTCTTCACCTGCAGCGCCGTGGACCATGATCGACATCGCCGCGCCCTCCCATGCGCCACGTTCGAGCAGCAAGACTTTCCCGCCGCCATGTTCTTCGGCCGGCGTACCGAGAAGGACGACGGTCAGGCCGTGTTCCTCCGCGACCTCTCCGAGCGCGATAGCTGCTCCCAGTCCGGCAGCGGCGATGACATTGTGTCCACACGCATGACCGATGTCGGGAAGGGCGTCGTACTCGGCGCAGACTACGACGCGGAAGGGGCCGGAGCCTCGCACAGCTTCGAATGCCGTCTCGAGGCCGTAGGCGGCGCGAGTAACCGTGAAGCCGGCTTCCTGTGCGGCGTCCGCCAAGAGGGCGGACGCCCGATGCTCTTCGAATGCCAGCTCTGGGTGAGCATGGATCGTGTGGCTGACATCGATGAGGCGTGATGCCCACTTCTCGATCGTGCTCGAAACCGAGTCTGTGTGGGTGAGGGTGTCAGCGATGGACATGGGTATTGCTTCCTTTCAACATCTTTGGTTCTCTGTGTCTTCGGATCGCGGTGTCTTCAGTTCTCAGCGTCTTCGGGTGCAGTTCTAGTGCCAGAGGCCCAGCGCGAACTCCGCGACGACCACGGAAAGTAGGTAAGAGGCGAGGATCGCGACGATTCCGACGGGCACGATCTTCCAGCCGATCGTCTTGAGCAAGGGAAGGTCCTTGCCGAGGCTGAGACCTGCGACAGTCAAGGTGAGGGTGCAGATCGAGAGAAAGTCGACAGTCCCGACGGTGCTCGAGACGAAATCACCGATGGGGGACCACGGTGTTGTCGCCAAGGCGCCGATGGTGATGATTGCGATCATCGCCGCGATCTTGCCGCGCGTCAGGCGGGCCACGCCGACGCCCAGGAGCAACAATCCGGTGAGGATCAGGTAACCGACGATGATCGATCGAGATACGCCACCCGCTGCGATCGAGGAGACGATGACCCCACCGACGAACAGAATCGGAACGATGGTGGTCAGCGGCACGGTGACGCTCGGCGCAACCGCTCGTGGGGCAGTGTCGGCTTTCCGTTCGCTGGTCGTCTTCGAGCGCTTGGTGAGTGCGCCGTAGATTCGATCGGCAAGGGGGAGTGCGACATACATGCCGACATACACGCCGAGGAGGCCGGTGATGATGTTGGATGTTGCCGCTACGGCGAGTACCTGGTCGGCCATCTCGGGGTGCGCCGAAACGACGCTGGCGGCAGCGGCAGCCATCATCGAGCCGGATCCGACCCCAGCACCCATCGCCAATGCAAGGGGGTCGAAGATGTTGAAGGATGTCGCCAGCGACGCAATCAGGCTGATCAGCACGGCACCGAACAGAGTGCCGAAGACGTACATCGACAGGACACCACGGTACTGGTCGGAATCGGGACCGTAGCGTTCACTGACCATCGCGAAGGACCCCTCGCGGTCGATGGAGAAGGTGGCTCCGACGGTGGCCGGTCCCATCCGAAGGAGTACCGCCAACGGGAGTGCGAGAGCGATAGTGCCGAACAAGTGCCCCAGTTCCTGCAGTAGCAGGGCGGGGCCCGCCTCGAACAACAGTTGGATGTTCGGGCCGATGGTGAAAGACAGTCTCGCGCAAAGCAAGAGAACAGCCAACCCCATGATTGCCGAGGCTGCGGCCTGAAGATCGAGGCCGAGAGGTTTCCACTTCTGACTCGAGACGGCACCGCCGGCAATCAGTCCCCACACCATGGGCAAGATCGTGATGGCGGCAGCGCCGACAGGAATCACTGCGGGGCCGATCAGTTGGGCGCCTGCCGCAAGCGCGAGGAGCAGAATCGCCACGATCCACAGCCGTGGCGACCTCAAGGCGAAAACGATCTTTTGCGTCGGGGTTTGATCGCTGACCGGAGAATCGTCATGCGAGACAGGGAATGCTTCGGTCATGTCGGTGTCTTTCTCGAGGGGGCGAACGAACGCAAGAAGCAAGCGTTCTCGAGGTTCAGGATTTGGTGGACTATTGATGTGATGAAGTTAGGATCGATGCGTTTCGATCCTGTTTCGGTGCAGCATTCTTTTGAAAGTGAGGTCCTCGGTGCAGGATCAGGTGCTCAAGGACGAAGATCTTCGGCTGTTGAACGCACTGCAGATCAGGCCGCGAGCCTCGTGGTCCGAGCTTTCACGCGCGATCGGTTCCGACCCGGTCACCCTGACCAGGCGTTGGGAGCGTCTGCACTCGCAAGGGATAGCGTGGATCGCTGCGTACCGTGGGGGTCCCATCGTGTCGGCGACCGCACTGCTCGAGATCGAATGCGCACCGGCACAGACCTTGAGCGTGGCCGAACAGATCGCGCACGATCCCGAAGTTCTCACAGTCGATCTCACAACCGGCAATCGGGATCTACTCGTCACGCTCACCTGCACTGACCTCGATCAATTGTCCAGGTATGTCTTGGAACGAACACGATCGCTGCCGATGGTCACTGCGATGCGAACTCAGATCGTGTCCTCGGCGAATTCCGACGCACGAAACTGGCGTCTACGTGCTCTCGATGCGGAAGAAATTGCCGCGCTCGAGTCGGCCCCGGCGGCGAAGAGTCGTGGGGTACGCGCCAGCGAAGAGGAACAGTCGAAGCTGTTCGACATCCTTTCTCGCGAACCACGAATTACCGTCTCGGCCCTCGCTGCAGCCCTCGGCGTCACGCCGGCTCGCGCCGGGGCGCTCCTTTCTCACGAGCTGTCGACGGGGCGCCTGGTCGTCCGCACGGAGATTGCTCGGCCCTACTCCGGCTGGCCGGTCTACGCCTGGTATTTCTTACGTCTCGAGGGGCGAAAGGAAGCCATTGCTCAGCGCCTTTCCCTCCTGCGTGAGGCGAGGCTTGTTGCTTCGACGATCGGCAGCTACGACATCGCATTGGCGGTGTGGCTGCGCTCGATCGACGACGTGCAGCGTTTGGAAGGTTATCTCGCCGAGCAGTTTCCGGGCGTATCCGTGGTGGACCGGTCGATCGTCCTGCGTACGCCGCATCATCTACATCGAACAATCGATGTGTCGGGTCGAAGCATGCCGAAGCACGGGTGATCCGTAACGCGTTCGCGCGGATCGGGTGCTCTCCGACTACTGGGGGATCGCCACGTCGACGATCAAGCCGTAGTGATCGGAACCTTCGATCTCGATGCGCTCGAGAGACTTCGCCTGTGCACCCCGCAGAAGTACATGGTCGATGCCGACGATCGCGGGAAATTTTTTGTCCGCCGGGTAGGTGCGAACGATGCCGACTCCCAATTGGTCTGCGGTATCGGAGTAGCCGACGTCGAGAAGGTCACGGAATTGCTTGTGCGTGAAGGTCGTGTTGAAATCGCCACTGACGACGACGGTTCCCTCCGCGGCAGCGGCGTCGAGCGCGTTTCGCAAAGTGCTCAGCTCGGCAGTCCACACGTCGGGCGGGGTCACGTACGCCGGTCCGGGGTGAACCGCCAGAAGGGTGAACGGGGTTGAGAATCCCACTTCGGCAACAAGATTGGTAGGTCCGAAGCCGTTCAATTCCCGAGTTTCCGTCAGCGGATAACGACTGTAAATACCTGCGCCACCCCCGCCGGCCTCGTCCGGTACCAAGTAGTGATGCGGCAGCAGTTGCTCGAGCCCTTGATCTCTCAGAGAGCCTTCGAGTGATGTGGTCAGTTCCTGAACCGTCAGGACATCGACTGCCTTCTCACGCACCGTCGCAGTCAAACTGACGGGGTCTGCCTGCCCGAAGAGAAGGTTCGCTTGCATTACACGCAGAGACGGCCCGTCGATTTCGGAACTGTTTGCTACATACAATGGACTGATCACCGACGCGCCCACCGCTGTCAGTACCACCGAAATCGCCAGCAGGATCCAGCGGCGAAAAACCAGGCATATCAGGGACGCTGCGAGTGTGACTGCAAGCAGCATCGGGACAAAGGAGGCCACGGCGATCAACGGGTTGATCGGCTTGGTGGAGTACAACGAGATCAGCGCAATGACACCGACGGCAATCCCACCCACCCCGGCGACCTGAGCGATACGGCGAGCCGGAACGTTGTCCGTCGTGAATCCCATACCAAACGGTACCTAATGCAGCTTAGGCTCCCGATTGCCTGGCGTTGTCAGTCGCCGGTTCGGGTGCGGAATGCGTTCACGGCCGCTTCGATGGTCGGGTAGAAGTGCGTCGAATCGAACCTGTCGCCGACCCCGAATCGGATGAGTCGATCCTTGATCGGACCTTTCATCTCCGCGAATGCCAATCGAATTCCTTTGCCCTCCAAAAATGTATCCAGATCGACGAGTTCGTCGACGGCGGTCGTGTCGAGCCCGGTGATCGGCTCGGCGGCAATGACCACCCATTCGACCGGGTCGGGTGCCTTGGCGACGACGGAGCGAACGTACTCGTCGAAGATCTCGCCGTTCGCGAAAAACAGTGGTGCGTCAAATCTCACCAACACGAGGCCGGGGATGCGATGTCCGTCCGGGTGGCGTTCGACGTCGTGGAATCCCGCGGGTTCGCCCGTCTCGACGAGTTCGGTTCGATGTGGCTGCCATACCTGCGCGATGACCGCTACGAAGGAGAGTCCGATCGCAACAAGGATGCCTTGAAGCACCCCGACCAGGGCAACGCCCAGAAACGCCGCGACGGCGAGGCCGAATTCCACGGTGCTCATGCGCCACATGCGGACCATGCCGCCCACGTCGATCAGTGCACACGCGGCGACGATGACGACGGCGGCCAGTGTTGCATCGGGCAGATATGCCGTCAGTCCGGGAGCGACGAGGACAAACACCAGGACGGCGAGTGCTCCGACGACACCGGCCAATTGTGTATGCGCCCCACTCTGTTCGGCTACCGGCGTCCGTGATCCGCTCGCCGATATCGGAAATCCGCCGAACAGTCCGCCGGCCACGTTCGCGACACCGATCGCCTTCATCTCGGTACTGCCGTTCACGTCCTCGCCGTGGCGGGCGGCGAAGGTGCGCGAGAGAACGCCGGTGTCGGCGAAGGCAATCAGCGCGATACCGGCCGCCGGTCCGATCAGGTGCCCGACGTCCTGCCAGGTGACTCCACCGAGAGAGGGGAGGGGAAGTCCTTCCGGCAGTGCGCCGACCATGCCGATGTCATCGGTGAGACCGGCGGCGGCGGACAAGACTATTGCCGCGACGACGGCGACCAGCACACCGGGTACAACAGGTACCCAGAGCCGGAAGACCACAATGACAATGAGCGAACCCACGCCGATGACGGCAGCGAGGGGATCGACATCTCCACCGGCCAGAGCCTTTCCGATCTCACCGATTTCACCGAGGAGGCCGGACGCGTCGACGGAGAAACCGAGCAGCTTGGGAATCTGACCGATTACGACGACGAGCGCGATGGCGTTGAGGTAGCCGAGGCGGATCGGTTTCGAGAGGAGTTCGGTCACGAAACCCAGACGCAGGAATCCGCCGATCACCAGGATGAGCCCGACAAGAACGGCGAGAACTCCGGCTAGTGCAAGCGCGTTCTCCGAATCGCCGACCACCGCCAGCGGTATGACTGCGGCGGCGATGAGCGGTGCCAGCGACGAATCAGGCCCGAGTACAAGAATCTTCGACGGTCCGACTACCGCGTACGCGAGCAACGGCACGATGGTTGCGTACAGACCGGCGTACGCGGGCAATCCGGCGGCCTCGGCGTAGCCCATCCCCGCCGGGATCAGCAGGGCCGTCAAGACGAGCCCTGCTGTGATGTCGGTTCGCAGCCATTCGCGGCGGTACCCGCGGGCAGTCGCGATCCCCGGTAGCCGACCTAGACCCTCCGTCCACGTCATCGTGTGATTGTCCCTCCCTCTGCGGAGTGACGGGCGCGCTCGGGGGCAACTGCAGTGGTCGCGGTGATGGCGACAGGTGTCGGTGAGAGGCGGCGGCGTCGGATCGCCTTTTCCAACTCGACGACAACCGGGATGATCAGCGACCAGCCTAGGCAGACGAGCCACTGGGCGCCGGTCAGTGAGGTTGTCATGAGGAGATCCTGGAGAACACCCGCCTCGACGGCAAATACGGTCACGACCGTGGGGATGGTCAAGATCTTGATGGCACCGAGAACCGGCGGAACAAGGCCGGACTCGGGATCACGCCGCATGGTCAACCCAGCGAATATCGAACCGAGAGAGAGCACTACGAATGCGGTGGTCATGGGGACATTCGCCTCAGTAGTACTCATTTCGCCGGGCGCGAGAAGCATCGCTGCGAGTGTCACGGCAAATTGCAAGACGCCGTACGCGAGCCACTGAGCGACTGCGCTTCGATGTGCGATCGGCATCTTGGGATCGCGTGGCGGCTTGTTCATCAGATCCGGTGGCGGCGGGTCGAGCATGATCACGGCGACGGGGAACAGTGTGATGAAGAAGTGCTGGAACAGCACCATCAGCGGTGTCAGTGCCACACCCTCGTTGATGTTGAAGATGCTCGCGGCGAGGAAGAGGAGAACCAACGAAAAGAGTTTCGACATTTGGTAGCGGATGTACGAGACGATCTTCCCGTAGATGTTGCGGCCCAGGGTGATCGCGGTGATGAGGGTTCCGAAGTTGTCGTCGGTGAGCACCATCTTGCCCGCCTGTTTGGTTACCTCACTGCCCGAGCCCATGGCGACGCCGATATCGGCCTTCTTCAACGCGGCGGCGTCGTTGACAGCATCTCCGGTCATCGCGACCACGGCGCCACCGCTCTGCATGACATCGACCAAGCGAAGTTTGTCCTGCGGAGTGACTCGGCCGAACACGTGCAGGTTCGGCAACGCGGCCGAGAGTTCGTCATCGGTCATCGCTTGCAATGCGGCTCCGCCGACCGCGCCCGGGCCGAGTCCGAGTTCGGCACCGATCGCGGCGGCGGTGATGGCATGGTCGCCGGTGATCATGCGGACCTCGATACCGGCCCGGTGTGCGGTTCGCACCGAATCGACCGCCTCCGGACGCAGCGGGTCGATGATGCCTGCCATACCGACAAACGTCAGGTCCTCGACAAAAGACATAGGGTCCGCCACGACAGCGTCTTCCCGTCCGTCGAGGCGTCTGATCGCGAATGCCAGCACCCGAAGACCCTTCTCGGACATGGACTGATTTGCTGCCGTGAGTTCGTCTCGGACTTCCTCGATCGGTACCTGCCGGCGGCCGGGGAGAAAGGCCGAAGAACAACGAGCGAGGACGACATCGGGTCCGCCCTTGACCAATCCGACGAACTGACTTACGCCGTCGACTTCGAGATGGTGGTACGTGGCCATGAACTTGTACGCGGAATCGAACGGAACCGTCGCCACCCGCTGGTAGGTCCGTCTGGTGAGTGGGGCGTCGGCACCGATCTTTGCCGCGAGCACCACGAGTGCGGCCTCGGTCGGGTCGCCGACAACTTCCCCGGAATCGGAAACCGTTGCATCGCTGTCGAGACACAGTCCGTATGCGAGAAGGGTGAAGTCGGGCGGTGCCTCGCCGGCAACCTGCGTGATCCTTCCCGCTTTGGCGTAGCCTTCGCCGTCGACCGTGTACCAACGGCCGTGGACGTACAGCGATCGGACGGTCATCTGGTTCATGGTCAGCGTGCCGGTCTTGTCCGAGTTGATTGCACTGGTCGCGCCGAGAGTTTCGACGTCGGTCAGGTTCTTCACGACGGCCTTGGCGTCGGCCAGTTGACGGGCCCCGTAGGCCAGCATTGCCTGGACGAAGGTTGGCAAGCCGGTCGGAATCGCGGACACTCCCATCGCGATACCAAGCAGCAGAAGTGTTGTCAGGTCCTGACCACGAATGAGTCCGATGACGACGATGACGATCACTGCCGTCCACGCGATGATGCCGAGAAGTTTGGTGAGAGAGTCCAATTCTCGTTGCAGTGGCGACTTGCCAGGGGCGACGGCCGACAACATCGACGCGATCTGGCCGATCTGCGTCTGCATTCCGGTCTCGGTGACCACCATGGTCGCTGTGCCGCGGGTGACCGAGGTGTTCTGGAACACCAGATTGCTGCGGTCTCCGAGTGGAATATCCTCATTGCTCAGCGTTTTCGGGTCCTTCGGGATCGGCGCGCTCTCCCCGGTCAATGC
Organism: Rhodococcus sp. MS13; assembly: GCF_013277835.1. NCBI lineage: Bacteria > Bacillati > Actinomycetota > Actinomycetes > Mycobacteriales > Nocardiaceae > Rhodococcus > Rhodococcus sp. MS13. The sequence continues at coordinate 53,183 of NZ_VBTL01000014.1, forward strand.
GGCTTCCTGTGTCTCCAGGGTGGTCGAGGCGAGCAACCGCCCGTCGGCAGCGATGATGTCTCCTGCCTCGACTTGGACGACGTCACCCGGCACCAGTTCGGTAGCGTCGAGCTGAATCAGGTTCCCGTCACGAATGACACGTGCTTGGGGTGTCTGCATCTTGGCGAGCGCGTCGACGCTGGCCCGTGCCTTCAACTCCTGTCGAGTTCCGAGGACGATGTTGAGCACGACGAGCACCGCCACCACGATCGCTGTCGGCACTTCACCGATGGCGATGCTGACCGCGGCCACGGCGACGAGCATCAAGTTCATCGGATCTTTCAGTTGCAGCAGTGCGATCGACCACGTCGACGGCGGTGGCGTCGAGGTGATTTCGTTCGACCCGTAGCGTTGTCGACGTTGGTCGGCCTCACTCGATTGCAGTCCGCGCTGCTGGTCCGACTGCAGTACGGACACGACTGATTCGCCACTCTGCGCATGCCACGGCGTGGGGCTCATGACCGCACGTCCTTTCCTTGGCGATCGTCAATACCGGGTCGGAATCCAGTGAAGCGGTTGTTTGGGCGTCTGGTAGCCGTGGGCCTTCTGCCGTTTCGGCAGGGTGATGTCAGTGGACTGCACGGGCTCGTAGGGGATCTGACTCAAAATGTGACTGATGATGTTGAGTCGTCCGCGTTTCTTGTCGTCGTTGTTCGCGACATACCAGGGCGCCCAGCCGGTGTCGGTGAAGCGAAACATCTCATCGCGAGCACGCGAGTAGTCGTACCAATGACTGAACGACTTCAGATCGAGATTCGACAGCTTCCAGATCTTTCGAGGATCGTCGATCCGGCTTTGCAGACGTAAGAGCTGCTGTTCTTCGCTGACCTCGAGCCAGTACTTGAGCAGAATGACTCCCGATTCCACGATCGCGCGTTCGACGGTCGGAATGAGCTGGAGAAATTGATGAGCCTGTTCTTCGGTGCAAAAGCCCATCACTCGTTCGACTCCGGCACGGTTGTACCAACTTCGGTCGAAGATGACGATCTCGCCCGCCGCCGGGAGATGTGGGACGTAGCGCTGGACATACATCTGCGAATGCTCTCGCTCGGTCGGCGCCGGTAGAGCAACCACCCGGAACACTCGTGGACTCACGCGTTCGGTGATGGCTTTGATTACTCCGCCCTTCCCCGCGGTATCTCGGCCTTCGAACACGATGCAGACCTTGGCGCCAGACGATTTGACCCACTCCTGCAAAGCCACGAGCTCACCGTGCATCGGCTTGAGTTCGTGGCGGTATACCTTGTTCTTCATCGGTTTTTCTGCGACGAGTGCCGCGTCGTCGTGAAGAATCCGAGCGTTCTTTCCCACTTCCACTCCTTGGAGACGTGAGCGCGCGGGGCATCGTCCGCTCGTATGTGTATGCCCCGTATTCGGTCAACCTATTCTCTCCGGGAGCGACTCGAATCGTGTTGTTTTCGAGCCCGTTTCGAGTCTTGACGGTGTCAGCGATCGGCGCGAGTATTAATTGATGACTGGCGACGAAGAGTTGCTCCACGTCGAGCGGGTGATCACTCGCCTGATTTCCCGGTATCCGAATGTTCCTCCACCGGAGATCGAAAACAGAGTGCGAACAATTCACCAACGTTTTGCGGGGTGTCGGATACGTGATTTCGTGCCTCTCCTTGTCGAAAAGGCGGCCAGACACGAGATCTCGAACCGGATGATCGTGATTCCGATAATGGATGAACGGTCCGCAGTGCTGAACCCTCTCGAACTGTAGCCGGAACGGACGTCGTCGGCGCATACTGAAATGACCTTGGACCAGGGAGTTTTGGCCGACTGCAGATTTCAGGCGCGGAATGTCAGCCTCCCGAACTCCTTATGTGTAAACCGAGTACAGGGAGCGTTGACATGGAAGGTTTCTGGGAATTCTTCTGGTTCATCTTCGTCTGCTTTGCCTTTGTGGCGTATTTGAGCGTGTTGTTCTCGATCATCACCGACTTGTTCCGTGATCACGAGACTTCGGGTTGGGCCAAGGCGTTGTGGATGATTTTCCTCTTCGTCATTCCATTCTTGTCCGCGATGATCTACGTGGTTGTCAAGAATGACGGAATGACTCGGCGGTCGATGGAGGCCGCTCAACAGCACATACACGCGCAGAGTGACTACATTCGAACCGTCGCCGGCAGGTCTCCGACTCAGCAGATTGCCGACGCCAGAGAGCTTCTCGACTCCGGCGCGATCAACGAAGAGGAATTCCAGGCAATCAAGGCAAAGGCGCTGGCGTAGTTTTCGTATCTTCTGCCCCAGGCCTGGCGTCGTCGGTTCCGGCGTCGTCAGGCCGGGCGTCCTGCGCGGCGGCGCGTGCGGGACGAACCAGCACTTCGAGAGCTACGAGTGCAACCAGCGCAATGATGACGATCCAACCCACGACCAGACCGGTGGGGTAGCGCCAGAAGAGCAGCAACAGTGCGGCGATGCCGATGATGGCGCAGCGCAGCGGAACACGAAGCTGATTGGCCCACCGCTCCACCTGATTCGGCGTACGGCCGCTTGAAGAATGCCGGACGAAGTCCAATGCCTGCCCGTAGCCTCGTCGAACGGCGATCGCCGACGACGACCCACCGACCAGGTAGGCCCCGAGCCCTATCACCACGCCGAGGACCGCGACCGCTCGCAGGCTCGTGCGCAGTGGTACCAGAACTGTGTCGATGACGGCAGTCGCGGCGTCTGGCGAGAGGATATCGGTGGGCACACTGTCGAGGTAGATTGCGCGTCCGATGAGAATTCCGATCGCGAGAACCAGCATTCCCAACGCAATCGACAGGCCGACCAGGGACAGTGCGCGGAGCCTGCGACCGGTTGGCGCAACGGCGACAGCGGCTGCCGCGCAAGCGATTCCCAACCACGGCAGCACCGCTGAGACCTTGTCGAGTGCCGAGACGGCTCGCTGAGCCTTCACCAGCTCGGGGGACTGGAAGAGAACAAATTCCTTGTCCACGGAGGGGATTTTGTCTGCGAAGGCGAAGCCGCGGTCGATCAAAGCTGCTTTGACCCTGTCGATGATCGTACTGAGCGAAATGCTGACGGTTCCGCTCTGATCGACTTCGACGGAATTGGGGCCGTAATCTCCGGTCATGACCGAGACCAGTGCGTTGTGCGCCGATCGGTTCGCTTGAATCCACAAGTCCTCGAACTGTTGTGACCGAACGAGCGAGCCCACCGTGTCATGAACAAAGCTCTTTGCCTGGCCGGCGATCACCGGTGCCAACCCCACTACGGCTTGATCCAGACGCGGCGCGTTGGCCGCAAGATTCGACACGTCGGTCAGTGCGGTGAGTGCGTCGGTGGTGAGCCCCTCGACGTCGACACGATCGAAGATCTCGTCGGTGATCTGATTCGTGATCTCGGCCTGAACGGCGGGGTTCTCGCCCAGTGGCGCGACCGTACTGACGTAGCGGTCCGTGTCGAGTATCTGACTACGGGTGAAGCGGGTGGTCACGGACAAGACGGCAAGGAGCGCGACCAACACCAGCAGTATCGCCACGGCAGTCCACCGCAGTCCGTGTCGAGGTGGCCGGGAGACTTGCTCGACGGTCGTTTCGCGGGCGCTGGGAGTCTGCTCGCGGAGCGTTGCAACCTCTAGCCGCAACCTGGATAGTTCGGCACGTTCGTCCTCCTGGAGTGGGCCGTCGTTCGTGCCGTTTGCCATCATGTTCCTCTCCGGAGGGAAACTGCTGCCGCACAGATGAAAACGCTGAATTCGATGGGTGGATCCGGAGTCGAGACCTCAGATCACGTCGGGATTCCATGTCGCGACAGCCCAGATGACGAATACGTCGAGCGCGATGATGGTGATCGACCACCACGGAGAGTGGGGTAGCCACAGGAAATTCGCGAGGATCGACAGCGAACAGAAGATTATCGCGCCTACCCGTGCCCACGTCGCGCCGGTGAAGAGCATGATTCCGACAGCGGTGACGAGCACGCCGAGTACGAGGTGAATCCATCCCCAGGAGGTGAGGTCGAATTGGTACGCGTATTCAGGGCCGACGACGGTCACATCGTCTTTGGATATCGCCGAGATGCCTTGGAGAATTTCGAGCACGCCGACGGTGACGAGAAGAACGGCTCCGCCCAGCGCGCTTCCTTTTGCCACACCTTGCTTGACCAGTGATTCCTCGGCCATGACCGCCCCTTGGTATCAAGTGCGAAATTGCCTGGCGTAACTCCGTATTGCGACTATTTACGGTGGTGAAGTATCCCGCCACGGGGCAAATCAAACATTGAGCGCTGGATATCCTCGCGATATTCGCTCGCCCACGAATCCGAGAGGATCTACCGTGACGGCATGGATGTGGAGGACGCAGGCATGACGCCGACGACTGCGCCGGTAACAATTCGGACGGATCGACTGGTGCTTCGTACCTACCGTCCCGGCGATCATCAGGACCTTCTCACCTTCTACGGGCGTAGCGACGTGTGCCGGTATTTGTTCAACGAACCCTGGAGCCCGGACGATGCGCGAGAGGCAGTGCAGACCAGAATGTCTCGCCGCGACCTGGCAGCGGGCGCGGTGGCTCTTGTTGTCGGATACGAGGGCCGGGTTGTCGGAAGCGTGAGTGCATGGCTAGTCGACGAATCAGGGGACGCTGTCGACACCGAGCGCACCGCCGAAGTCGGGTGGGCATTCTCGCCCGACTTCGGCGGCCGAGGGTTCGCGACGGAAGCTGTGACCGCTCTGATCGACCTGGTCTTCGCGACACCCCGATTGCGCCGCGTGGTCGCGCAGATGGATGCGAGAAACGAATCCTCGGCGCGACTCGCGCGGCGAATCGGGTTGCGGCGAGAGGCGCATTTTCGGCAGAACGCGTGGATCAAGAACGAGTGGACCGACACTGTGGTTTTTGCAACGCTGCGCAGTGAGTGGCCTACAAGTCTCTGATCAGGAGGGCCGAGCTGCTACTTCGCAACCAGTTCGGTCAACTGGGGGACCAGCTCGTCAGTTGCCCATGGAACGCTCAAAACGCTGACGTACATGGTGGCGGCTGTCAGGCGATTGTCGGTGATCCACAAGTCCTTCCCGTTGGCGATAACCGGCCACCGTGCGAACAGGGTGTTGGCCAACGTGCTGTCGACTTCCGACTGATCGCTTGCCCATCCGAGATATACGTCGGTGTTTATCGTGTCGAGCTTTTCCATGCTGATGCCGAACAGGAACGAGTCGCCTGCAAAGTTCTTGGCACCGTTGACCACGTCGGGAGCAACTGTGAGCCCGAGGTTTTCGACGAACTTCACGCGCGGATCGTCCGGGCCGTAGATGGCGGTCTCGGCTTCGCCTTCGCGGATGTAGGACCCGAAGGCGAACGTGACTCCATTGAATTCAGGATGGCTGGTCTTCGACTCTTCCACCGTCTTTTCGACGGACTTGATCAAATCCGCGGTCTGGGCCGGGCGCCCCAAGGCCTTGCCGACATCGGTGGCGAGGTTTTGCCACGAACTCGGCTGGTACGGCTTGGTGTCGTAGGGGAGTGTCGGGGCGATCGAGCTCAGGCGCTGATAGTCCTGCTCGGAGAAACCGGAGTACGGGGCCAGAATCAGGTCGGGTGCGGCATTGAGGATTTGCTCGAACAGAAGCTCACCGCTGTCGGAGTAGTACGGCGCCGGTGTGGGCAGCGGCTGGCCCGACTTCTCGAGTTCCGCGCGCGTCCACGGGAGGAAGCCGTCGGCGTCGCCGGCCCACGAGTCCTTCTGCATTGCAATCGGAGTGACGCCGAGGGCGATGACAGTGTCGGCCGCTGCGGAATCGAGGGTGAGGATCCTGGTCGGTTCCTTGTCGATGGTGGTGCCGCCGAATGCGTGCTCGATCGTGACGGGGTATGCGCCGTCCTCGACAGCAGATGCCGACGAACTATTTTCCTGGGCGTCCGATGACGACTGCGTGCAGGCGGTCAGAGGCAGTGCGGCCGCCACCATCAGCGCAACGACAATTCGCCTCTTCCGTTGGGGACGAATTCTCTGACGGGCAGATCTGAACACGCGAAACTCCTCGGGATAGATCGGGGAAGTGCTTGCACGACTCAGCGCGGTACGCACATGAGAGCAGGCTTACCTAAGTGAATGTAGGGCGCGTGCGTGTAGCGAAGGGGCCAGCAGATGTCGACAACAGGTCAGGCTCGAGTCAGTTGACAGCGGCGAGCGCATTGCCAGGGGTGTAGCCGACCGTCTTACGAAAAGCAGCGATGAACGAGCTCGACGTCCCGTACCCGACTCGACGGCTGACGGCGTTCACACTCATCCCGGTCCCCAGCATGCCCAGCGCTGTACTCATGCGAACCAGAGTGCGCCATTGCGCAAAACTCAGCGCAAGTTCCGCGGCAAAAATCCGGGTGACCGTGCGTCGGCTGAGGTTGAGAACGTGCGCCCACTGGTCGAGTGACCGATCGTCGGCGGGATCCGACAACACTTTGTCGACGAGTTGTCGAAGCCGGGGATCGCGGGGGATCGGTACGTCGAAGTGAGGTGCCGATGCCGGGGTGAGGAGATCGACACAGACCTGCTGTGCCCGAAGGCGTTGTTCTGCAGGCATTCCGGTATGGGCGAGGTGTATCAGCAGTACCCGGGCTGCCTCACTCAACGTCACGATGCACGGTTCGTTCCAGGCGGGAGTCCACAACTCGGGGGTGAAGAGAGTGGCGCGGAATGCGACGTGGGGATTGGCCTGACCTTCGTGGAGGACCCCGCGAGGGATCCACAGGCCGACGCCGGGCGTGACGGTCCAGAGTTGATTGTCGATGATCATGTTGACGACGCCGCGGTCGGACCAGATGAGTTCGTGCTCGGCATGAGCGTGCTGTGGCCACTGGGTGATGTGGTCGGTCTCGACGATGTACGTCGTCAGTTGGAACGGCGCCGGGACGGCGCGCGCCATCGGAGTGTGGCGGTCGGAATCCGACAGGTGGAGGCCACCGTCGATTTCACGAAGGGCAGGGATCGGCACCGCGGACTACCTCCAAAGCAAAGTTAGGTAAACCTTACACCTTGTTTGCTGGGCTCAGTGGCCCGCACCGAGTTCGATGAGAAGCACGCCTGCCGCGATAAGGCCGATCCCCACGATCATGAGCTTGGTCAGCGGTTCGCGAAAGAGAATGCGGGATGCGATTGCTGTCAGCGCCACCCCGCAAGCAGTCCAGATGCCGTACGCAACGCCGATTGTCAGGCCCGCGTCGAGTGCGAGCGTGAGGAAAGCGAAAGCGGCGAGGTACCCCACGGTGACAACCGCGAGCCATCGTTTGTCGCTGCCGTCCTGCGACGCCATCCGTAGTGACAACGTCGCGGTGACCTCGGAAATAATTGCAGCGATCAGAAATACGAAAGTCATGCCGGGTCCGCCGGCCCGCTGTCGGCAGCAACCTGGGAACCGAGTTCAACGCAGAGGACTCCGCCGATGACCAGGGCAATGCCGACGCCCATCGTGGCTGTCAGGGGGTCGCCGAAAAGGAAAGTCGCGAACACCGCGGTCAGGACAACTCCGGTTGCGCCCCAGATTCCGTATGCAACACCGAGTCCCATGCCCTCCCGCAGGACGAACGACAACGCGGTGAATGCTGCGAGATATCCGCCGACGACCACGACGTACCAGGCGGGGTGATCGAGGGCCGCGCGCAGAGACAGAGTCGCAGACACCTCGGTCAGGATCGCGGTGATCAACAGGAGCCATTTCTTCACGGTTCGGATTCTGTCAGGCTCCACCGATTCCGGTCGCGCACTACGGTTGAGACATGACGTGCGTGCTGCTCGGCGGAATCCGCCAAGGTGACATCCGCCACGATGTGTCCGGTGGCGGTATAACCGCGACGCCGATTCTCGACTGGGGCCACGATGACGTGGCTCGCCTCTACGAGGACATTGCAGAAGGTGCGATCCAGTCGGCGCAGGAGTTCCTGGTGTCGGCGTATCGCAGCGTCGCTGCAAATATTCGGCCGGTGTACGGCCTCGACGACCGGCAACCCGTCTCGGTGACATTGAGCCGAGGACGCGGATCCTGCAGTCAGAGACTGGCTATCGTCGAAGCGTTGGCTCGCCGCCGAGGTATCGCCACGCGAGTTCGCGGTCTCGTACTTCGTGGGGAGTTCTGGTACCCGAGATTTCGGCGTCTACATGCGGTGATTCCGAAGTCAGTGCTGCTGGCGTGGCCGGAATTTCTGGTCGACGGACGCTGGCAGGACATCTCCGAGATCGTTTCACCTGCGGTGGTCTCAGCGCTCGAACCGTTCACGAATACCGGCGAGGAGACACTGTTCGACGCGATCGGACGCGCTCCGATCAGTTGGGGCAAATCAATTTCGTGCGATTGCTTGGACTTCTCCGAATTCGTCGACCGTGATCTGGGCACCTTCGAATCTCGCGACAAGCTCTTCGAGGAATTCGGACAGACGATGTCGACCCCCATCAGAATTCTCGTCGATCCGGTTTTCCGGAACTGGAGTGCATCCGGCTGACGCGCGACGCGAGGTCTAGGCTGTTCTGCATGTCTGTGCGTACCCCATTGGTCCCTGGAACCGTCTCTCCCGTCCTCGCTGTGCCCTCGAAGATCGAGCGGCCCGAGTACGCGTGGAAGCCGACCGCCAAAGAGGGCAACGAGCCCTGGGTTCAGACGCCGGAGACGATCGAGGCGATGCGCATCGCCAGCAAGATCGCTGCCGGCGCGCTGCAGGAAGCCGGCAAGGCTGTCGCTCCCGGTGTCACGACCGACGAGCTCGACCGCATCGCACACGAGTTCATGCTCGACCACGGCGCATACCCGTCGACGTTGGGCTACAAGAGCTTTCCCAAGTCGTGCTGCACGTCTCTCAACGAGGTGATCTGCCACGGAATCCCCGACTCGACCGTGATCCAGGACGGAGACATAGTCAATATCGACGTCACCGCGTACATCAACGGAGTGCACGGGGACACCAATGCGACGTTCCTCGCCGGTGACGTGTCCGAAGAGAACCGCTTGCTCGTCGAGCGCACACACGAGGCAACGATGCGGGCCGTCAAAGCCGTCAAGCCCGGCCGCGCGCTCAACGTGATCGGACGCGTCATCGAGTCCTACGCCCATCGGTTCGGGTACGGCGTCGTCCGGGACTTCACCGGACACGGAATCGGCGAGACCTTCCACAACGGCCTCGTGATCCTGCACTACGACGAGCCCGCGGTCGAGACGATCATCGAACCGGGCATGGTCTTCACGATCGAACCGATGATCAACCTCGGTGGTATCGACTACGAGATCTGGGAGGACGGCTGGACCGTCGTCACCAAGGACCGTAAGTGGACGGCGCAGTTCGAGCACACCTTGGTGGTCACCGAGACCGGTGCAGAGATTCTCACCCTGCCTTGAGTTCGGCGATGCGCGGCGCTCTTCTGGTAGCCGGCACTACTTCCGACGCAGGCAAGAGCGTTCTGGTAGCCGGATTGTGTCGCATGTTGGCGCGTCGAGGCGTCCGAGTGGCGCCGTTCAAGGCACAGAACATGTCGAACAACTCCGTGGTCACGCTGGACGGCGGAGAGATCGGCCGTGCGCAGGCACTTCAGGCGCGGGCATGCGGTCTGGAGCCGAGTGTTCGATTCAATCCAGTGCTGCTCAAGCCGGGGAGTGATCGCACTTCGCAACTGGTCGTTCGGGGCAAGGCGATGACCACGGTGGGTGCTCGCGATTACATGCAGCATCGGCAGTGGCTTCGCGCCGTCGTGGCCGAAGATCTCGAATCGCTTCGATCCGAGTTCGACGTCGTGATCTGTGAAGGCGCCGGTTCACCGGCCGAAATCAACTTGCGCGCAACGGATCTTGCCAACATGGGATTGGCTGAGGCTGCGCAGATTCCGGTCGTCGTCGTCGGTGACATCGATCGCGGCGGCGTCCTGGCCCATCTGTTCGGGACCGTTGCTGTGCTCTCGCCGAGCGACCAGGCATTGATCGCGGGATTTGTGATCAACAAATTCCGCGGTGACGTTGCACTGTTGGAACCCGGACTGGATCAACTGTGCAGCCTCACCGGTCGACCCACTCTCGGAGTGATCCCGTTTGCCGACGATCTTTGGCTCGACGCCGAGGATTCGCTTGGCGTCACCGGCAACGCCCCGGTAGGGCGCCCTGGCCCACCCGTCGGTTCGGCCTGGCTCACCGTTGCTGCGGTTCGGCTCCCGCGCATCTCCAACTCGACGGATGTCGAGGCGCTGGCATGTGAACCGGGCGTGGCAGTTTCGTGGGTGACCGATCCGTCGCGGATCCGCGACGCAGACCTCGTGGTGATCCCCGGTAGTAAGTCCACCGTGAGTGACCTCGAGTGGTTGCGGAGTACCGGCCTGGCTGACGAGATCATCGCCCGAGCGGGCCGCGGGCAGGCAGTGCTGGGAGTCTGCGGCGGATACCAGATGCTGGGTAATTCGATCGTCGACGACGTCGAATCAGGATCAGGGATCACCGCAGGACTCGGTCTGCTGGACCTCGACATCGAATTCGCTTCGGACAAAGTGCTGGCGCAGGTAACCGGTTCCGCCGACGGTATCTCGGTGTCGGGGTACGAGATTCATCACGGACGCGTCGTGCGCAACGGGGACCGCCCATTGCTGGCGGACTCGGGCGGTGTGCCGGAAGGCAGTGTGCGAGGGTCTGTTCGAGGGACACACTGGCATGGTCTCCTGGAAAGTGACGACTTTCGGCGCAGCCTGCTGCGTGAGATCGCGGTTCCCGGTTTTGTTGCTGCACCCGACACCTCGGTTGCCGCGGTGCGAGAACAACAACTCGACCTTCTCGCTGATCTCGTCGAGCAGCACCTCGATCAGGATCTACTCGAGAAACTGATCAACGGTGGGGCGCCTGTCGGGCTTCCCGTCATTGCCTCCGCACTCGAAGCCTGAGAGCGCTCCCGCGGGCGTCGACGTGGACGCGGTAGAATAGCCAGGCCTCACTCCCGCGACGGCTCCCTAGTAGGAGTGTGCGCGGTGACAGATCAATTCGACGGCTTGCTTACCGACTTCAGTGACGAGGTGCTGGTCGACTCGGCAATGCTCGGCGATCATGCGGCCTTCGACGTCATCGTTCGCCGATACGGCCCGCACTTGTATCGATTTGCCCGTCGACTCGTCACCAGTGAGAGTGACGTCGACGACATCGTCCAGGAAACCTGCGTTGCCGCCTGGCGCCAACTTCCGAGGTTTCAGCGGCGCTCGAGCATCAAGACCTGGTTGTTCGCGATCTGTTCTCGCAAGATCTCGGATGTCCATCGAAAAGTCGGCTCCTGCGCCGCCGATGTGGACGGACTTCGGGACGAAGTCGATACTCGATTGCGCGATCCGAGCGAGGAAGTATGCGGCACAGCATTTCTCGACGCTCTTGAAGCCGAACTCGATCGTCTACCGCTGCGCCAGCGCGCCGCCTGGGTCTTGCGGGAAGTCGAGGGCATGACGTATCCACAGATCGCAGTTGTCCTGGAACTGAGTCCGGACGCGGTTCGTGGCCAACACACTCGGGCGAGGCGGAATCTGGGTCTCGCGCTCGACCGATGGCGATGACGACTCGGCGGTTTGCCGGGTTCTGTCACCGAACTCACTCTCCTGACGGCCCGGGTAGCTGGAAGAATGCTTCGTCGTGGATACCGCTTTCGACCCCAGAGGCTTCGACCCGAGAACCGAGGATTCGGTGCCGTCGGTAATGCCGGACGATGCGACGGCAACGGGTGCTGACGTCGCCGTCGAGGCTGCGGAAACTCGGCTGACTGCAAGCGCGGTCCGGGAGTTGCTGGCAGCGCTCGGAGGAAGTATCGGCGACGAGGACGAACTCGTGGTTTTGCTCCAGCGCGCCGTCGAAATCGCGAACGACGCCATCGAGGGCGCCGACAGCATCGGCGTCACCATCGATCTGGCCGGGCAGACCTACACCGCCGTTCATACCGATTCGCGGACTCTGCGTGTCGACATCGAGCAATACGACGCCGGCGACGGACCATGTCTGCACGCCGCTCGAACCGGTGAAACCGTTGTCGTCGATGCCGAGACCAGCGCGGCACGCTGGCCGCGGTTCGCGGCGGCGGCGAAGGACGAAGGGATCAAGTCCTTTCTCGCGGCGCCGCTCTTCACGCCGGATCAGCGACTGGGTTCGTTCAACCTGTACGGACGCGCCTCAGCGGCATTCGACCGCGTCGACGCGGATGTCATGGAGATTCTCACGACAACGGTCTCACGCGCGATCGGCGACTTCTCTCGTTTCAAGTCCGCCAGGGCGGTGGCTGATGCCTTGCAACGTGCGCTCGAGACCCGGGCGCCGATCGAACAGGCCAAAGGCATGCTGATGGCCATCCATCGGATCGACGCCGACACCGCATTTCACATGCTGCGCAAGCAGTCTCAGACGACGAATACCCGGTTGCGCGACGTGGCGGCCGAGATCGTCGAGACGTATTCGGCGCCGCCTACCGCTGTCTAGTTCGAGGGGGACTGACGTACAGCCTCGAGCGCGACGACGACGCCCGCGGCGACAACCACGTGCATCAGCGCGAGCATGACCGTGCTGGCGGCGTCGAAGTCCGCGGCAATGGTCAAAGCGATGGTGCCGAGCGCCACGACTGCACCCACGATCTGGGCGATGCGGATGATCGGCTCCCACTTCAGTGAGATCAACATTGCGACCGACAAACCGACCAGCAGTGGCACCACCGTCAATGTGATGACCCCACCAGGCGCGACGCTCGCCGGCTTTCCCTGATCTGTCATCTCGAAGGATCCGCCCAATGCGAGGCCGATCAACCACAGGATCAGATTGACGACGAGAGCAATTACCGTGGCGCCGAGTACGGCACGTGGCTTGGTGACGTGGAGGTTGTGTGCGGTTGACGTGATTGCAGACATGGTGTTCTCCCGGTTCGATGCGATGGTCTTGTGACGTCGCTCTGGTGAATAGACCCGCCGGCGGGGAGAAACTCATCGCTGAGGTTGACTATTGCCCGTCGACGACGGGCACTGCGGTGCCGGTGACCGAGATACCGCCGTCGACTGGGATGTCGACTTCGAGCACACTGGGACGCCCGACGTGTCGGCCCTGGTGGATGGTGATCCGCCGCGGAGTGGCCGCGGGTTCGAGTTTGCGCAGGTAACCGCCGGTCGATGCCGCTGCGGACCCGGTTGCGGGATCCTCGACGATGTTTCCCACCGGAAACAGATTTCGGGCTTCGAAGGTGTTGTCGTCGAGGGGATGCAGGATCGTCACCGTGCCGGCCCACCCCTGCGCGTCCATCAGAATTCGCATTGCGGATGGATCGAAGGTGAACTCGTCGAATGTCGACTGATCACGAAGTACGACGATCGGGTGAGTGTTGCCGGCGTACGACAGCATTGCGGGATACCGCGCGTCGAGCGCAGACGAATCGACGCCGATGAGCCCGAGCAGCGCTGTCAGCACGGCGTGATCGATCGGCGAGACCGACGGTTCGACGCTGGTGAAGGTCGCGGTGGACCTTCCGTCCTCGTCGGTCGCCGTGTCGATGGATACCGGTCCGATCGGTGTTTCGAATGTGAAGGTTCCGTCGCCGTCTCGTTCGGTGAGAGCGATGGCCGTCGCAATAGTGGCATGACCGCAGAACGGTACTTCGGCGATAGGGGAGAAGTACCGGATCCGGCTGTGGCGCGGGTTGCCTCCGAGTTCCGGTTCGATGAGGAACGCCGTCTCGGCATACCCGACTTCGGCTGCAACGGATTGTAATTCGGGGTCGTCGAGCCCGCGGGCGTCGAGCAGCACGCCGGCGGGATTACCGCCGGCCGGATCCGAACTGAACGCAGTCAGTCGGAGGATGTCGTGAGAAGTTGCCATGTCGACCATCTTTGTCCGCTGTCGTCCATCGGGGGAAGAGACATCGCGCGATTGCGGTCCGCGATCTTCGAACTGGACTGCCTCCGGAACAAACCGGCCGCATGGCGTCGTTGGTGCAGATATGAGCAATGACACAGACACCGCCGAAGCGTTGTTCGCACTCGTGGCCCAGGGAAAACAAGGCGTGCTGGCAACCGTCAAGCGTGACGGCCGCCCACAGTTGTCCAACATCATTTACCGCTGGGACGGCGAGTCGAAGACGGCTTCAGTGTCCATCACAGCCGATCGCGCCAAGAGTAAAAATGCGATCCGCGATCCGCGGGTTTCCCTCCACGTCAGCGCGCCCGACTTCTGGAGCTACGCCGTGATCGAAGGACTTGCCGTGGTGACACCCGTCGCGGCCGATCCTCACGACGAAGTGTCTGACGCACTGGTCGAGCTGTACCGGGACATCAGCGGTCAGGAGCATCCCGATTGGGAGGAGTACCGCGAAGCGATGGTTGCGGAGCGTCGACAGATCCTCACGGTGCGCGCTGATCACGTCTACGGAATGACGAGGCTCCCCAAGCCGTCCGGTACCTGAACTGCGTTCGTTCAGGTAGGAAGATAACGTTACGAGTTAATATGTAACGGTGAAAACCGAGTCTCCCGCCCGTATCGGACGACCACGCGACCCAGGCAAGGACGAGGCTGTGCTGCTTGCAGCTCGCACACTGCTGGCCGAAGTCGGGTATCAGCAGACGACCATTTCGGCGATTGCCAGGACTGCCGGTGTCAATACGCCGGCCATCTACCGTCGCTGGTCGTCACGGGAAGCCCTGATCGAAGAAGCAGTGCATGGACCGGGCGGACATCCGTTGCCTCGGTCGACCGGTGATTTGCGGGTGGATCTGACGACGTGGGTGCACATCTTCCTGGTTCGCGCTGCCCGACCCGCGGCGCGGGCCGGAGTTCCTGGCCTGCTTGCCGATTCGCGGACGGTGGAGGCGCGACAACGTCTATTGGCTATCGGTGCACCGGTTCGTGCAGCGTTTCAGGATCTGCTGGACGACGCGGTGAGGCGTGGTGAGATCCCGGCAGGTGCGGATGCGATGTTCTTGTTCGACCTGCTGGCCGGGACGACGACAATGCAGGGGTTGACCCGTGGGCTCGAGGGTCAGGACCGCTTTGTAGATGCCCTCGCACGATCTCTGTACGTCCTGGCTGCGCATCCGGCCGATGCCGTCGGGCCGGAAGCGGTGGGGCAATGATCTCGGTTTCGGTGGACGGCGGCGTTGCCGTCGTGACCCTCGACAGGCCTGACAAACGGAATGCCTTCAACAAGCACATGGGTCGAGACTTGGGGCAGGCGTACCGAAAGCTCGACGAAGACGATTCCGTTCGCGTGATCGTGCTGACCGGTGCGCCACCAGCATTCTGCGCGGGTGCAGATCTTGGCGACGGCGCCGGCACCTTCGATTCACCTGACGGCGAGCAGTTTTCGTCATCACCGGTGGATCCGCCGGCGTTCGAGTTGCGAAAGCCGGTCATCGCAGCGGTGAACGGACATGCGATCGGAATCGGCCTCACCATCGCGATGCAGGCCGATATCAGAATCTTTGCAGCTGACGCCAAGTATGCAATTCCGCAGGTTCGCCTCGGTGTGTTGCCGGATGCGATGGCGCATTGGACGGTTCCGCGCATCGCCGGAATGGCTGTGGCCGCCGACATCCTTTTGACTGGAAGGACGTTCGACGGAGCCGAGGCAATCGCGCTCGGGTTGGGTAGCCGTTGCCTGCCCGCTGACGAAGTGCTTTCGGCGGCGTTGGTGATCGCCCGAGACATTGCGACGAACACTGCACCGATGTCGGTGGCACTCTCGAAGCGACTGCTCTGGCAGAGCCAGAGCAGCAGCTGTCGACCAGAGACGGTGGCGGCCATCGAAACGGACCTGCATCTACGCGTCATGGGGAAGCCGGACGCGGTGGAAGGTGTTCGTGCATTCATGGAACGGCGCACGCCT
Source organism: Rhodococcus sp. MS13 (assembly GCF_013277835.1). Lineage (NCBI taxonomy): Bacteria > Bacillati > Actinomycetota > Actinomycetes > Mycobacteriales > Nocardiaceae > Rhodococcus > Rhodococcus sp. MS13. Next base: position 69,019 of record NZ_VBTL01000014.1, read on the forward strand.
GTGTGGGTTTCGCGCTTGTCCGCCGAGTGGCAGGAAATCCCGTCGGAATGATTCGGGAGCCTTGCGGAGAATCACACGCGGACGACTACGCGTCTAGCAGCAACTGTTCGAGACGATGTTTGCAGAACGCGGTGATATCCGTATGTTCGCCGAGTTGGAGATGCGTGGACAGGCGCAGGAGCGGAACAGCGAGCAGAACCGCAGCGAGTACCTCGTTGAACAAAAGGTTCTCGACCCTCCAGCCGGTCAGTTCCTCGTAGCGGGCAATGGTCTCTTCTCGGCTGGGAGTGCCTGGCAAAGGTGTGTGTCCCTCGAATTTGCTACACGCCCAATCGAGAAACAACAGCCAGGCGAGGTCGGACTCGTGATCGCCGAGGTAGGCCATCTCCCAATCGAGAACCCCGGCGATCGACTGGTCCGGACCGTAGAGGATGTTCGACATCCGGGCATCGCCCCAGCACAGTGTCACATGTTCGGGTTGGTAGATGTTCTCCCTCATCCAGGCCAGTGCTTTGTCGAATATCGGCGGTAGGTCCGGCGATGCCCAACGAACGGCCCAGTCGAGGTAGTTCACCGCCTGTTCGACCGGATGTGTGCCGAACTTGGGGTAGGAGAGGAATCCGAGTTCGAGCTTGTCCGGGTCCAAGCGATGAATCTGCGCAATCGTCTCGACGCATCCCCACCACATCTTCGCTCGGCCTGCCTCATCGGCTTCGAAGTATGTTCCGGCACTGTGATACGACGGAAAGTCGCTGGGCGCCTCGGCATTACCGATGCGGTCCATGACGTAGTATGGGCTGCCGAGTGGGTTGTCACCGCTGTCGATCCACCGAACGTGGGGGACTGCGAGGTCGGACTTCGCGAGCCTTTGTGTCACGAGGAACTGGCGGCGGAGATCGTAGTCGGGGAACAGCGAAACCTCCGGTGGACGCCGGAAAACAAAACCACTCGACTCGCCAGTGGCGCCATCGAGGTCGAACAGGTATGTCTCCGTCGAGAATCCGCGTTCGGTGCGCTTGAAGTTGACGATCTTGGCGCCTCGAGTACCCGGAATGTGCTCCCGGACAAGTGGTTCAAGGGCGGGTGCGATGTCTTCTGCGGCTGTTCGGTCAGTCATTGTTCGTACCTGTCCGTGTGTTGCTCCAATCGGTGTACCCGTAGCGGGGATTCACGCCCATGAAGACCATTTCCACGAGCCCGTATCCGACTTTGTCTCCCATGCGGACCTCGCACAGCGTCTCGCTGAGCATGCTCACCTGCCGGATTTCATCGAGGTTCGTGATGTCGACGGTGAAGCTGTCGCTGAAGTCCTTGCCGCGGTACATGCCGGAGGCGTACCCCCGGTACTCGTCGTAACCGGCCAGTCCGGGCCAGAAATCGCACACTGGATTCACCTCGATCACGTCGGTGGTCCGGTCCGCTCGGTGCACGGTGAAAGTGCCGGATTCGACCACCCGCATGTCGTCACGGAATTTCAGGTCGTGCTCGACGTCGATGATCGGTAGCGCGTCCTTGCCGGAACCGATCGGGAAGAGCACCTCGCCCTCGAACTGCCAGCGCGCGCCGGTACTGGTTTCGCGCTGCGCGAAATGCACTACCTCGTCGTCGAATTGGAATATCCCCATGTAATAGAGGACTCCGTCCGGAACCTCGGACGGCTGCAGGTTCGCGCCCTCGGACAGACTGCCGCCGCCACCGCCGTGTCGTACGCCCCACGAGTGATCGCGGCCGAACCACCAGTTGTCGGGATCGATGTCGATGCGGGTGCCGTCGATTTCGATCCAACCCGTGATGGTGCCGTTCTGGTAGAAGCGTCGGGCGTCTTCGCGAACGCGGCCGCGCGTGCGATGGAACGCTGCCGTCTGCTCGTACACCGGGAAGTCGCCGTGGAAGTCGAGTTGCAGGCTCAATCCGTGTTCGTTTGCGTCGACCGTGGAACGTACCTGGCGGAGTGGTTCGACGATTTCATAGGTGTACGGCCCCACACTCCACGCTGCCAGTCCTCCGGTCTGAGGGTTCAACTCGGTGGACAGGCGCACCACGCGGGCTTCCTCACCCTTGCGCGTCACCATCGCGTAGGCGTCGAGGACGTTGCGGTTCGGGTATTTGGCCAGTCCCGTCATGATGCTGATCTCGCCCGTTTTGTCGAAGCCGTACATCACGATGCGTTCGGTCCAGCGCAGGTCACTTTGGGAGACGTGGTCGAGTGTCGTCGGGAGTTGATGAATGAGTAGTTCGTCGTGCGGTGTGATCACAGTCGGTCCTTGTGTCGACGGAGTGGGGTGTTCACAATCTATTACGGAGCGCTACGCAACGTAATGGTTTTCGGCGAAACCGGTCGGGTACTGTCCGCAGTTGTGGACGAACGCAAAGATCGACGCATCGGCACCGTCGGAGTCGGGCGCCCTCGAGATCCGCAGGTGGACGACGCCATCCTCACCGCCGCCCGCGAGTTGCTGGCGGAGCAGGGTTACCAGAAGACCACGATCACAGCCATCGCGCGAAGGGCTCAACTGGGCACTGCCGCAATTTATCGGCGCTGGGCGACCAAGGAATCCATCATCGAGGATGCGGTCTTCGGAATGCAGGATGCGGCGCTACCGGCGACCACGTCGAATTTGCGTGAAGACATGCAGGCCTGGACGAGATGGTTCCTCGCGAGAGTTGCCGAACCGGCAACGCGCGCAGCGATTCCCGGCCTGCTGTCGGCCTACCATCAAGAAGACGGCGCCTACGAACAACTGGTTCGGAGATCGGAAGACCCGGCCCGGCTCGCGCTCGCCGAGCGCGTGCGTGTCGAATTTCCCGAGCGGTCCGACGCGGAAATCGCGTCGACCGCCGATGTGGCCTTCGACATTCTCGTTGCAACCACCATCGTGCGGGGCCTCACGAGTGGCCTCGCCGACGGTGACGCGTTCTGCGCGCGCACTGCGGACGCACTGGTTCTGCTGGTTACGTCGACGGGAACCGAGATCAGCCGGAACCGAGATCAGCCGGCAATGAGGGGCTGACCGAGGCGCTTCCTCCGGTCAGGCGCTCGGTGCTTCGCCCACCCCCCACTCGAGCGAACGGTACGTCCGTCGCCTCAGATGCGCCGAAAGCCACTTTCGCTCAGGGGAGAGGCGGTGCAGAGCGAACAAATCGGACTCGCCGGCGGTGGTGAGAATGTATGAGTGGTCATACTTCTGTCGACTCCAGGGTCCTCCACAGTGTGGATCGCGTACCGTTTCCAGACATGGAATTGACTCGAGTAGCGGTGGGCAGTGGTTCGTGCACCGTTCGGATCGACGGGCCGGTCAGCAAGCATGCGGTACTCCTGCTCCCCGGCAAGGGCGACCCCGTCGACTTGTACGACGATGTGTGTGAGCGACTGCACCATTCGGATCTGCGGACCGTCGCGGTGGAATCGATCGAGAATCTCGACGAGACCTCGGCAGTGGTACTTCTGGACGAGTTGAACATCGCCTGGGTGAATCTGGTCGGTCACCGGGAGGGCGCCGATCTCGCGTGGCTGTTGGCTGCACGTCAGTTCGGCCGCTTCGCGAGTTTGATCGCCGTGGACCGTGGACATCCGTCGGCCAGCGATATTGCCGGCGTACCGCCGGTCGAGGTTCCGACCACCGTAGTCGTGGGCAGTGGAGGTCGGGCCATCGCCGACGCCAGCGGTCGTTTCGTGTACTCCGACTTCCGCGTGACGGAACTTCCGGGTGTCGACGACGTCGTCAAGTCGGCACCGGCCGAACTCGCAACCGAGATCGTGCTGCGTACCAGCCCCTGGTGAAACTCTGACCTACGAAAAGGCGGGCACTCCCACTGTGCGGAGTGCCCGCCTTTTCGGCGTCATTAGGGCTGCGGGGCTCAGATGTCGAGGCCGAGCAGCGCGTTCTCGACCACTTCGGCCAGGGCCGGGTGGATCCAGTACTGGCCACGCGCCATGTCCTGAGCTGACAAACCGAAGCTCATCGCCTGGATGAGGGGCTGGATGACGGTCGGAGCCTGAGTACCCATGACGTGGGCACCGAGGATGCGTCCGGTGCCGCGCTCGGCGATCACCTTGCAGATGCCTTCCTGATCCTCCATCGCCCAGCCGTACGCGACGTCGCCGTATGCCTGCACCTTGACGGTGATGTCGAGTCCGGCGTCGCGAGCCTGCTTCTCCGTCATTCCGACGTCGGCGATCTGCGGGTCGGTGAACACGGCTGCCGGCACGAAGCGGTGATCGGTGCTGCGAAGCTCGGACGTGTCCTTCCAAGCGTCCTGGAGCAGGTTGTGCTGAACAACGCGCGCTTCATGGTTGGCGACGTGCTTGAGCTGGTACGGCGACGAGACGTCACCGAGTGCGAAGACGCCCTCGGCGGTGGTGCGTTGGTATTCGTCGACCACGATCGAGCCCTTGTCGTCGAGTTCGACGCCGGCCTTGTCGAGACCGAGTAGGTCACCGTTCGGCTGACGACCCACCGCGACGAGAAGGACGTCACCGGAAACGACTGTGCCGTTTGCCAGTTCGACGGCAATGTTGTCGCCGTCGCCGCGTACCGACGTGAGGGGGGAGCCCAGATGGACGTCCCACTTCTGTTCGGCCAACTCGGTGAAGCGCTCGGAGATCTCGTCGTCGAGGTGCCGCAGCAGTCTCTGGCTGCGACCGATGATCGAGACGCGAGAACCCAACGCGGAGAACACGTGTGCGAACTCGGTGGCGATGAATCCGGAGCCGACGATCACCAGGTGCTCGGGAAGTTCGGGCAGTCGCATGATGTCTTCGTTGGTGTAGTACTTCACACCGCTCGACGCGATCTCTTCCGGGATGATCGGACGCGAACCGGCAGCGATGACCACCTGGTCGGCGGTGATCGTCTCGCCGGTTCCGGTGTCGATCGTCTTGTCGCCGGTGAACGTGGCGTGGCCGCGGTAGACGGTGGTGTTGGGACTGTCTTCGCTGCGGTACCGCTCACCACCTGCGGAAATGGGATCGATGCGGCCGAAGACGCGCTTGACGATGTCGGACCAACGGACGCCGTCGAGCGTGGCGTCGACGCCGTACTTCTCGGCAGTGGTGATGGTGCGTGCCACCTCGGCGGCGTAGACGAACATCTTGGTCGGGATACACCCGACATTGAGACACGTTCCGCCGAAGGTGCCCTCTTCGAGGATTGCGATCTTCTTGCCGTCGAACCGCTCGTCGGGCAGCGAGTTTCCGGATCCGCTGCCGATGATTGCAAGGTCGTAGTGCGTCACTGCGCGATCTCCTGTGTGTTGCTTGCTGTGCTTGCCGAACTTTCTGCGGCCGGAGTGAGGTGGCCGTCGAGCCACTCCAGCCACAGGTCGAGTTCGGAAAAGGCTGTGGCCAAGGGCTTCTCGGTCGAAAGAAACACGTCGTGACGGGCGCCGTCGATCGGGACGATGGTGGTGCGATCGCCGAGGCAACCCGCCCAGCGTGCGATCTGCTTGACGTCGAGAACGGAATCGGCGAGGTCGACGCTCGGGTTGTACGCCTTGGCGAACTGCGACTTCTTCGAGCGCAGAATCAGCGCAGGCACTCCGATGTCGAGGCCGCGGTGAAGTTTCGCGTGACCCGCTCGGACGGCCCGCATCCAGCCGAAGGTGACGGGGCAGCCGGCCAGCGGCTTCCAGTCGAGGTTGTAGTCCCACACTCCGTTTGCCGAAACATGAAGGCTGGAACCGTAAGTCGGTAGTCCGGTTCCCGGGATCACCGTCTTCGCCGATACTCGTCCGAGGGCGTCGATCGCGGTGGTTCCCACGTTACGAACCACCGAGGGGCCCTGAAGATCGAACCAGGGACTGTTGAGCACCAGCCCGCAGATTCCGGCGCCGTCGCTGCCACCGGGCTTGCGCTGCAAACGGTTCAGCCACAGCGGAACGATCAGACCTCCGGTCGAGTGCGCCATGAGCAGCACCTCGCTCCCGTCGGTCTCGCTGCGGACGATGCGCAGCGCCTCGTTCAGTTCGGCGTCGTAGAGCGCAAGGTCGGAGACGTAGTGCGCCGTGTGTCCCGGCTTGAGGGATCGCCCGCACTTGCGCAGGTCGAGTGCGAAGAATGCGTAGCCCTGCTCGGCAAAATGCTCGGCCAGGTGCTTCTGGAAGAAGTAATCGGTGAATCCGTGCACGTACAAGACGGCACGACGTGTCTTCACCGCCTCCTTCCGCGGTTGGTAGCGGACCAGTGTTGCGTCCACCTCGCCTTCGCCGTCCGGATCCGTTCCGAGCGGGATCGTCAGCTGCTGATATCCGTCACCGAGGACGTCTGGAACCCAAGTAGTCACAAATCACAATCTAATCGTCGTTTCGGGTGCGCGTTGTAGAGCACAATTGGGGGTGGTGAACCGCGCGAGTACGCACGGGTAACCTATTCGGCGTAACACAGCAGGCGGATGCGCGCACGGCTAATGACAAGGAAGTCGATTCTCCAGTGTCGAATCAGAACGCGGTAGAGACGAAGACGGATGTAGTGCTCGTGGGCGCAGGCATCATGAGCGCCACGCTGGGTGCATTGCTGCGCCAGCTGCAGCCCGATTGGTCGATCTCGACCTTCGAGCGGCTCGATGCCGTCGCAGCCGAGAGCAGCGACCCCTGGAACAACGCGGGAACCGGCCACTCAGCCCTGTGTGAGCTCAATTACACACCTGAGAACTCGGACGGCACGGTCGACATCAAGAAGGCCGTCAACGTCAACGAGCAGTTCCAGGTGTCACGCCAGTTCTGGGCACACGCGGTAGAGCAGGGCGTCCTGACACAGCCCAAGGAATTCATCAACCCCATCGCGCACGTGAGCTTCGTTCACGGTGAGGCCAACGCCAAGTACCTCCGTGCTCGTTACGACGCACTTGCCGGCCACACGCTCTTCCGCGGTATGGAGTACATCGACGATCCGGCCGAGTTCAGCAAGCGTTTGCCGCTCATGGCCAAGGGACGCGACTTCTCCGATCCCATCGCCCTGAACTGGAGCCAGGACGGCACCGACGTCGATTTCGGAGCGCTCACCAAGCAGCTCATCGGCTACATCGGCAAGACCGGCGGCAAGATGTACTTCGGCCACGAGGTCACCAACCTGACCCAGAACTCGGACAAGTCCTGGACCGTCAAGGTCACCAACCGTCGCACCGGTGAAAAGCGCACCGTTCGCTCGCGCTTCGTGTTCGTCGGTGCCGGTGGCGGCGCCCTGCACCTGCTGCAGAAGTCGGGCATCAAGGAAGCCAAGGGCTTCGGTGGCTTCCCGGTCAGCGGTGCCTTCCTGCGATGCACCAACCCCGAACTCATCGACCAGCACAGCGCCAAGGTCTACGGCAAGGCTGCCGTTGGCGCCCCGCCCATGTCGGTGCCTCACCTGGACACCCGTGTCATCGGCAACAAGCCGGGTCTGCTGTTCGGTCCCTACGCTGGTTGGTCGCCGAAGTTCCTCAAGCAGGGTCGCGTCACGGACCTGCCCGGCTCGGTCAAGCCGAACAACATCCTCTCGATGCTCGGTGTCGGTGTCAGCGAGCTCGGCCTGGTCAAGTACCTGGTCAGCGAGCTTGCCAAGAACGAAGCCGGTCGCATCTGGGATCTGCGTGAGTTCGCGCCCAAGGCGCAGGCCCAGGACTGGGAACTCATCACCGCGGGCCAGCGCGTCCAGGTGATCCGCCGTGCCAAGGGCAAGGGTGGTGTCCTCGAATTCGGTACCGCTGTGGTCGCCGCTGAGGACGGTTCCATCGCCGGCCTGCTCGGTGCTTCGCCCGGTGCGTCCACGGCCGTCCCGGCGATGCTGGACGTACTCGAGCGCTGCTTCCCGACCGAGTTCCAGGGTTGGAAGGGCAAGCTCCGCGAGATGGTTCCGTCCATCGGCGTCAAGCTCACCGACAACGAAGGCCTGTTCAACCAGGTCTGGGATTGGTCCTCGAAGGTTCTCGAGCTCGATTCCGCCGGTGCTTCCGAATCGGCTCCGGTCGCGGATACCGCCGCGACTGTGTGATAGTCCAACCCATGACGGCAACAGCAGCTTTGAAGCGTTCATGGGCACTCGATCTCGACAACAAGACGTTCTACGAGTTGTTGAAGCTTCGAGTGGAGGTCTTTGTCGTCGAGCAGGCTTGCCCGTATCCCGAGTTGGACGGGCGGGACCTGCTGACGGAAACACGCCACTTCTGGCTCGAGCAGGACGGCCAGGTGGTGTGCACGCTCCGGCTGCTCGAAGAGCACGACGACGGAAACAAGAGCTTCCGAATCGGACGCCTGTGCACGTCGCGTCAGGCTCGCGGCCAGGGCCACACGACCCGCCTCCTGCAGGCCGCACTGGCCGAGGTCGGCGAAGCGCCGTGTCGGATCAACGCCCAGACCTACTTGGTCGAGATGTACGCCAAGCACGGATTCAAGGCTGACGGCGAAGAGTTCATCGAAGACGGCATCCCGCACACCCCGATGCGTCGTGGTGGGGGAGAGCCTTTCGTGGCCGTCAGCTAGTTTGTCGGAGAATTGACCCTGGTCGGCTCGTGGGAAAGCGAGCCGACTAGGGTTTTTTCGATACCGAATGTTCGCGGGGAAGTCCTGTTCGATCCAGGCGCGGTCCCGCCACTGTGAAAGATCTCTCCTCTACCGATAAACCGGGAGATCTCAGCCAGGTTGCCGCGACATTCGAGTGCAGCCAAATTCTCGGCGAGGAAACCGAGAGGTGGAGGGATATCGACGTGCGAAGTGAAGAAGATCGACCAGTGGCGGGCTTCCCGTTCAGTGCTGTGGTCGGCCAGGATCAATTGCGATTGGCGCTGATCCTGTGTGCGGTGCATCCAGGGATCGGTGGGGTCCTGGTCCGCGGTGAGAAGGGAACTGCCAAGTCGACGGTCGTGCGCGCGCTGACTGCGCTGCTGCCCGCGGTCGACGACGCCGGAACGACACGACCGGCCCGCTTGGTCGAACTGCCCGTGGGCGCCACCGAAGACCGGGTGATCGGTTCGATCGACCTGGAGAAGGTTCTGCGTGACGGTGAGCGCGCATTCCAACCTGGACTGCTCGCCGCCGCTCACCAGGGTGTTCTGTACGTCGACGAGGTGAATCTGCTTCACGACCACCTGGTCGACGTGCTTCTCGACGCCGCGGCGATGGGCCGGGTTCACATCGAGCGTGACGGCATCTCCCATTCGCATCCGGCCAAGTTCGTACTCGTCGGCACGATGAATCCCGAAGAGGGAGAACTGCGTCCGCAACTTCTGGACCGTTTCGGTCTGGCTGTCGACGTCGCCGCTTCCCGCGACGTCGACATTCGCATGGAAGTGGTGCGTCGCCGACTCGACTACGAGCGTGACCCCGAGGCATTTGTCGCTCGGTACGTATCCGCCGATGAGGAGTTGGCGTCCGAAATCCTCACGGCGCGTGAGAAATTGGACTCGGTCGAGCTGAGCAACCGCGAACTGCGTCGTATCGCCTCGCTGTGTGCGTCGTTCGACGTCGACGGTATGCGCGCGGACTTGGTGCTGGCGCGCACCGCGACGGCCCACGCTGCCTGGCGCGGCGACAGTGAAGTCACTGCGGAGGACGTACGAGTAGCGGCGGAACTGACGCTGCCGCATCGCCGCCGCCGCGATCCGTTCGACGAGCCCGGCTTGGATCAGCAGCAGTTGGACGATGCGCTCGAGCAGGCCGACCAGGATGCTCAGTCGCAGGTAGAGGACGACTCGCGCGACGGAGAGCCCGAACCTCCCGAAAATCACGAAGACCGTGGCCCGGAAGATGGCGGCTCCGATGACGGCGGTCCCGGACACGAAGGGCCGGACGACGACGGGCCTGACGACGACGGCCCGGACGACCCTGACGGACCTGGTGGGGGAGTACGCGCCACCGATCGCCCCTCGGCTCCACCGGCCGGCGAATTCAAGGCCAAGCTCCTCGAAGTTCCGGGAGTCGGTGAAGGTGCACCGGGACGACGCTCGCGGTCCATGTCGTCCCGTGGACGAGTCGTGCGGTCCACGCGGGAACGTGGCCACGGATTGCATCTGACGAGCACGGTCTTCGCCGCAGCCGAGTCTCAAGTTGCCCGTGGTCGCACTGCTGGACGGTTGCGGCTGGCACCCGCTGATCTCCGCGGCGCGATACGTGAAGGGCGAGAAGGCAATCTGATCGTCTTCGTTGTCGACGCGTCGGGGTCGATGGCAGCACGCGACCGCCTCTCCGCGGTCACCGGTGCGGTTGTCTCGTTGCTCCGCGACGCCTATCAGCGCCGCGACAAGGTCGCCGTCATCACCGTCCGTGGTCGTGAAGCGGAGCTCGTACTGCCGCCGACATCTTCGGTGGACATCGCTGTCCGTCGCTTGCAGTCGATGCGTACCGGCGGCAAATCCCCACTCGCAGAGGGATTCCTGCGTGCTCGCGAAGTGGTTCTGCGTGAACGACTTCGTGACCCGCAGCGTCGCGCCCTCGTCGTCACGCTCACCGACGGCCGGGCTACCGGCGGCAAGGACGCGCTGCACCGCGCCCGCGTCGCCGCGCATCTTCTCGCCGACGCGTCCGTCGCGTCCATCGTCGTCGATTGCGAGACCGGCCTCGTGCGTCTGGGGCTGGCAGCCGAGTTGGCCCGAGAACTACGTGGCGGTTACGTCCGCCTTGCCGAATTGTCAGCGCAGCAGGTCGCGGGTGTCGTCCGCGCCGCAGCTTAGATCCCAGCTCAGGAGTTCACGATGCCCAAGGGTGTTCCCGAGACAGTTCCCGACGACGGTCTGACCACGCGTCAGCGTCGTAACGCGCCGGTACTTGCCGTGCACACCGGCCCGGGAAAGGGTAAGTCCACCGCCGCTTTCGGCATGGCGCTGCGTGCCTGGAATCAGGGGTTCGACATCGGCGTGTTCCAGTTCGTGAAGAGCGCCAAGTGGAAGGTCGGCGAGGAAGCCGCGTTCCGCGCGCTCGGAAACCTGCATGACGAAACCGGCGTCGGTGGGCCGGTGCAGTGGCACAAGATGGGCGAAGGTTGGTCATGGACACGCAAGGCCGGTAGCGAGGAAGATCATGCTGCTGCCGCTGCGGAGGGTTGGCAGGAGATCGCGAGAAGGCTTGCAGGCGAGGAGCATCGATTCTATGTCCTCGACGAGTTCACGTACCCGCTCAAGTGGGGTTGGGTGGACGTGGACGAGGTGGTGCAGACACTGCGCGATCGCCCAGGCAACCAGCATGTCGTCATCACGGGGCGTGATGCCCCGCAGGCACTGATCGACGCCGCCGACCTCGTGACCGAGATGACGAAGATCAAGCACCCGATGGATGCCGGCCGAAAGGGCCAACGGGGCATCGAATGGTAAGTCCTTCCACTCCGGCCGTGGTGATCGCTGCTCCTGCCTCGGGTAGCGGAAAGACCACGGTGGCAACGGGATTGATCGGCGCGCTGCGACGGTCCGGAAGCAGCGTTGCACCCTTCAAAGTGGGGCCGGACTACATCGACCCGGGTTATCACGGACTCGCGGCAGGACGGCCCGGACGCAACCTCGACACTGTTCTGGTGGGCCCGGATCGCATCGGACCGCTCTACCGGCATGGAACCGCTGGTTGCGACATCGCCGTGGTCGAAGGCGTCATGGGTCTGTTCGACGGGAAGATCGACGAGGCAAACTCGCAGCCGTCGGCGGAGGGATCGACGGCGCAGGTCGCGTCGATCCTCGGTTCGCCGGTAGTGCTCGTGATCGACGCCCGTGGGCACAGTCAGAGTCTGGCCGCCGTACTCCACGGCTTCGCGACCTACGACGCAGGTGTGCGCATCGGCGGCGTCATTCTCAATCGCGTCGGGAGCGCTCGTCACGAGCAGGTGTTGCGTCATGCGTGCGACAAGGTCGGCGTCGCAGTGCTCGGAGTTGTGCCACGGTTGACGGAACTCGAAGTTCCCTCCCGGCACCTCGGCCTGATTCCGGCGGCCGAGCACGGCGCCGCCGCTGTGGCCGCAGTGGATGCGATGTCCGATTTGATTGCCTCGCACGTCGATCTGGGTGCTGTTCGCGCACTGGCCGCCTCGAACGTGAGTGCAGCTGCATGGGATCCGGTTGGCGAGGTCGGCGCACACGCAGAGTCTCGGCCTGTGGTTGCCATGGCGGGTGGCCCGGCCTTCACCTTCGGCTACGCCGAGCACCGGGAGCTGTTGACTGCTGCCGGCGCGGACGTGCAGGTGTTCGACCCGTTGCGGGACGAGCTTCCTGCGGGAACTGCCGCTCTGGTCCTTCCCGGTGGCTTCCCGGAAGAACACGCGGTAGACCTTGCGGCCAATACCGTACTGCTGCAGCAGGTTCGCGATCTGGCGGACGGCGGTGCACCGATCCACGCCGAGTGTGCCGGTCTGCTCTACCTCGCTCGCAGCTTGGACGGTCACAGCATGGCCGGTGTGGTCGGAGTGGATGCGACATTCGGCAAACGCCTGACCCTCGGGTATCGCGAAGCAGTCGCGATCAGCGACTCCAGCCTCTTCGACGCAGGCTCCCGCGTCACCGGTCACGAGTTCCACCGAACGTCTCTCGTCTCGGCAGACGCGGACGGTTGCGGAAGTGCGTGGGGGTGGCGGCCCTGGGACGGCGGCAGTGTCCGCGAAGGGTTTGTTCGCGGCGGCGTCCACGCGTCGTATCTCCACACTCATCCGGTGGGGCAGCCCGAATCGATCGCGAAGTTCGTCGATGCCGCACGGCGATGACCTCTGTATAGGCGTGGGATTCACGACGAGTGTCACCGCGAAGGACATCGTCGCTGCGGTGAAGGCTGTGCCCGCGGCGCAAGGGAAGATCGTGGTACTCGCCACTGTGGCGGCAAAAGCTGAGTCTTCGGCTCTTCTGACAGCGGCCCATGAACTGAACGTCCCGATTGTGAGTTTCGCCCCGGACGTACTTGCGCGAGTTCAAGTTCCGTCACCATCGCCTCGCGTCGAGAACGCCGTCGGAACGGCAAGCGTCGCGGAAGCGGCTGCGATCCTCGCCTCCGGGGGCGGCCGACTTGTGCTGGCCAAGACTGCCAGGGATGGAGTGACCGTAGCCGCGGCCCGTAAAGTTCCCTCCAGCTTGACCAATTCTGACAACGAAACGGAGTGCGAGTGAGCGAGTCCACCGCAGACGAGACCAACTACCTGGTCGGCCTCAACCTGACCGATCGACGCGTGGTCGTGTTCGGCGGCGGCACTGTGGCTCAGCGCCGACTCGGACTGCTGGTCGCCTCTGGTGCCCGCGTTCACGTCATCAGTCGCGCGTTCACTCCAGCCGTCGAAGGTATGGCCACTGCCGGTCAGATCACGGTCGAAGAGCGCCCGTACGCCGACGGCGACCTCGAAGGTGCGTGGTACGCCATCGCCTCGACCGACGAGCCGGAAACCAATGCGGCGATCGTCGCCGAAGCGGAGCGTCGCCACATCTTCTGCGTGCGCGCCGACAACGCGAAGCACGGCACCGCCGTCACTCCCGCGAGCGCCGAGTACGACGGTATGAGCATCGGAATTCTGGCGGGCGGCGATCACCGCCGTTCGGCAGCAGTCCGCACCGCCGTCGTCGAAGGTCTTCAGTCGGGCGTGCTCGCCGATACGGCCGAGCCTGCCGCTGCGGGTGTTGCTCTCGTCGGTGGTGGCCCCGGTGATCCCGATCTGATCACCGTGCGCGGACGCCGTTTGCTCGCCCGCGCCGACGTCGTCGTGGCCGACCGATTGGCTCCGCCGGAGTTGCTCGCCGAACTGGGTCCGGACGTAGAGGTGATCGACGCCGCGAAGATCCCGTACGGCCGTGCCATGGCTCAGGAGGCCATCAACGCCGCGCTGATCGACAACGCGAAGGCAGGCAAGTTCGTGGTCCGCCTCAAGGGCGGGGACCCGTACGTCTTCGGACGGGGATACGAAGAACTCGAAGCGTGTGCCGCTGCCGGCGTTCCGGTGACCGTAGTGCCCGGAATCACGAGCGCGATCTCGGTCCCGTCGGCCGCAGGCATCCCGGTCACCCACCGCGGCGTCACCCACGAGTTCGTCGTCGTCAGTGGGCACGTGGCTCCGGATCATCCGGATTCGCTGGTCGACTGGTCGGCGCTGGCCAAGTTGCGCGGCACGATCGTGCTGCTCATGGCGGTCGAGCGCATCGATCAGTTCGCGAAGGCACTCGTCGACGGTGGACGCCCGGCAACCACGCCGGTCACCGTCATCCAAGAGGGCACGCTGCGCACCCAGCGTGAACTTCGGGCCGATCTGGCGACCGTTGCTCAGCGCGTCAAGGACGAGGAGATCAAGCCTCCGGCGATCATCGTGATCGGGCCGGTCGCGGGCTTTTCCGTCGACGCTGGGTAACGTGAAGTCTTGTGTCTGATTCCCCAACATCTGAAACCGCTTCGGCGAATGCCCCGGTAGCGACTCGAGTCATCGGGCTCGCCATCATCGTCCTGAGTGGTTTGCAGATGATGGTGGTGCTCGACGGCACCGTCGCGAACCTCGCGCTGGCGCCACTGCAGGCAGACCTCGGGCTGAGCGACAGTGGTCGTAATTGGGTGTTGACCTCGTACGCGCTTGCGTTCGGTGGGCTCATGCTCCTCGGCGGTCGCCTCGGTGACGCGTACGGGCGCAAGAAGATGTTCATCGCGGGAGTCTCGCTGTTCACGGTGGCGTCGTTGCTCTGTGGTCTCGCCCTGAACGAGGGCATGTTGATCGCAGCGCGGGCGCTTCAAGGTGTCGGCGCAGCCGTGGCGTCGCCCACCGCCTTCGCCCTTGTTGCCACGACTTTCGCCGCGGGTCCGGCTCGTAATCAGGCCATCGCGATTTTTGCCGCCATGACGGGCGTCGGATCGATCGCCGGTCTGATCATCGGCGGCGCATTGACCGAGGTGTCGTGGCGTCTGATCTTCCTCATCAACGTCCCGATCGGCATCGCGCTCGTCGGCATGGCGTTCCGCGCCCTTCGCGAGACGAATCAGACGCGTCTGGCTTTGGATGTCCCCGGCGCGATCCTCGCGACCCTCGGTTGTACCGGTGTTGTTTTTGCTCTCACCGAAGGCCCGGAAATGGGATGGGGGAGTATCGCCGTCATCGGTGCATTGGCGGCCGGATTGGTCGCCCTCGCCGCCTTCCTCTTCGTCGAGCGAACTGCGGACAACCCGCTCTTGCCCTTCTCGTTGTTCGCCGATCACAACCGTGTCGCGACGTTCCTCGCCATCTTCTTCGTTGGTGGCGCGATGTTCAGCATGACGGCCTTCGTCGCGCTGTTCGTGCAAGACATCATGCAGTATTCGCCGTTGCGTGCCGGTATCGCGTTCATTCCGTTCGCGTTCGGATTGGGCGCCGCCGCGTCGGTTGCTTCCAAGCTCGCCGTGAAGGTTCAACCCCGTTGGCTGGTCCTCACCGGCGTCGTGATCATGATCGTCGGACTCCTCTACGGATCTACTCTCGATTCCGATTCCACCTACCTGGCCAACTTGTTCGTGCCCGTGATCGGGATCGGATTCGGCATCGGCCTCGCGATGGTGCCCTTGCCACTGTGCGCGATCGCCGGTGTGCCGGAGACCGAGATCGGCCCGCTGACGGCCATCGCTCAGGTTGCCCAGACCCTCGGTGGGCCACTGGCGCTGTCGGTGATCGGTGCGATGGCGACGTCGAAGACGCTCTCGCTCGGCGGCACTTCGGGCAAGGCAGCGGACATGAATCCGGCGCAATTGATCGCACTCGGAGAGGGATACACCTTCGCACTTGTGGGCTGCGCGGTCTGCGCGGTGTTCGCCGGTATCGCGGCGCTGTGCATCAGGTTCACACCTTCTCAGGTAGCCCAGGCTCAGGCTGCGGAGAAGGCAGCTCAGGGAATCGCCTGATCAGTCCTGTTTTTCCGCTTCGCTAGCCGATACGATCGTTGCAGGACGTGCCGAGAGTCTCGACGAATCGGGGTGCCGTGATGCGGATCGCGGACATATTGCGAAACAAGGGCAACAGCATCGTCACGATCGACGCCCATACGACGGTCAACGGGTTGCTGTGCGATCTTGCCCGCCACAACATCGGAGCCATGGTGGTGGTCGACGACGACGCGGTGGTCGGCATAATCTCCGAACGCGATGTCGTTCGACGCCTGCACGAGCGTGGCCCGGACCTTCTCGGGATCCAGGTCTCCGAGGTCATGACCGCTCTGATGTACACGTGCGTTCCGGCAGACGCGGTAGACAGCATTGCCGCGATCATGACCGAGCGTCGAATCCGACATCTGCCGGTGATCGAGGACGGCAACCTCCTCGGCATCGTCAGTATCGGTGACGTGGTGAAGAGCCGCATCGACGAGCTCAAGAGCGAACGCGATCAGCTCGAGTCGTACATCGATCAGGGCTGATCGATAGGTTGTCGCACGGTGACTACTCTCGTGTGATGGCCGCATTCCAGGAATCCACAGCAGACACGGTCACCATCGTGGCAGGCCTCGAGAGCACCTTCGCCGACGAACTCGGCGCTCTGACGGTGCCGTGGCAAGGTGCTGCCGCGCCCGACCCGCAGTTGCTCGTGCTGAACGAGCAGTTGGCTGCGTCGTTGAGATTGGACGTAGCAGCGCTGCGAAGTGTGGACGGGATCGGCGTCCTGTCCGGTTCGACGGTGCCGGTCGGGGCCACACCGGTGGCGATGGCATATGCGGGTCATCAGTTCGGTGGGTACGCACCAATTCTCGGGGACGGTCGGGCTTTGTTACTCGGCGAACTCGTCAGCAGCGCCGGGCAGCGAGTGGACTTGCATCTGAAGGGCTCCGGGCGCACGCCGTTCTCTCGGGGCGGCGACGGGTATGCGGTCGTAGGGCCGATGCTGCGCGAATATCTCGTCAGTGAGGCGATGAATGCCCTCGGTGTCCCCACTACGCGCGCGCTGTCGGTGGTGGCGACGGGCCGAGACGTTCGCCGCAACGGCGCAGAACCCGGTGCCGTGCTTGCACGGATCGCGTCGAGTCACCTACGCGTTGGGACCTTCGAGTTCGCGGCCCGGCAGGGCGAGGTATTGCAGCCGCTCACTGATTACGCGATTGCCCGGCACTACCCGGAGCTGACCGAACTTCCGGCAACGGGTACACACAATCGCTACCTGAAGTTCCTCGAGGCGGTGGTTGAGGCGCAGGCATCACTGGTGGCGAGGTGGATGCTCATCGGTTTCGTGCACGGGGTCATGAACACCGACAACACGACAATTTCGGGGGAGACCATCGATTACGGTCCGTGCGCCTTCCTCGACGCGTTCGATCCGGCGGCAGTGTTCAGCTCGATCGACCACGGGGGCCGCTATGCATTCGGTAATCAGCCCGCTGTACTGAAGTGGAACCTGGCGCGCTTGGCAGAAACACTGTTGCCACTGATCGATTCCACACCCGACGAAGCAATTTCCGCGGCGTCAGCAGTTCTCGAGACCTTCGACGAGCGCTACGAGGGTCACTACGCGGCCGGTCTCGCGGCAAAGCTCGGTCTGGCCCAGCCGTTTGTCGATCGGGCGCTCGTCGACGATCTGCTGACGTTGTTGGCGGAACACGGTGCTGATTGGACGGGCAGTTTCCGCGCTCTCGCCGACGTATTGCGCGGAAATTCGGTGCCTCTCGACAACCTCGTGCCACGGGAGCACATCGCGCCCTGGTTGCAGCGGTGGCAGGGAGCCCTGACCGAAAACGGATACGGGGCCGCGGAGACCGCGAGCGCGATGGATCGCGTCAACCCGCTGTACATTCCGCGTAATCATCGGCTCGACGCTGCCCTGCGCGCCGCGACCGACGGCGACCTCGCTCCATTCGAGAAGCTGCTGGAGGTTGTCACGCATCCATTCGACCGACGCGACGAGTGGGCTGACTACACCGAGGCGGCTCCGCAGTCTTTCAGCGAAACATTCCAAACCTTCTGTGGCACTTGACAGACGAAGCCATCAATCCGTCAGGATGATCAATTCGCGCTCCGACGCGATTTCGACGCGCAAGCCCGCCTTCGACGCCACCCGCGCAACACCCTTGATGTCGGTCGGTTCGGCGCGCGAGACCACAAGGGCGCGCGCGAGCAGACCCTTGTGGTGCTTGTTGAAGTGACTGACGACAGTGCGGGTGCCGTCCGGCTTCTCGGTGAGGACCGTTGCGATCAGTGCGTCCGGAACCGGTCCGAGGTCTTGGTAGGTGCCGGACCGTAGATCGATGACAAGGCCGTCGGCTTCGGCCGCCAAGGCCTTCGGCAACTCCGGCTTCCACAGTGAGCGGAGCGTGCCCATCCCGGGCAGCTTGGACCCGCCGGAAAGGCGGTAGGCGGGGATCAGATCTCCCGCACGGACTGCACCGAACAGAGCGGAGCCGATCGCGATCCGATCGAGAGCCTTGGCCTTCTGGGCACGGGTGAACGACTTGGCGTCGAGGGCGTCGAAGAGCACCCCGGTGTAGCGCTGCAGCGCGGGCCGCGTCGCGGACACCCACAGCTTGGCGTTGCGTTCCACTTCGTCTGCTTGCGTCGGACCGAGCCCGAGCGCTTCGCACGACGCCTCGACGTCAGCGGCCAGATCGACCAGCGTCTGAACCAGCAATTCGCGCGTTTCGGTCAACTGTGGCATCGACAGTTCGGCCAGATCGAGGGGCGCATCCTTGCCGCCGTCGGACTTGGTTTCTGAGGGAGGCAGCAGTACAAGCACGCTGTAACCGTACCGAGGCCCGCTCGGCCGACTGCGGCGACTATCCTTACACCTCGTGATTACCCGTCTGTCCCACCTGTTCCTGCGTACCCTGCGTGACGATCCCTCGGACGCCGAAGTTGCCAGCCACAAATTGCTGGTTCGTGCCGGCTACGTGCGTCGTATCGCTCCAGGCGTCTACTCGTGGTTGCCGCTGGGATTGCGGGTGCTGCGCGAGGTTGAGCGTGTTGTCCGCGAAGAAATGAATGCCATTGGTGGGCAGGAAATTCTGCTGCCTGCTCTGCTCCCCCGCGATCCCTACGAGGCGTCGAACCGCTGGACCGAGTACGGCCCCAACCTGTTCCGCCTCAAGGACCGCAAGGGCAACGACTACATGCTCGGCCCGACCCACGAGGAGCTCTTTGCTCTGACGGTCAAGGGTGAGTACAACTCGTACAAGGACTTCCCGGTCACCCTGTACCAGGTGCAGACCAAGTACCGCGACGAAGAGCGTCCGCGTGCGGGCATTCTGCGTGGTCGCGAGTTCCTCATGAAGGATTCGTACTCCTTCGACCTCAGCGACGAAGGCCTGACGGAGTCGTACCAGGCGCACCGCGGTGCCTACGAGAAGATCTTCACGCGTCTGGGCGTCAAATACGTCATCGTCTCGGCGACCTCCGGTGCGATGGGCGGCAGCGCGTCCGAGGAGTTCCTTGCCGAGAGCGAGATCGGCGAAGACACGTACGTGCGCTGCCTCGAATCCGGCTACGCCGCCAACGTCGAGGCCGTCAAGACTGTTGTTCCCGACTCGATTCCGTTCGACGGGCTACCCGAAGCGAAGGTGTACGACACCGCGAACACACCCACCATCGACACCCTCGTGGACTGGGCGAACGGTGCCGACCTCGGCCGCACCATCACCGCTGCCGACACTCTCAAGAACATCATGGTCAAGACCCGCTTGCCCGGCGGCGAGTGGGAACTGCTCGGTATCGGCATCCCCGGCGACCGTGAGGTCGACGAAAAGCGCCTCGAAGCTTCACTGGAGCCGGCCGAGTTCGTGATGATCACCGAGACCGACTTCAAGAACAACCCGTTCCTGGCCAAGGGTTACATCGGCCCGAAGGCTCTGCAGGCCAACGGTGTTCGCTACCTTGTCGACCCGCGCGTCGTCGACGGCACCAGCTGGATCACCGGCGCCGACGAAGACGGCAAGCACGTGGTCGGCCTCGTTGCCGGTCGCGACTTCACCCCTGACGGAACCATCGAAGCCGCCGAGGTTCGTGACGGCGACGCCTCTCCCGACGGCGCCGGCACGCTGGTCTCGGCTCGCGGTATCGAGATCGGGCACGTCTTCCAGCTCGGCCGCAAGTACACCGATGTCTTCACCGTCGACGTCCTCGCCGAGAACGGCAAGCCCGTCCGCCCGACCATGGGTTCGTACGGCGTCGGCGTCTCGCGTCTGGTGGCCGTCATTGCCGAGCAGCACCATGACGAGAAGGGTCTGCGCTGGCCTGCCGAAGTTTCACCGGCCGACGTCTACCTCGTCATCGCGAACAAGGACGAGACCGCGCGCGAAGGCGCCGAAGGCCTCGCCGCGCAACTCGACCGTGCCGGACTCGAAGTAATCCTCGACGACCGCAAGGCATCGCCGGGCGTGAAGTTCAAGGACTCCGAGCTGATCGGCGTTCCGCTGATCGTTGTCGTCGGCCGTGGTTGGGCCGACGGCAAGGTCGAGATTCGCGACCGCTTCACCGGCGAGAGCCGTGAGATCGACGCCGACTCGGCGATCGAGGAGATCATCAGCGCAGTTCGCGGCTGATTCGAATAGTCGTCTGGGCCGCCGCAGCCACCTTCCGAGGTGTCTGCGGCGGCCCTTCTTTTCTGCCACAATCGTGGCTATGGAACGCGAACCGGATTGGGCAGAAGTCGACGGTTACCTTGTCTCCACGTTGGTAGGTGAAGATCCGGTTCTCGACGCGGCACTCGCCGCCAACTCCGAGGCCGGCCTCCCTCCGATCGACGTGGCGCCGAACCAGGGCAAGCTCCTCAACCTTCTGGCGCGAATGTGCTTGGCGCGCAATGTCCTCGAGATCGGAACGCTCGGCGGATACAGCACGATCTGGCTCGCTCGCGCGGTCGGCCCCTCGGGCCAAGTCATCACGCTGGAATTCGATCCCACCCATGCGGATGTCGCTCGGGCGAATATCGAGCGCGCCGGCTTGGCTGACCGTGTCGACATCCGCGTCGGGGCTGCGCTCGACAGCCTCCCGTCGATCGCGAAGGAAGAGTTGGGACCTTTCGACTTGGTCTTCATCGACGCCGACAAGGAGAACAACACCGAGTACGTGCGGTGGGCGTTGGCCCTTTCGCATCCCGGAACCGTCATCATCGTGGACAACGTGGTGCGTGGGGGACATGTGTCCAACCCGGATATCGACGATGAGCGCGTCAAAGCGAGCCGAGCGGTGTTGGAGATGATCGCGGCCGAGCCGAAACTCGACGGCACCGCCATTCAAACCGTGGGTTCGAAGGGATGGGACGGGTTTGCCGTTGCAGTAGTGAACGAGTGAGCGCAGACTCGAAGCGGTGAGGATGCTGGGGGCAGCAAAGGCGGCATGGCGATGGGTGCGCAGTGCTCCCGGTACCTACGTCTGGTTGCTTGCCCTGCTGTTCACCACACTGTTCCTGCGGCATCTGCCTGACAATGTCGAGGAGCGTTTTCTCGGCAAGCGCTCGACCAATCTGCATCACCTGGCCGAAGACCCGCTACGAGTCCTGTTCTCGAGTGCCTTCTGGCTCGAAGGTGGCGGTTGGTTGGGATACCTGGTTCTCTTCACCATCTTTCATGCAACGGCTGAGCGTTGGCTCGGGACGTGGCGGTGGCTGTGTGTTGTCGTCATCGCCCACGTCGGAGCCACGTACATCAGCGAAGGTGTTCTGTACGAAGGTATTCGGCACGGATACGTGGCGGAGTCGGCGGTCAACACTCTCGACGTGGGAGTGAGCTACGGTCTGGCCGGCATCATGGGGATTCTGGTGTACCGCATCGTCGATCCGTGGCGATACGTCTATCTCGCGGGGCTGCTGGTCTTCTACGGTGTACCTCTGATTTTCGCCACCAATTTCACCGCCATCGGCCACATGTCTGCGTTGTTGCTGGGATTGGCGTGCTATCCGATCACGCGTGCTCGGGCGGGCACGTGGAATCCGATGGACCTGTGGCATTCGCGAAGAATCGCAGGTCTTCCATGAATCGCACCGCGGAAAGTTACCCGCTGGTAGTTTAGCGTCATCGACGAAAGGTAATGACGTGTCTGGCACCGATGGATTGCTCTTCAACCCCCATACTTACGACCCCGCTCAGTTCGATCCGGAGACCCGCCGTTTGCTGCGAGCCACCATCGAATGGTTCGAGAGCCGCGGCAAGAAGCAACTGCTTCAGGACGACCTCGACGCCGTGTGGGTCTCCGACTTTCTCGAGTTCGTCGGCAAGGAGAAGTTGTTCGCGACGTTCCAGACTCCGGCGGCATTCGCCGGCGGTGACGAGAACCGTCGTTGGGACGGTGCCCGCAACGCGGCCTTGAGTGAGATCTTCGGTTTTTACGGGCTGGCGTACTGGTACGCCTGGCAGGTCACGATCCTCGGACTCGGACCGATCTGGATGAGTGACAACGACGCAGCGAAGAAGCGTGCAGCGCAGGAACTTGCCGACGGTGGCGTCATGGCGTTCGGCCTCTCCGAGCGCGACCACGGCGCCGACGTGTACTCCACTGACATGCTTCTCACTCCCACCGCCGGCGACGTCGCCTTCCGCGCGAGCGGCGAGAAGTACTACATCGGAAACGGCAACGTAGCCGGAATGGTGTCTGTGTTCGGGCGTCGTACCGACGTCGAGGGTCCCGAAGGCTACGTGTTCTTCGTCGCCGACAGTGCACATCCGAACTATCAGCTTGTGGACAATGTCCTGCGCGGGCAAATGTACGTCAGCAATTTCCGCCTCGACGACTACCCGGTGCGCGAGGAAGACATTCTGCACACCGGCGTCGCCGCATTCGAGGCCGCGCTCAACACGGTCAACGTCGGAAAGTTCAACCTGTGCACCGGCTCCATCGGGATCACCGAACATGCGTTCTTCGAAGCAATCACTCACGCGCAGAATCGAATTCTCTACGGTAATCCGGTCACCGACTTCGCCGATGTACGCGCCGCCTTCGTCGACGCGTACTCACGTCTGATCGCGATGAAACAGTTCAGCGCGCGGGCGGTCGACTACTTCCGCAGCGCCAGCCTCGAAGACCGTCGCTACCTGCTGTTCAATCCCATGACCAAGGCCAAGGTCACCTCGGAAGGTGAAAAGGTCGTCGGGTTGCTGCACGACGTGATCGCGGCAAAGGGGTACGAGAAGTCCACGTACTTCCGTGAAGCAGCGCAGATGATCGGCACGCTGCCCAAGCTCGAGGGCACCGTCCACGTCAACGTCGGCCTGATCCTCAAGTTCTTGCCGAACTACCTGTTCAACCCCGCGGAGTTCCCGGAGATCGTCACGCGCGACGACGCAGCCGACGACGAGTTCTTCTGGAATCAGGGACCGACCCGCGGCGCTGCGAAGATCCAGTTCCACGAGTGGAAGCCCGTCTACGAGAAGCACTCTTCGATCCCGAACGTCGCTCGTTTCTACGAGCAGGCGATCGCACTCACCGAATTGCTCACTGCCGCAGCGCCGGACGCGCAGCAGCAGAAGGATCTCGATTTCATGCTCAATGTCGGGCACCTGTTCTCCCTCGTCGTCTACGGTCATCTGATTCTCGAGCAGGCCGAGATCAGCGGACTCGACGCCGACGTTGTCGATCAGATCTTCGACTTCCAGATTCGCGACTTCTCGGGATACGCGATCGCACTGCACGGAAAGCCGTCGTCGACGCCGGAGCAGCAGAAGTGGGCCTTGGCCGCAGTGCGGAAGCCTGTTGTGGACAGTGAACGCTTCGACCGGGTGTGGCAGCAGGTCAAGGCGTACGACGGTGCATACGAGATGCGCGCATGACCGCGCCGGTGGTACGTGAGCAGTTGATGGCCGTCGTGGAGGGATCCCCGAAAGCCGTCGGCGCGCATGATCGCTCGACCTGGGTTGCGCTGTTTGCCGAAGAGGGCCAGATCAACGACCCTGTAGGTTCACGTCCGCATAACGGGCAGGCGGCGATCGAGAGTTTTTACGACACGTTCATCGCCCCCAATTCGATCACCTTCCACGTCGAGCGCGATATCGTGTGCGGCCGCACAGTGTGGCGCGATCTGAGCCTCGCTACCGAGATGTCGACCGGAGTCGTCCTCGACGTGCCGATGCATTTGCGCTACGACTTGGTGGGGGAGCCCGATTCCTTGCGGATCGGAACCCTCTATGCGCATTGGGAATTGGCAACGATGCTGAGCCAGCTCGCTACCGCCGGCGTTGCCGGGGTGAAGGCTGCCGCGAAATTGACCCCGCAGCTGCTCTCGAACCAGGGGATCGGCGGAGCGCTCGGATTCTCGCGCGGCATCTTCGGAGTCGGAGACAAAGGCAAGAAGGCGGCTTCGCGGTTCCTCGATGCGGCCGCTGTCGGTCGAACGCCGCCGGTACCCGTCGAGCTTCCGACGGGGACGCAGTTGTCCAATGCCGACGTCAACGCTCTGCTCACCGGCGTGACGAAGAGCAAGATGCTGGTTGCCGGTCGAACTGTGACGGCGAGCGTAATCGTGTGCGGGGAACCGGCCATCGCCCTGTTCGGCTTCGAGGCGAGCGGTCATCGCCTCAATCGGGTGCGCTTCTTCACCGAGAGCTGATACCGAGAACACTCGAATGCAGGTCAGGCTCGGCGCGCCACTCCGGCGCGCCGAGCCTTCGCTTTTCGGTGAAGTGTCAGATCGCCCCGAGATCCGCAGACAGCCAGTGCTGCGGATTCATGTAGATCGCTACCTGCTCGCCCAACTGCGATCGCGCGAATTCGAGATATCCGTCGACCTTGTCCGGGGTCAGGTATCGCCGCGAGACTTCGACCAGCATCTCGTCGGTGCCCGGAACGATCTTGTCGACGGATCCGCTGACGCTGACGTAACGGATTGTCGGATCGAGCCTTTCGGCCATCAACGAGAAATGCCCGGCCGACTCGATGAGTCGAGCCTTTCGTGAATCCTTGCCCGTGAGGATCCATGGTTTGCCACCGGGTGAATACAGGTACCAGATCGGGACGGTCAACGGACCGCGTTCGGTGCCGTCCGCTACGGACAGCGCCCCGATGTGGGGTTCGGCCAGAAACTGTTCACGCTCATTTTCGGAGAGTGCCATTCCTCGAGATTACCGCGACGTTTGACATGGCGTTGTGACTCCGTACACAATCGATGTGCTCATTATGAACATGCGTTCGCAATGCGAACAGATTTCGATCTGAACTACTGGATCTGAACCGGTAGCGAACGCCCACAAGCAGTGAATGTCGAGGATCCGATGACCGCACCGCATACGCAATCGAGTTCAATCACCGGTTCGCCTGGGGCGCGTGCCGCAATGTGGGTAGCACCGTTGTGTTGGATAGCTGTGCTTCTGGACGGATTCGATCTGGTCGTACTCGGTGCGGTCATTCCTTCACTTCTCGACTACGACGCGTGGGGATTGAGTACCGGCACGATCACGATGATCTCGACCTTCGGGCTCATCGGCATGACCATCGGCGCCCTCGTCATCGGCACTCTCACTGACGTCATCGGTCGACGCCGCGCGCTGCTGTACGCCGTTGCCGCATTCTCGATTCTGACTCTGTTGTGCGCAATTGCGCCCAATCCGTTCATCTTCGGTCTGCTGCGCTTCCTCGCCGGTGTGGGACTGGGTGGCGCCCTTCCGACGGCATTGGCTCTGGTCAACGAATTCTCGAAGAAACAAGGCGGTGGATCTGCGTCGACCATGCTGATGACCGGCTATCACGTCGGCGCCGTTGCCACCGCCGCGCTGGCGCTCGTCGTGATCGAACCTTTCGGTTGGCGAGCGATGTTCGTTGTCGGCGCACTTCCTGCCGTCGTCCTGATCCCACTCATGTTGCGGTATCTGCCGGAATCCCCGTCGTACCTTCTCGCTCACGGAAAGCGTGCCGAGGCCGAGGAAATCGCTGCCCGCTACGGTGTCGAGCTCGAGGCTGCGCCTACGTCCGAAGCTGGGCGCGCCGAAGCCGCCAATCCCGTTCGCGCACTGTTCTCTTCGAAGTTTCTGCGTAACAGCATCGCCATCTGGATCACCAGTTTCATGGGCTTGCTGCTCGTCTACGGATTGAACACGTGGCTTCCGACGATCATGCGCGAGGCCGGTTACAACCTCGGAGCCTCGTTGACGTTCCTTCTGATCCTCAATGCCGGAGCCGTCGTCGGGCTGTTGATCGCCGGGGGCGTCGCGAACAAGATCGGCCCGCGTACCGCAGCAATCGTGTGGTTCACGGGAGCAGCGTTGTTCCTGGCGCTTCTGAGTGTGAAGGTGTCGTTCGGAATCTACGTGATGGTCTTCCTCGCCGGATGCTTCGTTTTCAGTGCACAGGTACTGGTCTACGCCTTCACGAGCGCCAATCACCCACCGCAGATTCGCGCGACAGCGCTCGGATGGTCGGCGGGTGTCGGCCGGGTCGGTGCGATCTGTGGCCCGATTCTGGGCGGAGTTCTCCTGGGTGCGGGTTACGCCGTGCCGTGGGGCTTCTACGCTTTCGCGCTCGTCGGACTGCTCGGTGCAATTTCGATCTCCTGCACACGGGTTCGCATCTGAAATACCAGTTTCGCAGGTTGGCGCGCTACTGCTATCGTTGAATATGAGTATGAAGAGTAGCGCTATCGTCACGTCGCGGGCACCGCTACCGATGCCATCGTCTCGATCCGGTTTGTGGTGGGGCTTGCTCGGTGTTCTGGCGTTCTCGTTCACCGTTCCGCTCACGAGGGTCGCCGTCGCGGATCTCGACCCCCTGTTCGTCGGCGCGGGCCGCGCCGTCGTTGCCGGGGCCCTTGCGATTGTGATGCTGTCGGTTACTCGCGCGACGCTTCCGACGCTTCGGCAGTGGTTTCGCATCGCACTCGTGACCGTTGGCGCGGTACTGGGGTTTTCACTGTTCACCACGTTTGCGTTGCAGACATCGCCGGCGAGTCACGCGGCAGTCGTGATCGGACTACTTCCCGCTGCGACCGCGGTATTTGCCGTCGTCCGAGGAAAAGAGCGTCCCAGTAAGGGATTCTGGTGGGCAAGCGCCGCCGGCGCGGTATCGGTCGTAGGGTTCGTGGCCGTCGCAAACGGCGGACTCGGCTCGTTTCAGCTCGCTGATCTTCTTCTGTTCGCCGCGGTTGTGTGTGCAGCGCTGGCATATTCGGAAGGTGCGTTGCTGGCCCGCGAGATCGGGTCGTGGCAGACGATTGCCTGGGCATTGATTCTCGGACTGCCGGTCACGATTGCGTTGACGGTGGCGTCCATGGCCCAGGCTCCGGTCTCTGCCGATGTGAATTCGTGGCTTTCGTTTGCCTACCTGGGATGCGTGAGTATGTTTCTCGGGTTCTTTCCCTGGTACCGGGGTCTGGCGATCGGTCCCATTTCCACTGTGAGCCAAACACAGTTGGTTCAACCGGTACTCAGCATTGCCTGGTCGGCGCTGATACTCGGTGAGGCGTTGTCACCCTCGATCGTGGCCGGCGGCGTCGTCGTCATCGGGTGTGCCTGGCTTGCCCTGAAGGCGCGAGTGGCAGCGCCGCGTGCTGTGCCGGCACGCGACGCGACCACCGCCACCGATGATTCAGAAAAGCGGGCCGCCACCGAAGGCACTGCGGTGTGACGCAGGTTGTTTCCCGTTGGCGTCGGTGATTCCGTACTCGACGGCCGTCTCGGCGGTGATCAGTGTGTGACCGCTGCGCGCGTTCACTTCTGGATCGTTGGCCAATGCAGTGATGACTTGGCCGACGAATTCCGGGGTTTCGGCCTCGGCCAGTGAGAAGCCTTCGAAGCTCTCGATCCCACTCGCCTCCATCCGCTCGTTGCGGATCAACCCGAGCCAGAAGGAAAGTGCGGTGACGCCGGTTCCCTTCAATTCGACAGCCATGTCGGCGGCCATCTTGTCCAAACCTGCCTTTGACATCCCGTACAGGACAGAGTGCAGGTACCCGCGGGTGCCGAATGACGAGATATTGCCGATCACTCCACTGCCCCGGGGGACCATCAACTTCGCCGCTTCTACCGAAGCAACGTAGTGGGCGCGCAGTCCGATTCCGATCAGCGAATCCCAATCGTCGATCGGCCTCTTCCAGAACGGATCGGCGAAGCCGGCATAGCCCGCCGGGTTGGCCCAGACGTTGTTGACCAGAAGATCGAGGCGGCCTGACTGTTCCTCGGCGATGCGTGCAAACAGGTCGACGATCTTTTGATCGTCGGCGTGATCGCACTGCACGGCAATGCCGTGACCGCCGCGCTCGGTGATCTCCGCCGCGGTGCGATCGAGCGGGCCGTCGGCGCCGACGGTTCCTCGCGCCGTCACGTACACCGTCCAGCCGTCGCTTCCCAGTGCGAGTGCAATGCCTTTACCGACGCTCCTACTCGCGCCGGTCACGAGCGCTACTTTGCCGTTTGTCGACGTGGTCATCGGGGGCCTCCCAACGAACCCTCGGCGATTTCACTGTCGGGGGACAGGGGAGTGGTGATCGACCACGTCTCCGTGAAGTGGCATTGACTCATTTTCCACACACCGTCCTCGATTACGTATTTGTCGTCGTATTCGCCGGTCATCAACTTCTCGGTGCGTCCGACAGTGTCGACCTGGCGGAACTGCAGAGTCCATCGCCCCACCGCCGACGTCTCCGAGGTCAGTGTGATGTCGGGATGCAATCCGTGATGCATGTCGAGTACCGCGTACCGGCCGTCGACCTTGCGAAGAGCGATCTTCTCGAAGATGTCCGCCATCGGCCCGGCGTCGTCGAACGCGCCGAGACGGCCGTAGTCGATCGACGCTCCTGAACGGATGAAGCTGCTGCGGAACCGAACCGGATCCTTGGCGTCACATGCTCGCCAGTAGCCATGTTTGAGCTTCTTGATTTCCTCGATCTGTTCGAGCGCGTCGAGGCGTTGTGCGAGATCCACCGTCGGTCCTTTTCGTCTGGGTTTCCCGGAGACATGTCGGATCGACTGTAGGGTGTCCTCAGTCACATGTGTGTAGTTTTTCCCAGTGACCGGTCAGGAAACGGTGTCGGTTTCGCTCGAGGATTCGTCGCCGGTGAGAGTGATCGCAGTCGAGTCGCTGAAGACGCTGCCCCAGAGTTCGCCGAGGGCCGGATCTTCTTCGGCGTGTTCGGGTGCCATCATTGCGAGCAGATTGTTGATCAGCATGCCGTTCGCGATGAACAAGCGTGCTTGCTCGGGCGTGCAACCGGTGCGCTCACGCAGCAAGGTGTAGATGCCGGACATGGCGTTCCGGGAGACGGCGGCGACGTCGTCTGTGCTGGTTGCGAAGCCGTGCAACATGACAAGCAGCAGATCCCGGTCGAGAACCAGCTCGCCGTAGGCGGATCCGAGTTCGGCCCAGAACTGCGGATTGCTCGGATCGATTGTGACGGTGTCCAATTTGTCGTTGAAGGTGCGGACGATTTCGTCGAGCGCTCGCGTGAACACCGCGTGGAACAAATCTGCCTTGGTTCCGAACATGCGCACAACGTAGGGCTGCGAGACGCCGGCTTCCTTGGCGACGGCGTCCGTGCTGGTGCCGGAGTACCCGCCCTTTGCAAATGCCCGCGTTGCCGCGGCAAGGACCAGTGCGCGACGTTCCGGTGCGCTCATCCTGCGGGTACGTGGTTCAGCTGCACCGATCGACATATTGACACGTTATCACCGGATAGCTTAGTTTCGACTTAAGTAATCATTTGATGCCTTAAGGCACCTTCACATCGAGGAATCACGATGACCGTTTTGACGAAGTCCGGATCGGACGCCGCATCCGGGTCGGAAAACAGTGGAGGACGTAAGGTTCCGATCGCGATAGCGATGGTTGCTGCTTCTCTGCCCATGTTCATGGCTACCCTCGACAACCTCGTGATGACGAGCGCGCTGCCGGTGATCGAGAAGGAACTGAACGCGTCCGTCGGGCAGCTCCAATGGTTCATGAATGCGTACACGCTCTGCTTTGCGACGCTGATGCTTTCGGCGACGACGCTCGGCGATCGGTGGGGACGCCGCCGGATGTTCGTGTTCGGAATCGGGCTGTTCACGGCTGCATCGATCGCTTCGGCGCTGTCGACAACTCCCGCCCTGCTGATTGCGGCCCGGGCATTTCAAGGCGCGGGCGCAGCCGCGATCATGCCGCTCTCGCTGACCCTCCTCGTCGCAGCCGTACCGGAAGCCAAGCGCGCCATGGCAATCGGTGTCTGGGGTGGCGTCTCCGGACTGGGAATCGCGATGGGTCCCGTGGTCGGTGGAGCGGTAGTCGACGGGTTCTCGTGGCAGGGGATCTTCTGGATCAACGTGCCGGTTGCGATCGTTGCCGTTCCTCTCGCGTTGTATGCGTTGCGTGAATCGACCGGTCGCACACAACCTCTCGACCTTCCCGGTGTCGCACTCGCCGGACTCGGTGTGTTTCTGGCGGTGTGGGGGATCGTTCACGGCAACGACGACGCCTGGGGATCGCTTGGAGTGGTTGCGTCGTTGGTCGGTTCCGCAGTCGCGTTGGCACTGTTCGTTCTTCGCGAGATGAAGACGTCACATCCGGTCATGCCCCTACGTCTGTTCCGTTCACGCAGCTTCTCGATGGCGAACGTCATCGGCTTGACCTTCTCGATCGGGATCTTCGGAGCGGTGTTCCTGCTGTCGCAGTACCTCCAGATCGTGATGGGCTACAGCCCGTTCCAAGCAGGCCTGCGGACGCTTCCGTGGACGGCAGCGCCGATGATTTTCGCTCCTCTCGCCGGTTTTCTGGCGCCGAAGGTCGGGCTCCGTTCACTTCTGCTGACCGGTCTACTTCTCCAGGCCGGAGCATTGTTCTGGTTGGCCGCGTTGATCGGTCCCGACGTGACGTACGGTTCGCTGGTTCCGGCGCTACTGATGGCGGGCATCGGCATGGGCCTGACCTTCGCGCCGAGTTCCACGGCTGTCCTCGTCGACATGGATGAGCCTGATCACGGAACGGCCAGTTCGACCAACTCGACGCTTCGCGAGATCGGTGTTGCGCTGGGAATCGCGGTTCTCACCGCAGTCTTCCTTGCCGCTGGTGGCGCGCTCACGCCGCTGGGCTACGGAGATGCGCTGACACCTGCACTGCGCGTCGGCGGTTGCTTCGTGTTGGTGGCCGTGGTTGCGGCTTGGTTCGTGCCCTCACATCGCAAGGCTTGAGCCACTGCTGTGCGCCTTTATTAACCACCGGCGGTTAATAAAGGCGCACAGCAGTTTACGAAGCCGGGTCCCCTGGGAACGCTGAGGTGGCCGGAGCGGTTCCCAGCGCGGACCGCCATCCGGCGCCGCGGATTGCCGCATCGGTCAGGCCGTCGATTCCGAACGTGCGGAGTTGGTCGGTATCGACCTGTTCGACGAATGCCCGGTAGGTCACGGCGGTGTCGGATTCGATCTGTGCTGCCAGTTGTGCCGCGGTAACGGCGTCCGTCACCGGGAACGGGATCTCGTAGGCTGCCGCGGCTGTCGGCGGGGTCTCGCCTGCGTCGGTCGACAGGGCAACCAGCGCATCACGTCGCGCGCGGTGCGCGGCTGTATGTGTGGCAACTTCGTTGACACGGGCAGGATTCGAAAACGCGGCAACCACTCCGTAAGCGAAGATCGCGGCATTCTCTGATTCGATTGCGGTCAGCAAGGCAGAACTCTCGGTTCGACGGGTGCGCGAAGTGATCATGGAAGCAACACCGCAACCTGGGTCGAGCACGACGCGCTGATCGAACCGAGCAAGCCCGCGCGAAAGCCGGACATCGTGCGAGCGAGATCCGCGGCACTGCGCGCCGAATCGTTAAGCGAGGTCCTCAAGGTGTCGACGCCCGTCGGAGCGTTTGCGACCGAGGTCGACGGGGGCGCAGTGGTCGTAGCGCCGCCGCCCGCTGCTCGCGCAATCTCGGCGTCGAGTTCGAGTGCATGCGCTGTGCGTTCGGCGCTGATCGTGGTCAGTGATGCCGACTTGTCCGGCGCAAGAGCGATGGCGGCGGTTGCGGCTGCCGCGTCGGAGCGAGCTCGCTCGGCCTGGGCCGTCAACTGGTCGACTTCTGCAGCCGCCTCCGCTGTGCCGTTGTCGGTGCAGGCGGACAACGAGAAGGCTGCAGCGCCCAACGCTGCTGCGGTTCCCGTCATCTTGAGCGCACTCCGCCGGGAGAGTGGGGTAGTAGTCATGGGCGTCAGCACCAGTCCATCGTGCCAGGTGGTCGGCCGATCGTTCGAATCCGCGGCACGTGTTCAAGTGTGACGTGCGTCGGGCACTCTGGTCACGGAGACGCGTAATGAGCGGTACTCTTGGATGCTTGCAGCATGAGGCACCTGGTGTCTTTTCATGCTCGCAGCCGCCCACGTCGACAGTCGACACAAGTCGGACAATCGACGACAACTGAAATGAGGAGTTCGCGAGATGCCGGTGCCATCCAGGGAGAGGGTGATCGAGCTGATCTCCGAACTCGTGCACGCCCAGGGTTACGACGTCGAAGACGTTGTCGTGACCAGTGCGGGCAAGCACAGCGCGGTGCGCATCATGGTCGACAGCGATGCCGGGATCGAACTCGATGCCGCCGCAGAGATCAGCAGACTCGTTTCGGAACTTTTCGACAGCCTCGAGGAAATCGGTGAAACGCCGTACACCCTCGAGGTGACCTCCCCGGGAATCGATCGTCCACTGACGCTCGAGCGTCACTGGCGTCGAGCTCGTGGACGCAAAGCGCGTATCGATCTGGCCGGCGAGACCGTGGTCGGCCGTATCGGAACGTTGAACGACGATTCCGTGGCGGTTGTCATCGGCGGCCGTGGCGGACTGACCGTGCGAGAGATTGCACTGGGCGACGTTCAGAAGGCCGTAGTTCAGGTGGAGTTCTCGAAGCCCAGTGAGGCGGAGTTGGAACTCGCGGGCGGCATCCCGGAGGGGCGCGCAGTTCCCTCGGATGCGGTTGACCTCACCGATGACTCGGGCGTGGACAGTGTCGAAGACGACGAAGCAGAATTAGAAGACGTAGAAAACGAAGAAGGGTTCGACAAGTGAATATCGACATTGCAGCGTTGCGAGCGATCGAAGCCGAAAAGGGCGTTTCGATCGAAACTGTGATCGCCACGATCCAGACCGCGCTGCTGACGGCGTACCGCCACACCGAGGGGCACAAGCAGAACGCTCGGATCGATGTCAACATCAAGACCGGTTCGGTGCGAGTGATGGCACACGACACCGATGCCGACGGCAACATGATCGGCGAGGAGTGGGACGACACTCCCGAAGGATTCGGTCGAATCGCGGCGACCACCGCACGCCAGGTCATCCTGCAGCGTTTGCGCGACGCCGAGCACGAGCGCAGTTTCGGTGAGTTCTCCACCCATGAGGGCGAAATCGTCGGCGGTGTCATTCAGCGCGACACGCGTGCAAACTCTCGCGGGATGGTCGTCGTTCGAATCGGCAGCGAATCCAATGGCGCCGAAGGATTGTTGCCGCCCGCAGAACAGGTTCCCGGCGAGAACTACGAACACGGCGAGCGCATCAAGTGCTACGTCGTCGGGGTTGCTCGCGGCGCTCGTGGCCCCCAGATCACCCTCTCGCGGACCCATCCGAACCTGGTTCGCAAGTTGTTCGCACTCGAGGTTCCGGAGATCGCGGACGGCAGCGTCGAGATCATCAACGTCGCGCGCGAAGCGGGACACCGTTCCAAGATCGCCGTTGCCTCACGCGTGCAGGGGCTGAACGCAAAGGGTGCATGCATCGGCCCGATGGGTCAGCGCGTCCGCAACGTCATGAGCGAACTTGCGGGGGAGAAGATCGACATCATCGACTTCGACGAAGATCCCGCGACGTTTGTGGGCAACGCACTTTCCCCGTCGAAAGTGGTCTCCGTCACTGTCGTCGATCCCGAGGCTCGTGCGGCCCGTGTCATCGTGCCCGATTTCCAGCTTTCGTTGGCCATCGGAAAAGAGGGTCAAAATGCCCGCCTGGCTGCACGGTTGACGGGTTGGCGTATCGACATTCGGAGCGATGCGGCACCTGTTGGCGACGCGTCCGACCGGCCCGCCACGTCCAACGGATAACGGTGGAATGCAGTGATCGAGACGGTTCGGCGGTAGAGTGGACAATGGTTCGACGTGAGTCCTCGGATTCTGCGCGCGTGAAACCCGGTTCGCCGGTCAGAACGTGTGTGGGGTGCAGGGAACAAGGGTCGGCTGTCGATCTGTTGAGGGTCGTGGTTGGTGAGCAGGGGCCGGAGGGTTCCCCGCTCGTCCCCGACGTATCGCGAAGACTCCCCGGTCGAGGTGCATGGCTGCACCTGGATCCGAGTTGTCTGAGCCTGGCAGAGCGGCGCCGAGCATTCAGCAGAGCACTGCGAGTGTCCGGAAATCTGGACACGTCCGCTGTCGACCAGCTGGTCGACGCAGTTCACACAAAAGCAGTACCTCTCGAGAAGAACAGGCACAAGCACTCATGAGCACACCGTGAAGCACCAACGATGAACGTCCATCGGCGATAACCCGAGGTCGTGCGGGACCCACATCTGTGGGATGCCTCCTGCTCGACCTCATCAGTGAGGAGAGCAGTGGCAGGCAAGGCCCGCGTGCACGAGTTGGCTAAAGAACTCGGTGTCACCAGCAAGGAACTACTCGCAACGCTCAAGGAGCAAGGCGAGTTCGTGAAGTCTGCGTCATCCACAGTGGAGGCGCCCGTCGCCCGTCGTCTGCGGGAGTCATTCCCGTCGGCAGGCGGAGCAGAAACCAAGTCCGAGACCGGCGCAGCCGCTCCGGCGGCTCGCCCCGCGGCAAAGCCCGGCGCACCGTCGCCGTCAGCTGCAAAGCCCGGTGGCCCGCGTCCCGGCCCCAAGCCGGCCGCACCCGCACCGGCTGCTCCCGCAGCTCCGGCACCGGCAGCCCCCGCGGCTCCCGCAGCCGCTGCTCCGGCAGCACCGTCGGCGCCGGTCCCCACCCCGACGTTCAACGCTCCCAAGCCGGCACAGCCGGCACGCCCGGCTCCGGCTGCTCCCGCAGCATCGGCACCGGCAGCCCCCGCGGCTCCGGCGGCACCGTCCACCGTCGCAAAGCCCGGCGGACCGCGTCCGGGACCGAAGGCACCTCGCGTCGGTAACAACCCGTACTCCTCGGCACCCGCCGAGCGTCCGGCACCTCGTCCGGCTCCCGGCGCACCGCGTCCGGGTGCAGGCCAGGGCGGTTCTCGTCCGGCTCCGGGTCAGGGCGGTCCCCGTCCGGCTCCCGGCCAGGGTGGACCTCGTCCGGCTCCGGGTCAGGGCGGTCCCCGTCCGGCTCCCGGCCAGGGTGGACCTCGTCCGCCTGCAGGTCAGGGCGGACCCCGTCCCAGCCCCGGCTCCATGCCTCCTCGCCCGAACCCGGGTGCAATGCCTGCTCGTTCCGCTCGTCCCGCGCCCGGTGGCGGCGGACGTCCGGGTCGTCCCGGTGGCGCTCCCGGTGGTCGTCCGGGCGGCGGCGGCGGTGGATACCGCGGCGGCGGCGCTCCCGGCGCCGGTGCTGGTGCAGGTGCTCCCGGTGGAGCAGCTCCGGCCGGTGGATTCCGCGGTCGTCCCGGCGGCGGTGGCCGTCCCGGTCAGCGCGGCGCAGCGGCAGGTGCATTCGGTCGTCCCGGCGGAGCAGTTCGCCGTGGACGTAAGTCGAAGCGGGCGAAGCGCGCCGAGTACGAAAGCATGCAGGCTCCCGCAGTCGGCGGCGTCAGGCTGCCACGCGGCAACGGTGAGACCATCCGTCTCGCTCGCGGCGCATCGCTGTCGGACTTCGCGGACAAGATCGATGCGAACCCCGCAGCACTCGTGCAGGCGTTGTTCAACCTCGGTGAGATGGTCACGGCAACTCAGTCGGTCAACGACGAGACGCTGGAGCTGCTCGGCGGCGAAATGAACTACGTCGTGCAGGTCGTCAGCCCGGAGGACGAGGACCGCGAGCTGCTCGACAGCTTCGACCTCACCTACGGCGAGGACGCCGGCGGAGAAGAGGACCTCGAGTCCCGTCCGCCTGTGGTCACCGTCATGGGCCACGTCGACCACGGTAAGACCCGTCTGCTCGACGTGATCCGTAAGGCGAATGTCCGTGAGGGCGAAGCCGGCGGCATCACGCAGCACATCGGTGCCTACCAGGTGCTGACCGAGCTCGAGGGCAACGAGCGTCTCGTGACGTTCATCGACACCCCGGGTCACGAGGCCTTCACGGCCATGCGTGCTCGTGGTGCCAAGGCCACCGACCTCGCGATCCTTGTTGTCGCAGCCGACGACGGCGTCATGCCGCAGACGGTGGAAGCGATCAACCACGCCCAGGCGGCCGACGTGCCGATCGTGGTCGCGGTGAACAAGATCGACAAGGAAGGCGCGAACCCGGACAAGATCCGGCAGCAGCTCACCGAGTACGGACTGGTGGCCGAGGAATACGGCGGAGACACCATGTTCGTCGACATCTCGGCGAAGCAGGGTCTCAACATCGACGCACTGCTCGAAGCAGTGCTGTTGACGGCGGACGCTTCCCTGGATCTGCGCGCCAACCCGGACATGGACGCTCAGGGTGTTGCCATCGAGGCGCACCTCGACCGTGGCCGCGGCCCCGTCGCTACCGTGCTCATCCAGCGCGGAACGCTGCGGGTCGGCGACTCGATCGTTGCCGGCGATGCTTACGGCCGCGTCCGCCGCATGGTGGACGAGCACGGTCAGGACGTCCACGAGGCACTGCCTTCACGTCCGGTCCAGGTCATCGGCTTCACGTCGGTCCCCGGTGCAGGCGACAACCTGCTCGTGGTCGACGAGGACCGTATCGCTCGCCAGATCGCGGACCGTCGCAACGCACGTAAGCGCAACGCGCTTGCAGCGAAGAGTCGTAAGCGCATCAGCCTCGACGATCTCGATGCAGCTCTGAAGGAACATTCACAGCTGAACTTGATCCTCAAGGGTGACAACTCGGGAACCGTGGAGGCCCTCGAAGAGGCTCTCCTCGGAATTCCGATCGACGACGAGGTGCAGTTGCGCGTCATCGACCGCGGTGTCGGTGGCATCACGGAGACCAACGTCAACCTGGCTGCTGCGTCCAACGCGATCATCATCGGCTTCAACGTCCGCGCCGAAGGCAAGGCAACGGAGCTGGCGAACCGCGAGGGCGTCGACATTCGCTACTACTCGGTGATCTACCAGGCCATCGACGAGGTCGAAAAGGCACTCAAGGGTCTGCTCAAGCCGGTGTACGAAGAGGTCGAGCTGGGCAAGGCAGAGATCCGCGCCATGTTCCGTTCGTCCAAGATCGGCAACATTGCCGGTTGCTTGGTCACGTCGGGCAGCATCCGTCGCAACGCCAAGGCACGTCTCATCCGCGACAGCAAGGTCATCGCCGAGACGGTCACCATCTCCTCGCTCAAGCGGGAGAAGGAAGACGCTACCGAGGTTCGCGAAGGCTACGAATGTGGTTTGACCGTCACCTATTCCGATATCAAGATCGGTGACGTTCTCGAGTGCTACGAGCTTCGCGAGAAGCCGCGCGACTGATTATGTCGACACGGGCGTTGGGGCGGACGCACGTGAGTACTAGCTGACATGGACTCTTCCGGACTTGAACATACAAGTCCGGAAGAGTCCATTCGGCTCTGTCTAGGGGGAAAATGTTTGTAGGGGCACTGGAGTTCGACATTCTTTTCGGCGATGTCCACTCACTCAAGGAAAAGCGTTCGATGCTGTCGCCGATCCTGACGGAACTCCGTCGATTCGGCGTGAGTGCAGCGGAGGCGGGGGAGCAGGGACGCCTGCGTCGTGCGCTCGTGGGCGTCGGTGTGGTCAGTTCGTCCGTCGATCACCTGCACGATGTTCTCGATCATTGTGAGCGAGCGGTCGCCGAGCGTCCGGAGATTCAGTTGCTGGCTGTGCGAAGGCGAATCTTCGGCCCGGAAGACTGAGCGTCACCGATCGGTGTCAGCGAGCCACGCGCCCAGACGGCGTACCGAATCGAGTTGGTCGGCAAGGGATTCGGCGTCCTCACAACCGAGTGCGACTGTGTCGACCGCGTCGCGCATTTTCCGCGCAATCTCGGTTTCACTCTGTGCACTGGTGATCCCGACAGAAGCGGTCAGCGCTTTCACCCGGTCCGCGCCTGCGTCCGGGAATCGAAGTAGACCAACGTCCAAAACCCAAGCGGCGGTGTGATCGTCGCTTCTGAATTCCCGAAGAATCTGGGCGTCGTCGACAACCCTCACCAGCCCTCTCAGCAACTTCGATCGCCGTATTCGACGTCTTCGGGTTCGTCACGCTGAATGAAGATGACGTTGTTGCCCGAGGGATCGACGACGGGTGAGCCGACTCAGATCCGGTCCGGAAGCGCGTGATTCGCGGGGCGCCCTTGGCGAGGGCCTCCCGGTAGGCGGCGCGCTACTTCATGCCACGACGAAGCGCACGGTAGACGCGCCCGGATCGATCAAGGTTGATGTGAGCGATTCGCTGGTCAGATTGAGGCCCGCGTTTCCCGACCCGACCTCAATGGATATCTGGCGGCTCGATTCACCTCGCAGCGAACCGGATCCGTCAGAGATGTGCGTCAAGTCGATTGCTCTGGTTCCACCGGTGCGAGTGTCGCGGTTCGAATAATTGACGTAGGCGGTGATCGAACACGGGCTGTCGAAAAAGGAAGTCCAGGAGACTGAAACGACTGCAATGCCTGGACGGTCGTGCGGGGTTTGGACGTAGCCCGTGAGTTGTCCGCTACAAGGAAGGGTGTTGTTCCTTCCCAACGAATATGTCAATGGAAGCGGTGTGAACTCGCTGTGGTCGGCCGACGCGATTGCCGGCGAGCAAAGTAGTGCAGTCGCAACGAGTCCTCCGGAAATTATCGATGCGGTGATTCTTGATCGCGTCATCGACCGAACGTTACCAATAAAAGGGCGATCGGTCTGTGCTCTGGGTCCGGCAGGCGCGGGTGGATGGTGATTTGGTTGCCGGGTAGCCGATGGACGAGACTGTTGTCGGTAATAATTCTTGTTAACCAGAACTTTGATCGATCGAGTCACCTCGATTCGAGTGGCCAGGTAGAGGAGACTGACAGTCATGGTAGATCCAGCCCGGGCACGCAAGTTGGCAAAGCGTATCGGAACCATCGTCGCGACCGCGATCGATCACGAGATCAAGGATCCGCGACTCGCATTTGTGACCATCACGGACACCAAGGTCACCAACGATCTGCACGACGCGACGGTGTACTACACAGTCATGGGCGAGAAGGTCGATTCCGCACCCGATGTGGAAGCCGCCGCCGCAGGACTCGAGAAGGCCAAGGGTGTTCTCCGCTCGAAGGTCGGTGCCGGAACTGGCGTTCGCTTCACACCGACTCTGACGTTTGTCGCCGATACCGTTCCCGACACCGCGCGTCATATGGAAGAACTGCTGGCCCGTGCCAAGGCCGCCGACGACGAGGTCGCCAAGGCGCGTGAGAATGCACAACCGGCCGGAGATGCAGATCCGTACAAGGAGCCGCGAGTGGCTTCGGACGAAGACGAGGCGTCGCCAGATGTTCGTGAAGCCGACTGACGCGCACCGAGAATGACGATCACCGCACTTTCGGACGTCGACCCCTGCGAGGCGAAGTTCGCTCAGGTGGCCGAGGTTCTCGAATCGGCACACACGGTGACAATTCTCTGCCATGTGCAGCCGGATGCGGACACGATCGGCAGCGGACTTGCGCTCGGTCTCGTTCTCGAGCGTCGGGGCATTTCGGTGCAGGTCGCGTTCAGTCGGCCGTCGGCGCTGCCCGAGTCGATGTGTGATTTCCCTGGTGTTCACTTGCTCACGGCGCCCGCCGATGTTCGGGAAAGCGTCGATGTTCTGGTGACCGTGGATGTCGGCAGCGAGGGCCGCCTCGGTGAGTTGGCGAGTCGACTCGCCGGCGCGCATCGCACAATCGTCCTTGATCACCATCGCTCCAATTCCGAATTCGGAACCATCAACGTCGTCGACGAAACCGCGGCTTCGACGACGGCGCTCATCGCACGATTCTTCGATGCATGGGGAGTCGCGATCGATCGCGATATCGCGCACTGTCTCTATGCCGGACTGGTCACCGACACCGGCTCCTTCCGGTGGGGAGGTCCGCTTCCGCACGTGCTCGCGGCGCGTTTGCTGGCGACCGGCATCGACGGCGACGCGATTGCGCGAAAGCTGCTCGACACCCATCCGTTCGGGTGGTTGCCGATGCTGGCTTCGGTACTCGGGTCCGCGGTGCTGGTCCCGGAAGCCGCGGACGGCCGTGGGCTGGTGTACGCGGTGATCCGACGCAGTGACATCGGCGATCTTCGCTCCGAGGAGATCGAGAGCGTCGTCGATATCGTGCGAACTACTTCGGAAGCCGAAGTTGCCGCCGTACTCAAAGAGTCGGTTTCCGGAAGCTGGTCGATCTCGTTGCGTGCAAAGTCGGCGATCGACGTGTCGGCGGTCGCTGAAAGTCTTGGTGGCGGCGGGCACCGGCTGTCGGCCGGATATACGTCGACCACTTCCAGCGACGAGATTGTTGCCGCGCTCGTCGCGGCACTCGGCTGAATCCGCAGCATTGAGCGAATCTGACGCCACCTCGGCGGGATCTTCGGCAGCTGATTTCGACGTCACTGGGCGTCGAATCTTTTCCCTGGCGTTTCCGGCACTCGGGGTACTGGCGGCCGAACCCCTCTATCTGTTGTTCGACATCGCCGTGGTCGGCCGACTCGGGGCGCTTCCGCTGGCCGGATTGGCAGTCGGTGGTCTGATCCTTTCGTTGGTGAGTACGCAGCTGACCTTCTTGTCGTACGGCACCACGGCGCGGGCCGCACGGCTGCACGGGGCGGGCCGCGAGCGCGACGCGGTGGGCGAGGGCGTTCAGGCGACCTGGCTGGCGGCAGCGATCGGCTTGGCCTTGGTAGTGATCGTGCAGGTGATCGCGGGCCCGCTGACTTCGGCGGTGGCCGGGACTCCCGACATTGCCGCGGCTGCGGAAAGTTGGCTTCGGATAGCGGTATTGGGTGTTCCACTCATCCTGGTGGCCCTGGCCGGCAACGGCTGGATGCGCGGGGTTCAGAACACGGTGCGACCGCTTCGGTTCGTCCTTGTCGGCCTGGGTATTTCGGCGGTGTTGTGCCCGATTCTCGTGCACGGTTTGCTCGGTGCTCCCCGGATGGAACTCGAAGGATCAGCTGTCGCGAATCTGGTCGGCCAGAGCGTTTCGGGTGTCCTGTTCGCTTGGGCACTCTTTCGTGAACCGGTCTCGGCTCGACCGCATCTTGCAATCATGCGGGCGCAGATGCTGATGGGCCGTGACCTGATCCTGCGCAGCCTCGCATTCCAAGCGTGTTTCGTCTCGGCGGCCGCGGTGGCGTCGAGGTTCGGTGCAGCCGTAGTCGGTGCACACCAAGTTGTCCTCCAACTGTGGAACCTGGTTTCGCTCCTTCTCGATTCCTTGGCGATCGCCGCCCAAACGCTCATCGGAGCTGCCCTCGGCGGTGGATTCGCAGCCGCGGCGAAGAGGATGACCTGGCGGATCACTGCCTGGTCGACGGTATTTGCCGTGGTACTCGCGATCTTCTTCGCCGCGGGCCACTCCGTGATCCCCGGACTTTTCACGTCCGACGCCGAGGTCCTCGGTCAAATGTCGATCGCCTGGTGGTTCTTCGTCGCGATCATGCCGGTAGCGGGAATCGTGTTTGCACTCGACGGAGTTCTGCTCGGCGCCGGGGACGTGGTGTTTCTGCGCAACGCGACCATGCTCTGCGCAGTTCTCGGATTTCTGCCCGCGATCTGGCTCTCCCTCGCCTACGACTGGGGGCTGGCCGGAATTTGGGCAGGGCTTACCGTGTTCGTAGTACTTCGGATGGTCGCGGTGTCGTGGCGAGCGTTTTCCGGCAAGTGGGCAGTGACAGGTCCGGCGACGGCGAAGCGCGGAAGTTCAACTGAGGAAGCAGAGGGATCGTGGCAGCAAAGCTGATGGCGGTGAGCGACATTCATGTCGGTCACAACGGCAACAAGCCGATGACGGAGGAACTGTTCCCGGATTCGCCTGACGACTGGCTCATTCTCGCCGGAGATGTTTCCGAGAAAACTGACGACATTCGGTGGGCGTTGAAGCTCCTTCGCAGCCGATTCGCAAAGGTCATCTGGATTCCGGGCAACCACGAACTGTGGACGACCGCCAAGGATCCGGTTCAGATTCACGGAGCGCCGCGGTACGAGTACCTGGTCAACATGTGCCGCGAACTCGACGTCATCACACCCGAGGACCCGTTCCCGGTGTGGGAGGGAGACGAGGGCCCGGTCACGGTCGTCCCGATGTTCCTTCTCTACGACTACTCCTTCCTGCCGGAAGGCGCGCGAGACAAGGAACACGGGCTCGAGATCGCGCGGGACAAGAACGTCGTCGCCACCGACGAGTTCCTGCTCTCCCCGCAGCCGTATGCAACGCGCGACGCGTGGTGCCGGGCGAGAATCGAATACACCCAGGCACGGTTGGACGCGCTCCCCGAAGGCACAAAAACCGTTCTGGTGAACCATTTCCCGATGGTCCGGCAGCCGACGGACGTGCTCATGTATCCGGAGTTCGCGTTGTGGTGCGGAACCACCGCGACCGCCGACTGGCATGTGAAGTACAACGCGGTGTGCTCGGTGTACGGGCACCTGCACATTCCTCGAACCACGTACTACGACGGCGTCCGCTTCGAGGAAGTCTCACTCGGATACCCGCGCGAATGGCGTCGGCGTGGACTGCCGGAGAAGTTGTTGCGTCAGATTCTTCCCGTTCCGGAGTACCCGCCGGGAACGCTCAACAAGTGGGGTGGCCACTTCAAGGTCACGCCGGAGCAGGAAGCCGAAGTCGAGCGCATGCGCGCCGGACGCTGAGAGGTATCGCTACGTGATCGAACAGATTCTTCCCGGTGGAGTTGCGACGGCCGAGGCCTTCGTGGATCCGCCCGGTCTGGTTCCGCACCCCAGTGAGGAGGCGTTGATCGGCCGCGCGGTCGAGAAGCGCCGTCGCGAGTTCGTGACTACCCGGCACCTTGCGCGTCAGGCGATGGGCAAGCTCGGTGTTCCGTCTGCCGCTGTCATGCGCGGCGAGCGTGGTGCCCCACTCTGGCCGCAGGGAGTGGTCGGGAGCCTCGCCCATTGCGACGGCTACCGCGGCGCTGTCCTGGCGTACTCCATGCAGGTCCGCTCACTCGGTATCGACGCCGAGCCGCACGGCCCGCTGCCGGACGGGGTATTGCCCGCGGTCAGCATCGAAGCGGAACGAACGTGGCTGGACACTCAGGAAACCGGCGGTCCGGTGCACTGGGATCGAGTGCTCTTCTGCGCGAAGGAAGCCACGTACAAGGCGTGGTTTCCGCTCACTGGGCGCTGGTTGGGTTTCGAGGACGCCCACATCACATTCGAGGCGGAGTCGGAAACTTCCGGAACTTTCAACTCGCGTCTGCTGGTCCCCGGTGAGGCGACGTCTGGTCCGCCGCTCACCTCTTTCGACGGCAGGTGGTTGGTGTCGGACGGGCTCATTCTGACGGCAATTTCGGTGCAGTGAGCGCGACTGGCAGAATCGGCACACGTGTCAGCTCGTGAAAAGCCTTCCTCCGGTCTTGTCGGCGCCGGAATCCTGATTGTCGACAAAGAGGCGGGCATCACCAGCCACGACGTGGTCGCTCGGTGCCGCAAATTGTTGAACACCCGCAAGGTGGGACATGCCG
The DNA here is from genome assembly GCF_013277835.1 of Rhodococcus sp. MS13. Classification (NCBI taxonomy): domain Bacteria; kingdom Bacillati; phylum Actinomycetota; class Actinomycetes; order Mycobacteriales; family Nocardiaceae; genus Rhodococcus; species Rhodococcus sp. MS13. The sequence continues at coordinate 112,453 of NZ_VBTL01000014.1, forward strand.
GGACTCTTGATCCCATGGCGACCGGCGTCCTCGTTCTCGGCGTCGAGCGTGCGACCAAGTTGCTCGGACTCCTGGCACTGACAACCAAGGCGTACTCGGCGACCATTCGCCTCGGTGCAGCGACGGACACGGACGATGCCGAAGGGGAGGTCCTGACTTCCGCAGACGCTTCGCAGGTGACGGACGCGGAGATCGCTGCCATCGTGGCAACGCTGACCGGAGACATCAAGCAGATCCCGGCAAGCGTGAGCGCTATCAAGGTCGACGGTCAACGCGCACATGCCCTGGTGCGTGCGGGAGAAACCGTCGAGCTGGCGCCGCGCCCGGTAACGGTGTCGACTTTCGAAGTTCTGGCTCGGCGAGATGTCCCGGGTGGCTTCGTCGATCTGGATGTAGACGTTGAGTGCTCTTCCGGAACATACATCCGCTCGCTTGCACGCGACCTCGGTCGTGAATTGGGCGTCGGCGGTCATTTGACGGCATTGCGCCGCACCCGCGTCGGGCCGTTCACTCTCGAACATGCGCGCACGCTCGAAGATCTCGCGGAACAGCCGGGTGTGAGCCTAGACATCGATCAGGCCGCGCAGACGGCTTTTCCGCATCGGCAGATCACGGCGGAGGAAGCCGAGGCGATCAGCCAGGGGCGCTGGCTCGAGCCGATCGGGATGAAGGGGATCTGTGCGGCGATCGATCCCACCGGTCACACGATTGCGCTTCTGCAGGAGAAGGGTCGACGCGCCAGTTCGGTGATGGTCGTGCGACCGGCGACGCTTCGCGGGTGATCGTTCGCGAGCGTGTCGACGGCGACCTCGACGGTTGCGTCGATGCGCTGGCACAGGTCCACGAGTGCGACGGATATCCGAACACGTGGCCGCAGAACCCGCACCGCTGGCTCAGTTCGCCCACGGTGGTGAAGGCGTGGGTCGGTGAGAGCGACGGGCGTGTTGTCGGTCATGTGGCCGTCGACCGCGAGGTTGCAGGCGCGCCCACCACCGCGGGATCGATAGCCGTGTCGCGATTGTTCGTTCATCCCCATGCGCGCGGAAACGGCCTCAGCGGTGCGCTACTCGACGCTGTCACGGATTTCGCAGCCGAAAGTCAGTTGGAACTGGTGCTCGACGTCGTCGAGGACGCTTTGCCGGCGATCGCGCTGTACGAGCGTCGAGGTTGGGTGTACGTCGACGAGAGGCTCGCCGACTGGACCCGGACCGACGGCGTCCGGCCCGTGGAACGGCGATACCGTCTGCCGCGCTGAGCGGCCTCGACTACACGAGCCAAATTGCTTGAGCGACTGGGCTTCCCAGGTCGATGGTGTCGGGGCTGTCGCCGAGTCGAACGGACACTGTTCCGGCGAAATCACGGCGTTCTTCGACAGTGATGTCGACATCGAGACTGACGCCGACGGAATCGAAGTACCGAAGCATTTCGGGATCGGAATCGGAGATCCGGGCAACGCGGCCCCGCTCGCCGTTGGCGAAGTCGCTGAGCTGACGGGCCGGGGGAGTCGGCACCGAACCATCGGTGGCGGGAATGGGATCGCCGTGCGGGTCACGTTCGGGGAAGCCCAGTTTGGCGTCCATCCGCGAGATCATCAGATCGGAAACGGCGTGTTCGAGGACTTCGGCTTCGTCGTGGACTTCGTCCCAGCCGTAGCCGAGTTCCTGAACCAGATAGGTCTCGATCAACCGGTGGCGCCGGACCATGGACACAGCAGCCGCGCGGCCACTGTCCGTCAGAGCGATGGAACCGTAGCGGGCGTGATCGACGAGGCCCTGGTCCGAGAGTTTGCGGATCGCCTCGGACACCGTCGAAGCCGAGACGTTCATCTTCTCGGACAGGAGCTTGGTGGACACCCGCTCGTGGGACCACTCTTGGATCGTCCAGATGACCTTGAGGTAGTCCTGAGCCACCGACGAGAGTGCGAGCGTGTCGATTGCCGCGCCGTGCGCCGAAGTGCTGTCGCCATCCGACGTCGATGATGCTTCCGAGGTTCCGGTCTTGTGAGCTGCCACAACGCTTAGCTTAGGCTACGAAATCCGGAACTTCCGTACGTGAGCGGCAGCACAGCGGTGATTCGCTGGGCGGGTCCGAACGTGACCCGCCGCCGGTGGACCCGTAGGCTGCCAATCGTGCTGAGATGGCGTGGTCTCGACGAAGTTCCGGCCGATTGGGGTCGTTGTGTGCTCACTATCGGTGTGTTCGACGGTGTGCATCGTGGGCATGCCCAATTGATAGCGAGAGCGGTTACCGCTGCGCGCAAACGTGGTGTTCCGAGCGTGTTGATGACGTTCGACCCGCATCCCATGGAGGTTGTGCGGCCGGGTAGTCATCCAGCCCAGTTGACGACGCTGCAACGGCGTGCGGAATTGGCTCAGGATCTGGGCATCGACGTGTTCTGCGTGATGCCGTTCACCGCTGATTTCATGAAGCTGACGCCGGAGCGCTACGTCCACGAAATTCTCGTCGAACGTCTGCATGTCGCCGAGGTGGTGGTGGGGGACAACTTCACCTTCGGCAAGAAGGCGCTCGGCAACGTCGATCTTCTTCGTGAGATGGGCGCTCGCTTCGGCTTTGCGGTCGATGGCGTCCAGCTGCTCGCCGAGCATGCGGTGACGTTCTCGTCGACCTACATCCGCTCGTGCGTCGACGCAGGCGACATGGAAGCGGCTACCGAAGCTCTCGGCCGTCCACATCGTGTCGAAGGTGTGGTCGTCCACGGTGACAAGCGTGGACGCGAGTTGGGATTCCCGACGGCCAATGTTGCACCGCCGATGTTTTCGGCGATTCCGGCCGACGGCGTCTACGCAGCGTGGTTCACGGTGCTCGGCGCCGGCGAGGAACTCGGAACTGTCGTTCCCGGTCGTCGGTACCAAGCCGCAGTGTCTGTGGGGACCAACCCGACCTTCTCCGGCCGGACCCGAACCGTCGAGGCGTACGTTCTCGACACCGAAGCAGACCTGTACGGACAACACGTCGCTGTCGACCTGGTTTCGCGGATTCGGGGCATGGAGAAGTTCGACTCGATCGAGTCGCTCATCACGGCGATGAACCGAGACGTCGAACGCGCACGCCAAATCCTGAGTGAGGATGCAGAGCGCAGCGTAGGTTGAGCGCAGAGTGGGTTGAACTCGTCCCGCACTAGTGGCGGCGGCCACATTCGCTCCAGGTGGGCGAAAACGCCTCATTGCTGCTGGTAGGATCTTCTCTCGGTGCGTGCTGCGGTTTGCGGTGGCCGCGCCCGATCTAGTTCCTTTCACGCAAACGTCATCACAGGAGTGAATCAAGTGGCATTGACCACGGAAGAGAAGAAGGTCGTTCTCGGCGAGTACGGCTTGCACGAGACCGACACGGGATCGCCCGAAGCTCAGGTGGCAATGCTCACCAAGCGCATCACCGATCTCACCGAGCACCTCAAGACCCACAAGCATGACCACCACTCGCGTCGTGGACTGCTCTTGATGGTCGGTCGCCGTCGTCGTCTGCTGAAGTACGTGGCAAAGACTGACGTCGCTCGCTACCGCACGCTCATCGAGCGTCTCGGCCTGCGTCGCTAGATTTTTCTCACGACGCTGATCGAAAGCAACACGGCACGCTTCGGTTTGCCGAACACTCCGTTAGCCGGCGAAGCCACGCATATACTGGGCTTCGCTGGCTTTCGGCGTTAGCTGCCGCAAGGCAGTTTCCGCTGTCGGCGCTATGCACAGTTGTCTACGCACAGTTGTGCAGTGCGCAGCCAGCACACCGTATGCACCAGAGAACGTGGTGTCGGTTGTCGGTAGTGGTTCTCCGGACCGGGCAAGTGCCCGAAAGCTCCGGCGGACTTCGATCGACGGCCGCCCGAACGTCGTGACGTCCCGAAGCGGAAATCGCTCGCATCGCAAGGAGCGTCTGCAATTCAAGAGGGGGACGTCCCTCGGTGCGCAGTTTCCACCAGGAGGGTGGAAACGCCCGCGCGGGTACGGCGAAGACGAGAGGGAAGTGAAGAGAAAAGAATGACAGAGAATTCCGTAGTAGAGGTCGACGAAGGCGTGTTCGAATCCACCGCCGTGATCGACAACGGGTCCTTCGGTACCCGCACCATCCGTTTCGAGACCGGACGCCTTGCTCAGCAGGCCGCCGGCGCCGTCGTTGCTTACCTGGACGACGAGACCATGCTGCTGTCCGCCACGAGCGCCAGCAAGCACCCCAAGGAGCACTTCGACTTCTTCCCCCTGACGGTGGACGTCGAAGAGCGTATGTACGCAGCGGGCCGCATCCCCGGTTCGTTCTTCCGTCGTGAGGGACGCCCCTCCACCGACGCGATCCTGACTTGCCGCCTCATCGACCGGCCGCTGCGCCCGTCCTTCGTCGACGGTCTCCGTAACGAGATCCAGGTCGTCGTCACGGTCATGAGCCTCAACCCGCAGGATCTGTACGACGTCGTGGCCATCAACGCCGCTTCCGCGTCGACGCAGATCGCGGGCCTGCCGTTCTCCGGACCCGTCGGTGGCGTGCGTGTTGCACTCATCGTCTCCGAGGACAACAAGGCCGGCCAGTGGGTTGCATTCCCGACGGTCGATCAGCTCGAGAACGCCGTCTTCGACATGGTCGTAGCCGGCCGCGTCGTGTCCGGCAGCGGTGACAACGCCGACGTAGCGATCATGATGGTCGAGGCCGAGGCCACCGACAACGTCATCGCGAAGATCGCCGACGGCGCTCAGGCACCGACCGAGGCCATCGTTGCCGAAGGCCTCGAGGCCGCCAAGCCGTTCATCGCACGCCTGTGCGCTGCTCAGGCAGCACTGGCATCCAAGGCTGCAAAGCCCACGGGTGACTACCCGGTCTTCCCGGCGTACCAGGACGACGTTTTTGCTGCCGTCGAGGCTGCTGCGTCCGAAAAGCTCAATGCCGCACTGACAATCGCCGGCAAGCAGGAACGCGACGACAAGACCGACGAGGTCAAGGTCGAGGTTCTCGAGCAGGTTGCACCCAACTTCGAAGGCCGCGAGAAGGAACTGGGAGCAGCGTTCCGCTCGCTCACCAAGAAGCTGGTTCGCCAGCGCATCCTGCGCGATCAGTTCCGCATCGACGGCCGCGGCGTCACGGACATCCGTTCGCTGTCCGCCGAGGTCGCGATCATCCCGCGCGCACACGGCTCCGCACTGTTCGAGCGCGGCGAGACCCAGATCCTGGGTGTTACCACTCTCGACATGGTCAAGATGGCTCAGCAGGTCGACTCGCTCGGTCCCGAGACCACCAAGCGCTACATGCATCATTACAACTTCCCGCCGTACTCCACCGGTGAGACGGGTCGCGTCGGTTCGCCGAAGCGCCGCGAAATCGGTCACGGTGCACTCGCCGAGCGCGCTCTCATGCCGGTTCTGCCCAGCGTCGAAGAGTTCCCGTACGCGATTCGCCAGGTCTCCGAGGCTCTGAGCTCCAACGGTTCCACCTCGATGGGCTCGGTGTGCGCGTCCACGCTCGCACTGCTCAACGCCGGTGTGCCGCTTCGCGCTCCGGTTGCCGGTATCGCCATGGGTCTGGTCTCCGACCAGGTCGACGGTGAAACCCGCTACGTCGCTCTGACCGACATCCTCGGCGCCGAAGACGCCTTCGGCGACATGGACTTCAAGGTCGCAGGCACCAAGGACTTCGTCACGGCCCTGCAGTTGGACACGAAGCTCGACGGCATCCCGTCGCAGGTTCTTGCCGGTGCACTCTCGCAGGCGAAGGATGCACGGACCACGATCCTCGAGGTCATGGCGGAAGCCATCGACACCCCGGACGAGATGAGCCCGTTCGCTCCCCGCGTGACGGCCATCAAGGTCCCCGTCGACAAGATCGGTGAGGTCATCGGCCCCAAGGGCAAGATGATCAACTCCATCACCGAGCAGACCGGTGCCAACATCTCCATCGAAGACGACGGCACCGTGTTCGTCGGCGCCACCGATGGACCGTCTGCACAGGCCGCGATCGACATGATCAACGCCATTGCCAACCCGCAGCTCCCCAAGGTCGGCGAACGGTTCCTGGGCACGGTCGTCAAGACCACCGCCTTCGGTGCCTTCGTTTCGCTCCTGCCGGGACGCGACGGACTGGTGCACATCTCGAAGCTGGGCAGCGGTAAGCGCATTGCCAAGGTCGAAGACGTGGTCAACGTCGGATCCAAGATCCGCGTCGAGATCGCCGACATCGATGCACGTGGCAAGATCTCGCTGATCCCGGTCGAAGAGGGCAACGACGAGGCTGCCGCTCCGGCCGCCGACGAGGCTGCTTCCGAGTAGATCTCACTTCGTACTCTGATGCGGCCCCGCGCGGATTTCCGTGCGGGGCCGCATCTGTACTGTCTGTAGACACGAGCCTGTAGATACCTGATTCAACACTTGCACCGAGGACTGCTGAACCTTTTCATGGCAAAGACCACTCCCAACACCACGCGCAGCCGCAGCGCTGTGCTGAAATCGCCGATCGATGCGACTCCTGAATCGGGAGTGCAGCGCACGGTCCTGCCCGGCGGCCTGCGCGTCGTCACCGAATTCATCCCCGGTGTGCGTTCCGCCTCCGTCGGCGTGTGGGTCGGAGTCGGTTCCCGCGACGAGCAGCCGAGTGTGGCCGGTGCCGCGCATTTTCTCGAGCACCTGCTGTTCAAGTCGACGCCGTCACGGACCGCGTTGGATATCGCGCAGGTCATGGATGGTGTGGGCGGCGAACTCAATGCATTCACGTCGAAGGAACACACCTGTTTCTACGCGCACGTGATCGACGAGGACCTCCCGATGGCGGTGGACCTTGTTGCCGACGTCGTACTGCGTGGGCGCTGCAGAACTGCGGATGTCGACGTCGAGCGGCAAGTAGTGCTCGAAGAGATCGCGATGCGAGACGACGATCCGGAAGACCTGCTCGGCGACGCCTTCCTGACCGCGTTGTTCGGAGATCATCCTGTCGGTCGTCCCATCATCGGTAGCGTCGAATCGATCGAGTCGATGTCGCGCAATCAGTTGCACTCCTTCCATGTTCGGCGTTACACGCCGCAGCGGATGGTGCTGGCAGTAGCGGGGAACGTCGACCACAAGCAGGTTGTGACGCTCGCTCGCCGCGCCTTCGCCGGGCATCTCGAGCGTGGGGTCAAGCCGGCGCCGCGGCGCGAAGGCACTCTGCGGTTGCGAACGATGCCTGAACTGAGCTTGACCCACCGCGACAGCGAGCAGGTCCACCTTGCGCTCGGGGTACGCGCGTTCGGTCGGCACGAGGGTCATCGCTGGGCCCTGTCTGTTCTCAACGCCGCAGTGGGCGGCGGGCTGAGTTCTCGTCTGTTCCAAGAGATTCGCGAGAAGCGTGGGCTTGCGTACTCCGTCTATTCCGGCGTAGACACCTTCGCGGACACCGGAGCGTTCTCCGTGTACGCGGGTTGCCAGCCGGAGAACCTCGGGGAGGTTGCCACAGTGATCCGCGAGGTACTTGCGAACGTGGCGACGGACGGAATCACCGATGCCGAGATCGCCCGCGCCAAGGGATCGCTGCGCGGCGGATTGGTTCTGGCACTGGAAGATTCAGGTTCACGCATGAACCGTATCGGTCGCAGTGAACTGAATTACGGCAACCATCGCAGTGTTGCGCAGACGCTCGCGACCATCGACGCAGTCACCTCCGAAGAAGTTCTCGAGGTGGCGCAGGTGCTCTTGACCAGGCCTTTTGCAGCCGCCGTCGTCGGCCCGTACAAGCGGGTTCGTGACCTCCCTGCGTCGGTACGCGGGATCGTGGGCAAGTAGTTCGAACTATCGAAATCGGGGTGTGCAGTTGAAGATCCGTGGTGCAGTGCTCGAAGAGATCGGCCGGGAGCGTCCCTTTGCGGAGTCGACTCCGATTTCGATTTCGGAACTCGACCTCGAATCCCCGGGCCCGGGTGAGATCCTCGTCAAGATCGAAGCTGCCGGGCTTTGTCACTCCGACCTCTCCGTGGTCGACGGGAATCGCGTTCGCCCCGTGCCGATGTTGCTGGGCCACGAGGCAGCTGGTCGAATCGTCGAACTCGGCGACGGCGTTGATTCGTTGTCGGTGGGCACCCGCGTCGTGATGACTTTTCTTCCGCGGTGTGGCGAGTGCGCGGGATGCGCCACTGACGGCCGGATGCCGTGCACGGTGGGTAGCGCCGCCAACAACGACGGCAGTTTGCTCGGTGGCGCGCAACGACTGCGGCGCTCCGGCGAGAGCGTCAAACATCATCTCGGCGTTTCGGGTTTCGCGACGCATGCGGTGGTCAACGCCAAGTCCGTAGTTGCCGTCGAAGACGATATTCCGGCCGAGATTGCAGCCGTACTCGGTTGCGCGGTGTTGACCGGCGGGGGAGCGCTACTCAACGCGGCCAAGCCTCGCCCGGCGGACACTGTGATGGTGGTCGGCTTGGGCGGCGTCGGGATGGCCGCAATCCTGACGGCGCGGGCACTCGGGGTCGAGAACGTCATAGGCGTCGATGCACTGGAGTCCAAGCTGGCTCAGGCCCTGGAACTGGGCGCGACCGAGGTCTTCACACCGTCCGGCCTGTCCGAGAGTGGCGTTCGCGCAGACATCGTCGTCGAAGCTGCGGGAAATGCTCGGGCGTTCGAGACAGCCGTGGCTGCGACGGCAGCTGGCGGCACGACCGTCACGGTCGGGTTGCCTGCGCCTGACGCGCGCTCGTCGATCTCGCCGCTCGGGCTGGTGGCCGAAGCGCGGACCATCATCGGCAGCTACCTGGGATCCGCCGTCCCCGCCCGTGACATCCCGATCTACGCGCAATTGTGGCGGGACGGGAAGCTACCGGTCGAGAAGCTCATCTCCTCGCGAATCGAGTTGGACGACATCAATTCCGGCATGGACGAACTGGCCGATGGAAAAGCAATCCGACAGGTCATTATTTTCGAATCGGAGTAGGCGCGCATCGGTGTTATGCAGCGGAAATGAGAGGGTTGCGCCTCCGAGAGCCCCACGCCTCGCCGCGGAAAATCGTTACCCCTTGTAACGCTCCTCTCGTACTGGACGACTACTCGAATGACGTTGCGTGACGCCCCGGGGGTCGGTCGTACGTTTTCCAAAAGTTGATTGGGGAGAAGATATGCCGGTTCGTGGGTTCTTTTCGCGACATCGAATACTGGCGGGTGCAGTAGCGCCCGCAGCGCTCGGCGTGGCCGCACTGGTCGCGGTTGCGGTCGCAGTGGACTCTCCGGAGTCACGCACGATCGAGACGCAACTGACGTCGTCGGTCACGGAGTGCCACGACATGGTGAGTATCGCGGTTGCCGGTCGACACGACACGCCGGATGCTTCGACGGTGAAGATGTTGCTGGGAGCCGACGGGAAGCCGCTGCCGGCCGCCCTGTCCGGTGACTACAAGAGTGAACGCGTCGACCAGGTGATCAACCCGGCAGGCTCGGTCAACGCGAACAAGCCCGGCTCGTACGCAGCGGTGTACATCGCATATCCGGCCAACATGGCGTCCTACGAGGACGCCGTCGCTGCCGGTGCTGCAAATACGCAGTCCGTGATGAGTGCCATCGCCAAGGAATGCCCGAAGACTCAGTTCTCGATCGTCGGTTACAGCGAGGGCGCCGATGTGGTGCGTCGTGTGGCGATGGACATCGGTACGCAGGAGAACAACGAGTTCGGTGTCGACCCGGACAAGGTTGTCGGCGTGGTCATGCTGGCGGATGCAGGCCGCGAAGCCGGCGACGGTACGTTCCTCGGTGCCAAGAATCCGTTCACGAACCCGGACAACTTCGATACGAAGTACCAGAGCGGCACCTCCGCGACACCCGGCGAAGGTGTCCTCCCCGGCACTGCCGGAGGTTTCGGCAAGCTGAACGGCAAGGTCGCGTCCTTCTGCTCGGACGGTGACTTCACCTGCTCGGCTCCCAGCAACATCTCTCTGTTGATCTTGGCGGCAAATGTCGGTCGGCAGTTGAACATCGACCAACTCGAATCACAGGGTCTGAACCCGGCCACCGGCCAGGACGTCGCGGTGGTGTTCGGCCAGATCGTCTTCGAGGCGTTCGCAGACATTTCGTCGAATCCCAACTGGATGCAGAGTGACGAGACGTTCCTTCAGGTGATGCTCAAGGTCTCGGATCCGGAGTACAAGCCCGGTAAAACACCCGCGCCGGCGCCGGTAGCCGAGGGCGAGACGGTATCTACCGACAAGGTGTCTCCGCTGGCATATCTGCCGCAGAAGCTTTTCAAGGAGATCGTCGGTCTGATTGCTACCAACCAGAACACGATTCCCGTGATCTTGAGCGACCCCTACCAGCAGACACTCGCTCCGGACGTCGGACACCACTTCGATTACTGGCGTGATGCGGACGCGGCCAACGGCAAGCCGTTGACTTCAGCTGAGTACGCAGCGGCCTGGCTCACCTACCTCGCCCAGCAGGCGAAGGAAGGAAAGCCCGTCGACACAACGGCGAAGCCGACCCCGGAACAGATCCGCGCGGCAGTCGATGCCTACATGGCCGACGGCAATGCGGAAGGCGACGCAGCAGTGGCTGACGGCACCGGTCAGGCACCGGCCGCAACCACGGGCTCGACGGAATCCGCTGGAGCGCCCGCAACGACGTCGCCGGTACCTGCGGCAGGATCCGCGCCGGTCACATCGGGAGCAGCAGCGACGCCGACTGGTTCGGCCGCGGTCACTCCTACGTCGACTGTTCCGACCTCACCGGTTGCGGGAACGGATGCGACGACGGCGCCCCCGACCACGACGGTGACGTCGACGACGACGACGAAGGTGCCGGTTCCGAACCCGTAGGGGTCCTCGCGACATTACGTCACCAATAGCTCGGTCACAGGCTGCGATCCGCAAGTAGTTGCGGATCGCAGCCTGTTTTGTATGTACGGGTTACGTACGGCGACGGTTGGTGCTTATCGTGGAAGGGAGGTTTCCGGATCACGAATCGTGGGTTTCACCGTGCACGAGCTGTCTATTGCGCAGAGTGTGGTCGAGGCCGTGTGCGAGCGTGCCGGCGACCGACGAGTAGCGAGCGTGCGGCTTGAAGTAGGGCAACTCTGCGCGGTGGTTCCACACTCTCTGCTGTTCTGCTTCGACGTTGTCACCGCGGGTACTCACGCCGAGGGTGCCAGCTTGCACATCGATGAGATTGCAACCAGCGCGCGATGCAAAAGCTGTGGCGTGACTTTCTCGCCCCCCGACATGTTCTTGTTGTGTGGGTGCGGCAGTGCTGATGTCGAGGTGCTTGCCGGCCGCGAGTTGCGGATCCTGTCGATGGAAGTGAGCTGAGCATGTGCGCGACGTGTGGGTGCGGGGACGCCACGGGACCTCGGGTGTCGGTCGTCGCCGGCGGAGAACACGAGCAGGACGACAGCCATGGGCACGGTCACCACCACGACCACGACCATGACCATGACCATGACCATGACCATGGGCACGGTCACTCCGACCACACTGTAATTCTCGAGCAGCAGGTGCTTGCCAAGAACGACGGCATTGCGGTTCACAATCGTGAGTGGATGCGGGGCCGCGGAATCACGGCGCTCAACATCATGAGTTCGCCCGGCGCGGGTAAGACGACATTGCTGGCGCGAACGATCCGGGAACTAGGACGACAACGACCGATTGCCGTGATCGAAGGTGACCAGGAAACCCGGCTCGACGCCGAGCGGATTCGTGAGGCCGGCGCGTCAGTGGTCCAGGTCAACACGGGGGCGGGCTGTCACCTCGATGCCGAGATGATCGACCGCGCGCTGCGCGCCTTGGACCCCGCGGACGAGTCGCTGCTTCTGATCGAAAACGTAGGAAACCTGGTGTGCCCCGCGCTCTTCGACCTGGGTGAGGAAGGCAAGGTTGTCCTAATTTCGACGCCGGAGGGGGGCGACAAGCCGAAAAAGTACCCGCACATCTTTGCCGTCGCGGACCTCGTGGTGATCAACAAGATCGACTTGCTCCCGTACGTCGAGTTCGACGTCGATGCCTGTGTCGCGCAAGCGAAAATACTCAATCCTGCTGTGTGCGTTGTTGTTCTATCGGCCACGACAGGTGAGGGTATGGACGAGTGGTACGAGTGGATCGGTAGTCGTTCGGCGATTTCTCCGGTGGCCGTTGACAACTGATCTGCTCGGGTAGTTAATGAAATGAGTGGGTGCCACGCAAGTGGGCCGAGGTTCGACTCCGGTGGCGTCAGCGTTTCGGTGCCGCAGCAATTTGAGGCCATAGCGTGTCAGGCAGTAGCGGCGCCGAGAATCAGGCGCAAGTGCACCCGTGAAAGCGGCTGACATGGACACACAAAAATCGACTGCTGGCACCACGGCGGAACCTGCCTCCGAAAGCGCAGCTACCCCCGAAAGCGCAGCGGCCAAAGCGGAAGAAACTCTGATCCACGTGCTGTGGATCAATGCCGGTCTCAGTTGCGACGGTGATTCGGTGGCGCTCACCGCGGCCACGCAACCCAGTATCGAGGAGATCGCGCTCGGTGCGTTGCCCGGCCTGCCTCAGGTGGCGGTTCATTGGCCGCTCATCGACTTCGAATGTGGACCGCAGGGCGGCGCTGACGATTTCCTGGAATGGTTCTGGAAAGCCGACCGGGGAGAATTGGAACCCTTTGTTCTTGTTGTCGAAGGATCTATACCGAACGAGAAACTTCACGACGAGGGGTACTGGTGTGGTTTCGGGAACAATCGCGAAACCGGCCAACCGGTCACCACGAGCGAATGGCTCGACAAGCTGGCACCGAAAGCCACTGCGGTAGTTGCGGTCGGCACGTGCGCAACCTACGGCGGCATACATGCGATGGCCGGCAATCCGACCGGTGCGATGGGCGTGCCGGACTATCTCGGGTGGACCTGGAAATCGAAGGCGGGCATCCCGATCGTGTGCGTTCCCGGGTGTCCCATTCAGCCGGACAACCTCTCCGAGACCCTGACCTATCTTCTGTACATGGCCACTGATCAGGCGCCGATGATTCCCTTGGACGAATCCCTCCGCCCGCAGTGGCTTTTCGGTGCCACCGTTCACGAGGGCTGTGACCGTGGCGGGTACTACGAGCAGGGCGAGTTCGCGACGGAGTACGGGTCGCCGAAGTGCATCGTCAAGCTGGGATGTTGGGGACCGGTCGTGAAATGCAATGTCCCCAAACGTGGTTGGATAAACGGAGTCGGCGGGTGCCCTAATGTCGGCGGGATCTGCATCGGCTGCACAATGCCGGGATTCCCGGACAAATTCATGCCGTTCATGGATGAACCACCTGGCGGCAAACTCTCCACCAATGCGGTGGGAATGTACGGGTCCGTGATCCACAGTCTGCGCCGGATCACCGGTCACACGTTGGACAAGGAACCGCACTGGCGCGAGCGCGGGTCGAAGTTGCTCACCGGTGCGACGCGTACCTGGTGACCGACCGGATACCTTCAAATCAGTTCGTGAGCAACGTCTCTGGGAGGCACTGCAATGACGGCCATCGTTCCCGAACCCACCTCGACTGCGGACCGCGACGGTCTTGTCGAGATGGCGTGGGACCCCATCACCCGAATCGTCGGCAGTCTGGGTATCTACACCAAGATCGACTTCGCCAATCGCGAAGTGGTGGAGTGCCACAGCACGTCGTCGATCTTTCGTGGGTATTCCCTGTTCATGAAGGGGAAGGACCCGCGCGACGCGCATTTCATCACCAGTCGTATCTGCGGCATCTGCGGTGACAATCACGCCACGTGCTCGTGCTACGCACAAAACATGGCGTACGGCGTCAAGCCGCCGCATCTAGGCGAGTGGATCGTCAATCTCGGCGAGGCCGCCGAGTACATGTTCGACCACAACATTTTTCAAGAGAATCTGGTCGCAGTCGACTACTGCGAGAAGATGGTCTCCGAGACGAATCCCGGTGTGCTGGCGCAGGCAGAGAACACGCGCTGCCCGCACGAGGAGCAGCACGGTTATCGCACGATCGCGGACATCATGCGGACTCTCAATCCGTTCACGGGTGAGTTCTATCGCGAAGCGTTGCAAGTCTCGCGTTCGACTCGCGAAATGTTCTGCTTGATGGAGGGTAGGCACGTCCACCCGTCGACGCTCTATCCCGGCGGCGTCGGAACCGTCGCGACGATCGAACTGATGACGGACTACATGTCGCGGCTGATGCGGTACGTCGAATTCATGAAGAAGGTCGTGCCGATGCACGACGACCTGTTCGACTTCTTCTACCAGGCGCTGCCCGGTTACGAAAAGGTTGGCCTGCGGCGGACCCTGCTGGGTTGTTGGGGATCGTTCCAAGACCCCGAGTACTGCAATTTCTCGTACAAGGACATGACCGACTGGGGCCGGAAGATGTTTGTCACTCCCGGTGTGGTTGTCGACGGAAAGTTGGTCACCACGGATCTGGTGGACATCAACCTCGGTATCCGAATCATGCTGGGGTCCTCGTATTACGAGGACTGGAGTGATCAGGAGATGTTCGTCAAGACCGATCCGCTGGGTAACCCGGTCGATCGCCGGCACCCGTGGAATCAACACACCAACCCACATCCGCAGAAGCGTAATCTCGAGGACAAGTACAGCTGGGTCATGTCACCGCGATGGTTCGACGGAAAAGACAACCTCGCTCTGGATACCGGCGGGGGAGCATTGGCTCGTCTGTGGAGCACCGCTCTTGCCGGCCTGGTCGACATCGGATACCTCGAGTCGACCGGACACAGTGTGAAGATCAATCTTCCGAAAACAGCACTGAAAGGTCCCGTCTCGCTCGAGTGGAAGATTCCAGAACATGGCAGCAATACTCTCGAAAGAAACCGTGCGCGAACGTATTTCCAGGCATACGCAGCAGCGGCTGCCCTTCACTTCGCAGAGAAGGCGCTTGTCGAGATCCGGGCAGGCCGCACCAAGACGTGGGAGTCGTTCGAGGTTCCGGACGAGGGAATCGGTTGCGGATTCACCGAAGCCGTCCGCGGAGTTCTCTCACATCACATGGTGATTCGTGACGGCAAGATCGCGAACTATCACCCGTACCCACCGACCCCGTGGAATGCGAGCCCGCGCGACAGCTACGGAACCCCCGGTCCGTACGAGGATGCCGTGCAGGGTCAGCCGATCTTCGAGGAGAACGATCGAGACCACTTCAAGGGCATCGACATCATGCGGACCGTGCGTAGTTTCGATCCCTGTCTGCCGTGTGGTGTTCACATGTATCTCGGCGGCGGTAAGACCCTGGAGAAGTTGCACTCTCCGACGCAGTCCGTGACCGGGGAGTGATCGATGGAGCAATCGGCCGACTACTGGCGCGGAGCAGGTGAACGCATCGAGACGTTGTTGCAGGCCAATGCCGGTGCAGGCCCGGTGGCCAGGAATCGCGCCGAGCAACTGGTGCGCGAGGTCGTGCAGTTGTACGGCGCCGCACTCGAACGCACCGTCGCGCTGGCGGATCCGGCCATGATGGATGCGATGGTTCGCGACGATCTGGTGTCGAGCCTCCTACTGGTGCACGGACTTCACCCGCACGACGTCGAGACCCGCGTACGCACTGCGCTCGACAGCGTGCGTCCGTACCTCGGCTCGCACGGCGGGGACGTCGAACTGATCGAGGTGGCGGACGGCGTGGTGCGGCTACGGCTTCTCGGAAGCTGTAACAGTTGCCCTTCGTCGTCGGTGACCCTCGAAACCGCGGTCCAGGACGCGGTGCGGGCGGCGGCACCCGAGACCACCGGAATCGACGTCGAGACACCGGATTCGCACGAGCTGAAGTCGGGTGTGATCTCGGTCGAGTCCCTGTTCTCGCACGTACACGCCGAAGGGGGAGGCGCGCACTGGGTGGAGGTCCCCGAATTTGCCGAAGTCGACGCGGGTGAGGTCGCGGGTTTCCGGGTATCGGATACCGATCTGTTGGTCTGCCGCTCCGGTGACGATCTGTACGCGTATCGCGACCATTGCCCCGTATGTGACCATTCGATGGCGGGGGCTGTGCTCGAACGCATGATGGGCCTTCCTGTCCGAGACGCCGCTGTCCTTACCTGTCCGACGTGCTCTGCCCACTTCAGCGTGTACGGAGCGGGTGCGCGGGTCGGCACCGGCTCCGAGCACCTGGCGCCTCTGCCGGTGCTTATTCGCGACGGTGTGCTCTCGGTCGCGCTTGCCGACGATTCCGTGTTGCCGGTGACCTAGCCGTGGACGAAGCCTGGTCATGAAAACCACTGTGGGAGAGGTACTCACGCGAATCGCCTCGACGCGCGCCGTTCCGACCGGGCCGCTGTGTGAGATGTGCGCGGCGGGCATAGGTGACGAACACCAACACGTCGTGGACGTACAGGTCCGGAGCCTGATGTGCGTGTGCCGTCCCTGCTATCTGCTCTTTGCGCCGGTCGACGCGGATCTCCGATACAAAGCGGTTCCCGATCGGTATCTCGAATTTCCGGGCTTCGAACTCGCCCCTGGCCGGTGGGAGTCCCTGGAAATTCCTGTCGGCCTGGCATTCTTCTTTCGGAACTCACTCCTCGACAAGTACATAGTCTTCTATCCGGGACCTGCCGGAGCTACCGAATCCGAGCTGCCCATCGACTCGTTCGAGACTGTGCTCGCGGAGAATCCGGGGCTCTCGCAGATGCGGGCCGACGTCGAGGCGTTGATTGTCTCGGTGCCCACGTCAGGACAATCGCCGAGATGCTTCGTTGTTCCCATCGACGCCTGCTACGAGCTGGTGGGCAGGCTGCGCACCGTGTGGCGCGGATTCGACGGTGGCCAGGATGCCGCACGCGCGGTGGACGAGTTCTTCGGGCGCGTCGAGGCGCGAAGCAGGTCGGCATGACCGTCCTCGACTTCTCGGTCGACAACGTGGAGGTGGAACCGTATGCGGTTACACCAAATCTGACGGTGAGATTGAGGATGTCGGAGACTACCGGCGCGACCGTCCGAGCAGTCGCTCTACGCGCACAGGTTCGAATCGAACCGCACCGCCGGCCGTACTCCGACGCGGAAGGCGACGCCCTGCGCGATCTGTTCGGTCCGCGGGAGCGTTGGTCGAGTACGCTGCGAACCTTCTTGTGGATGGAGTGTTCCACGGTCGTTCAGGGATTCACGGGGACAACGGTCGCGGCCTTACCCATGGCGTGTACGTACGACTTCTCGGTGACGGCGTCGAAGTACATGCACGCACTCCGTGACGGAACGATTCCGATCGTGGTTCTACTGAGCGGAACCGTATTCACCGACGGACAGCGCGGTTTCTCGGTGCAGCAGATCCCGTGGGACAGATCTGCTGCCTACGAATTGCCGGTCGACGTGTGGAAACAGCTGATGGCCACGCATTATCCGGCCTCTGGTTGGGTACGCCTCGACCATGAGACGATTGCCGATCTCGTGCGATTCAAGGCAGCGCACGGCCTCACGGACCTCGAATCAGCCGTGCGGCAGTTGCTGACGGCGAGCGAGGTACCCCGATGACCCGAACTGAGATGGATCACGACGTTCGGGCCGTGGCCGACGCTGTCCTGTACGAGGGATATCTTCTCTATCCTTACCGGGCAGGCTCGGCGAAGAATCAATCCCGTTGGCAGTTCGGGGTTCTCGGACCGCCCGGCGCCGCCGGTGACGGAGTCGGCGAGGAACCGTCGATGTCCGCCCAATGTCTGCTCGGCGAACTCGAGCGGAACGGCGTCGAAGTAACGGCGACGGTGAGATTTTTGCACCACCAGTCGCGGACGGTTGAACGACTCGGCGCCGGCGGCGCGTGGATTCCGGTGGATCGGTTGGTCGTCGACGGGCACGAGGCGATCTCGTGGGACGAAGCCACCGAATCCGAGATCGTCTTGGGTCCGTGGGGTCTGGACGAACTCGAGGCCGGAGTCGAAGAATCCTTCTGTGCGGCGGGAGTTGTCGACGGCGAGACTCTGGCGGATTCTCGGGGCCGCGTAGTCGGACGGGTCGTTCGGACACGGCTTCCGGTGACCGGCCGCTTGGAATTGAACGCCTCCGCAGGGGACAGACGCAGGGTGATCTCCGTGAGCATCATGAACGACACGAGCGTCGACATGAGGGACAAGGGCACGGCCACGGCGCAGTCGATGCTCGGCACTCACGTCATTTTGACCTGCGCAGGCTCGAAGTTCGTGTCGTTGTTCGACGAACCAGAGCACTCGGAGCCGCTGCGCCAAAATCGCTGTTATCCAGTGCTTGCGGGGACCGAGGATCCGACTCACCCCGGTACATCGCCCACCGTTCTGGTGTCACCGATCATCTTGTACGACTTTCCCGAGATTGCGCCGCAGAGCGAAGGATCCCTGTTCGACTCGACGGAGATCGACGAAATTCTCACGCTGAGAATTCTGGCCATGACCGAAGAGGAAAAGGCGCGGGCGCGGGCGACCGACTCGAAAGCTGCCGACATCATCGACCGATGTGAAAGCTTGACGGCCGACGATCTAGCCGGCCTGCACGGCGTGCTGCGAGATTCGAATGCCGGTTCTGATCTGATACCCGAGGTGCCTGACGGCGTGGACTGGTGGACGCCGGAAGCCGACACCAGTGTTCAACCACGCACCGACGCAGTTTTGATCAACGGCGTCCGCGTCTGCGGTGGAAGTACGGTTCGGCTTCACCCCTCACGTCGCGCTGATGCTCAGGACCTGTTCTTCGACGGCCGGATCGCCCACGTCGCCACCATTCATGAAGACGTGGACGGCGACATTCATGTTGGGGTGACGCTCTTGGACGACCCGGCCGCCGATCTGCACAACTGGTACGGCCGCTACCTGTATTTCGCGCCGGACGAGATAGAGCCGGTGCCGCGAGACGGCGCGAGTTGACGTACTTCACGCTGTCGGACTTCACAGCTATCGGACTTCACAGCTTTCGGACTTCACTGCTATCGAGAGGAGAACCCGCCATGAGGAGCATGGGATTGCTGTCGACGGCACTTCTCGGCGCCACCGCGATCGCAGCCGCGATCGTTCTGGTGGTGTCGATGCCGGACATCCAGCGCTATCTGCGAATGCGAAAGATGTAAAGCACTGTGCGCGTGCTGATTGCAGGCGTCGGAAACATATTTCTCGAAGACGACGGATTCGGCCCCGAAGTTGTTCGAGCGTTGCAGCATGAGAATCTCCCGACGGGGGTTCGCCTGGTCGACTACGGGATTCGTGGTGTGCATCTCGCATACGACTTGTTGGAGTCGTGGGACGCGCTGGTGCTGATCGACGCATTACCGGTGACCGGAGTTCCGGGGAAGCTTGCGATCATCGAAGTGGATCCCGAAAGTGAAGGCTCGCAAGGAGGTTTCGACGCACACTCGATGCATCCGAGTTCGGTGTTTGCCAGCCTGCAGGCCCTCGGCGGAGCACTCCCGCGGACGTTCGTGGTGGGGGCACACGCGAAATCGGTCGGCGACGGAATCGGATTGAGTGCAGAGATGCGTGATTCGGTAGGGCAAGCCGCCTCTGCGGTGATGGCACTCGTCCGGTCGATCGACGTGGATTGTGATGCCACCACTTTGGGGCCGGAGGTGTGAGTCATGTGTCTGGGGATTCCGGGACGGGTACGCGAACTACTGGACGGATACGGCGGTCAACTCGCCCTCGTCGACGTGGAAGGTGCACCGCGCAAGGTCAACATCGGGATGCTCGACGAAGGCGCCGTCACGGCAGGTGACTGGGTGGTGATCCACATGGGCTTTGCAGTCGAGAAGGTCGACGAACGGGGAGCACAGCGCGCCCGGGCCGGCCTCGAACTGATGGGCCGTGGTCAAGACGGTGAGATCGACGAGTCCGATACTCGTACCGGCGAGGTCGGGACATGATGATCGCCAGCCGTGTCATCGTTCGTGGCGTAGTCCAGGGGGTGGGATTCCGGCCGTTCGTTCACGCGACTGCGACCGAACTGGGACTTTCGGGTTCGGTGGGAAATTCTGCTCTCGGGGTCGTGATCGACATCGAAGGCGATGGAGAGGCAATCGATGCGTTTGTCGCTCGGGTGCGAAACCGCCCCCCACCGCTGGCACGAGTGGAGTCGATAGAGCGCGAGGACTCGCCGCCGCTAGGTCGTCAGGGGTTTTGCATCATCGAGACGGATGCGGGGGCGGTCGGGCGAACCTTGGCGCCGGCCGATGTCGGGATCTGCGACGACTGCCTGCGGGAGCTGACTGATCCGAGCGATCGGCGATATCGTCATCCCTTCATCACCTGCACCAATTGTGGTCCACGATTCACGATCATCGAGTCGATGCCCTACGACCGGGCCGCTACGACGATGAAGCGGTTCCCGTTGTGCGCGAACTGTGCGGCGGAGTATGTGGATCCCTCCGACCGCCGGTTTCATGCGCAACCGATTGCCTGCCCGGAGTGCGGTCCAACGCTTTCGTTCGTGGAAGGCGACGCGCCCACGGAGACCGGCGAGGGTGCACTGCTACGAGCCCGATCGCTGCTACGAGACGGGAAGATTATTGCTGTCAAGGGAATTGGAGGATTCCACTTGGCCTGCGATGCGCGTGATGATCGCGTGGTTCACGAATTGCGTGAACGCAAGCATCGACCGAGCAAGCCGTTGGCGGTGATGGTGCGCGATGTGAGAGAAGCCAGAGCGCTGGGTGTGGTCGGGGATGCCGAGGCCGATGCCATGTCCTCGCGCGAGCGTCCCATAGTGCTGGTTGCCAAAGCGTCTGGATACACGCCGTCTCCCTCGATTGCCCCAGGCATTCCGGACATCGGAATCATGCTGGCCTACAATCCGATTCAGCATCTTCTTCTCGGGTTGGCGGGAGACGCTGCGGGCCCCGCGGCGTTGGTGATGACGTCGGCGAACATCGGTGGCGAGCCAATTCTGTACTCTGACGACGATCTCGAACGGGTGGGTGACCTGGCCGACGGGGTGTTGACCCACAACCGTCCGATCTTGATGCCGTGTGACGACTCGGTGATGCGAATAGTCGGCAGTGGACGACAGTTGCTTCGTCGCTCGCGAGGATATGCACCGCTGCCCGTTGCGGCGCCGTTCGATCTACCGCCCACCTTGGCGGTCGGGGCCGATCTGAAGAACACCTTCTGTCTAGCCGAGGGTGCGTATGTCTGGCCGAGTCAGCACATCGGAGACATGGGCGACCTCGCTGTCATCGACAGTTTTGCTGCATCGGAGAGTCACTTCGAGTCGATCACCGGAGTAGTGCCGCACCAGATTGCCTGTGACGAGCATCCTCGGTATCGCTCGTCCTCGTGGGCTCGCAGTCGTAGTGGCGACCGACCGGTGCGCGTCGTCGGGCATCACCACGCACATGTGGCTTCCGTGATGGGGGAGAACGGCCGGGACGGGAGCGAACCGGTTCTCGGAATAGCGTTCGACGGCACCGGTTACGGGGCGGACGGCGCAGTGTGGGGAGGGGAATTGCTGCTGGCGACGTACAAGGGTTATCGCCGTCTCGCGCATCTGGGATACGTACCGCTGCCAGGGGGCGATGCCGGAGTGGAACGACCGTACCGAATGGCGCTCGCCCACCTCTGGCATGCCGGGTTGGACTGGGAATCCGACCTCGCGCCGGTGGCGGCCTGTCCGCCACGAGAGCAGTCGGTCCTACTTCACCAGTTGGAAACCGGTTTCGGGTGTGTGGACACCTCGAGCATGGGGCGGTTGTTCGACGCAGTCTCCTCGCTGACCGGGGTTCGTCAGAGCGTCGACTACGAAGCGCAGGCCGCCATCGAGTTGGAGGGCATTTCGAGGGGAGTCGACTGCGCCCCGTCGCGGTACACCTTCGATTGGGTGCAGTCGGACGACGATTCATGGACAGCTGATCCACGGTCGGTCATTCGGGCCGTTGTCCGTGATCTCCGGGCGAAGGTGCCCGCCGACGTGATCGGCGCGCGCTTCCACGAGTCTGTCGCTTACCTCGTAGTCGAGTGGGCAATCCGTGGCCGCGACCTGGCGGGAGTGGACGAGGTAGTTCTCACCGGAGGCGCCTTTCAGAACCCCCTCCTGCTCGTCCGGGCGTGTGCCCTGCTCGGAGAAGCCGGATTCACGCCGTTGACAGGACTGCAGTTACCACCGAACGACGGTGGTCTCGCCTACGGCCAAGTGCTGGTCGGGAGTTCGTCATGAGGTCAGGAGTTGTGCCATGTGCCTAGCCGTACCAGGACGTATCGAGTCCTTGGAGGAACGCGACGGAACGACGATGTCGGTGGTGAACTTCGGTGGCGTCCGAAAAGAAGTGTGCCTCGAATACATTCCGGGCGCCCGAGTCGGCGAGTACGTCGTGGTGCACGTCGGATTTGCCATCCAACGACTCGACGAGGAATCCGCACGCAGCACGCTGGCGGAATTCGAACACCTCGGCGTACTCGAAGAGGAGTTCGGTGACGGGTTCGCCAGGGCTGCCCGGGCCGCCGGGATCGAACCGAAGGAGACGGAATCATGAAGTATCTGGACGAGTTCTCCGATCCGGAACTGGCCGGCAAACTGCTGGATCAGATCCGCGCGCTGGCCACGCGCCGATGGGCGATCATGGAAGTGTGTGGTGGTCAGACACATTCGATCATCAGGCACGGCATCGATCAACTACTCCCAGAGCAGATCGAGATGATTCACGGACCTGGTTGCCCGGTCTGCGTCACGCCGCTCGAGATCATCGACAAAGCTCTCGAAATCGCGGCAAAGCCCGATGTCATTTTCTGTTCATTCGGGGACATGTTGCGAGTTCCGGGGAGTTCGTCGGATCTGTTCCGGATCAAGAGCGCCGGCGGCGACGTTCGCGTGGTGTACTCACCGTTGGATGCACTGACTATTGCCAAGGAGAATCCGGACCGGCAAGTCGTGTTCTTCGGGATCGGATTCGAGACCACAGCGCCGGCCAACGCCATGACCGTCTATCAGGCCAATCGCCTGGGTATCAAGAACTTCTCGCTGCTCGTCTCGCACGTTCTGGTCCCGCCGGCAATGGCCGCGATAATGGACTCGCCAGAGTGCCGCGTGCAGGCATTTCTGGCGGCCGGGCATGTGTGCAGTGTGATGGGAACGTCGGAGTACCCGGCCCTCGCCGAGAAGTACAAGGTCCCGATCGTCGTTACCGGATTCGAGCCGCTGGATCTCCTGGAGGGCATCAGAAAGACTGTGCTGCAGTTGGAATCGGGTCGACACGAGGTCGAAAATGCCTACGCCCGTGCTGTCACGGCGGAGGGCAACACCGCAGCGAAAGCGATGCTCGAGGATGTGTTCGCGGTGTCGGACCGGACGTGGCGCGGCATCGGATCGATCCCGGACAGTGGTTGGCAGCTGGCACCGAAGTATGCGTATTTTGATGCGGAAGAACGTTTTTCGGTGACCGATATTCACACCGACGAGTCGAGTGTCTGCCGGTCCGGTGAAGTATTGCAAGGCTTGATCAAGCCACACGAGTGCAGTGCCTTCGGGAAGGAATGCACTCCGCGGAATCCACTCGGTGCCACGATGGTGTCGTCCGAGGGGGCGTGCGCTGCGTACTACCTGTACCGACGCCTGGAACTGCAGGAGGCGGGTCATGCCGGCTGAGGAGACCGCTGTCGTGGACCTGTCGGCATGGGTGTGCCCACTGCCGCTGCGTGATTCGCCGAACATCGTCATGGGACACGGCGGTGGGGGAGCGATGTCCGCCGAGCTCATCGAGCATCTGTTCCTGCCCTCGTTCGGAAGCGCTGCCGATGCCGAGCTCGGCGACTCGGCTGTATTCGACATCGGCGGGGTGCGGCTCGCCTTCTCGACGGACTCGTACGTCGTGAAACCCATGGTGTTTCCCGGCGGAACGATCGGCGATCTTGCGGTCAACGGAACGGTGAACGACCTGGCGATGGCGGGAGCACAACCTTTGGTGATGTCGACGGCATTCATCCTCGAAGAAGGGACCGCGTTGACCGACATCGCGGGGATCGCGAAGGCGCTCGGGCAGGCTGCGCACGTTGCCGGCGTTCGACTGGTGACGGGCGACACCAAGGTTGTCGATGCCGGTCACGGCGACGGAGTCTTCATCAACACCGCGGGAATCGGGATTGTCGCCGACGGGGTGGACATCAACCCTACTCGCGCACAAGTGGATGACGTCGTGATCGTCAGCGGCGACATCGGTGTGCACGGGGTGGCCGTGATGAGTTGTCGCGAAGGTCTCGAATTCGGGACCGAGGTGCGCAGTGATTGCGCGTCGCTCAACGGCGTGGTCGCCGACATGATTGCCACCGGCGTCGACATCCACGTCTTGCGCGACCCTACCCGGGGCGGAGTTGCCGCCACTCTCAACGAGATCGCTCAAGCGTCGAATATCGGTGTTGCGCTGGTGGAACGAGATCTGCCGATTCCCGCTGACGTGCGCGACGCCTGTGGGCTACTCGGTCTGGATCCTTTGTACGTCGCCAACGAGGGTAAGTTGATCGCCTTCGTTCCGCGAGAAGACTCCGACCGAATTTTGGAAGCGATGCGCGGTAATCCACTGAGTGCGGGAGCTGCCGTGATCGGGGAGTGCGTGGCCGAACATCGCGGAATGGTGGTGGCGCGTACGGCATTGGGAGGCAATCGGGTAGTGGATTTGCCGGCAGGTGAACAACTTCCGCGGATCTGCTGATGACTGCCGTCGGTATGAACGGGCCGGCATTGTTTGCCCGCTACGCGTATCCGCCGAACGAGTTGGGTTACTGCGGACCCGACGATCCTTCAGTGCTGCTTCGTCTGGCCAGCGGCAACTCGGGCAGCGGCGACCGTGATCGCGCTCGTCAATTCGACGGTGCGTGGCCGTACCTCGAGGCATTGGCAGCAAGTGCGGGCATCGACGATCCACTCGATCCGCGAGTGATCGAAGCCTATTGGGTAGGAGGTGATCTCCTCGACTCGCTTGATTCGGGGGCGTTGTTGCAGCACTTGAGGGGGGCATTCGGCGAACGCGAGAACACCGGGTTTCTCCCTGCCCTCGGGGATCGGGACCGCGCGCTCGCGCACCACAGTTTTCACGTATTTCTGGTGTATCCGTGGGTCAAGCTTCTTCGGAAGCGCGGTGCGGTCCCACTGTCCGTCCTCCAGAACTGCCGGATCAGATGGGGAGTGGTCGAGGACGTGAGTGAGGAGCACGCGTTGGTGGTTTCGTCCCCGCTCGAGTTCGACGGTGAGCAACTCGTACGCGGCACGCCGGTGACGCAGCGAGTGCGATGGAGCGTTGACGGCCGCTCACTCGCACCGACGCCCGTCCAGGGCGCCTTGGTGACGATGCACTGGGATTGGCTGTGTGACAACATCACGTCAGAGCAATCACGGGCATTGGATGCCGCGGAAGACTCGGCATTGCGGATCGCGACCCGGATGCTGTCGAGGTGACAGGCCCTGTCAGAGCAGGGACCACGGTCTGGCGGATACGGAGGTGTCAGGGCACGAAGAAGGTTCCGAGGCCCGGTGTTCCGATCGCCTGGGGATCGACGTATGCGACGACCTGACCCGAGCCCGGACGAATCGTGACGGGTTGTGCATCCAGTGTCGGAAATGATGCGGATCCGTACGCTCCGGTGCCGAGACTGAGCCAGTGGACGACCGCGGAGTGGGGGTTTCCGTCTCCGGGTGCGCGTTGCACGTGCAGCACGGCGACGCCCGGTTCTTCGCCGACGATCGCTGCAAGGTGGGGAGTGGGCAAGTCGACGAGCGGGACGTAAGGGTCGACCTGGAACGGAACCGTGCTCGGCGCCGCTGCCGCGGTACCCGGCATCATCACGCCGGAGATCGCAAGGGCCGCAAAGACCGCGGCACCGGTACGTGCAAAAGCGTTGAGTGCAGTCATACGATTCGACGCTAGTCGCTTGACCGGCGATTCGGTGCCGTTTCGCGTTTCAATCGGTGGCGGGGTGACGTCGACGCCACCGCCCAGTGGTACGCGAAGGTACTCGGAATGACGATCGAGATATTCGGCCCCACGGCACGCACTGCACTGAAGTTCGGAGATCAGAAGATCAATCCGAGGACTCTCGGATCGGCGGAGCAAGACCCGGCCTGGACCACCGGCGCCGTCGAGGCAGCAGGTTCCGAGGATTTGTGCTTCATCACTCTTGCGTCACCCGGAACTGTCCGTGAGCACCTGGAGAACTGTGGGGTCGAGGTGCTCGACGGGCCCGTGACCAAACTGGGTGCCCTCGGCGAGATGGTCTCGCACTATTGTCGCGACCCCGACGTAAACCTTATCGAGATCGCCGTCTACCCGTGAACTAACCACTTCGAGAAGAAATTACTCCAGATTCAATGTCGTCCAGTGCTGCCTCCGCCGGCTGTCGACATCCTTCCCCGCCGTGCACTTGGAATTCTCGTTCGTCACCGGACTTTGCGGGTCCCGCTTCTCTGATCGTCGCCCGCGGTCCGCGTCCGTCGGACTGTTCTCTTCCAGATCGCTGATCGAACTGGTTTCGAGAAGGTGTCGGACCGACGTCCGATGGCTTTCGAGGGGGATCTAGCTACTTCCGTCTTCTATCGAGTGAGCGAGGGTGGAGACGGTGCGCTTTCGGTGGGTTGTTGCCGGTTGCACTGTGTCGGGCCAGTCAGCAGTTTCTTCCAGCGCCCAGTCGGCCCATTCTGCGATGTGGTTGAAGTGGCCGATCATGAACCGGTTGGCCAGTGCCATCAGATGATTCTGCTGGGGGAGTGTGCCGGCTTCGGGGGCCGAAATCCGTTGTGCGTGTGAGACGAACAGACTTCGGGACCGAGTTGCCTGTTCGCGCATGGTGGTCAGGTTGGTCCGCAGGTCGGCAATCGTGCCTTGGTTGGCGAAGATCACGCGGATCATGCCTTCGAACTGCAAGGCGGGGGGTGTGGCCTGGGTGGCGAGCCAGTCACTCAGCGCTGTGCGACCTTCGTCGGTGATGGAGTAGACCGTGCGCGAGCGCTGAGTGCCTTTCGTTACCGTGCTCGCCGTGACCAGACCGCGTTCAAGCAGTATTTTGGGGGCGTTGTATCGCTGTCGGTCTGCGCTGGGCCACAACTCGGCGACCCCGCGTCCGACCTGTTCGGCGATCTCGTATGCCGACCAGTCCTTGACCGTCAGCAGTCCCAGGATCATGTACGAGGTAGGTGTGAGATCACGCTGAGCCACATGGCTCCCTTCGTTCCGCGGTTACATCCGAGCCTACAAGTGCTACTTCCCTTCACCGTTTGCATCCTCGGTGTCGGCGATGTCGTCGGATGTGTCCTGAGCGGGCTTGCCGTAGATGAAGGGGACGAGCGCTGCAGCGACGGCAGAGGCCGGGGCGAAACCATCGGCCGTGGGTGCCAGATTTCCCCACACCACCAAGGCTACGTCGTTGACCGGGTCGTACCCCATGAACGAGTTGTAGCCGGGCAGTTCGCCGATGTGGCCGTACATCGGACCCATTTGAGCGATACCGTATCCGTATCCTGCGGATCCTTCGCCATCTGTGGGTTGCACACTGTTCAAACGCAACTCTTGTGTGGCGGGACTCAGGAGCGAACCGGTTCCCAGAGCTTTGACCCATGTCGCCATGTCGTTTGCAGTCGAAATTCCCTGACCTGCAGACCATGTCCACGAGGGATTGTGCCTAGTGGTGTTGGTCGGTTTTTCGGTGCCTGCGGCGATCGCGTCGAGGCGAGATTGTGGGAGAGCCTCTTTGCCTTCGCCGAGCGTTTCGACGTTGCCACTGTAGGTGTAGCCGTCTGCAAACGGAGTCGGGATGCTGGTGTCGGTGTTCGCAGGAAACGACGTCCCTGCGAGTGCGAGTGGCCCGAAGAATCGGTCCGCGAAGATCTGCTGAATCGGCTTGCCGTCCAGCTGCTCGGCGATCAAGCCGAGGAGAACGGTATTGGTGTTGGAGTAGTGATAACCGGTGTCGGGCGCGAAATACGGCGGCTGGCTCAGCCCCATTGCCAGCAGTTCCTCGGGTGTCCACACTCGCTCCGGTTGCTCGTCGAGCGCCCGGTTGAGTTCGAGGGTTTCGGTGTAGTTGTACAGGCCGCTACGCATGTCGAGTAGGTCGCCGATGGTGATGTTGTCGCCGTTGGGGACATCTGGGCGGAACTTGCTGACCGGATCGGTTACCGCAACCTTGCCTTCGTCGACCAACTGCAGGATGGCCGTACCGGTCCAGGTCTTGGTGTTCGAGCCCACGCGAACCTTGGTGTCCAGAGTGGGAGGCTCGTTCACGCCTTCCCTGACCGAACCCCATGTGTTGACGTACTTCTGCGTCGGCGTCGTGATCATGACCACCATTGCGATCTCACGGAACTCTTCTGCCTTCTCGGAGACGACGGAATCCATTGCGGCGCTGTCGAAAGACAAGACGGCGCTGTCCGCAGACCCGGCGGAGGTCGGCGGGGACGACGAGGGGGACTCGGAATCGGTTGCGGACGAACAGGCTGAGAGCAGCAACGCCGTAGCGATGCAGGCCACAGCCACTTTGCAGGTCTTGACGTTGTGAAAGGACGTCGACTTCCCAAAAGGGTTCATAGAGGGACTTTAAGCGATACTGCACTCTGCATGCTGCACTTTGCAGTAAATTACGACAAATCAGTCATGCATCCTCAGGAGCGTCCATGCCGCACCCCACATCAGTTCGCGCCGTCGCTGCGTTGATCAGCGTCGGAGTAGTCCTCACCGCATGTTCAGCGAAGCCGTCGAATTCCGATTCCGCATCGGCTCCGGCGCAACAGGTTCCCGAGGAGGCAGCCCGCATCATGGCCACCGATCCGTACGCCATGGCTCGGTGGTCCTATCTCTTGGTCGACCCCGCCACCGACGAGGTGATTTACAGCAACAATGCTGATAGCTCGATGTTTTTGGCTTCCCAGACCAAACATTTCACCGTCGGCACCGCCTACGACACCCTTGGTGTAGACCGCACTGTCACCACCCCCGTTTATGCCACTTCTCTCCCCGTCGAGGGCACCCTTACCGGTGATCTGGTGCTGGTCGGCTCCGGTGACCTCGCGCTCGGTGGGCGCAACGCCGCACAAGGCCGATTCGATTTCGCCACCGACGGCATCGACCACGTCTACGCCGATGCCCTGCCAGGAGCCGTTCTCGCGCCCGGTGATCCGCTGGCAGGCCTGAACGATCTCGCACGACAAGTAGCCGACGCCGGCATCACTCGGGTAAACGGCGACGTTCTGGTGGACCCTCGTCTGTGGGACACATACTCGACAGTCGAAGGCCTGGTCCCGTCGATTTTCGTCAACGACAACCTCGTCGATATCCAGGCGAGTCCGGGTGCGGTAGGTGAGCCCGCCACCATCGACATGCTTCCCGGCAACGGCCTGTTCCGCGTCGATGCTCAGGTCACCACGGGTGAGGAAGGTAGCGACTCGACTCTGAAGGTTGCGGCCGATCCGTCCGATCCCACCCGGATCAACGTGACCGGGTCGGTGCCGGCTGGAAAGACATCGCTGACTGTCTATCGCATTACCGACGCGCCGACGTGGGCGCGTCAGCTGTTCGTAGAAGCACTGCGACGCAATGGAATCGAGGTTGCATCGGTATCTCGTACGAACAGCACGGCTGCCCTGCCTGTCGATCGGACATATTCAGGAAGTCGACAAGTTGCGAGCCTGCAATCGGCACCAATTTCGGAGTCGGGAGGGATGATTCTCGCGACAAGCTACAACACGGGCGCGAACACTTTCTTGTGTCTGTTGGCAGTAGCGACAGGATCGTCGTCGTGCAGCGACGGTCTTCCCACCGTGCGGGCACTCGCCGAGAAGGCAGGTATTGCAGCATCCGACCTGGTGGTCATGGACGGTCAGGGTGGAGACCCGTCACAATCGACGCCCGCAGCCGTCCTCCAGTGGCTCGACTGGGTGGACCAGCAGCCATGGGCCGATACGTTCTGGGCAGGTCAACCCGTACTCGGTGAGCGAGGCTCGTTGTCGGGCGTGGGAACCGACAGTCCGGCAAAGGGGAAGGTCATCGGTAAGACGGGAACATCCGCCGACGTCGAATCTGACACCGGCAGGTTGATAGTCACTCTTCAAGCGTTGTCGGGTTACATGATCACCCCCGACGATCGCCGACTTCTGTTTGTCGTCGTCGTCAGCGATGCAGTGTTTCCCGACCTGCCTAGGGGCGTGTTCCAAGTCGGGGGAGACGTCGGTGGTGTTGCCGCTGCATTCCAACAAGCACAGACGAATTGACGGGGCGAGACGGAGGTCCGGCGTTCGGGCGCTCATCCCTTTCGAATGAGGCACGAACGATGTAGGCGCACAGAGTGTCAGCATTGGCGCGCAGCGGTATCGACTGCGTCCCGATGAGAAACGAGTTTTGACATGGGTTCCGTTATCGGAGATCTCCTCCCCATAGCTGTCGGTGTCGCCGTGTCTCCGGTAGCCGTCATCGCCACGATCTTGATGTTGCTCTCCAAGCGCGCGGGTAGCACCAGCATCGGGTTCGCGTTGGGTTGGCTGCTCGGAATCTTCATTGCCACAGTTCTTTTTGTCACCCTGTCCAGTGCCCTCAGCACCTCGGACAATGGACCGTCTGCCACGGTATCGTGGATCAAACTCGCTCTCGGTGTCCTCCTGTTGGCGGTCGCGGTCAAGCAGTGGCGAGGGCGCAGCGGCGAACACGAAACACCGAAGTGGATGCAAGCCATCGACGAGATGACCGCGGTCAAGGGGTTGGGCCTAGGATTCGCGCTCGCCGCGATCAACCCGAAGAATCTGCTGATGTGCATCGCGGCGGGAGTGTCGATCGGCTCGGCGTCGCTGGCGACCAGTGGAGTGATCGCCTCTGTCCTTGTCTTCACGATCATCGCCAGTTCAACGGTCGCGATCCCGGTCATCGGATACCTGGTGGCTGCTGATCGTCTGCGCGAGCCGTTGGCCAAGCTCAAGGTCTGGCTCCAAGACAACAACACCACGGTGATGAGCGTGTTGATCTTGGTCGTCGGAGTTGTTCTGATCGGCAAAGGAATCGGCGGAATCTTCTGATATCCGCTCTTTCGCGTGGTGTGAACGTGCGATTCCCGGATGATCGTTCGATCAGGCGCGCTTGACCGCGTAGTCGCCATCGGCGTGGCCGATCAGTTGCCAGCCGCCCTCGATCGGGGACAGTCGGACGTCAGCGAGATTCGTGGTCTCGAGCTGTGGCCGGTCGGTGCCGGGGTACCAGGCTTCGACCTGTCCGGTACCGGTCCCGGTAAACCCGTTGCGCGACAACTCCGTCAGTGTGCCGGGCGCTGCTCGCGGATAAGCACGCGAGAGAGGCCCGGCAAATCCCTCTACGAGCCCGAGTGATTCGCCGGAAGGGCAGTCGATGCGATTCAAATTTCCTTGCGGCTGGTGGGTATTGCCGTCCCGAACCGGGTGGGGGTCACCGCACGCTTGTGTCCACGACCACCACGCGCCGCCCATCCGGTACTTGTCGGTGGCGTCGACGAAGCGGTCGACGTCTGCTCCCTGCTCGCCGGCATCCCCGAACCAACCCCATTCACCCGTCCACAACGGGGCGTCGTACCAGGCGGCAGCGCGGTCGGCGATCTTGAACCCGTCTTCGATTCCGGGGAATTCGCTACTGACTGTTATCGATTCGCTGTAGAGATGTGGCGAGAAGACCACCAGAGGATCGGTCAGGTACTGGCGTGGGGGCAGCGCGTCGAAGCCGAATGCCGACCAGATCGCGCTGGGCTCGAAGAACACGAGGTGCGGAAATCCGCCTGATTCGGCCTGTCTGATGGCGTCGGTGGCCCGCTTGTAGAACTGCCCGATCTGATCAGCGGCGGTGAATGGATCGCGCAGGCCGGGATTCGGTTCGTTCAACAGGTCGTATCCGGCCACCGCCGGTTCGTCTTTGAACTCGGCGGCCAACCGCGCCCACGTAGCCACGAGGCGACTCTGGATTCCTTGCTCGTCGTCGTAAAACGCCTGGAAGGCATGGGCGATCGCCGGTGCGGCTTCCCGGAGTCCACCGATGTTGCAGGTCGTCCATCCGCCGGTCAGGGTTGCCCACTCCGGTGCGCCGTCCCAGCCGACTCCCGGCTCCATGAAAGACGGGCACGACTGGTCGCTCGGGGTGCCGACGTACGGGCCCCATGCGTCCTGATGCATGTCGAGAACGGTGTAAATGCCGTGATCTTTCGCGTTCTGGACTGCGCCTCGAATCCGGTCGACATACGCAGTGTCGAATGCACCGCGGGTCGGTTCGAGGAGGGACCACGCGACGTTGAGTCGGACGACGTTGAAGCCCAGCGCGGCCATCTGCGCGAAGTCCGTTCTTCCCAGCGGCGTAACGGTGGGTAGACCGGTGCCGTTGGTTGCGTAGTCATTGAGACCGTTGGCGTTCACGCCGCGGAGCAACACCGTTCGTCCGTCGACGTCCTTGATCGTTCGATCTGCGACGGTCAGTTGGGGGAGAGTCCAGCCCGGATCCGGAGGTGAAGCGTTTGCCGCCGGGGCTGCAATCTGGATAGCTAGGATTGCAAGGGTGGCAAGCAACAGCGCGCGCATCCGGTGACCTTTCTAGACAAACGTCCAATTCGGAGATGAGGGTAGCGTGAGAACGCCTCCTCCGGGGCGCTTTGCACCGTGCTGAATAGGCAAGTTTGTCGCGTACGTGAGTCGCTCCACCTGGAATTTGGCCCACGAGGCGTCGCCTGGGCGGGACTGGCGGTGATTTACACTGAGCGCGTGGCACTCTCCCGGACACAGATCTATACCTTTCGCCTTCCGGCCGAGTCGGCTTTCGCGTTGGGGCACAACACTTTGACGGCCATCTTCGGCAACGTGAGGCAGATCGGTCCAACAGCACTGCAGTCAAGCTCGAAGATCAGCTTGTCGAGTTGGGGTGAGCACGTCGTGCTCGAGGTGCGTCCGGCGCCAGGTGGGTCCGCGGTTGCGGTCACGAGTAGTTCGGCGCTCAGTACGCAGTTCCTCGATTGGGGGAAGCACCGAAAGAACATCGATCGAGTCTTTGCTGCCTTTGCGCAATCCGTCGATGAGGCCCAACGGTCAGTGTGAGACAGCAGGCGTCGGCATCCATGAGTCGGTTGTCCGACGGGCTTCGTGCTGACTCTCGAGATAGGCGAGAAGAATGCCGAGCACCGGATGCGCATTGTCCTCGCGCCAGATCAGCGAGTGTGGGTAGACGGGCGTTGGGTTGCGGAGCGGAATGCGTCGCAAGTCGTAACCGGCGGGCCAGAGGTATCGATCTCCTTGGCCGACAAGTGTTGCCAACTCGGTAGATTCGGCGATTGCGTCGAGGAGTGCCTCGGTTCCGAAGTTTGGGCCGATCGCATCAATCGTGAGACCGAATGTGGACGAGAGTTGCTCGTAGTACTCGGACCACTCGGTGCCTGGGACGATGCCGGGAATCCAGATCCGGTGATCGGCGAGTTGAGTCGGGGTGACGGACGGTGAGCCGGCGAAGGGGTGCGAAGGTCCGACTAAGACTTGGAGCGGATCCTCGAGTAGGCCGGTAATTCTGATGCCGTCAGGTACTTCACCGCTCGTCTTCATCACCGCGCGGATGGTCGCGTCGATCTCGCCGGATCTGACGGCAGCGATCGCGGCGACAGCGTTCGAGGTAGACAGAGTGACGACGTCGAGGTCGATTCCAGGGTTGGCGCGGTAGAAGTCCTGGATCAGAACGGCGGGCGCGATCCGACGGTTGAGGACATCGACCCGCAGTGCGCGCCGGCCCGGATGCACAGAGGCGACGGCTCGCTCGTGGACTCGAAGGAATTCGCGTGCATGGGGCAAAAGCGCCTGCCCGTCGATCGTGATCTGTGCGCCCCTCGGCGTGCGATTGAACAGTCGGACATCCAATTCTCGCTCCAGCGCGATGATCCGCTTGGATGCTGCCTGCTGGCTGATCGACAGCTCGTCTGCTGCTGCTTGAAACTGCCCGAGATCGGCTGCCACGACAAAAGTTCGCACGGTGTCGAAGTCCATCTCCCGATCGTATGTACACCACCGATGGTTGTGGCACGGACGCCTCGCAGTTGATTGCTACAGGTCACACAGCTGTGATTCGATCCTCGTTGTCGAATATCGGTGGTCACAGGGGGTGGACGTGGAAGCTCAAAACGCGCGACTTGGTCGAGAATTCGGGTGGTTGTGGTTCGCGTACGTCTCCAGCACTGTCGGCACCTGGGTGGGATTCGGTGCTCTACCCCTCATCGCGATCCAGGTTCTCGATGTCAGCACCTTCCAGGTGTCCATGCTCGCGGCCGCCGGGCTGGCAGTCGGTGCCGTGATTGCAGTACCTCTCGGCGGGAAAGTCGAATTCCTCCGCAAGCGGCCAGTGATGATCACGACGGACCTTGTGCGGTTTTGTGTACTGATTTGCGTCCCGGTGGCATTTGTCATGGGTTGGTTGACATTCACGCTGCTGCTTTTGGTCTCGATCGTTGTTGCGGCAGCCGATATCGCATTCGTGGCAGCGAGCGGCGCCTATCTCAAGCACCTGCTGAAACCATCGCAACTTCTGGTCGCCAACGGGCGGTTCGAATCCACGACTTGGGCCGCCACCGCAGTTGGTCCGCCGTTGGGTGGTGGAGCAATCGGAATGTTGGGTCCGGTTGTCACGGTGATCGCCAACGCCGGTTCATTCCTGGTCTCGGCAGTCGGGTTGTATGCCATCCGAGGACAGGAGGTTCGCCCCGATCGGCGCGACGAGCCGACGCCGAATCTGAAGGCGATGTTCGACGGTTGGAGATTCATCCTCGCTGACTCCGAACTGCGGCCACTCTTTTTCAACACGGTGTTGGTCAACGCCCTCATAATGGCGACCGAACCACTACTGGTTGTTCTGCTCGTGGGCGAACTCGGGTTTTCGCCTTGGCAGTACGGCCTTGCATTCGGCCTTCCATGCCTCGGTGGCTTGATCGGCGCTCGGTTGGCTCCGCGGCTAGTCGCGCGTTACGGGCGACGCAGAGTTATGACCGTCTCCGGTGTCCTGCGAGCCTGCTGGCCAGTTGGACTTGTGTTCGTCGCCCCAGGTGTCGGCGGACTCGTGGTTGTCATCGCAGTTGAATTCCTCTTGATCGCCTGCATGGGAGTTTTCAATCCGATCTTCGCGACCTACCGACTCGAAAGGGTTGCGACTGATCGTGTTGCCCGCGTTCTGACGGCCTGGTCAGTGACCAACAAAGCCGTCATTGCGCTGTTGACCGCAGGGTGGGGTGTAATGGCGGTGTTCACTGGCACACACGCTGCAATCGTCATTTCCGGTGTACTGCTACTTGTTACGCCGATCTTGCTCGTCCGCAGCGCTCCCGAACCTCGACGATTGCCTGGGGAGAAGGAAACGCAGGACGCTACGCCTCGCTGATGGAGGTGTTTGCTTCGACCGAAAATCGATTCTGCGGAGCGGGCCAATTGGTCAGCATCGAATCGAGAGCCTCGAGGATCCTGGACCAGCTTTCGGCGCTGTCCGGTGCACTGTGGCTGAACGATCCACCTAACTCCAGGCTGGCATATCCATGGAAAACGCTGCCTAGCAACCGAACTGCGTGAGTCTGGTCGAGGTCGGTGAGGTTGTATCCGCGCAGAATCGATCGCATCATCTGCGAGTGTCTGAAGCCCGCGCTCGCTGCTGCGTCCTCCGGGGTGAGGCGCATCTGTGACGCGGCGTACCGGCCGGGGTGTGCCTTCGCGTAGTCGCGATAGACGTTCGCGAAGGCGGTCAAAGCGTCGCGGCCGGACCGACCGGCCACGGCGTCGGCAGCCTGGTCGGCCATCTCCTCCAAAGCGAGCAACGCGATTCTGGTTTTGAGGTCGTTCGAACTTTTCACGTGGGAGTACAGGCTTGCGACCTTGACGTCGAACTGCCTGGCGACTGCCGATACGGTCACGTGCTCGAAGCCGACCTCGTCGGCCAATTCCGCGCCCGCCATCGCGAGGCGGTCGGCTGTGAGTCCTGCGCGAGGCATGTCAATCGGTCCTGTTCGTTGGGAGGGTAAACCACTTGCCTAAAGAGTATAGGCAAATTACTATCAGCAGTAGCAAACTTCCGTAAACGATTTCAGGTGAATGAAATGCACAGCCAGAGCAGCTGGATTACTACCGAAATTTCCGACGACATCGTGCGCGGAGCCCTCGAAATCGAACGGACCGAACGCGGTGTGCTGACGCACCGCCTACCTGCCAAGGCTCGCACGCAATTCGCTGACGGGCAGATGGCAATGGCGCAATCACAACCGTCCGGAGTGCGGCTAGTATTCCGAACCAGCGCCACGAGCATCGAACTAGATACTCTGCCCACGAAAATGATCTACACCGGCGCTCCGCCGAGGCCGCAAGGGGTGTACGACCTGCTCGTCGACGGCGAACTGGCCGGGCAAGCAAGCGCTACGGGCGGCAATACGGTGACGATCGACATGGCTACCGGTACCGCTCAGAGGCAGTCCGGACCTGTCAGTATCATCCGTTTCGCGGAGCTGCCCGCGCGATCCAAGACCGTCGAGATCTGGTTGCCACACAACGAGACCACCGAACTTGTCGCATTGCGAACCGACGCGCCACTCGAACTCGCGGTTGATACGAAGCGCCGCGTGTGGCTCCATCACGGAAGCTCGATCAGTCAAGGATCCGGCGCTGAAAGTCCCTCCGGCACTTGGCCTGCTCTTGCAGCCTCCGTCGGCGGCGTGGATCTGATCAACCTCGGGTTCAGTGGCAGTGCTCTGCTGGACCAGTACACCGCCCGCGCGATGCGCGACACTTCTGCTGACCTGATCAGCATCAAGATGGGGATCAATCTGGTCAACTCCGACGTGATGCGCTTACGGGCCTTCACATCTGCAATGCACGGCTTCCTCGACACGGTACGTGACGGTCATCCAGTGGCTCCGCTGTTGGTCGTTTCGCCCGTCTATTGCCCGATCCACGAGGACACACCGGGGCCTGGCGCCTTCGACTTCGACGCTCTTGCCAGAGGCGAAATGCGATTCGTTGCCACCGGAGATCCCGCCGAGCGGGCATCCGGGAAGCTGACGCTGCGCTCGATTCGGGAAGAGTTGGCGCGCATCGTAACCCAGCGGTCAGTCGATGATCCCAATCTGCATTACATCGACGGGTGTGATCTCTACGGTGCCGCGGAGAACGAAGAGTTGCCGCTTCCCGATCAGCTCCATCCGGACGCTGCAACGCATCGTCTCATCGGCGAACGCTTTGCCCAACGTGTATTCGCAGACGGCGGTGTATTCGCCGGCGAGGTGTAATCGCGCAATCTGATTCGGCTCACACCACCACTCACATCACGGTGAGCCGAATCAGCGGGTACTTGCGATCGGACTTGCTCTGGTACTTGGCGATTCGGGGCTGGGCGGTGGCCACTTGGTGCCACGCTTGCTCGCGATCGTCGCCTTCGAGTTCGTGAGCTGTGACTGGTACGGCATTTCGGCCGGGCATCTCGATAGACACTCGATCGGGATGCGCCACCACATTCGAGTGCCAGTCCGGGTTTCGACCGCCGCCGCCCGAAGCCACGATCAACAGACCGCCCCTGCCGTCGGACAGGTGCATCAGCGGAGTCTCTCGGAGTTGCCCGCTGCGTCGGCCTACCGTGTGCAAGATGAGGACGTCCATTCCCATGAATGTGCCTTTCCCGCGCCGAATCTTGCGATTCGTGCGGGCGTTCGCGTTCCGCTGCATCCACCGTGACAGTGCGCCGGGACCGCCGGACTTCGGTTCGCTGTGATTCCCGATGGGATCGCTCGGTGTTGGATCCGTCTGTGCCATGGTCGGCTACCTCCAGTTTGTCGGCGTGAGCGTCGTTTCGACAAACCTATGAGGATTGCGGGCTCGGTGCTTCTCGATTTCTGATCACTGTATTTTCCGGTCACTGTGTTTTGTGATCGGATTTCACACGATTTGACCCTGACGTAGCGTGAGGGCTCACGATGATTTCATGACCGATACCTACCCAGCATTCGACATCAGCCCCGTCCCTGTCCCTACGACCGATGCCGTGCCTCCGGAACAGTTCCGAGGTCTCTACGGTATGCCGATGTTCGTGTCGGTTCCGACTTCGGATCTGGCCGAATCGGCAGACTTCTGGATCCGCGGGCTCGGTTTCTTCGACCTCTTTTCGGTGCCTGATCGACTGACGCATCTGCGGCGCTGGGCATTTCAAGACGTTCTGCTCGTGCCCGGCGAGCGAGCAGATTCACCACCGTCCATCAGCGTGAGCTTTGCGTGTGTGCTGAGTCAGATGGACCAGATAGCAAAGGCGTGTGAGGAATTGCGGCCCGGATGCACCAGCGGTCCAGACCTGAAGCCGTGGAATTCACTGGAGTTGGAGATCGTGACACCGGAGAACGCGCGTGTGATCATGACGGCCGCTCGTCCGTACGACCCGAACAGTGCCGAGGCCGAGCATCTGCGAGGTATGGGAATTGACGGACCCGACGACTGAACAGAAGTCTGACGCGGTGGTCTCGCGCACCGCGTCTGTCAAACTGGATGCCGTGACGGATCAACTCTTCGGAGGCGAGGCAGACAGTGCTCTTACCGTCGGTGCTGCCGCATCTCGGCTGGGCATAACTGTACGTACCCTTCATCATTGGGACGCAATCGGTTTGGTGTGCCCATCCGGGCGCAGTGACGGTGGCTACCGGTTGTACACCGACGCCGACCTCGGCCGAATTGGTCGCGTACTTGTCTACCGCGACGTGGGCTTGTCGCTCGACGAGATCGGGATACTGCTCGAATCGCCGGTAACCCACGTGGACGAAACACTGCGCGGGCAGCGCGCCGAGTTGCGACAACGGATTGCCGACTTGGAGCAACGGGGCGAGTCCTTGGATCGCATCATCGATGCCAGGAAGTTCGGTGTGCTGTTGCCGGCAGACGAGCAGGTGTCGATCTTCGGCCGTCACTGGCAGCCGTCATGGGGACTGGAGGCGCACGAGCGTTGGGGTGACAGTGTGCAGTGGGCGCAGCACGCGGAACGGTCGGCGGGTAGGACCGCTGAGGATTGGCAGAAGATCGCCGACTGCGTCGAGGCGCTCAACGAAGATCTGGCGTTGGCGTGCCGCGCGGGTGTCGAACCGGGAAGCGCCGAGGCGAATTCGCTGGCAGAACGCCACCGAGCGTCGATCGGGGTCTACTTCGACTGCACACACTCGATGCAGGTGTGTCTGGGGCGGATGTACGTGGCCGATCCGGGATTCTCCGAGTTCTACGACGCGCTGTTCTACGAGACGGTCGAGGCCGGTCTGACCGCGTGGCTCCGCGCTGTCATCGATGCGAACGCTCTGGCCCATGGAGTTGTCCCCGAATCGGCGACATGGGTGTGAGTGAGCTGGTGGTCGCTCGTCAGTCCAAAGACGCGCAGGCAGTGCACCACGGTCGGCCGTCGACCCCGGGGGCACGATGGGGTACTGCGATGCGCGCGGCCAAAATGCAGCTTTCGTTGTCGTGATAGACGTCGAGATCCGAAGGAACCGTCGAGTGGAACGCCGGGACCTTCATGTCTACCTCCGTTGTCACTCGCCAGAGAGTTGGCTCGTTGCGGTAATCCTCCCACCCCAGCGATCATCTCGCCTGTCGGAAGAAGCAGGTGTCAAGGCAGGGGCCGACACGGGCTGTCCTCGCCGCGCGATCATGCAGCCGCACAGCGGTTTACAGGTGTGAGTGCCTGATCGCCCTTCCGGTCGAACCGATGCGCACTGCGCGCGCGGTGTGATCTTCGACGGCGCTCACCGCAGAGAATCGCACAGGGATAGGCTGGACGAATGCGTGGAGAGTACAAGGTTCCTGGTGGAAAACTGGTCGCGGTCGACGTCGAGGTGGCGGACGGTCGGCTGGCCGAAGTCGCAGTCTCGGGGGACTTCTTCCTCGAGCCCGACAGTGCGCTCGACGACATCAACGCGGCGTTGCGCGGAATGCCAGCCGACTCGGATGCAGAACAGTTGGCACAAGCTATCTCCAGTGCGCTCGACGAGTCCGTCTCGATGATCGGCTTCACGCCCCAGTCGGTCGGTATTGCGATCCGGCGCGCACTCGGTCACGCCACGAGTTGGGCGGATCACACGTTCGACCTCATCCCACCGGTGGTTCTGGACCCAGCGATGCACGTCGCGCTGGACGAGGTCATCGCGCGTGAGGTGGCATCGGGTGAGCGTCCGCCGACACTGCGATTCTGGGACTGGGACTCGCCCTTGGTCGTGATCGGATCGTTCCAATCCGTGCGTAACGAGGTCGACTCCGAGGCTGCTGCGCGGCACGGCATCGGCGTGGTGCGCCGAATCTCCGGTGGCGGCGCGATGTTCATGGAACCTGGCAACTGCATCACGTACTCGTTGGCAGTACCGGCGTCGTTGGTCGAAGGTTTGAGTTTCGAGCAGTCCTACGCGTTTCTCGATCAGTGGGTGATGGGAGCGCTGGCCGAGGTGGGTATCAACGCTCGGTACGTGCCGCTCAACGACATCGCCTCGGACAAGGGCAAGATAGCCGGCGCCGCTCAGAAGCGATTCGCGTCCGGCACCGTGCTCCATCACGTGACCATGGCCTACGACATCGATGCGGAGAAGATGACGCAGGTGCTGCGAATCGGGCGAGAGAAGATGTCGGACAAGGGAACCAAGAGCGCAGCCAAGCGGGTCGATCCGCTGCGTTCTCAAACCGGAATGACGCGTGCAGCGATCCTGGAGTCGTTTGCGCAGCACTTCCGCGGCCAGTACGACACCCGTGACAGCGGCTACACGGACTCGGAGTTGGAGCAGGCGCGCAAGCTGGTGGACACGAAGTTCAGCACCGAAGCGTGGACTCACCGCGTCCCGTGACGCCGTTGTCTCGAGACACCGACAAACCGGGACGAGACCCGAGAGGTCTCGTCCCGGTCGACCTAGCTGGCCGGAGTCGTTGAGTTTGCCCCGAGAAGTTCAGCGTCGTCGACGACGGAGTTCCTCTTCGGAATGGTGAAAGTTGCGCTCACACACAGGATTGCGATGACGAAGCACGCCAGTGTGTACCACAGGTTCCCGATGGGATCTCCAGCGCTGGTGGAACCGTCGACTGCGTCGAAGAAGTCCGGAAGCGCACTCGCCCACAGTACGGCCATGACAACCAGGTACACCACGCTGTAAATCTGGACGAACCTGTTGGTGTGTGCAGGAGCGTTCGATTCTGCCGTGCGCAGGTTTCTCCACTGGCGGACGAGAACCACGATCGCGACCACTGTGAGGACGGCGAGTTCCGCCGCATAGAGGAACCCACGAACGGTGTCACTGCCCATCCCGAAGACCGTCGCCGGGAGCGGGAGAATGAACGTACCCAGCGAGGCCAGCAGGCCGATCACGATGGTGCGCCAAACCAACTGAAGCCCGGAGAAGTGCTTGCCGGCATCGACGTGCCGTCCGACGAAGTACTGGACGCAGAATGCCAACGACATCGGCCACAGCGCGGCGAAGACGACCACGCTGGGGAGTGGAACCGCGTCGAACATGGGTTGGTTGATCGGGTTCGACGTCGACCACTCCCACCACCGCAACTGGGGTCCGAGGTGATCGAAGATTTCGTAGAACGCGTGGTGGACGAAGCCGACGCAGACTGCACCCAGCAGGGGACCGTATTTGCGGAAAACGCCGAGCATTCTGACTATTTCGAAGGCCAACGTCGCCATGAGCGGGTAGATGGCAATGATGTACAGCGGCAGTCGACCCCACATGAAGTCGACGGTGAACACGTTGTGCGCGAACATCGTGTCCACTTGTTCTTCGATGCCGAACGCTGCCGGGAAGTACAGCGGAGGCTCGATGATGAACAGGTAGGCGGTGGCGCCGAACCAAAGGACCAGGTTGGTGGGGTCGCCGTTGCGGCGCAGTCGCACGATCGCCAAGACCAGTGCGAGTACCGAGCCGACGATGATCGTCCATTCGAGTACGGGCAGGGTCCAGTTCTCGAGGGCCGCCGGGTTACGGAACTCGACGAGTCCACCTGCTTCCTGACAGGAGAAACCGAGTTCTGTTGCCAGTTGGGCAAACGTGGGGGAGCAGTGCTCTGCCATCAGTTGGCCCCTGACGTGATCGACTCTTGTGCCTGAGATTCGGCGGTGTACCAGCGTGTGCAGTCGTAGCCGTCGTCGTAACGCTTGAACCACTGGTCGGCCAGTGCGGGGAGCTTCTCGTGGTCCGGGTTGTGATTGGGCATCTGGCTGCGGAAGACTCCGCCGAGCGCGACGAGTTGTTCGCCGAGTTGTAGGTGATCGAAGGCGCGGGGCATGGTGCCCTTGGTCAGGTAGGGCGCAAACGACGTCAGAATCTTCTGCTTGGTGCGGTGCATGGCGAACATCGACAGTGAGTCGACTTGCCGTTCGGAGAGTGGAACGTGCTGGTTGAACCCTGCACAGGCGATGCGAATCACCTTCATGACGTGCGCGAAGATCGACGGCGCCATTCGCATCCGGTAAAGCTCGCTTCCGACAACGGAATTGAAGATGATCAGTGCCGAGCTGCGATGCTCGACCTCCTCGACGAAGTGCCAGATGAACAGTGATGCGACGCGGTCGTCTCCCGGACGGAACAAGGTCGCCTCGTTGTCGAGCATCAGTTTGAACACCGGTGTGAAGGTCGCCTCCAGATCTGCGGTGTACGCGAGCCGGTAGTTCAACGAGGTCGCCTCGGTGAGCAGATCGAATTCACCGATCACGGCGTCGAGTGTGTTCTGCAGTCCGGGGTATCGCCTGATCAGAGCTTTCACATGTTGGCGGTGGGCGGTCGAGTGGTGGCCTTCTTGACGCATGAATGCCACGGCTTCCTCGGCGACCTCCGGATCACTGATCCGCGACTTGGTTTGCATGATCATCTTCACGATCATCTTTTCGAAACCGATGGCCAGGAACGAGACCGCGTTGGACATGCTCGACCAGGCCGGATTCTCCGGGTTCCACAGGAAGGGAACGTCATGATCCTCGAATCCGAAATCCATCTTTCGGGGCTGAAGGTTGGTCACTTGTCGAACCTCGTCTTTCGGAGGGGCTGGTCAGGTGGCCGCTCTGGCACTCGAAGCCACGTGTG
The DNA here is from genome assembly GCF_013277835.1 of Rhodococcus sp. MS13. Lineage (NCBI taxonomy): Bacteria > Bacillati > Actinomycetota > Actinomycetes > Mycobacteriales > Nocardiaceae > Rhodococcus > Rhodococcus sp. MS13. Next base: position 155,320 of record NZ_VBTL01000014.1, read on the forward strand.
GCGGTAATCATACATATTGATGTGCAGTTGTATGTTCACTTTCGATGACGGGAGTGGATTCGGGGAAAGCAGATGCAAAACCTGCCTGTGTTAGCCTGTGGCTCTTGGACTTCGAGCGCAAAGACATGGTTCGAGCCTCGTTCGAGCGAGGAAGTGGGCAGTGGCACGAAGGCGTGGGTGGGGCGGCAATCCACCGGACAACGACGAAGATGCGTCACGTCGAATTGTCGAGGCCGCAGTCGAGCTGATCGGACGGACGAGTTCGGAAATCAGCATCGGCGACGTGGCGGAGTCACTGGGCGTGATCCGGCAGACCGTGTATCGATACTTCCCCAGCGCCGACGCTCTGATGCGGGCAGCGGCGATCGCGTCGGTCGACGGCTACCTCGATCGACTCACCACACACGTGAGCGGCATCGAAGATCCCGTCGAGGCGATGACCGAGGGTGTTCTCTACACACTGACTCAGGTCCACCGAACACCGCATCTCGGCATCCTTCTCACAAGCACGAATTCGAGTCTGCACCCGGAGGGTCTGACCTCTCAGGAGGCGCAAGCCTTCGGAATGGCGATGATCAACCGCTTCGACGTGGACTGGGTGCATTACGGCTACGACGACGCGTCACTTCAGGAACTGGTCGAATACGTCCTGCGGACGATGCAGTCGTTTTTCCTCGCGCCTGGCGACCCACCGCGGAGCGATGAGGAACTGCGGCGATACCTAAGGCGCTGGATGGGTTCTGCGATCATCGCCCAGGCAAATTCTGTCAGCGATGACCCGATCAGCGCAGGACTATCGTCAAAGCAACGGCACTGACGCACGCGGCGATGACGACGGTCAGTGCGAACAGGTCGGCGAGCTGAGGGCGCTTGGGGTACGCCGCAATCAGTCCAGTGCCCCCGCGAGCGGAGATTGCTTCGCCCATTTCGGCAGACCGCCGAATTGCCACGGACATGGTTGTGGTGATCAGGTCGACTATCGAATTGTCGGCCGCGCTGTTCACCACAGCTTTCGGGCGCAGTCGTCGCGCCGCTACCAGGGTGAGCATCTCGTCGATCAACAGTGGAAGTGAACGAATGCAGAGGGCGGTCGCGATGGCCCACTCGTCGACCGGGATCTTGAATATTCGCAGCGGTCTACCGAGCGTTGCCAGTGCCGGCGCCACGTCGCTCATCGACGTGGTCCACGCCAACATCAGTGAGACGCAGAGCAATACAAGACCGAACGTCACAGCTTGCAGGTAGATGAACACCGCGTCGATGCCGATCGGAAGGTTGATCAACGCGCCGAGCAGGATCAGCGCCCACAACCACCACGGAGGCCGGGGAACTGCAGTCGGGGGGATACGTCCGATCACCGCGGTCAGCAACAACAATCCCAGTACGACGCCGATCGCCGGCCAGGACGGCGCGGCCACGACCACGATGCTGACGAGAACGACGGCAACGATCTTCGTTCCGGCCCACAATCGGTGGATCGGCGATGAAGTCGGGACTTCGCGCAGAAGTGTTGTCACGTCGTCGATCCTTCCAAGGCACTGCTGGCGGCAGGGTCGAGGATGCGACCCTGCGACAGTCGAATTGTTCTGCTGCAGACGGCATCCATGCCGTCGACATCGTGGGAGATGACGACTACTGCGGTTCCGTTCCGACGAATCCACCTGAGTACGTTCAGGATTTCGTGTCGGCCGGGTGGATCGAGCCCGGCCAATGGTTCGTCGAGGATGAGTACTCGGGGTTGGCGGACGAGGAGACCGGCCAGTACGACGCGTCGCATCTGTCCGCCGCTCAACTCGTCGATACTGCGGCCGGCGATGTGACGGTCGAGTCCGACGGCGTCGAGCGCCCAGGAGACTTGCACCGATCCGATCTCCGGACCGCCGGCGGCCTCGATGTCTTCGGCGACGGTTCGGCGTTGCAGCTGCAGCCTCGAGTGTTGGAACGTCAGACCGACAGTGCCGAGCTGACGCGAGACGGGTTTGCCGTCGAAGACCGCGGTTCCCCGGCTCGGTGCGATCAAGCCCGCCATGATCCAGGCCAGGGTCGATTTACCGGAACCGTTGCCGCCCAGGACCAGTAGCCCGTCCCCGTCTCCGATGGTCAGATTCACGTCCGAGAGTGCGCGCCGCGACCACGGAGTCCGGTCGTTGTAGGTGTGGGTGACATCGGTGAGTTGGAGGACAGTTCGAGTGCCGGCCGGCCACGGCGCAGACGGCGGACCCGCGAACGTCGACGTCATCCAACCGGGTTGGTGATCGATCTGCCGTCCGCGTTGTAGTTGAATCACCCGATCTGCGTTGCGGGTGTCGGCGTGGTGATGGGTGACCAGCACCACGGCCATCGGATGGCGCCGGGGCAGTTCGGCGAGGAGCGAGACCAATTCCTCCCGGCCGGCCTGATCGACCATCGCGGTGGCTTCGTCCGCGATCAGCAGAGCGGGGCGACGAGCCAGAGCGGCAGCAACCGCCAGACGTTGCATCTCGCCGCCGGACAGCCCTGAGGTCTCGCGCATGCCCATGCCGGCGAGTCCCACCTCGGCCAGCAGTGCATCGACGTCGGGATGCGACTCGGGCGGAAGCCCCCAGACGACGTCATCGGCGACGCGGGTTCCGAGGATCTGGCTCTCGGGACGTTGGAGGACGACGGCGGTTCCGCCGTGTCGACCGAGACCGGCGGACCCGGGCCTCGTCAGGGTCCCGACGGTCGGTGCGCGACCGGCGAGCAACCGGGTGAGTGTGGACTTGCCCGAGCCGTTGTGGCCGACGACGGTCACGAACTCTCCTCGTCGGACCGTGAAGTTGACGTCGACGAGCGCTGGCGTCGATGCACCCGGATAGGTGAAGCCCACGTGATCGAAAGTGACCGGTAACGGATCGATCGGCCGGTCGTCGGGAGCTGTCTGGAGCGGGTCGGCCGAGGGGAGTGCAGCCAATCGATCGAGGACGGCACCGAGGACAAAATAGGAGACGACGGTGCTGAGGACGATTCCGGAGATGATCGACACGCCGATCCACAACCACCAGTAGTCGATGATCGAGCCGATGCTGTTCTCGATCCATTCGGCTGCGCCGACCAGCGTCGGGGCACGCTTCAAGATTGCGGCCACGCCCAGCGCGGTGTTCTCCAGCGAGGTCAACAACAAGGTGCGCAGGGGCGCGAGAACAAGCAACAGGACTATGGAGAACAACGCCAGCGCGGGTCCGATGACAAGCGACGACAGCAACGCGGAGATGAAGCCGAGACCGCGCCGCTTGACCGTACCGATGATTCCGCCGAGGAGAGCGCTCAGCGCGACCGCCGCCGCAGATCCCGAACCCGCTGCGACGAAAGCGACCGCAGTAGCCGAGACGCCGGCCGTCATCACGGCGCGGACTCGAAAGCGCTGGGCAACAATTCCCATCGGAACGGCGGCCACGAGGTTGAGGGCGCTGGCCATGGGGATGACCGTGGCAATGACGGACAACGCGACCGTGAATCCGGCCATGACGGCACCCGTTGCCAACTCGAGTGGTCGAAGGTTGCCGGTTTCGCGGACTTGCGGACGGTTGCTCACTACGTCCAGTGTGCCAGTGGTGACATAACTCCTGCCCGACTGATGGTGAGCGCATCGGCACGATTGCGTAGGCTTCACCTCAAACAATGCATCGGACGGAGCGTGGAAGACGTGAGTGCAGCACCCATCAGGGTCGGGGTTCTGGGAGCCAAGGGCAAGGTCGGTCGAGCGATCTGCGAGGCAGTGGAAGCTGCTCCCGATCTGGAACTTGTCGCTCAGGTCGATACCGGTGATCGCATCGAGACGTTCGTCGACACCCGCACTCAGGTAGTCGTCGATTTCACGCACCCCGACGTCGTCATGGGAAATCTGGAATTCCTCGTGGCCAACGGAATTCACGCCGTGATCGGCACCACCGGTTTCGACGAGTCCAGGCTTGCGACTGTGCAGTCCTGGCTCGACGAGCAGCCTGCAACGGGTGTTCTGATCGCCCCGAACTTCGCCATCGGTGCTGTGTTGTTGATGCGTTTCTCGGCTGCCGCGGCGCGCTTCTTCGATTCCGTCGAGGTCATCGAACTTCACCACCCCAACAAGGCAGATGCTCCCTCGGGCACCGCATACCGAACGGCCGCCATGATCGCCGAAGCTCGCGCGGAAGCAGGCGTCGGACGCAGCCCTGACGCCACCACGACCGAGCTCGAGGGTGCGCGCGGAGCCGACGTCGACGGAGTCCGGGTTCACTCCGTGCGGATGGCCGGACTGGTCGCGCATCAGGAAGTGATTCTCGGAACTCAGGGCGAGACGCTGACCATTCGCCACGACTCGATCGACCGGAATTCGTTCGCGCCGGGCGTTCTGCTCGGTGTCCGCCAGATCGGGTCACGTCCGGGCCTGACGGTCGGTATCGATTCCTTCCTCGATCTATGAACAAGACCACCCGCACCCTCGCGCTGATCGTTGCGATCTGTATCGCGCTCGCGGTGTACTTCGTATTGCTCGGCCAGCGCGGAATCCAGCTCATCCAAGACGGAGGCGGCGCCGCGATCGGTCTCGGGATCGGCGTGCTGATCCTGCCGTTCCTGGGGCTGTGGCTCGTCATCGCCACCCTTCGTGCCGGCTTCACACACCAACGCCTCGCGCAGCAGATTCACGACGAGGGCCTCGCTGTCGATGCGTCTTCACTTCCGAAATTGCCTTCGGGCCGGATCGAGCGGGCGGCTGCCGACGAGTTGTTCGCTCAGATCAAGGTCGACTGGGAAGCAGACCCGGACAACTGGAAGCAGAACTTCCGACTCGCTCGCGCCTACGACTATGCCGGTGACCGAAGCCGGGCGCGGGAAACCATGCGCCGCGCAGTGGAACTGGAACGTCGGTCGCGAGGCAAGTAGTTTCTCCCTGCTGTGAACAGGGGTCTGCTGGGATGCTACCGCTCCGGAACTGTTGCGGGAGAAGACGGATCCGGAGTGGTGGGGTCGAATGGCGGCGGGTTGTTCGGGTCGAAGCTAGTCATCGGCACCGAACACGTCGCGCCCACTTCGGGATACGTGTTCGGGTTGACTCGTAGCGCCGAGACGAATTGATCGATGCGAGCGTCCTCAGCGTTGTCGAGTTTGAGTTGACGGCCCCAGGACTGCAGCGAGATCGGCGAATCCAGGGTCGGATACGGCGACATCAAGGTGTAGCTCATGCCTTCGACTCGCTGTGCCAAGCGCGCCTGATCCTCACTCGAGACCAGGTCGGGGTTGTACGTGATCCACACTGCCCCGTGCTCGAGGGAATGGACCGCATTCTCGGTTCGAATGGCTTGCGGGTAGACAACTCCGGTGCAGTTTGCCCAGACCGAATCATGGCGACCACCGAAGGGCGGTGAATGTGTGTACGCCACACGTTCGTTCGGCCGTACGTGTTGAGCTGCCGGGTAGTCGACCGTGACAACTCCGTCGATGGATTCGGACGGATCCGGATTGTCGACGCTCGGAACAAACGCATCCGGTCGAGGTGTTCCTTCGAGAGAATTCGCGCACGAAGCCAGCGCGAGAACTGTCGAGATCGCCACTGTTGCTCGAAGTTGTTTGTTCACTCGGCCATGATAGCGGCGCCTGTCCGCTTTCCCGAGACGTGAATCGACTACGACCCGAGAGAGCTTGTGGTTCCGCCCGAGTGCGCGATGTCACTGGCGCCTCGAAGAATTCGGAGCGGAGGCAGCGGCCCTTGGTATGCCTCGGAGCCACTGATCAGATCACCGGCCGCGTCGAACGCGATCGCTTCACCTTGTGGCTCGTCGGGAAGGGGCACACGAATAGGCGTGGTGGTCAAGGCTTTCGCGACATCGCCGTCGGGAGCTGTGTAGAGGTAGACATCGGTGTAGGTGCGCAGCGCTACCACCGTGCCGTCTTTGCTCACGGCGCCTCCGGTGACAGCCATCGTTCCGGCGTGGGGGACCGGCCCACCGGAAGTGAGGGTGGGAGAAAATCTGAGCTGACCTTCCTTGGCCAACATGGTCGGCGACGCCGTCCTCGGATCCTGAACCTGCTGTCGCTCAGCGGTTGTGTAGACCACGCTTGCGCCCAGGTAATCCTTGGTGACGATGACGGGAAGCCCGTTGCTCTGGATCAGCAGTGTCTCGGCATCGTGCGCCCCGTCCGGATAAACCAGGGGGTAGGGGGTCGCGGCACCTGAAGTCGGATCGAGTTCGATCAGCCCGATCGACGTTCGTACCGCGTTGTTGTCGCCGATGTCTGCCAGCCACAGGTGGCCGTCGGGAGTCGACGAGAGATCCTCGACATCGACACGAGGGGTGCCCACGCTGATCCAGCGCTGAACGTGGCAGTTCGAATCGAGTTCGGCGACTCGATCATCGGAGCCGCTGTCGCCGATTGCGTATATCCCGGCCGCGGTGACGGTGAGTCCGGACAGCTCGGAAAGGCCTTCATCGGTGGGTGTGCACAGTACGTCGAAGACGCGCGGGGCCTGTTGCGCCGCCGCCGGAACAGTGTGAACGCCGACGACTGCGGCGGCGAGAAGAACCGATCCGGCAGCCGCAGCGACTGAATGGGCAAGCGGGCGATTCCACATCACGATGCAGTCCTCCGGGCCGAAGAATCGGGACTTAGTGCCCAGAGAATACTGGACGTCCGTCTCACTTTGTCCGAATTCCAAGAAATCGCGCTTGCCGAGACGTCGTGATGCGTCAGTGATTCGCTGAGTGAATGTTGGTGCAGGAGGGGATACTCGACTCACCGGAGATCGGCGGCAACGAGCAGGAAGTGACGAAGCGATGGCGAAGCGTGATTCCGAAAAGCAAGGCGCAGATTCCCCGTCTCAGTTGATCGACCAGCGAATCGAGGAACTCGGAGACTGGCGGGGCGAGATGCTCTCCCGGATACGAACTCTGATCAAAGAGGTGGATCCGGATGTGGTGGAGGAATGGAAGTGGCGAGGAGTTCCCGTGTGGTACCACGCTGGAATGATCTGTACCGGTGAGACTTACAAGAGTGCAGTGAAGGTGACTTTTGCCAAAGGCGCATCACTCGACGACGCCTCAGGTCTCTTCAACTCCAGCCTCGAGGGCAATACGAGACGGGCGATCGATTTTCACGAAGGTGAAGCCGTCGACGAAAAGGCGTTCAAGGCACTCGTTCACGCCGCGATTGCCCTGAACACCTCGAAGAAGTAATGCCTGGTCAGAGCTGATGTTCAGCGAGGTCGAACGCACTGAGTAACGTGCGGAATTTTGTACTGGTCTCTATCAGCTCGATTTCCGGATCGGAGGAAGCGACGATTCCGCCGCCTGCGTACGCCCGCGCCGAGAGGCCGTCTGCTGCAATCTCGGCGCAACGAATAGCCACCATCCACTCGCCGTCTCCGGTTCGGTCGCACCAGCCCACGGCACCGGCGTAGAACCCGCGGTCCCCTTCGGTCGCGGTGATGTGCTCGCGTGCGGCGCCCGTCGGTGTTCCGCAGATGGCGGGGGTCGGGTGCAGCGCCATTGCCAGCTCGAGCGAGGTCAGGTTCGGATCGGTCAGGACACCTTCGATCTTGGTCCCGAGGTGCCACAGTTGCGGTGTCCGAAGGAGTTCCGGTGCGCTGGGTGCATTGAATGATGTGCACAGTGGTCCGAGTATCGCGCTGATGGAGTCGACGACAAACGCGTGTTCGGCGAGATCTTTGGTCGACGCGCGGAGTTGCTCGGCATTCGCCTCGTCCTGATCCGAATTCGGGTGCCGTGCAATCGAGCCCGCCAACGGGTGGCAGGTGACGACGTCGCCTCGCCGTTCGATCAGAACCTCGGGCGTCGAGCCGACCAGCGAACGCCCGCGGTACTTTCCTCCGGCGGGGGACAAGTCGACGCAGAAACCGTTGTGCGCGTGATCGAGTGCAATCAGTTTCTCGGCCAGATCGGCGGGAAAGATCGTGGACTCGGCCTCGATGGTCAGGGAGCGTGCGAGGACAACTTTGTCGAGTTCGCCTGCTCGAAGACGTTCGATGGCGCCGCGGACCCTGTCGGTGTGGATCTGCGGGCTGGGTTCGAATCCGGCTACCCGCGAAGTGGGTAGCGTCGGCACGTTCGAGTGATATAGATCACCGCGGACTCGTGTGAAACTCAGTGGCGCGGTGAGGGCGGACGGCGTCTCCGGGGAGAACGGCAGGGCGCCGACGACCGAGTCGATGCGGCCCGTTTTGAGGGCTTCAGCGGCGTCGAAGGCCGAGTCGAATTCTTCGACTACTCCCGAAGTGCGGATCGACGTTTGCCTACGTGAGAGCAGGAAAACGGAGTCCGTTTCATCGTCAGTCCGGTTGTTGCGCAACGGGAATTCGGAGACTTCGGCGAGTGCTGACATGGACACCCTTCCAGTTCGACAGGATTACTTGCTATGTTGAGGCTAGCCTTAGTTTGGGTGAATTTGTGTCCTGAGCATCCGGGTTGTGTACTTCCGTACCGTTATGGTTAGGCTGGCCTAAAGTAAAGGCGTGCGGACGGGGTCGACACGAGGGGTGGGTTGGCTCGATCTGAGCGCGTCGACCACTACTCGAGGAGACCGATGAGCAACACCGTGGACCGTGACCAGATCGTGCGCGACGTCGCCGAGGTTCTGTCGATGAGGGCAGAACAACTCGGCGACGACGCGGACCTGGGTGACGAAGGCCTGGACTCGGTTCGCTTGATGACGCTCGTCGAACGTTGGCGAGGAGCGGGCGCGGATGCCGACTTCGCGGAGTTGGCAGAAGAACCGACGATCAATGCCTGGGTTCAGGTGCTGTGCCCGCAGTGAGCGATCGCCGAATTGCCGTAGTCACCGGTGCGGCGGCGGGGATCGGCGCCGCAGTGGCCCGGACTCTTGCGCGCGACGGGTATTCGCTGGCACTTCTCGATCGCGACGACGTCGAATTGAAGCGGGCAACTGCGGAATTGGCAGAAACAATCGTCGAAGGCGCCGATATCGAGAGTCACGTCGTGGACGTGACCGATCGGCAGGCAGTCGACGCTGCAGTGGCCTCCACGATGGACACGTTCGGCCGGATCGACGCGCTCGCGCACGTCGCCGGAATTCTCGACACCGGATCGGTGCTGGACTCCGATCCAGACCAGTGGCGGAAGATATTCGGCGTCAACGTATTCGGATTGCTCAACGTTCTGCAAAGTGTGGGACTGGAAATGCGTCGCCGGCGGGCTGGGTCGATCGTGGTGGTCTCGTCCAACGCGGCCGGTGTCCCACGTATCGGGATGGGTGCTTACGGTTCGTCCAAAGCTGCTGCCACCATGTTGGTTCGAACCGCGGGCCTGGAGTTGGCTGTCGACGGGATTCGCGTCAACGTTGTCGCTCCGGGTTCCACAGACACAGCGATGCAGCGGTCATTGTGGTCGGACCCTTCCGACGATTCGGGTGCCGACGCTGTCATCGAAGGCGATCTGGCGGGCTATCGCCTGGGCATTCCGCTCGGAAAACTTGCCACCGCAGACGATATCGCGGACTCGGTGCACTTCCTGCTGTCCGACCGGGCGGCCCACATCACCATGCAGGCGCTGTACGTCGACGGCGGAGCGACGCTAAAAGCGTGAGATGTATTTGCTGACAGTACTTTCGAAGAGGAGTCACTTGCATGACATCGAGGATCGCTCGCGAGCCCTTGGCGCCCGTCGCACAGTATCCACCCGAATTGGTGACGCATTATCGGGAACGAGGCTACTGGACTGACGAGACGCTGGCCGGATTCATCACGGCCGCGGCCGCACGGCATCCCGACAACGAAGCGGTAGTAGGCAGCGATGCCACCGGGGCACAAACACGGCTGACGTATTGCGACCTCGATCGTCGCAGCTCGGCAGTGGCCGGAGGCCTGTCCGGGTTGGGTGTTCGCGCCGGTGACCGTGTGCTTCTGCAGCTACCGAACATCGTGGAATACGTCGAAGCATTGTTCGGTGTGTTGAAGCTCGGCGCCCTGCCGGTATTCGGGCTGCCAGCGCATCGCCGAACCGAAATCGGATACTTCTGCCAGTTCGCTGATGTCGCTGCCTATATCGTCGCCGACCGTCATGGCGGGTTCGACTACCGCGCACTGGCGCGTGAGGTGAACGAAGGCCTCGAAACTCCGCCTGTTGTGATCGTGGCCGGCGACCCCGAAGAGTTTGTCGGTTTCGATTCGCTACGCGGATACGAGATTCCCGTTCTTGCCGACGTCGATCCGTTGTCGGTCGCCTTTCTTCAGCTTTCCGGTGGCACGACCGGTGTTCCGAAGCTGATTCCGCGAACGCACGCCGACTACCTCTACTCGGTGCGGGCATCCAACCCGATCTGCGGCGTCGACGATTCGACGCGCATGTTGGTGGTTCTCCCTGCTGCGCACAATTTTCCGATGAGTTCGCCGGGCATTCTCGGTGTCTTCCACGCGGGCGGCACCGTGGTTCTGGCGCCGGACACCATGCCGTCCACAGCTTTCGGTCTGATCGAATCAGAGCGAGTCACGCACGCGTCGCTGGTTCCACCGATCGCATTGGCCTGGATGGCCGCCCCCAGCAAGGCAGATCACGACCTGTCGAGCTTGCGGGTTCTCGGCGTCGGCGGAGCGAAGTTCAGCGCCGAAGCTGCCGCACGCGTACCCACGGAGCTGGGCTGCACCCTTCAGCAGGTGTTCGGCATGGCTGAGGGTTTGGTCAACTACACCCGCCTCGACGACACGCAAGAATTGATCGTCAGCACGCAGGGCCGGCCCATTTCACCGGACGACGAGGTTCGTGTAGTCGATGACGATGGCGCGCTCGTCGAGCCCGGAACCACGGGGCACTTACTGACTCGGGGGCCGTACACGATCCGTGGCTATTACCGGGCGGATGCGCACAATGCCGAGGTCTTCGACGCCGAAGGTTTCTATCGCACCGGCGATCTGGTCAGCGTCACCGATACGGGACACCTGATTGTCGAGGGCCGCGCAAAGGACCAGATCAACCGCGGCGGCGAGAAGGTGGCCGCCGAGGAGATCGAGAACCACCTGCTCTCGCATCCTGCTGTCCACGATGCGGCCGTCGTCGCTGTTCCCGACGAGTACCTGGGCGAGCGAACCTGCGCCGTTCTGGTGATTTCCGGAGATGCACCGACCGTCGGCGAGATCAAGCGATACATACGAGGCCGAGGCGTTGCGGCGTACAAGGTTCCGGATCGAGTGGAGTTCGTGACCGAGTTCCCCGTCACCGGCGTCGGAAAGACCAGCAAGGCGGCCTTGCGCCGTGTTCTCAGCGAATCGATTGCCGCACAGACTCTGTCGAGTTGATCGGTTCCCACCCCCACATTTTCGAGGAGATTCATCATGGCGCTACCCACAGCAGTGCGATACGAGATGCCCACCGAGTTTCCGCAGAATCGGGTCGACTGGACTCTCGATCCTTCCCGAGCGGTGCTGCTTCTGCACGACATGCAGGAATATTTCGTGAACGCGTACGACCGAAGCGTCGACCCGCTCCAAACCGTGGTTCCGAACATCGACCGGCTTCGTTCGTCGGCGCGAGCTGCCGGAATCCCGATCGTCTACACCGCGCAACCCGGTGATCAGGATCCCGAGGAGCGTGCGTTGCTGTCGGATTTCTGGGGACCGGGTCTGAAGGCAGATCCCGCTCACACCGACGTGATCGCCGAGTTGGCTCCGCATCCGGACGACGTGATGCTCACAAAATGGCGCTACAGCGCCTTCATCAAAACGGATCTGCGTGAGCGGCTGCGCGAGAGTGGGCGTGACCAGCTGATCATCACCGGAATCTATGCCCACATCGGTTGCCTGACTACCGCTTTGGACGGGTTCATGCAAGACGTGCAGATCTTCTTCGTGGGCGACGCGGTGGCCGACTTCTCCCTGGGCGAGCATGTCGGCGCCCTCGAGTACGCGGCCGGGCGCTGCGCCTCGGTCACCCGAACCGATGACCTGGTCAAGGCGATGAGCGCGGAAACGGTTTCGGCGTAGGCGTGAACGGCGACGGGTGCGCCGCCCGTCGCCGTATTGTCAGGTGTGTGAAGACTTTGTTGGTGGTTCACCACTCGCCCTCGCCGACAACCCACGAATTGTTGGATGCAGTCCTTGCCGGTGCTCGCGATCCGGAGATCGAGGGTGTGGAGGTGAAGGTGGTGCCGGCGTTGGCGGCGACGGTGCCCGACGTCCTCGCTGCTGACGGCTATCTTTTCGGTACCACCGCCAATTTCGGTTACATGTCGGGCGCGCTCAAGTACTTCTTCGACACCACGTACTACCAATGTCTCGGTGCGGTGTCGGATCGGCCGTACGGCCTGTGGGTTCACGGCAACAACGACACTGCTGGTGCCGTGTCGTCGGTGCGCAAACTCGCGACAGGGCTCGGGTTGGTCGCGGTGGCGGATCCGCTCGAAGTGACTGTGAGCGTGGACAAATCTGTCCGCGATGGTTGTTATGAACTGGGCGGAACCGTCGCAGCAACGCTGATGGACTAGCCTTCCACTTTCTCGTTTCGGTTCACGAAAGAGACTGTCCCGCAAGTGGTTGTAGAAGCGCGTGTCCTCTGGTGAACGCGTCGGGAGCCGTCGGTTCTCGGGTCACCGGCGAGGCGGATTCCCCGATTCATCGACATTTAGTTTAGGCTACCCAAAACGACGTTAGGTCACCCTTGGGTGACGTGTGTCCACAGACGAGGGGATCAGTGTGAGCGTTCTTCCAGGTTCGAACTCCGGAGCGGCAAACGAAGCTACGTTTGCTCTCACAGGAGCTCAACTCGGGATTTGGAACGCACAAAGGCTTGATCCCGAATCTCGGAGCTATCTCGTCGGTGAGGTGCTCGAAATCTCGGGCGACGAACCGATCGACACCGAACTTCTGACGGCCGCCATCAGGGCGACGATCGGCGAAGCCGAAACCATGCGGCTGCGGATGATCGAGACGGCGGACGGCCCGCGTCAGTACATCTCCGACGAGCCGGTTGGCGTCATCCCGATCACCGACGTCCGTGACGAGCGCGATCCCGTAGCCGTGGCGCACGCATTGGTCGACGCCGAGCGCAGCCGGGCGTCCGAGTACTGCCGCTTGATGGTGGAGCGCCCGCTGTACACGTACTCGCTGATCAGGCTGTCCGAGCGCGAGATCTGGTGCATCCAGCTCTATCACCACTTGATCGTCGACGGATACAGCGCAGCCATGATTTCGCGTCGTGTCGCCGCGCACTACACGGCCGCGAAGAAGGGAACCGAGGTCGCGCCAACGCGATTCGGTTCTATGACCGATCTGGTCAGCGAGGACGAGGCGTACCGGGCTGGCGAGCAGTTCGCGGAAGATCGTGACTACTGGCGTGATGTCCTGACGCCGTTGCCCGCGTTGGACGGACGCGGCCAGCAGGTCACCGGTCCGGCGGAACGAACGATCCAGGTTCGCGAGGTCATTACCGCCGACGCCCTCAACCGCCTCAAAGAGGTGGCAGACGCGACGGGAACAACGTGGGCCGAGGCACTGATCGCCTGCTACGGCGCGTTTCTCCACCGGTTGCTCGGTGAGACGGATGTTGTCATCGCGATGCCACTCATGGCGCGCGTAGGCCGCACGGCACTCAAGACGCCGGCCATGGCAGTCAACGTTCTGCCTCTCCGGTTGACGATTCGCAGCCACGATCGACTCGGTGACCTGAGCAAGCAGGTGGCCGCCACGATGAAAAGCCTGCGCGCACACCAGCGCTACCGCGGTGAGAATCTTGCTCGGGACCTGGGCGTCGCCGGCACCGGCGCACTGCTTCACGGGATCGGAATCAATCTCAAGGCTTTCGACTTCGCCCTCGATTTCGCCGGCGCTGTGGGTGTACTACGTAACGTCGCCGGAGGTCCGCCCGAGGACCTGGGTTTGACGGTCACCCCCATCGCGGACGGCGAAGTTCTCCTCGGGTTCGAAGTGGACGCGCGCACCAACACTCGGGATTCGGTTCAGCGTCGCCTCGCTGGTTTCGTGAGCATCGTCAACGCGATGGTGGGGGAGGGAGACCCTGCCGTCGGACAGGTGCAGATGATGCCGGCACCCGAAGCTGCGCGGATCCTTGCCGGCCGTGAAATTGAACCTGTGCCTGGCTCCGTCGCCCTCGTCCCGGACGTCTTCGACCGCATCGTCGCCGATCATGCGGATGACACGGTCCTGGTGTGCGGTGAGGAACGTCTGACAGGCGCAGAACTCGGTGGCCGCGTCCACAAACTCGCCCGGTTGCTTCGGGCTCGCGATGTCGGCCCGGACGACATTGTCGGACTTGCGCTTCCGCGTACCTCCGAGATGGTGGTGGCTCTGCTCGCGACACTGAACGCGGGCGCAGCGTACGTGGCCCTGGATCCGCAGCACCCGGCCGAGCGGTTGCGGGATCTGATCGACGACGCGCAACCGAAGGTGGTGCTCACCACTTCCGCGCTGGCCGAGCAACTCGTCGGAGATTCTCGACCCGACCCGCTCGTACTCGATTCCGACGAAGTGCGCGAAGAACTCCGTGCCCATTCCGAGTTTCCACTCGAACTCGGTGAACTGGCGACGGCGCGGCATGGCGATCACCTGGCGTACGTCATCTACACCTCGGGATCGACAGGCAAGCCGAAGGGCGTGTTGGTCAGAAGCGGTGGATTGGCGCACCTGCTTCACCATCACCGCGCCACCATCTACCGGGACACGGCCGCGCGCGTCGGAAACCGGCAACTGCACACCGCGCATACGGCGTCGTTCGCCTTCGACGCGTCTCTCGATCAACTGCTGTGGCTGCTGTGTGGTCATCGGGTGCACGTATACGACGAAGAACTGCAGAAGGACGCCGTTGCCCTGGTCGCGGCGTTCGAGCGAGATTGCGTCGACGTGGTCGACACGACGCCGTCGATGGCGGCAGCGATGGTGGACAACGGATTGCTGCGCACGCAGCGGCTGCACCTGCTTGTCGTGGGCGGCGAGGCGGCACCGCCCGCACTGTGGGACGCGATCATCGAATCCGGCGTTCCCGCTCGAAACCTGTACGGCCCCACCGAAACGACGGTCGACGCGATCGCGACCACGGTCGAAGGTGCCGGACCGCGTATCGGGTACCCGCTCGCGGGAACCCGTGCGTACCTGCTCGACAGCGCGCTCGCGCCGGTCGCCGACGGCGAACGAGGTGAGCTCTATCTGGCCGGACCGCAATTGGCCAGGGGATACCTCGGTCGCGCCGGCGCGACCTCCGAGCGTTTTGTCGCAGATCCCTTCGGGGCTCCGGGAGATTTGATGTACCGCGCCGGGGACGTCGCGCGCTGGGTACCCGGGCGGGGATACGACTTCATCGGTCGTAGCGACAAGCAGGTGAAGATCCGCGGACATCGCGTCGAGTTGAGCGAGGTCGAGGCTGTTCTCGGATCGGTGCCCGGAATCGGCGCGGCCGCCGCGCTGATCCGTACGGATGGAGGACGGCCCAGCCTGGTCGGCTACGTTGTAGCCGCCGCCGGTACGACGCTTCCGCCGCAGGAAGAATTGCGCCGAGACCTCGCCGGTCGCGTACCGGATCATCTGGTTCCCGCCGCAATCGTCGTTCTGGACGAACTACCCGTCACGGTGAACGGAAAGCTCGATCGTGCGGCACTACCTGCGCCGGCTACCGAATCGGAAGGTCGCGCTGCATCCACACCACACGAGGAAATCCTCTGTGACGTGGTGGCCGAGGTGCTCGGCCGCGAACGCGTCGGCGTGGAGGAGGATTTCTTCGGCCTCGGTGGTGACAGCATCACGGCAATCAGTGTCAGCAGTCGCCTGCGGGTGCGCGGACTGGTCGTCGCTCCGAAAGAGCTACTTGCACAGCGAGATCTGGGAACCATCGCCGCTGCGGCGCGTGAGATTGCCGATGACGCCGACGCCGTAGCCTCGGTTGCGGACGTGGCGACCGGCACCGTGATCGCTCCGCCGATCGTTCGGGCACTGATCGACAAGAATCCGACAGACGAGGCAATCGCGGGCTACGCGCAGTGGACCGCAGTGCGCATCGACGACGGCCTCTCGCTGGGCGACCTGCAGTCCGGCGTGCAGACGATCCTTGATCACCATGACGCTCTACGTCTGCTCCTGCGCCGTGACAATGACAGCGGCACTACCGAATTGATCGTCCGGGACGCCGGCGCGGTGCGCAGCGAGGGACTCGTTCGCGAGGTGTCCGACACCTCGGAGCTGCCCCGGATCAGAGAGCTCGCGGAGGCGTCGGCGGCGAGTCTCGACCCGCGCGCCGGTGAACTCCTGCGAGTCGTACTGGTCAATACCGCGGCCGGTCGACCCGACCACTTGATCGTCGTGGCTCACCATTTGATCGTCGACGGTGTGTCCTGGCGAATTCTGCTTCCAGACCTCCACGAAGCTACCGATGCAGCGCGCGAGCGTAGGTCGGCCCGGCTGGGTGCTGGCGGAAGTTCGTGGCGCCGATACGCGGGGTTGCTCGCAGAATTCGGGGCCTCGGGCAGCAGGGCCTCAGAGCTCGAGTACTGGAAGTCCGCGTCGGTACAGGCGGACGACGAGCCGATCGGCAGTCGTCGTCTCGACCCGAAAGTCGACGTCACCGCAACCGCCTCTCGCACGACAACTGTTGCACTCCCGGCTGTCACCGACGCGCTTTTGACCACACTTCCGGCGGCGTATCGAGCCAAGGCCGACGAAGTGCTTCTCGCGGGTTTGATGCTTGCCTTGCGCTCATGGCAGCACAGTCGCGGCCTCATCGGGCTGCCCGCGCAGACAGTCACCGTCGAAGGCCATGGCCGCGACGCGCTCACCAGCGATACCGACTTCGCCGGAACCATCGGGTGGTTCACCAGTGAGTTCCCCGTCCGGGTTCCCACCGATGCACTGCTCACCGCAGACGATCTTGCCGACGCACTGAGCGGCGGAGCAGCTGCCGGGCATCTGCTTCGTGCGGTGAAGGAAGCAAAACGCGCCGTACCCGGAGGTGGAGTCGGCTACGGAGTTCTGCGGCATCTGGATCGCGACACCGCACGTGACCTTTCCGCGTGCGCTACACCTGAACTGTTGCTCAACTATCTCGGCCGCTTCCCGTCCCTACCCGGAACCGGATGGCGATTGCCGGAGCAGGATCCATTCGCGGTCATCGAACCGGCGAGCAAGGCAATGTCGGAAGTGCTGGCGCTCAACGCATTTGTCCGAGAGGACGACTCGACGACGCTGGCAGTCGAATGGACTGCGGCGGGTTCAGTGCTCGACGCCGCGACGATCGTCGAGCTGCAAGAGCATTGGGAACGTGCGCTCGCTGCACTGACCGCGCATGCCGCGCTCTTCGAGGGTGGTTTGACGCCTTCCGATTGCTCGGCGACGATCTTCGGCCAGGGCGCGGTGGTCGATCAAGCCGGGATCAACGAACTCGAAGCCGTCCACGGACCGCTTGCCGATGTACTTCCGCTCTCGCCGCTACAAGAAGGCCTCCTGTTCCACGCGGTCCGTGACGGCGAAGCAGACGTCTACACACTTACTGCACGCTTCGACCTCTCCGGCCCGTTGGACGAGGTGAAGTTGGCCGACGCGTTCGAGACCGTGATCGACAGGCACCCGAACCTACGCGCAGCTTTCCACTACGAGCAGTTCGAACGGCCCGTTCAGATCATTCCGCGCGGTGCAAAAGTCGAGTGGCGTTCGGTCGACCTGACCTCCGTTCCAGCTGACACTGCATTCCGCTCTGCAGATCAGCTCGAGGACGAGGCCGCCGATTACGTCTTCGATGTCAGTACACCGCCTCTGCTGCGTGCGCTGCTGATTCGGCTGCCCGGCGGGGTGCACCGTTTGGTCCTCAATGCGCATCACCTGCTCACCGACGGGTGGTCGACTCCGATCGTCCTGCGCGAGCTGATGAACGTCTACCACGACGGCGATGCGCACCTTCCTGCGCCGACGCCGTATCGCGACTACTTGGCATGGATCGCCGGCCGTGATCAGGACTCTGCCCGCGCAGTGTGGAGTGAGCGTCTGCGTGGGCTCACCGCGCCGACTCTCGTTGCCGACGCAGGGGCGCCGCGAAGTGTGCCCGTCGCGCTCGAGGTTCCTCTCGCGACATCGGACGCCGAAGCGCTGATCGAACTCGGTCGTGCGCGAGCGCTGACGGTCAACACCCTGGTTCAGGGTGCGTGGGCGGCGGCGCTCGCCGAAGCGACGGGACAGTGGGACGTCGTGTTCGGGGCCACGGTGTCCGGCCGACCTGCCGAACTCTCCGGGGTGGAGGGAATGGTCGGGTTGTTCAGCAACACGATTCCGGCCCGCCTCGACATCGTCGCGGATCAGCCCTTGCTGGATCAGTTCGTCGGTCTGCAGAACGCGCAGTTCGACATCGTGGACGTCGAGCACACCAGTTTGGCCGAGATCGAACGCATCGCCGGGATCGGTCAACTGTTCGACACGCTCCTGGTGTTCGAGAACTTCCCGAACTCCGGTGCGGGACAGCCTGCATCGCACACACTTCGAGTCGAGGGATTCACCAACCGCGGAGTCACGCACTATCCGATGACGTTGATGGCGCCGCCGAGCACCGGTCTGGATCTGGTCCTGTACCACGATCCGGCAGTTGTCTCCGAAGCCACGGCGCAGCGAATGGTCACACGGCTCGCGGAGATCCTGCGTGGGTTGCTGACCGAGCCGACAGCTCCCGCATCCGCGGTGCTCTCGGTTGTCCGACAGACCCGCCGCGTTGCCGATGCGGTGGCTGTCACAAAAATGGTGGCTGTCACGAAAAAGGCGGCCGCGTCTGATCAAGCGATCGATGTCGATCCAGCGGTCGTCGATGCAGTGTGCGCCTGTGTCGCAACGGTGTTGGAGATTCCCGACGTCGATCCGGGTGACAATTTCTTCACTCTCGGCGGTCACTCGCTCACAGCGATGCGGTTGGTGGGAAGTCTGCGGAAGCTGGGAATACGCGTCGTCGTCTCCGATGTCTTCGACACCCCGACCCCCCTCGGTCTTGCAATGGCCGCACGCGTCGATCAGAAGAAGTTCTCGCCGGATTCGGTTGCTGTCGTCGATCGACCCGCCGTGACCGTGGCGACGTTCCGCGCCCCGGCAGTGGCGGGAAATCCTGATCACGAGCGGTATTGGGTTCGCACGCTCGCGGGCTTGCCCCTCGAAACGGACCTTCCCTACGATCGCCCGCGCGGCGAAGAGTGCCGCCCGCACACCTACGTTCGTCAGCTACGCGATGCTCGGTTCGGTGACGGATCAGGATTCGACGCGGTGCTGTTGGCCGCAGTGGCGGCGACGCTGAACGGCTTCGGTGGCGGTCGGGACCTTGCGGTCGGACTGTTCTCGGAAGGGACTGACAGCCTGATTCGGGTCGATCTGTCCGGTCGGCCGAGAATTGCCGATGTCGTTCGACGAGTCGAAAACGCTGTCTCTGAGGCACTTGCGCATTCCGATGTCAGCCTGGACCGAATCGCCGATCTACTCGGGCGTCCCACCAGCAGTCTGTTCGCTGCCCGTGTCGGTCACTCGCCCGGAAATAGCGTCGACCTCGAATTCGTCCGAACCGCAACAGAACTTCGATTGACGGTTGATGCCGGGCTGTTCGACGCCGCGACTGCGGACGCATTGCTCGACGGTGTGATCGCGGTCCTCGGTCACGAAAACAGCACTGTCGTCGCGGATCTGCGATTGTCGGAAAGCAAGTGGGATCGCGATCCGGGCCGACGCGCGACGCCGCCGTCGGGGATCTCGCAGTTGTTCGCTCGACACGTCAGCCGTCACCCCGACGACGTCGCGGTGATCTCCGGCGAGGTCGGAATTACCTACGGGGAACTGTCGGCGCGCGTCGACGAGCTGGCCCGCGAACTTCTCGCGGCCGGCGCCGGACCCGAGAAGGTAGTCGCCGTCGCGCTCGATCGAGATGCGGATCTGGTGGCCGGACTGCTCGCGGTACTGCGTATTGGTGCGGCGTACCTGCCACTCGACGTCGACTACCCGAGTGAGCGGCTCGAGTTCATGATCGAGGACGCGGCCCCGGTGTGTGTCCTGACCAGTATCGACAGCGCAGGGCAACTTCCGTCGACGGTCGCCACGAGTGTCTTCGTGGACGGTGAGTTCACCAACTCGGGCGTTGTGCTTCCTTCACCGCCCGCGGCGGGTGATCACCTCGCCTACATGATCCACACCTCCGGTTCGACGGGTCGCCCCAAGGGCGTGATGGTCTCGACGGGCAACCTCGCGGCCTTCGCGGACACGGTACTCGAGGATTGCTGGATCAGGCCGGGCGATCGCATCGTCGCGGTGACAACGGTGTCGTTCGACATCGCCGCACTCGAGTTGCTGTGCCCGCTCGCAGCGGGCGCGACTGTCGTGATCGCAGACCGCAGGACGGTTCGCGATCCGGATGCGTTGTCGGCGTTGATCATCGCAAGCGATGCGACAGTGATGCAGGCAACGCCGGCGCTGTGGCGAGTGGTCACCGAACACGAGAACGCAGTCGGACTCGCCATGGTGCGAGCCCTGGTGGGAGGGGAAGCCCTCCCTCAGGATCTGGCTGACGATCTGGTGGCCAACGCTGCTTCGGTCCGGAATGTCTACGGACCCACCGAGGCCACGGTGTGGGCGACATCTTCGGTCATCACGACCGGCGACCGAGTCACGATCGGTCAGCCCTGGACCGACGTGCACGTGCGAATCCTCGACGACGACCTGCGTGAGGTTCCGGAAGGCGTTGCGGGCGAGCTGTATCTGGGTGGTGCGCAGGTGGTCCGCGGATACCTGAATCGCCCCGATCTGACCGTCGCTCGGTTCGTTGCCGATCCTTCTCTGCCGGGGGCACGTCTCTACCGCACCGGCGATCTGGTCCGACGCAGGCGAGGGGTTTTGCACTTCCTTCGTCGTGCGGACGATCAGGTGAAGGTTCGCGGTTTCCGTATCGAGCTCGGCGAGGTCGAAGGCGCGCTCGGATCGGTGGCCGGTGTGTTCCGCGCGGCAGCCACCGTCCGTGTCGATGCGGCGGGCACCGGAAGTCTGCACGGATATGTGGTTCCCGAAGGTGGAACCACGCTCGATTCGGTACTGGTGCGCAAGGAGATTGCGCGGCTGCTCCCTGAGCACATGGTGCCGCAGAGCATCACGGTGCTCGAAGCACTCCCGCTCACCCTCAACGGCAAGGTGGACCGAAAGGCATTGCCCGACACCGCGCCGGATCGTGTGCCGAGCCCACTCGTAAACGTCGATGCGGATCGTCGGGCACGGCTCGAGTCGCTGAGCCCGGGCTGGCAGGACGTGTTGCCACTCGGTCCCTTGCAGGAAGGCATGTACTTCCAGTCGGTTCTCGACGGCGCGGGCGGTACGGATGTCTATCACATGCAGCCGCGATTCGAGTTCTCCGCCGATGCTGCCGTCGACGTTCGCTCACTCCGAGCAGCGGGGGATGCGCTCTTGCGGCGCTATCCGAACCTGCGGGCCGGCTTCACACACGCCGGTTTCGACACTCCGGTGCAGTTCGTGCCCAGGGCAGCCGAAATGCCTTTCCGCGAGATCGATCTGAGCGCAGTTGCGACCGAGGACATCGATCGCGAGGTTCGCGCCGTCGACGAGGCCGAATTCGGTACGCTCTTCGACTTGAGTGCACCACCACTCATTCGAATGGTGCTGGTCTGGTTACCGGGTGGGGGAGCGCATCTCGTCTTCACTCAGCACCACCTGCTGACCGACGGTTGGTCGCAGACCTTGATGTACGCGGAGTTGTTTGCGCTCTACGAGTTTGCTCGCACTCACGGCACGGACCCGGTTGGACTCGACGGCGCGCTCGACAAGCCTGCGGACTTCCGTGATCACCTGCGATGGATCGCCGAAGCGGATCGCACGGACGCCCTCTCGTCCTGGAAGGACTACCTCGCGGATCTCGGGCAACCCACACTCGTGGGTGGTACGGGATCAGGCGGACGCGCTCCGTTGCCGGTGTTCACCCGGGTTCAGCTCGAACAGAGCATCACCGAGCACGTTCGCGAGCTGGCCAGACGTAGCGGAGTGACGCTGTCCACCGTCGTCTCTGCGGCGTGGGGCCTGGCATTGCGCGCCGTGACGGGGCGTGACGACGTGGTCTTCGGATCGACGGTTTCGGGACGTTCACCCGAGGTCGAGGGCGCCGACCGCATGGTGGGCTTGGCGCTCAACACCATTCCCGTGCGTGTCCGGGTCCGGCCAGGCGAGGAGATCTCGGCGTTGCTCGGACGCCTGTTCCGTGAACAGGGTTCGCTGCTGGGGCATCACCAGCTCGGGCTCGGCGACGTGCAGCGAAGCGCTGGGTTCGCAACACTGTTCGACACGCTCTACGTCTTCCGCAACACGCCTCGTGACGAACAGGCACGTCGAGACACGTTCGGGCGCAGTGGAATCGTCGGGTTCGACGCAGTGGACGGCACCCACTATGCGCTCACGCTCGACGTGGATCCGGGGGTCGGGGATGCGCCGATGGCGCTCACTCTCGAAAATCGTCCCGACCTGATTCCCCACGACGTGGCTCGGGACGTTCTTTCACGCACCATCACGATCCTCGAAGTGATGGCGAATTCCGATACCGCCACGGTGGCGGACACGGCGGTTCCGCTTTCGCACACCCCCGCGGAATTCGCTTCGGAGCACATTGTGATGCCGCGGCCGGACCAGGCAGGCGGTAGCGTGGACGCCTTGCTCCGCGAAAGGGCAGCGGCAACTCCGGACGAGACGGCGCTGGTCTTCGGAGACGTCACACTGAGCGCAGCCGAGATGAACACTCGAGTGGACAGGCTGGCACGGATACTCGCTTCGGCGCTGGGGCAGTCGGTGCCAGGCGCGGGATCGACCCGTGTTGTGGCGCTCGCACTTCCGCGTACCGCCGATCACGTCGTAGCGATCTTCGCGGTCATGAGAACCGGAGCGGCATACCTTCCCTTGGATCTGGCTCACCCGCCGGCACGCCTGCGCGAACTGATCCTCGACAGCGATGCGGCGCTGGTGATCACCACGACTCAGACGCGTGACCTTGTTGTTCCGGACGGACAGGTATGTCTGGTCCTCGACGACCCGGACGTAACCGGGGTACTCGACGGGCAGTCCCCGGCACCTGTCGTCGACGAGGCCGCAGTGTGCGGGCCGACCTCACCGGACCAGCCTGCCTACGTCATCTACACCTCGGGCAGTACCGGAAAACCCAAGGGCGTCGTGGTGGGTCACCGCGGGTTGACGACGATGTATCACAATCACAAGGCCGAGATCTTCACTCCGACCGAAAACAGTGTGGGTGGCCGACGTTTGCGCATCGCGCACACAGTCTCGTTCTCGTTCGACATGTCGTGGGAGGAACTGTTCTGGTTGCTCGCGGGGCATGAAGTTCACGTGATCGACGAGCAGGCGCGACTGGACCCCGCGTCTCTGGTGAAGCATTACCGCGAAGTCGGTATCGACGTCGTGAATGTAACCCCCTCGTATGCACGGGAACTGATGGCCGCCGGTCTCCTCGACGGGGAGCGGACGCCTGTGTTGGTGATGCTCGGAGGAGAAGCTGTACCTGCCGAACTGTGGTCGCGATTGCGCGATCAGGACGGTGTCGACGGGTACGACCTTTACGGGCCGACGGAGTTCACGATCAACGCGATGGGATCCCCGGTTCAGGGGAGCGAGACACCGTGCTTGGGTCGTCCGATTCTGAACGCGTCCGCGCGGGTACTCGATTCGGGGCTGCGGGAGGTTCCGATCGGAGCGGCGGGCGAGCTGTACATGTCCGGTGACGGAACGGCGATGGGTTACCTTCACCGGACCGCGCTGACATCTTCCGTATTCGTCGCTGATCCCTACTCGGTCGGTCACCGCATGTACCGCACGGGTGACGTCGTTCTGCGTCGCCGCGACGGCGAACTCGAATATCTGGGTCGCGCAGACCATCAGGTCAAGATCCGAGGCATTCGGATCGAATTGGGTGAAGTGGAATCCGCGCTGGCGTCGTTGCCGGGAGTGTTGAGAGCGGCAGCGTCAGTCCGTAGCGAAGGCGGTGGGCCGCCGCGACTGGTCGGGTACGTCATCGAAGAACCCGGCGCTGATTCAACCGATCTGCGAGCTGCGTTGCGGGAACGCGTACCGGCACACCTGGTTCCGTCGGACATCGTCGTCGTGGATTCGATTCCGCTGACGCCCAACGGAAAACTGGACCGCGGTGCGTTGCCGGCACCCCCCGCCCGAGCAGCGGCCCGAGCACCGCGAACCGAGATGGAAAGGCAACTGTGCCAGGTCTTTGCGCGGGTACTCGGCGTCGAGGCCGTCGATCCCGACGAGAGCTTCTTCGATCTCGGCGGCGACTCGCTTCGAGCCATGCGACTGGTGGGGGAGATGGAGCATGACCTGTCGGTGAGCGTCGGTGTGGGAACGCTGATGGCCCGTCCGACAGTTGCAGAACTTGCAGCACACCTTGGCGAGTCGGCGTCCGAAATCGATTTAAGTCGCGATCGCCTTCTGACACTCCGAGCCGAAGGCAGCGAAGAACCACTGTTCTGCGTGCATCCGGCCGGTGGATTCGCTTGGCCCTTTGCACCTTTGATCGGTGTCCTCGAGGCTGACCGTCCACTGTTCGGCCTGCAACTTCCCACAGTTGCCGGTGAGCCACTCGAACCGACGAACGTGGACCAACTGGCAGCGATGTACGTCGACACGATTCGGGGCGTTCAGCCGAGCGGGCCGTACCACCTGCTCGGCTACTCGTTCGGTGGCAACGTCGTTGCCGCGATGGCGGCTCAGCTGGTCGGTATCGGCGAGAGGGTGGAGTTCGCCGGTCTGATCGATACTCATCCACTGGGAGATCGTGACGATCGCGGTCGCGACGATGCCGACGACCGAGATCTGGCCGCCGCCCTGCCACCCGAGATCCTCACTCAGGCAACGGGACTGGTCGAGGATGTTCGGGCGGGTTTTGATGCCACTCGTTTGCTCGTGGCCCGCTCGACTGACACAACCTACGACGGACCGGTTACTCTGATCACCGCCGACGCCGAGGCGTCCGGACAGCTGCTGGCCGATCGCTGGCGCAGAGTCCGCGGGGACCGGGACATGGCAGTACACCATCTGCCGTACGACCACGCCGGATTGGTGACCCCAGCCGGGTGGGCGGCAATTGCCCCGCTGCTCGACAGCCATTTGTCGAAACGCACGGCCACATAGTTTGAAAACCACACAGTTGAAACACAATGGGAGCTCAATGATGAAGTCCACACCGCCCCTCGCGATACGGAGTTGGCGACGATTCGTCGCCATCGCAGGGTTGCTGATCGTCGCACTCGTGGCGATGATCGGTTGCAGTAGCGATTCGAACGACGAACCGACCAAGGCTGCAGAGCCCACGACGCGCGTGATCGAAACCGAAAAGGGCTCGGTCACCGTGCCCGCGTCGGCGGAGCGCATCGTGGTTCTGAGCGGCGGTCTCGCCGGATACCTGTACGCCCTGGACGCACCGGTGGTTGCCACCGATACCCGCGTCCTCGGTGTCACGAACCTCGACGGTGGATTCCCGCCGGCATGGTCGGATGCCGCAAAGGCGCAGGGCACCAAGGAATTGCCGGCCGGCGAGCAGCTCAACATCGAAGCCGTCGCGGCGGCTGAACCCGACCTGATCATCGGCGGTGGACAGGGCATCACCTCGGTTCAGGCCGAGGAACTCTACGACCAGCTGACTGCTATCGCACCCACCGTGTTGGTCCCCAAGACGGTTGCCAACTGGGACAAGCAGCTCGAGATCGTCGCCGATGCCGCAGGTCGTTCGGACAAGGTTCCGGCACTGATCAGCGCGTACGACGACAAGGTCAAAGAGGTCAAGGGCAAGATCAAGGTTCCCGAGGGCAACGTCGTCTACATTCTCTCGCTCGCCAACAACAAGCCGTACCTCGTGCCGCCGACGGCAGCGCTCCCCGCAATGCTCGCCGAGCTCGGTTTCAAGGCCGACGACGTCATGGCCAAGGCCGGCAACCCGCAGCTCTTCGGCTCGGGTGACTCGTTCGAGGTCAGCCCGGAACTGCTCTCGCAGGTCGCCGATGCTCCTGTCGCCTTTGTGATTCCGGTGTCCGGTCGCCCGATGGCCGAACTTGCCACCGATCCGCTCTACTCGCAGCTGCCGTCCTTCAAGGCAGGCACGACGTTCGAGCTCCCCGCCACCAGCTACCGTCCTGACTACGACGGCGCAATGGCTACGCTCGACCTGATCGGCCAGACCTTCGCATGACTCGATTCGGTGGGCTGGTGATCGATGTTTCACCGTTGCGGACCAGCCGTCCATTCAGGTACGCGTTTTCCGCGCGATTGATCTCGCTGCTCGGGATCGGACTGCTCGTCGTAGCCGTTCCCGCACAGACGTACCAGCTCACCGGCTCGACCTTGCAGGTTGCCGGAGTGTCCACGGCGATGGCCATCGCCATGTTCTTCGGCAGCCTGTTCGGCGGTGTGCTCGCTGATCGTTACGACCGGCGACGCACCATCCAGTTGGCCCGCAGTGCTGCGGGTCTCGGCTTTGTCATTCTCGGGTGCAATGCGCTCTTGCCACACCCGTCGATGTGGGTCATCTACGTCGCGGCAGCCGTCGACGGCTTGGCCGGCGGTGTCAGCAGCTCGGCCTTGATGGCTTTGATGCCGACGTTGTTGCCGCGCAACAAGATGGCTGCGGCCGGCGCTTTGGTAGCGCTGACCACCGACATCGGGACGATGATCTCGCCGGCAATCGCCGGCGTGATCATCGCCTCCGGCGGCATCCCCGCGACACACTTTGTTGCTGCGGTGGCCACCGCAGCAACTGTCACGTTGTTCCAAGCCATCGGCCCTTCCCCTGCACCGGGCACGAATCACGAAAGCCCGATGCGCGCGCTTGTGACCGGCGTGAAATTCGCCGGCACGCACACAGTCATTCGCGGCATCCTGATCAGCGGACTGTTGGTCATGTTCGTCAGCGGGCCTATGGTGTTGCTGCCTGCCTTCGTCGACCAGGTTCTCGGCGGCGGACCCACCATGCTCGGTCTGCTCTACGGCGCCCCCGCTGTCGGCGCTGTGGTCGGTTCCCTCACCAGCGGGTGGACGGGACGAGTCCACCGCAACGGCGCCGCGATGTTGATCTCTGTTGCGCTGATGCCTCTCGGCCTGGTGGTACTGGGTGCGTCGGGAGCAGCGATTGTCGCGTTCCTGGGCCTGGCCGGATTCGGCCTCGGCCGCGCACTCAACGACATTCTGAGATTTGCAGTCCTTCAACAGAACACGCCGGACGAATTGCGCGGACGCGTGTCCAGTCTGTGGATGGTGCAAGCCGTCACGGGTACGGCGATCGGTTCGATGGCAGCCGGGTTCCTCGGGCAGTGGCTCGAGCCTGGCGCCGCGCTACTGGTCTTGGGGCTCGCCGGTGTGACACTGGGCCTGGTGCTCCTGGCAGCATTGGGTTCGGTGCGCCGGGTAACTTCGGAGATCAACGAAGTCGATCTCTCCGAAAACACTGTGCCGGTGGGGAATGCTCCGCCGGAAAAGGAAGGTAGTTCATGAACCGAGGAGACCACCTCGCGACCATCGCCGAAGTTCTGGCGGGAACCACCGGCGCAAAAGTGCCGTACCCCATCGGCATTCGCGAACTCGAAGTTGTTCGCAGCGAAATGGTCGGGACCGGACTGTTGCGTCTGACCTTGGGTGGACCGGAGTTGGAGGGCTTCGAATCGCACGCTCCCGACGAGCATGTCCGCCTGGTGTACCCGGATGCAGACGGAACTTTGCGTCTACCCGAACGCGACGGATTCAGCCTGAAGTGGCCTCGTCCATTGCCGATCTCGCGTGAGTACACCGTCCGTCGATACGACGCCGAGGCGGGGGAGCTGGACCTCGACTTCGCGCTCCACGAAGGTGGGTACGCCTCTGATTGGGCTCAGGCGGCCACCGTCGGCACTCGGGTGCACGTGGCAGGTCCGCCCGGCGGCGTCGTAGTTCCATGGACGTACGACCGCTATCTGCTGGCCGGTGACATCACCGCCCTTCCTGCCATTGCTCGTTGGCTCGAGATGATGCCCGCTGCTGCCGCCGGGTGGGTGTTCGTCGAGATCACCGACCCTTCACAGGAAATCCAACTCACTGTTCCGGAAGGCGTCGAGGTGCGATGGCTGCACCGCGGTGACGTCCCAGCCGGTCACTCGGATCTACTCGAGCAGGCAGTCCGGACGGTCACCGTGCCCGAAGGTGAGCGCCTCTACGCCTGGATCTCCGGTGAGGCCACCAGTCTCAAGCCGATTCGCAGATTCGTACGCGACGAACTCGGCCTGAGTTCGGGCGACCACCTGATCACGGGTTACTGGAAGCGCGGAGTCGCAGACTTCGACGAGGACGACGACGACCACTGAACATCGGTTGACGCCGGTTTCGGCATCGTCACCGCGACAACGAGTCCGACAATCGCAACGATTGCCGCCACTCCGAAAGCCGTGGCGAATGCCGAGTGCTGGGGAAGGCCGCCGGATGAAGTCGCGCTCGCGATGATCCCGGCGGCAATTTGGGTTCCAACAGCAGAACCCAGCGATCTGGCGATCGTGACTATTGCCGTCGTGACACCTACGCGGTCTGCCGGTGCGCTGTCGGCGGAGATGACGAACACTGCCGTCGACGCGGCGGCAACGCCGGTACCCGCAAGGATCAGCACCACAACGATCTGCCACATCGTGGTTGCAAAGACCCCGACGGCGCCGCTCAGGCCGAGAAAGGCAACCCCCGCTACCGCAATGGCTTTCGTGCCGACCCGTTGTGCGAGCTTTCCGGAGATCACCGACGCGATCACCGCTGCGCCGTAGCCGACGCACAGCAGGAAGCCGATGGCGCTGGTCGACGCACCGCGGCCGAATCCGCTTTCTGCCGGCACGGCGAGTTGCTGCGGAAGTAGATAGACAACAGCGCCGTAGGTGAACCCGAAAACCACGCCGACGACCACGGCGCTCCACATCGAACGATGCCGCATCATCGTCAGGTCGACCATCGGCTCGGTTGTCCGGCTCTGATACCTGGCCCAGATCGTGAACACGGCAGCGGAAGCGAGAAGCAGCAGCATCGACGTCGGTGCGCCCCACCCGTTGCTCGATGCGCTCGCCAGCCACGCCGTCAGCGTCAACAACCCCAGAGCCAATCCGGCAGCTCCCGGCCAATCGAGTCGGCCGCCGACGTTCGACATGTGATCTCGTGGTGTGCTCACGGCAAAAGCAATTGCGCCGAGCAAAACGAACGCGGTCGGAACTGCATACATCGCGGTGCGTGAGACGTTTTCCGCGACAGGCCCGGCCAATACGACTCCCAGAGCGCCGCCGGCCACGACGACAGCCCCGAGCAAACCCGTGGCCGTCTTCAGTCGGTCCGAGGACAAAGTGCGTCGTAGGACCACGAAGCTCACGGGAAGCAACCCGAGCCCGAATCCCTGGAGAAACTGGCCGAGGACGAACAGCGGGAAGATCGTTGCAAGAGCGGACACGCTGCCGCCCAGGACGACGATTGTCGTGATCGCGAGCAAGGTGGGGCGGGCGCCGTACACGTCGGCTATTCGCCCGGCCATCGGCGTGACGAGAACAGTGCTCAACGTCAGAGCGACGGATGCGAGCGCTCCGACGTCGGCCGTCACTCCGAAGTCTCTCTGTATCAGGGGGAGTGCGGGGACGATGATGCTTTCGAGCGCGGCCACGGCAGCGATCAGCAGGGTCAGGCTTGCGATAGTTGCTACCGGTCGCGGCTGATTTCCGGAGATGCTCTCTGTGGTCATCGTGCTCTCTTTCTATCGGGGAGTGAGGAGCTTCTGGACACGACGAAGCGCCGCCCCAGCAAGAGTCCGGAAGGGTTGTGGCACTGGGTATATAGGTCAGTGCAGTAGAGCGTCTTGTTATTTCGTTACGCGTACCGTTATTGTGGAGAAATGTAATCGGATTCAGCGCACAAAGCAAGAGCCGGATGGGGCGGAATTGGCGCGAAGTATCGCGAGACCACAACCGGCAGACTTTCGATGTTGTGGTCGGTCAGGGTCAGGTGATGTGACGATGAGGCGTATTTCTCGTCGAACATGACGCTGGTCACCAAAAGGGCTCTGCCAGCAGGGAGTTCATCTGCCGGACACATCCAAGGTCCCCGTTTGAATGCCGGGTTTGTTAGCTTTCTGCCTGTGACGCGACGTCACGGAAAGTTCACGAATCACGGAGGATCATCATGGGTTCTATTTCAACGATCATCGGCATCTTCGAGCTCTACAAGCTGCTCGAGCCGCTGCTGAGTTCGCTGAGCTGATTCAGGTGTGATTTCGCTGTCGAGCCGGGGCGCCGAGGGACTCGGCTCGGCAGCGGATCTCGAGGATCCGGCGCGATCAGGACCCGTGGAACGGATGTCGGCACCGGCAGAATTCCATCGCTCCGGTGTAGTGGTCCATCACCAGGATTTCTGCGCACCGAGCGGGTTGGGGTGCGAACCTGAGGCAGCGCTCGATCCAGCCGCGCTCGAGCGAAGGGGCCGGGTGCGCGCAGTTCCCGCATTGGCCGGGACGTTCGGCGACACGTACGGAACCGTGGTGCTCCGGGGGCATGCCAAACATCTTGGTGGTGCGATGTTTCCAGGGCAATGGTTCGGCTCGAGCGGAAGCTATGTCACGAAAGCGCGACGGCGATATGCGAGGACCGAACCCGATGAGGCTGCCCTACCTAGCTACCTGATAGATCCGATTGTCCAGACTGAGTTTTTTGGTGCAAGCTGCGGCTACTGCGCTGACGCCCAGAAATTCTCGGACTATCTGGGCAACGATCATGTGGTGGTAACTGCGAACAGAATCCGATCCGGCTCGCGTTGCATACGGGTGATCGCGACGCGGCCCCCGATCCAAGCACCAAGTGCACCAATCGCAACAGCGACAGGGATGGCGAAATAGTTCACCGGGTTTGGTAGCAGCGCCCCGAGTAGAACGCCGGGCGCCGTTGTCGCGGCGAAGATGACGATGGCGAGGATGATCAGTCCGAAGGACGAGCCGTTGAAGGACCCGCGGGTGTTGAAGGAGAACGTCTTCTTCATCTCCGGAACCGGGTAGGGCGCTTTGGCGGATATCGCCACTACCAATCCTGCACCGACTCCCATCATCGAAATGCCGACGGCGATCGGCACGGCCAGTCGGTCGGTCCCGAGGTCCCCGAAGATCCGTACAGCAGCTGTTGCGACGACCACGAAGGGTGTCATCACGATTGCCCACGCGATTTGTCGGCCCCGGACGTCAGCGGAAGCGGCTTCGGGGATCATCACCAGATGCCAGATCGATGCGCCGTCGAATCCGTACAGATTCGATCCGGCTGCCATTGCCAGGTAGATCAGGAACCAGGCACCCCATGCGGCGGAGAAGGGGATCGATGACGAGATCAGCGGTCCGAAGCCGGAGACCAAGGTCATGATGGCAACGGAGAGCAGTTGTGTTCGTCGGCGCATGTCTCCGTGCCAGAGCGAAAGCTCGCGAGAGATGACGGTGCCCAGTCGGGATGCGCGCCAACCGGTTCGAATGTCGCGGCCCTGGTTCTTCAATTGCACGGAAGTGGCGCCCGCTGATTCTGCGACCTTCCCGTTGAAGTAGCGAACGACCAGGCGTTGCCATGACCACAGCAGTGCGAGATCGGCCAGCACCAGGGCGAGGACTGCTCCGGCGGCGAGGAGCCAGGCGCCTCCTGCTGCTGCGTCGACACTGGTGATTCCCCACGCGAACGGTATCGAATGCGCGACCGTGAGCGGCCACGTGACGTCGCCGTCCACGACCGTGCCGAGGCGACTCTGCAGCGGAAATTGCAGCAGATACAGTCCGCCGAAGAACGTGCCGAATGCCAACAGTCCCAGTTCGCGGCTGCGACGACTCCGCAGGAGCTGCGACATCGCCAGCATCGCGACCCGTGAGGTGCCGACCATCAGCAGGACCGTTGTGAGCCACGCAACGATCGCCAGAGGCAACGCGGCAGCATGGTGGGTTGCTGCATAGATCGGTATCGCTGCTGCAGCCAACGCGGTAATCGGCACGGTCATACCGACCAGCGACGTCGAGAACAGTGCTCTGGCGAGTCGGACGGGTTCCAGGGGGAGTAGTTGGAAATGTCTGGGGTGAAGATTGTCATCTGACAGACCAGACATGATCGGCATCAAGATCCACATCACGCCGATAGCCGACAGTGCGAGACTGGTTGTGCCGCTGGCGAGTTCGGGAGAAACACCGTTTGTTCCCGAAGCTCGTAGGCACAGTAGAGCTGCCCCCAGAACCCCGAACAACGCTGCAATGACCTTGATTACAGCTCTTCCGCCGGTGAACTGACGTTTGTAGAGGGTCATGCGCATTCGAAGGACCGTGCGCCACACAGAGTCCGCCGTGTTCCAGTGTGTCGGAGAAAAGCTGGTGGTGGTCATGCGCGCATCCATGACAGTCCGTCGGGATTGGGACTGCGGCTGCCGACAACGCGAACGAATGCCTCGTCGAGAGTGTTGCCTGCGCGCACCTCGTCGACCGTTCCTGAAGCCACGACGCGCCCGTCTGCGATGACTCCGATGTGAGTACACAGTTGTTCGACAAGGGCCATCACGTGACTGGAAAGAATGACCGAGCCACCTGAGTGGACGAACGAGAGCAGAATGCTCCGAATTCCGGCCGAAGAAATGGGGTCGACAGCTTCGAACGGCTCATCCAGTACCAGTAAGCGAGGGCCGTGCAACAAGGCCGAGGCCAACCCGATTTTCTTCGTCATACCCGCTGAATAGTCGGCGATGACCGTTCCACCTGCATCGGTGAGATCGAGCGCGGCCAACAGTTCGTCGCGTCGTGACGCGATGACGTCCTCTGGCATGCCGCGCAGGCGTCCGAAATAGGTGAGTAGTTCATGGCCGGTGAACTGGGCGGGTAGCGCCAGACCGTCGGGTAGAACGCCGAGCAGACTCTTCGCTGCCACAGGGTCGTTCCACACGTCGTAGCCGTACACCAGGCTGCGACCGTAGTGCGGGTGAAGCAATCCGACAGCCATCGACAGTGTGGTCGTTTTTCCCGCACCGTTAGGGCCCACCAGGCCGAACAACGAACCTGAGGGCACCGCGAGGGAAAGGTCGTTCACAGCAACTTTCGCGCCGAACGCCATGCAGAGGTGTTCCACCTGTAAGGCCATCGGTCCGGGAGGCAACTGGCCTGTCTCGGGGAGAGGGTGCATCGATCGAGGGTAACTGTCCGGAGCCCTGTGCGCGGAGACAGAGCGGAGCGATGCAGGCTGCGTGCACCGAATGTCATTGGTAGGTGGTTGGTCGCGGCATGAGTCGCTGGTTCGCAAGCTGAGCGGATGGCAGGAGTCGAACCTGCGTGGACGGTTTTGCAGACCGCTGCCTTGCCGCTCGGCCACACCCGCATTGATCCAATTATGTTCGTAGTGAACAACAGTCGCCAGGATTGTGATCAGGGTGAATTGATCGCCATGTGACGGATTGTGGGGAAGGCGGTGAACTGGCGGGCTAGGCGCGGGAGAACACCGCGACCAGGAATTCGGAATTGTCCTTGAACGGGCGCAGGTCCCACGTGGACAGCAGCAGATCAGCCTCGAGGCCACTCGCGGCCGCGTCGGCGAGAAACTCGGGGAACTCGTAGCCACGGCCGGCACCGAATCCGATGACCACTCGGCCGCTCGGAGCGAGATGACGAGCAAATCCTGACAATACTGCTTGCCTGGTTGACGGAGCGAGAAACGCCATCACGTTGCCTGCCGACACGATGACGTCGAAATTTGCCTCGACACCGCGGGCCGGTAGATCGAGCTCGGAGAGATCGCCGACAAGCCACGTCGGGCCTGGGTGGTCCTCCTCCGCGGCAGCGATGAGAACCGGGTCAACGTCGACTCCGACAACCACATGCCCGACGTCGTGCAGATAACCGCCGAGTCGGCCCGGCCCGCACCCTGCATCGAGAACCCGGCCACCGCGTCCGAGCATCGCGTCGATCAAACGTGCTTCCCCGGCAATGTCCTTGCCGTCCGCTCTCATGGAACGGAAACGCTCGACATATCGTGTGGAATGCGTCGAGTCGGCTGCAGTGATCTCTTCCCACTGGCTGGGGATGCGCTCGTTCGGGGCCTGTGCAGTCATCTTTCGAGGGTACCGACAGCTCACCGGGTGCCGACGACCGTCCCGTCTGCGGCATATCCGACGAGAGTTGGACGCGGGAAGGTGAGCGAGAGGGGAATCCATCCGTAGAAGCGGTCTTCGGCAAGAATTGTCGGATAGATTTGGCCGTCTGCGGTGTGAAGTTCGGCCCGAACGGCACCTCCCGCCCCTGCGTCGTAGGTCGCCTCGTGCGAACCGGCCTCGTACCCGGCGCCGCCCCCGAATGAATCTGCGCCGTACAAGTCGTCGTTCGATCTGCAGCCGTGTCCGAGGCTGATGAATTTCGACGGACCAACCTTGTCGGTCTCGGATGACGTCTCGAAAACCGGGGCGACGCACCTCCAGCCATCAGCGCCGTGGGCAACGAAGACGCTGAACACGGTTCCGTCAGGTCCGGGGATGGACCCGACCCGCTCGGCGGTGGACGGATCTATTCCGCCGTTGGTTCCCGGCATGGTCTGCCAACCCGAGTACATATCCGTAAACGGTTTAGGCATCATCGCCGTGGCAGCGGCGCAGCCCACCATTCCCGCTGCACAGAGCATCGCGACGAGAGCTACGGCGCCTACCCGGCGGCGTGGAACTCTGGGTGTTCCAATGTTGTTTTCGTCAGCGATGATTCGGATGCGAGTGGCAACCTGGACGTTCTCGGGCCAGAGTTCGGCGGAAAGAGAATCGGTCGGCCGCAGCTTCTCGAGGGTGGTCAGCAGATCTTTGCTCATGGAGTACTCCCGTGTTCGGCGGCAGCGCAAGGTCGGGCGGTGTTCATCGGGATCGCGGTGTCAGGTTCTGAAGCCAGCCCGGTGCTCAATCGACGCCGAGCGCGAAAGAGTCGAACATGCATGGCTGGAACCGAACACCCGGCGACCCGCGCTGCTTCGGTGGCGGTCAATCCGTCCCAGGCAGTCAGGAGTAGGGCTTCACGCTCGGTGACGGTGAGTGTTGTCAGTGCTTCGAGCAGTTCTGTGCGGTCGGTGACAGTAACGTCGGCGCCCGGCGTCGATGCCGCAATCTGTTCGATGCGTCGCATCTTCTCGGTCAACGCATCATGGCGCCGAACGCTCCGACGGTTGTTGTTCAAGGTGTTTCGAGCCACCACCAACAGCCATGGAAGTGCCTGTTCGGGCACTTCGTCCAAGCGTCGCCAGGCAACGAGGAACGTCTCGGAGACAACTTCCTGTGCGCTGTGATGATCAACGTGGCGGCAGGTATAGGCGAACACCCGACCGGCGTAGGCGTCCCACAAGACGGTGAAACGCTCTTCGTCGCTCGGTGGTGGCCCGTCCTCGGATTTCGGCGTCATAAGAAGAGATGTCCGGCTGGTTGCTGATCCTTACAGCGTGGGCGCCAATGGACGGTATGCCGTGTTACTCCGGCCGAG
The DNA here is from genome assembly GCF_013277835.1 of Rhodococcus sp. MS13. Taxonomy (NCBI): domain Bacteria; kingdom Bacillati; phylum Actinomycetota; class Actinomycetes; order Mycobacteriales; family Nocardiaceae; genus Rhodococcus; species Rhodococcus sp. MS13. The sequence continues at coordinate 190,782 of NZ_VBTL01000014.1, forward strand.
GATTCCGACGGTCAGGAGCAACAACGCAAGGATGTACAGCGTCATGATCCAGATGCCGGCAGCGGCAGGCTGCCACTTGTTCGCCTGACCGAGCAGGATCAGGGCGTCAGAGGTGAGGAACAGTGCGCCGCCGATACCGGTGGTCGTGTTGTAGGCCAGTGCGGTGGACGCGGTTCCCACCAGGATTGCGGCGTACACAGGGACGGCAATCCGAAGTGCCGGTTCGAGACCGGTCCAGGCGTACGACACAAGGGCAATTCCGGCAACGGCGTACGCGCACAAAAACCATGGCCGCCTTCGTATCTCCCGAAGAGCGCCGTGCGAGAGAAAGAATCGGATGAAACAGACGTGACCGATCGCGAAGGCGGCCATCCCGATGACAAACGTGGAGTCCCAGATCAGGAACAGGTCTCCGAAAGCGCAGGCAATCAGCGCAGCAGCAACAATCCTCGGTCCGCCTTGGTCGACAACCCAGGCAGCCAGAATCGGCGCGAGCATGACCTTGGTGATCCCGTCCCAGGGCACAGCATCAGCGGCATTCAGGATCAGATGAAGAATCGCCACCGCGGAAAACCCGACAAACCATGGCGACCGCAAGGTACTCGGCAGTCCGGCGTCGCGAACAGATTCACGCATCGGCTCAGTGCACGAAGTCCGCTGCACGCTCGGCGAGATCGAGCGCCGGCTGGGGGAGTATGCCGAGGATGAGCGTTACACCGGCGCCGAGGCCGATCACACTGCTGGTCAGTGCACTCGGCACCACGACGGTCGGTGCGTCTTCCGCCGATTCGGTGAAGAACATCAACACGATCACTCGCACGTAGAAGTAGGCGGCGATCGCGCTGCACAGGACGCCGACGATCACGAGAGGCGCGGCCCCACCCTCGGCGGCCGCGCTGAACACCGCGAACTTTCCGATGAACCCACTGGTCAACGGAATCCCGGCGAAAGCCAACAGGAACAGTGCAAACACAACGCCGACCAATGGTGAGCGTCTGCCCAATCCGGCCCAGCGCGACAGCGCAGCGACCTCACCGTCAGCGTCCCGGACCACACTGACGACGGCGAACGCACCCACGGTGCTGAATCCGTAAGCCAGAAGATAGAACATCGCCGAGGCGAGGCCGGCATCCGAGTCCGCCACCACGGCGGTCAGAATGAATCCGGTGTGCGCGATAGCCGAATAGGCCAGCATTCGCTTCATATCGGTCTGCGTCACTGCAACGATCGATCCGACAACCATCGTGAGAATCGCGACCGCCCACATCAGCGGGCGCCAGTTCACGTATTCATTGGGCAGGGCCACGTAGAAGACGCGAAGGATGGCGCCGAACGCGGCAATCTTGGTCGCAGTCGCCATGAAACTGGTGATCGGCGTCGGCGCCCCTTGATAGACGTCGGGAATCCACGAATGAAACGGCACTGCACCGACTTTGAACAGCAACCCCACTGCCACCAGGGCCGTTCCGAGCCAGAGGAAGGCGTCGGTGCCCGACCCGATGCGTGCTGCGTCGGCGATACCGGAGAGCATGACCGTCCCGGCATAGCCGTACAGCAACGCAATTCCGAAAACGAAGAACGCCGACGAAAATGCCCCGAGCAGAAAGTACTTGAGCGCAGCTTCCTGGGAGAGCAGGCGACGTCTGCGTGCCAGACCGCACAGGAGATACAGAGGCAGTGAGAACACTTCGAGCGCAACGAACATCGTCAGTAGATCGTTCGAAGCCGGAAACAACAACATACCGCCGACCGCAAAGAGCGTGAGCGGAAAGACTTCGGTCTGGGCGACACCGACCTTCACTGCTTCTTGCTCCGCAACACTTCCCGGGACGCTCGACGCTTGAGGGGTGAAACTGCCGAGCGCGTCATGTTGCGCAATCACTTCGGCGGTGTTGCCCGAGCCTCGCTCGGCAATCAGCAGTACCGCGGGGATCGACACAAGAAGGATCGTGGCCTGCAAGAACAGCGTCGGTCCGTCGACAGCAACAGAACCCATCATCGCCGTCGACCGCGTGCCGGCGAGCAGAAGCACTGCCACGAACGCAGCCGCCAAACCTCCGACACCGAGGACGAGTTGCACTGGGTACCGAATACGCCGGGGTGCAAAGGCTTCGATGAGTACCCCGACCACCGCAACACCGAACACGATCGACATCGGCGCGAGCAGGCTGTATTCGATACTGGGTGATGCCGCGTCGGCCGAACCGAGGATGGTCACGTCGTTGAAGGAACTCATTTGTGGGCACCTCCTTCGTGGTCGGCGACGAGCGGCGTCGGTGCCTCGTAGACGACGGTGTGGCTCACTGCAGGAGTGATGACGTCCAAGGCAGGCTTGGGGTAGATGCCGAGGAGCAGGAGGAGTGCGATCAGTGGGGCGACCACCACGAGTTCGCGTCGCGCGAGGTCGCGGATCGTTCCCTGCCCTTCCTTCACCGGTCCGCCCATCATGCGCTGATAGAGCCAGAGTATGTAGATCGCGGACAGTACAAGCGCGACAGTCGCCGCGATAGCGGCCACGTGGTAGCGCGAGTACGTTCCGATCAGCACCAGGAACTCACTGACGAACGGCGCGAGACCCGGCAGCGACAGGGTTGCCAACCCCGCAACGAGGAATGTGCCGGCCAGGACGGGTGCGACTTTCTGGACGCCGCCGTACGCTGCGATCGATCGTGTACCTCGCTGCGAGACCAGGAAGCCCGCAATCAAGAACAGCGCGGCGGTGGAGATTCCGTGATTGACCATGTACAGCGCGGAACCTGCCTGGCTCTGGCTGGTCATCGCGAAGATTCCGAGAATGATGAAGCCGAAGTGTGAAATCGACGTGTAGGCGATCAGTCGCATGACGTCTGTCTGCGCGATCGCCAGTATTGCGCCGTAGACGATTCCGATCACGGCGAGCGTGATGATCCACGGTGCAAAAGTCGACGACGACTCGGGGAACAGTTGCAGGCAGTAGCGAATCATCGCGAAGGTGCCTACCTTGTCCACGACCGCCATCATCAACACTGCTGTCGACGGAGTCGATTCCACCGCGGAGTCCGGCAACCAACTGTGCAGCGGCCAGAGCGGTGCCTTGACCGCGAACGCGAACATGAATCCGAGGAACAAGGCGTTGAGCACCCCGGGTCCGACGCCGAGTTCACCGCTGCTCGCCGCGGACGCGATCGCTCGGAAGTCGAAAGTGCCGCTGGTGAAGGGACTCTCGTCGCGCGTGGTGACCACGTACAGGCCGATGACCGCAGCGAGCATAACCAGGCCGCCGAGGAGGTTGTAGAGCAGAAACTTCACGGCTGCGCGAGATCTGCCCACTCCGCCGAACCCGCCGATGAGGAAATACATCGGTATCAGCATTGCCTCGAAGAAAATATAGAACAGGAGAATATCCAAGGCGCTGAACGAAATCATCACCATGGACTCGACAACAAGGATCAGCGCGAAATAGGTGTGCGGCATCCGCTTGGGTGATGCCGGGTCCGCGGGGACGTCGTTCCAGCCCGCGATCAGTAGTAATGGCACCAGCACTGCGGTGAGAAGAACCAGAACGAGTGCGATGCCGTCAAGTCCGAGTGTGTAGCTGGTACCGAAAGCCGGTATCCAGTTGTGGCTTTCGACGAACTGAAACTGCTCGCCGCCGCGGTCGAACGCAACTCCGAGACCGCCGGCGATCACCAGGACTGCCACGGACACTGCCAGCGCGAGAGATTTGGCAAATTGGTACGACCGTGCAGGCAGAGCGAGGACAACACCCGCTCCGATGAGCGGAAGCAGCCAGAGCGCCGTCAGCGCAGGGAAGCCGGCATTGGTCACAGGGTCGCTCACCGCCGCTTCGATCACCACAGTGTCACCGCCATCATTGTCGCGACCACGAGTGTTGCTCCGACAAACATCACCAGCGCGTACGAACGAACGAACCCGGTCTGCAGCTTCCGCGTGAGCGTGGACAAGCCGGTGACGACCACCGCAAAGCTACCCACGACGCCGCCTATTCCCTTGGTGTCGACCACTTCCAGCGACTTGGTGAGTTGTTGTCCCGGCTTCATGAACACCGCCTCGTTGAAGGCGTCACCGTACAGATCACGGCGAGCCGCAACGGTCAACGGAGAAACCGGAGTCGGTGCCACCACGGGAATCTCCCGTGTGGCGTACTCGCGATAAGCAATCGCGACGCCGGCGGCAACTGCGAGCAGCGCCAGCGCGGTGATCGACCATGCGGGTATCGGCGGTTCGACGTGATGGGAGCCGACAACCGGTTCCAGCCAGTTCTGCAAGCTGGACCCGATGGTCAGGAGCATGCCGGCCCCGACGGATCCCACCGCCAGAATGATCATCGGAGACGTCATCACCGCCGGAGATTCGTGAGGTTTCTGGTTCTCCCAGCGGGCCTTCCCGAAGAAGGTCATCAGCATCACGCGGCTCATGTAGAAGGCAGTGAGCGCCGCACCCAAGAGCGTGACGATGCCAAGCACAACACCCTTGACGCCGCCCTCGCCGATTGCAACCTCGATGATCTTGTCCTTGGAGAAGAACCCGGCAAATGGCGGAACACCGATGATGGCAAGATATCCGAGCCCGAACGTGACAAAAGTCAGTGGCATGAACGCCCGGAGTCCGCCGTAGCGCCGCATGTCGGTTTCGTCGTTCATCGCGTGCATCACGGAGCCGGCGCCGAGGAACAGGCCCGCCTTGAAGAATCCGTGGGTGATCAGATGAAGGATTGCGAAGGCGTATCCGGCTGGTCCGAGACCCGCGGCCAGGACCATGTATCCGATCTGACTCATGGTCGATGCGGCGAGCGCTTTCTTGATGTCGTCCTTCGCACAGCCGATGATCGCACCGAACAGGAGCGTCACGGCACCGACGATGACAACCACGAGTTGAGCGTCGGGCGCGAGATCGAAGATCAGATTGGAGCGCACGATCAGGTAGACGCCGGCGGTGACCATCGTGGCCGCGTGAATCAGAGCCGAAACGGGGGTGGGGCCCTCCATCGCGTCGCCGAGCCACGACTGCAGCGGCACTTGCGCCGACTTCGCGCACGCAGCGAGGAGGAGCATCAGACCGATCGCCGTCAGGACACCTTCGCTTGCGCCGGACGCGTCGCCGAACACATTGCTGAACGAGAGCGAGCCGAATGTGCTGAACATCAACATCATTGCGATCATCAATCCGATGTCGCCCACCCGATTGACGACAAAAGCCTTCTTGGCGGCAGTCGCCGCCGACGGCTTGTGCTGCCAGAAGCCGATCAGCAGGTATGACGCCAAACCGACGCCTTCCCAGCCGACGTAGAGTCCGAGGAAGTTGTCGGCGAGCACCAGAAGCAGCATTGCAGCGAGGAAAAGATTGAGGTACGCGAAGAACTTACGACGCTCGGGGTCGTGCGCCATGTATCCGACCGAGTAGATGTGGATCAGCGAACCTACACCGGTGATGAGCAGAACGAAACACATCGACAGTTGGTCCAGTTGCAGTCCGAACTCGACCTGAAGACTGTCGACCGGGACCCAACTGAACAGGTGCTCGGTGACGGTGCGGTCGGCGGTGTCGCGGCCGAGCATGGCGATGAAAAACACCACTGCGACGACAAACGACGCGATAGCCATGACGCAGGCAAGCAGGTGACCCCACGCGTTCGTGCGACGACCGGCCAGCAAAAGAACAGCGGCGCCGCACAGCGGCAGGGCGGGGAGCAACCAGATGGCGGACGTGATTCCTCCTGACATATCAGTACTTCAGCAGGTCTGCGTCGTCGACGGATACAGAACGCCGAGATCGGAAGATGATCATGATGATTGCCAGGCCGACGACAACTTCGGCCGCAGCGACCACCATCGTGAAGAAGGCGAAGATCTGGCCGTCCAGATTGCCGTGCATGCGCGCGAAGGTCACGAACGCCAGGTTGGCTGCGTTGAGCATCAATTCGATACACATGAACACCACGATGGCGTTGCGGCGCAGGAGGACTCCTGCAGCTCCGATCGTGAACAACAGGACGGACAGATACAGATAGTTCTCGGGATTCATCGCTGAGTCTCCTCACCGGTGCTCGGATCCGGGGAACGTGGAGTGAGCGCGCTGCTGACAGAGAGCGTCGAGAACGTTCCGTCCGGCAACAAGGCCGGCATGTCCACTGCGTTGTGACGTGCGTACACGCCGGGACTGGGGAGTGGAGTGGCCGAGCCCTTTTCGGGATTGTCTTCATCGCTGCCCAGGTACGCGAATCGTTGCTGCGAGAGTTCGCGTTGGCTGAGTGTGGCTCCGATCTTCTCCCGGTGTGCGAGCATCATTGCGCCGAGTGTCGCCGTGATCAGCAGTGCACCGGTCAGTTCGAAGGCCCAGACGTAGCGGATGAAGATGAGATCGGCGAGTGCGTCGATGTTGCCCTGGTCGAGTCCGGTGAATCCGGTGAAGCCCGAGATCGACGCATTTCCGAGGCCGCCGATAAGGAGTAGCCCGAATCCCACGCCGATCACGATCGCGCTGACTCGTTGTCCGCGTAGCGTTTCGACCAGGGAGTCCGAAGAATCCACGCCCACCAGCATCAGGACGAACAAGAACAACATCATCACCGCGCCGGTATAGACGACGATCTGGACGACACCCAGGAACAGTGCGCCCTGGACGATGTAGAACACGGCCAGGATGATCATCGTCATCGCAAGGAAGAGTGCAGAGTAGACGGCCTTGGGCGCGGCGACGACACCCAAAGCGCTGATCACCGCAAGGGTTCCGAGGATCCAGAACTGCACCGCCTCGCCGGTGGAGGTCGATGTCATCGTTCCCTCCGCCAGGATCGTGGTCGTGACCGCCGCGATCATTTCTCGGTCTCCGGGTTCGGCTCTCGCTCGGGTGCTGGCTGTTCGGGTGCTGCTTGTTCGGGTACTGCTTGTTCGGGTACTGCTGTGATGTCGCCGCGGTAGTAGTCGTCCTGAGTTGTGCCGGGACGCAGCGCGTGTGGTGGCGCTGTCATGTCGGGTTTCAGGGGCGCGAGCAATCGGTCCTTCTCGTAGATCAATCCAGCTCGATTGTCGTCGACCATCTCGTACTCGTTGGTCATCGTGAGGGCCCGAGTGGGGCAGGCCTCGACGCAGAGGCCGCAGCCGATGCACCGCAGGTAGTTGATCTGATACACCTGCCCGTAGCGCTCACCGGGGGAGAACCGTTCTTCTTCGGTGTTGTCAGCACCCTCGACATAGATCGCGTCGGCGGGGCAGGCCCAGGCACACAGTTCGCAACCGATGCACTTCTCGAGTCCGTCCGCATACCGGTTGAGTTGATGGCGACCGTGGTATCCGGGCGCGGTGGGCCGCTTCTCCTCCGGATAGAACTCGGTCTCGGGTTTCTTGAACATGGTCGAGAGCGTCACTCCGAAACCCGCGATAGGTCCGAGGAATTCAGGCATGGGAGTCCTCCGATGTGTCGGAAACATCTGTGCGTCGCGGCGGTGGCACGTTCTGACCAGGCAGTTTTTGACCAGGCAGTTTTTGACCAGGCAGTTTTTGACCAGGCAGCGGTGGAACCGGGAAGCCGCCCGACATTGCATCGAAAGGCAAGGTCCCCGAAGCGGTGACCAACGCGGCAGTTCGGCGTCGGCCGCGGTAAGTCCCGGCCAACACGATCAGGAGCGCAGCTCCGAGAACCAGTGCGACGCAGAGAAGTACGACCCAGGTGTTGTAGCCCTCGTTGCGGAACGCACGAACGGTCGCGATCACCATCACCCATACCAAAGCTGCTGGGATCAAAACCTTCCAGCCGAGATTCATGAACTGGTCGTAGCGCAATCGAGGAAGCGTGCTGCGCAACCAGATGAAGACGAAGAGGAAGCCCCACACTTTCGCGACAAACCACAGCACCGGCCACCAACCGGAATTGGCGCCGTCCCAAAGATTGAACGGGAACGGTGCGTGCCACCCGCCCAGAAACAGCGTGGTGGCCAGAGCGGACACCGTCACCATGTTCACGTACTCGGCCAGCATGAACATCGCGAACTTGAGGGAGGAGTACTCGGTGTGGAACCCACCTACCAGCTCACCCTCGGCCTCGGGAAGGTCGAAGGGAGCCCTGTTGGTTTCGCCGACCATGGCTGTCACGTAGATCAGGAAGGACGGCAGGAGGAGAAAGACGTACCAGGCTCCCTGTTGGGCGTCGACGATGCCGGACGTGGACATCGTGCCGGCGTAGAGGAAAACGGCAGCGAAAGACAGGCCCATCGCTACCTCGTACGAGATGACCTGCGCGGTCGATCGAAGTGCGCCCAGTAGGGGATACGTCGATCCCGAAGACCAGCCGGCAAGGACGATCCCGTACACACCGATAGAAGTGACGGCCAGGATGTACAGAACGCCGACCGGTAGATCGGTCAGTTGCAGGGGTGACCGGGTTCCGAAAATCGACACCTGTGGACCGAACGGGATGACAGCAAAAGCCATGAAGGCGGGCACGACCGCGATGACGGGCGCGAGGAGGTAAAGCGGTTTGTCGGCGCCGGTCGGTGTGATGCCCTCCTTGAGGGCGAGCTTGATTCCGTCAGCGAGGCTCTGGAGCATTCCACGGGGGCCGACGCGGTTCGGTCCGACACGCATCTGCATGCGTGCCATGACCTTTCGTTCCGCGTAGATCGCCACCAGCGGGGTGAGTACGAGGAACACGAAGATTGCGAGAGCCTTGCCGATCACCAACCACCACGGGTCGTGCCCAAACGCCGACAGGTCGACCGGAGCTGCGACCGTCCCGTACTCGTGGGTGTTCATTGCGCTCCCGCCTTCGCAATCTTCACCACGGACCCCGCGGTGACGCAGAGCGTTTCGTAGATCGTGCTACCCGGTGAATTGAGCGGGAGCCAGACTGTTCGAGGCGGGAGGTCGGTGATCTCCAACGGTAATGTGATGGAACCGGATTCAGTCGACACCGCAACGTGATCGCCGTTGTCGGCGCCGATCTCGGCAGCGGTCTCGGCCGACAAACGCACGAGCGACGGCCGTGCCGTACCCGCCAGGTTGGGCTCGCCGTCTTGCAATCGGCCGTTGTCGAGCAACATTCGCCAACTCGACAACACTGCCTCGCCCAGTGCCGGTGTGGGCATGGTGCCTGACGGGACCTGAGGCGAGGTGGGGCGCGATCCGGACCAAGCGCCGAGGCGGTGTATCTCCGAGCGTGCGGAATCTGCGTCGGGTAGGCCCAGATCGATGCCCATCTCGGCTGCGATCGCGTGGAGAACGCGCTGATCCGGCATTACTCCTGTCGTTCTCAACGCGGTGTCGAACACGCGCTCGCGGCCTTCCCAGTCGAGGAAGGTTCCGGGCTTCTCGGCGACCGGTGCCACCGGGAAGACGACGTCGGCGAGTTCGGTGACTCCGCTGTGACGGATCTCCAAACTCACAACGAACCCTGCGGCTTCGATCGCGGCCCTTGCCCTCGCCGGGTTCGGGAGATCACTCAACTCGACGCCGCCGACAAGAAGCGCAGCAGTCGTCTGCCCCGGATCCAGCAGACTCGCGGCGTCGCGACCGTCGGATGCCGGGATGGAGGCCCCCCACACTGATTCCACCTCCTGACGTGCTGCCGGGTCCGCAACGGGGCGTCCGCCGGGAAGCAATCCCGGTAGCGCGCCGGCCTCGACGGCGCCGCGATCACCAGCGCGGCGTGGTACCCAGGCCAAAGAAGCTCCCGTCGATTCGGCGAGTCGCAGCGCCGCGGCGAAGCCGCCTGCTACCGCACTCAGTCGCTCACCCAGCAGGATCACAGCACCGGGCTGCCGGAGGAGCTGACCCTCCTCACTGCCGGGGTGGGACAACGAATCCATCAGAGCTGCTTCACTTCCGGGAACGGTCCGAAGTAGACCACCGCCCATCTTCTGCAGGCCGCGCGTAGCGAATGGCGCGCTGGAGAGCACCGTCGTCTTGCCGAAACGTGCGGCCTTGCGCAGTCGCAGGAAGATGATCGGTGACTCCTCCTCGGGCTCGAGAGCTACCAGCAACGCGGTCGGGGCAGATTCGAGGTCCTGGTACGTCACCGACCCTTCAAGTGTGCGGCCCGCGACGTGAGCTGAGAGGAAATCTTCCTCTTCGGCTGAGTGAGCGCGGATTCGGAAATCGATGTTGTTGGTAGCGAGAGCAACTCGCGCGAACTTACCGTAGGCGTAGGCGTCCTCCAAGGTAGAGCGTCCGCCGACGAGTACGCCTGCGTCACCGCGGGCGTGCGCGAAGGATCGCGCAACGAGGTCGAGTGCCATGGGCCACGACGCCGGAATCAATTCGCCGTCAGCGTTGCGGATCAGGGGAGTGGCGATCCGATCACCTTGGGTCGTGTACGTGAAAGCGAAGCGCCCCTTGTCGCAGTTCCATTCCTCGTTGACGTCGGGGTCGTCCCCGGCGAGACGACGGAGAACCTTTCCGCGACGGTGGTCGGTGCGCTGAGCACATCCGTCGGCGCAGTGTTCACACACGCTGGGGCTGGACACCAGATCGAACGGTCGCGCCCGGAATCGGTATGCCGTACTGGTGAGCGCGCCGACCGGGCAAACCTGGATCGTGTTGCCCGAGAAGTAGGACTCGAAGGGCTCGTTGGCGTAGATCCCGACCTGTTGAAGCGCGCCGCGCTCGAGGAGATCGATGAACGGGTCGCCGGCGATCTGACTCGAGAATCGCGTGCACCTGGCGCAGAGGACACAACGCTCGCGGTCGAGGAGGATCTCGGACGAGAGGGGGATGGGCTTGGGGTAGGTCCTTTTCTCCTCACCGAATCGGGATTCGGTGCGACCGGTCGACATCGCCTGGTTCTGGAGCGGACACTCGCCGCCCTTGTCGCACACGGGGCAGTCCAGAGGGTGGTTGATGAGCAGGAGTTCCATCACCCCGCGTTGCGCCTTCTCGGCCACAGGCGACGTGAGCTGTGTGGTGACGACCATTCCGTCCGCAACCGGTGTCGTGCAGGACGCCACCGGCTTGCGTTGACCTTCGACTTCCACGATGCACTGGCGGCAAGCACCGACCGGGTCCAGTAGAGGATGATCGCAGAACCGCGGAATCTGGGTGCCGATCATCTCCGCAGCGCGAATGATCAACGTGCCCTGGGGGACCTGGAGTTCCCGGCCGTCGATGGTGAGGGTGACGAGATCAATCGGCGGTGCCGCATCGGTTCCAGTGGTGGCGTCGGCTGCAGTCATGAGACGAACGCTCCTGTCGCGAGAACGGACCGGTGAGGATCGAACGGGCATCCGTTCCCGTCGAAATGCGCTACGTATTCCTCGCGGAAGTACTTCAAGGAAGACATGATCGGGCTGGTCGCTCCATCACCCAACGCGCAGAAGGACTTTCCGAGGATCGTGTCCGAGATATCGAGAAGTTTGGTGAGATCGGCCTCGGTTCCTGTTCCCCCTTCGAGCCGACGCAGGATCTGCACCAGCCAGTACGTGCCCTCGCGGCACGGCGTGCATTTACCGCAGGATTCGTGAGCGTAGAACTCGGTCCATCGCAACACCGCACGCACGATGCAGGTTGTCTCGTCGAATATCTGCAAGGCCTTGGTACCGAGCATGGATCCCGCGGCGCCGACGCCCTCGTAGTCGAGTGGGACATCGAGATGTTCGTCGGTGAAGATCGGTGTCGAGGATCCGCCGGGAGTCCAGAATTTGAGGGTGTGTCCAGCGCGGACCCCGCCTGCGTATTCGAGCAGCTCGCGCAAGGTGATCCCGAGTTCAGCCTCGTACTGGCCGGGGGTGGTGACATGACCCGAGAGCGAATACAGCGTGAATCCCGGTGACTTCTCACTTCCCATCGACCGGAACCACTCCGGGCCGCCCAGGACGATCGACGGAACACTCGCGATGGACTCGACGTTGTTGACGACGGTCGGGCAGGCATAGAGACCGGCGACAGCGGGGAACGGCGGCCGCAGTCGAGGCTGACCGCGTCGTCCCTCCAACGAATCGAGGAGGGCCGTCTCTTCCCCACAGATATAGGCGCCGGCTCCGGCATGGACGACGAGATCCAGATCGAAACCCGAACCGAGGACGTTGCGGCCCAGATATCCGGCCGCGTAAGCCTCGGCGACAGCGGTCTGCAGGCGTCGCAGAACCGGGACAACCTCACCTCTGACGTAGATGAACGCCTTCGCTGCTCGAATTGCGTACGCCGCGATGATCACTCCCTCCACCAACGTGTGTGGGGTCGCCATCATCAACGGCATGTCCTTGCATGTGCCCGGTTCGGACTCGTCGGCATTGACGACGAGGTAGTGAGGCTTGCCGTCTCCTGGCTTGTCTTCGGAGACCTGGGGGATGAAGCTCCACTTGAGGCCTGTCGGGAAGCCCGCGCCGCCACGTCCGCGCAGGCCCGCGTCCTTGACGGTTTCGATCACGGCGTCGGGGGGCGTGGCCAGCGCTTTGCGCAGCGCCTGGTAGCCGTCGCGGCGAAGGTAGCTGTCGAGGGTCCATGAATTCGGTTGATCCCAGTATCGACTCAGGACGGGGGCGAGTGTCATGTCACTTCCCTTCGCCGGGAGCGTCGGCCGCGGAAGCCGAGCCGGGTGGATTGTCGTCGAGAGATCGGCTGATACGTAGTCCGGCAAGAGTTGCATCGCCGACGGTCTGTGCTTCGGCTGCCTCGATTCGCGTATCCGGAAAACCAGCCAGAGTGCGCGCAGTCTGCCGGAACGAGCACAGCGTGGCACCGCGATCGGGTGTCACGCGCTCTCCGGCGCGGAGCGCATCGACGAGTGAGCGCGCCGATTCCGGGGTCTGATTGTCGAAGAACTCCCAGTTGATCATCATGACGGGGGCGTAGTCGCACGCCGCATTGCACTCGATGTGTTCGAGGGTGATCTTACCGTCGGACGTCGAGATGGAGTGTCCACCTTCATCTCTGGAGCCTGTCGAGCCCAGGTGCTCTTCGAGTGCCGCGAGGATGTCGTCGCCGCCCATGATCGCGCACAGCGTGTTGGTGCAGACTCCGACCAGATACTCACCCGTCGGCCCCCGGCGATACATGGAGTAGAAGGTGGAAACTGCGGCGACCTCGGCGCCCGTCAAACCCAGCTTGGCACTGCAGAAATCGATCCCGGCCGGGGTGATGTACCCGTCCTCGGATTGCACGAGATGAAGGAGCGGCAAGAGGGCGGATCGACTGGTGGTCGCGGCGGCGTCAGGCTCACGGTAGCGAGCGATGACGGTTTCGGCGTCGGCGTCGAGTCGGGCGAGTACGTCGGGTGGATAGCTCGATCGTGCGCCAGGGCGTACCAATTGCGTGGGCTCCTCCCGGCGCGGCCCGAGTTCGATGAACACGCGTGACGAGCTGTTCGGGCCGGTCATCGGTCCACTCCGCCCATGACGGGATCGATACTGGCAACCGAAGCGATCACGTCGGACACCATGCCTCCCTCACACATCGCGGCTACTGCCTGAAGGTTGGTGAACGACGGGTCCCGGAAATGGACGCGGTACGGCCGGGTTCCCCCGTCGCTGACCATGTGCACCCCCAGTTCGCCACGCGGAGACTCGACGGCGACGTACACCTGACCTGGCGGCACGCGGATACCCTCGGTGACCAGTTTGAAATGGTGAATCAGACCTTCCATGGAGGACTCCATGATCTTGGCGATGTGCTTCTGCGAGTTGCCGAGGCCATCCGGTCCCACAGCGAGATCGGCAGGCCAGGCGATCTTCTTGTCGTCCACCATGACCGGGCCCGGTTGTAGCTTGTCGAGGCACTGCTCCACGATCTTGAGGGACTCCTTCATCTCCTCGACGCGGATGACGTACCTTCCGTAGCAATCGGATCCGTCGTGTGTCACTACGTCGAACTCGTAGTTCTCGTAGCCGCAGTACGGCTGCGCTCGACGCTGATCGTGGGGGAGACCTGTGGCGCGAAGGACCGGCCCCGTCACCCCGAGCGCCATACAGCCGGTGAGATCGAGATATCCGATTCCCTGGGTACGTGCTTTCCAGATGGAGTTGTCGCTGAGCATCAGTTCGACGTCACGTAACCGTTTCGGTAGGACCTTCAACAATTCCCGAACCTTCGCGACCGACCCGTCGGGTAGATCCTGAGCGAGACCACCAGGCCTGATGTAGGCGTGATTCATCCGCAGTCCGGTGATCGTCTCGAACACGTCCAGAATCAATTCGCGTTCGCGGAATCCGAACAGCATCGCCGTTACGGCGCCGAGTTCCATTCCGCCGGTCGCCAGGGCCACGAGATGTGAGGAGATCCGATTGAGTTCCATCATCATCACGCGAATGACGGTGGCTCGCTCGGGAATGTCGTCGGTGATGTCGAGAAGTTTCTCGACTCCGAGGCAGTACGCGGTTTCGTTGAAGAACGGTGACAGGTAGTCCATTCGAGTAACGAAAGTGACACCCTGCGTCCAGTTCCGGAATTCGAGATTCTTCTCGATTCCGGTGTGCAGGTACCCGATTCCACATCGAGCTTCCACGACCGTCTCACCCTCGATCTCGAGAATGAGGCGCAAGACCCCGTGAGTGGACGGATGCTGTGGGCCCATGTTGACCACGATCCGTTCCGCCTCGCCGGTTCGCTGGCGGGCGGCCGCGGTGACGATGTCGTCCCAGTCCTGACCCGATGCCGTGACGACGGTTTCCGTCGTGGCACCGGAGTTGCTTCCTGTCGTCTCGTTCATCAGTTGTACGACCTACGCTCGTCGGGAGGCGGAGTCTGGGCGCCCTTGTACTCGACCGGGATACCGCCGAGCGGATAGTCCTTCCGCTGGGGGTGGCCTTTCCAGTCGTCGGGCATCTCGATGCGGGTCAGGGCCGGATGACCGTCGAAGACGATCCCGAAGAAGTCGTACGTCTCGCGTTCATGCCAGTCATTGGTCGGGTAGATCCCGACAATCGACGGAATATGCGGATCGGAATCCGGCACAGATACTTCCAGCCTGATTCGGCGGTTGTGCGTAATCGAGGCAAGTGGATACACGGCGTGCAGTTCACGACCGGTGTCCTGCGGGTAGTGCACTCCGTCGACACCCAGGCAGAGCTCGAAGCGAAGGTCCGGTTCGTCGCGCAGTCTTCGCGCAACCTGCGGCAAGTGGGAGCGTTCGACGTGCAGCGTCATCTCGTCTCGAAAGATCACCACACGCTCGACTGCAGCGGTGAAAGTGCCACCCGCGCTGCTCAATGCCGCGTCCAACGAATCCGCGACTGCATCGAAATAACCGCCGAAGGGTCGAGAAGCCTTGTCCTCTAGAGAGATCGGAGGGGCAAGCCTGCTGTAGCCCGAGGTGTCGCCAGTGCCGCGGACCCCGAACATCCCTCTCGCGCCGGTGTTACCCGAGGTCATCGCAGCAGCCCCTTCATGTCGATGGTGGGGGTGGATGCCAGTGCGGCGCGCTCGGCTGCCGCGCGTGCCTCTTCGCGGTTCACGCCGAGGGGCATTTCCTGGATCTTTCGGTGCAGTTCGATGATCGCGTTCAGGAGCATCTCCGGCCGCGGCGGACAGCCGGGCAAGTAGATGTCGACCGGCACGATGTGGTCGACGCCCTGAACCACTGCGTAGTTGTTGAACATTCCGCCGGACGACGCGCATACACCCATGGCCAGAACCCATTTCGGCTCGGCCATCTGGTCGTAGACCTGACGAAGTACCGGGCCCATCTTTTGACTGACCCGCCCGGCCACGATCAGAAGGTCTGCCTGTCGCGGCGACGCGCGGAATGCCTCCATACCGAACCGCGCCAGGTCGAAGCGACCCGACGTGGTTGCCATCATCTCGATGGCGCAACACGCGAGCCCGAAGGTGGCAGGCCACAGTGATCCTTTGCGGGCATAACCTGCCAGGCCCTCGACCGTGGTCAGTAGAAATCCGCTGGGGAGCTTTTCTTCGAGACCCATATCCGACTCTTTTCAGTCGTAACAGCTGCGGTGTGACCGGTTTTGTCTGACTCGTGTGTGCTGTTCCTGTGTTCGCTGAGCTAGTCCCAACCGAGACCGCCTCGCCGCCATTCGTATGCGTATGCCACCGAGACGTTGACTATGAAAAGGCCCATCGCCGCGAGGCCGAACAAGCCGAGCGAATCGAAATGCACCGCCCACGGATAGAGGAAAACGATCTCGATGTCGAAGATGATGAACAGCATTGCCGTCAGATAGAACTTGACGGGAAACCGTCCGCCACCAGCGGTACGGGGTGCCGGTTCGATTCCGCATTCGTAGGCTTCGAGTTTCGCCCTGTTGTACCGCTTCGGGCCCACCACGGACGCGAGAACAACCGACACCACAGCGAAGGCCATCGCGATGACCCCGAGAACGAGAATGGGGATGTAAGCGTTCATCTCACCCGAACTCCTCTCCGCTGTGCGGATGTCCGCCTAGCCCGAAGGTGCCGTTAACCCGAAGGTGCCGTTAACCCGAAGGTGCCGTTAACCCGAAGGTGCCGTTCAATTTCGATACTGCCAGCAATTCGACACTTATGTGACCTGCGACACCCACACTAGGGGAGGCCTCCGACATTGGGTTGATTTTCGAGGTGCCGAGTTTCGCTCTCGAAAGTCCGAAGTAGTCGGCGCCGCAACGAATCACCGCTGCAACGGGTGCTCACCGGCTCAGTTGCCGACGCAGAAGCGCGATGACGGTGGAAGAGAGTTCCATCGGATCTATCGGCTGCGGCACTGAGGCTTCCGCTCGCGACCACGACGCCAGCCACGCATCGTCGGGTCGACCGGTCAGTACGAGGATCGGTGGACAGTCGACGATCTCGTCCTTGAGTTGTTTCGCGACGCCCATGCCGCCCGCCGGACTCGCCTCGCCGTCGAGGATGGCGAGATCGATTCCGCCGGCATCGAGCTTGTCGACGACGATCGGCGCCGTCGCGACCTCGACGTAATCGATGGTGGGCATCGAAGGATGTGGGCGCTCTCCGAGAGCGAGCCGAACCTGCTCGCGGGTGTGTGCGTCGTCGCTGTAGACGAGGATGCGCACGGGTGCCATGGAGTTGGGCTCTGCGGTCTCGGCGGACACGCGGCCGACGTTACTCTGGGCGGTCCCCGGCTACCGGCGAATGTTCAACATCGGCAAGAACTTCCGAGAAATCGCAGCTGGGCTTCACGGCAAACGGCCCCTACCCGGCGATGAACGCCGAAGTAAGGGCCGCCTGAATTGCGTGTGCGCTCAGAAGTTTTCGACGAACTTCGTCAGGCCCTTGCTTGCTGTTTCCAGGGCCGTCTTCTGCGCCTTCTTCACCAGGAAGCCCGGCAGCGGGATCTTGGGATCGATGGTCAGTTCGAAGGTGACCTTGGTTCCACCGTCGGTGGGAGTCAAGACGTACGAGCCGTCCTGCTGGTTCTGCTGGCCGCTCTCGACGAGGGTCCAGGTCACCTTGTCGTCGCCCTCGAAGGTGTAGTCGACTACCTGCTCGTCGTTGATTCCCAGAATGGACACGGCCATGCGAACGCGATGGGGTCGACCGTCGTCGTGAGTGCTCTCGATGGTGATCTTCTTGTGCGCAGACGACCACTCCGGCAGCCGATCGACTGCAGCTACGGCCTTCATCACCGTTTCCGGATCAGCCTTGATCTCGAATTCCTTGACGCCCGAAACGGCCATGAACGTGCTCCTTCTCGCCTTGCGGCAACGGTTCGTGATTACTGCAGTTGCGCAATTAGATCATCGGCGATCAGGGTGGCGTCGAACTAGTCCATGCCGTTCTTGCGCATCTGGTCCCGCAATGCGCCCTGAACGGCTTGTGAAACCCACGAGTTGAGGGAGACTCCGTTCTGATTGGCTGCCTCCTCGGCGCGGGCTTTGATCTGCTCCATCATCCTCAACGTCA
The DNA here is from genome assembly GCF_013277835.1 of Rhodococcus sp. MS13. Classification (NCBI taxonomy): domain Bacteria; kingdom Bacillati; phylum Actinomycetota; class Actinomycetes; order Mycobacteriales; family Nocardiaceae; genus Rhodococcus; species Rhodococcus sp. MS13. Next base: position 208,565 of record NZ_VBTL01000014.1, read on the forward strand.
CTCGGCTGATATCGCCGCTGACGTCGTCGAACGAGTAAGTGGAGTCCTTCTTCTCGTCGTCTGCCTTCTCGTTTCCGCCCTCGCCGCCGGTCGAATTCGTCGGGCGGACGACGTCGGTCACGATCTCGTTGCCGTCGAGATTGACCCTGACCTCGCGGCCGTCGAGTTTGGTCCCGATCTCCTTGGCCAACTCCGTCGCCGCGGCCAACAAGACCAGGCGGACCGAGGGTTCGATGGCGGCGGACAACGACGCCGCAATCCGGCGTGTGTGATCGTCGCCGAGTTCGGCTGCGGTGACGAGGTCATTCTGCAGCTTCGCGGTGTACTCCGAAATGTCCATGACACCAGAGTGGCGTCAAAAGTGACGTCAGTCAAGGATGTGATGACGTCACTCGATCTCGGGGGTGGTCGACCGCTATAGAGTTGCCCAGCACCTGAGGCGAACGGCGCCCGGGTTTCGTGCTGGTCGTTTCGTGCTTGTCGAGGAGTGGGTTGTGCCGAACACGGTGTCGCTGAAAGTGCAGTTGGTGGCGAAGTCCGAGTTCTTCCCGCCCGAGGACATTCCGTGGGAGACGGACGCGGATGGCGGCGAAGCACTCGTCGAATTCTCCGGCCGAGCTTGCTACCAGAGTTGGTCCAAGCCGAATCCGCGAACCGCAACCAACGCCGGCTACCTCAGACATCTGCTCGAGGTCGGACACGTTTCGGTGCTAGAGCACGCGACGGTGAGCTTCTACATCACTGGTATCTCGCGCTCGTGCACTCACGAATTGATTCGTCACCGGCACTTCTCGTACTCGCAACTCTCGCAGCGATTCGTTCGCGAGAATGATGCGAACGTTGTCGTGCCTCCCGCGGTCGAAGGTGATCCTGAGCTCGAAGCACTGTTTCTGTCTGCCACCGACGAGAGCCGTCGCGCTTACGGCGAACTGCTGACCGCCCTCGAGGGGAAATTGCAATCAGTGCCCGGTGCCCCGATGCGTGGGAAGCAAGCCAGGCAAGCTGCGCGCTCGGTGCTGCCCAACGCAACCGAGACGCGCTTGGTCGTGACCGGGAACTATCGGGCCTGGCGGCACTTCGTCGAGATGCGCGCCACCGAACATGCCGACGTCGAGATCCGGCGAGTCGCGATCGAGTGCCTACGTCAGCTTCGTGACGTCGCCCCAAATGTGTTCGGGGACTACGAGATTCTCCGCGGAAGCGACGGATCGGAAATCGCCGTCAGTGCATTTGCGGCCGAGTCGTGACTCGTGTGCAGAAGTAAGAGCTGAACCGGGTAACCTTCTGACCATGACCTACGGTGATTCCGCTTCTCTTGTCGAGCGTCCGTTCGGCACCATTTCCGTTGCGATGGTGACCCCGTTCACTGCCGACGGGAAGTTGGACGTCGACGCGGGAGTGCGCCTCGCAGCCCATCTCGTCGACAACGGCTGCGACGGCCTCGTTCTTGCCGGCACGACCGGTGAGTCTCCCACCACCACCGAGTCCGAGAAGCTCGACCTGCTCCGCGCAGTGATCGACGCCGTCGGCAACCGCGCGAAGATCGTTGCAGGCGCCGGGAGCAACGACACCGCCCACAGTGTCGAACTCGCCCGTGACGCGGCTCGCGCCGGAGCGCACGGTCTGCTCGTCGTCACCCCGTACTACTCGCGTCCGCCCCAGGCCGGACTCTTTGCACACTTCACCGCCGTCGCCAACGCGACCGACCTGCCCGTCATGTTGTACGACATTCCGCCCCGCTCCGTCGTCCCCATCGAGACCGAAACGATCCGCCGACTCGCCGAGCACCCGCGGATCAAGGCCGTCAAGGATGCCAAGGGTGACCTCAACGCCGGCGCAGAGTTGATCGGCACCACCGAGCTTCAGTTCTTCTCCGGTGACGACCCGCTGAACCTGCCGTGGCTCGCTGTCGGTGCTACCGGCTTCGTCAGCGTCATCGGCCATCTCGTTCCGGGTCGCCTCCGCGACCTCCACACCGCGTTCGTGTCCGGCGACATCGCCCGCGCACGCGAAATAAACCTCAGTTTGATCCCTGTGATTCGTTCCGTTGCCCGCCTCGGCGGTGTCAGCGCTTCGAAGGCGGGTCTGCGACTCATCGGAATCGATGTCGGAGAACCACGCCTTCCGCAGGTTGCACCCACTAAAGAGCAGATCGACGGTCTTGCCGCCGATCTGCATGCGGCAGGAGTTTTGTAAATGACCCGTCCCCCCCGACGTCGTAGTGCCAGTCGTCAAGCCGGTCCGCCTTCGCCTCCGGCTCCCGAAACGGCCGCGAAGGCCGCACCGGTAGAGGCACCAGCTGCGCCGGCGGCAGAAGCGGCCCCCGCCGCAGCCGCCCCGCCCAAGAAGGCCGCAGCAGCCAAATCTGCAGCGACCAAGTCCGCAGCCACTAAATCTGCTGCACCCAAGAAATCGACCGAAGACAGGTCGCCACGCAAATCTGCCGGCGGCAACCGTCCGGCAGCGTCGAAGGCGGGCAACGGGCGCGGAAACAAGCGCCCCGAGAACCGTCCGGCCGTCGATCCCACAGGTCGCCTCGGAACACCCCCGAAGGCGCCGGCATCAGGTCTGCGCATCGTTGCTCTCGGCGGCATCGGCGAAATCGGTCGCAACATGACGGTGTTCGAGCACCGCGGCAAGTTGCTGATCGTCGACTGCGGTGTGCTGTTCCCCGAAGACCAGCAGCCCGGCGTCGACCTGATCCTCCCGGACTTCCGCTACATCGAAGACCGTATGGACGACGTCGAAGCCGTCATCTTGACTCACGGCCACGAGGACCACATCGGTGCTCTACCGTTCTTGCTGCGCCTGCGCGCGGACATTCCGGTCATCGGCGCGAAGTTCACTCTCGCCCTCGTTGCCGCCAAGTGCCGCGAGCATCGCCTGCGACCGAACCTCGTCGAGGTCGTCGAAGGAAACACCACCACTCACGGCCCGTTCGACTGCGAGTACTTCGCCGTCAACCACTCGATTCCCGACGCGCTCGCGATCGCGATTCGCACCGACGCCGGAGTTGTACTGCACACCGGTGACATCAAGCTCGATCAGCTGCCTCTCGACGGCCGCCTGACCGACCTCGCCGGTTTCTCCCGCCTGGGCGACGAGGGTGTCGACCTGTTCCTCGTGGACTCGACCAACGCCGAGGTCCCGGGATTCGTCACGCCCGAGCGTGAAATCGGGGGAGTGCTCGACAACGTCATCGGCAAGGCGAAGCAGCGCGTCATCGTGGCATCGTTCGCCAGCCACGTGCACCGCATCCAGCAGGTCGTCGACGTTGCCGCTCGGTACAACCGTCGCATCGTCTTCGTCGGCCGCTCGATGGTCCGCAACATGCAGATCGCCCAGGATCTCGGCTACCTCACGGTGCCAGACGGACTGGTCGTCGACATCGACACCGCCGCCACCCTTCCCGACGATCGCCTGGTGCTCATTTCGACGGGTTCGCAGGGTGAGCCGTTGGCAGCGCTCTCGCGGATGGCACGCGGCGAACACCGCCAGATCAACATCCGTGCCAACGACCTGGTCGTTCTCGCATCCTCGCTGATTCCGGGTAACGAGAACTCCGTTTTTGCCGTGGTCAACGGCTTGGCCAAGCGCGGTGCCACCGTCGTGACGCAGCAGAGCGCCAAGGTTCACGTCTCGGGCCACGCGTCCGCCGGTGAGTTGCTCTACCTGTACAACGCGGTTCGGCCCACCAACGCCATGCCCGTCCACGGTGAATGGCGGCACCTGCGTGCCAACGCCGCCCTTGCCAAGGCCACCGGCGTTCCGGAAGAGCGCATCGTGCTGGCTGAGGACGGCGTCGTGGTCGATATGGTCGATGGCCTCGCCGAGATCGTCGGACGCGTACCGGTCGGACACGTCTACGTCGACGGTCTTTCAGTCGGCGACGTCGGCGAGCCGACGCTCTCCGATCGCCTCGTACTCGGCGAAGGCGGCTTCATCGCCATCACCATCGTCATCAACGAGTCGACAGGACGTGCAGTCAGCACTCCCGAGGTGTCCGGTCGTGGCTTCTCCGACGATCCGACGGCACTCAAGGCCGCCGCGGATCTCGTGGAATCGGACCTGGCCCGGTTGGCGAGCGAAGGCGTCATCGACGCTCATCGCATCGCGCAGTCCGTGCGCCGCGTCGTCGGACGCTGGGTCGCGGACAAGTACCGCCGCCGTCCGATGATCATTCCGACGGTCATCGCGGTTCCGTAGATTCGGCACAGCAGGTCGCTTCCGCTCGAACCCGGTCCGGTTCGAGTACTTTGGCGAAGGTGACCTTCGCTCATGACGAACGACTCGCCCTGGTGGACAGCATGGTCGAGTTCGGCCCCGATGCTCCGACACTGTGTGGGGAGTGGACCAATCGTGACCTGGCAGCACATCTGATTGTCCGGGAGCGGCGTCTCGACGCCGCTCCCGGAATCATGTTGAGCCCTCTTGCCGGTCACACCGAGAGCGTTCGAAAGGCCGCAGCAGCGCGTCCGTGGGAGGAGATCCTCGACGACGTTCGGAGCGGGCCGCCGCGATGGTCGCCGATGTACTGGCTCGACGCGCAGGTCAACACCACCGAGATGTTCGTTCACCACGAAGACGTACGCCGCGCACATCTGAACTGGGCGCCGCGTCCGTTGTCGGAGGGTCGGCAGGCTCAACTGTGGAAGTACGCACGCCAGATCGGCAAGATGGGCTACCGCAAGGCCGCTGTCGAGGTAATTTTCGAACTTCCCTCCGGCGAGAGTGCGGTCGTCCATAAATCCGGCACTCGCAGTGTTGTCTTGCAGGGCGAACCCGCCGAGTTGCTGCTGCACGCATTCGGTCGCAACGAAGTGAAGATCGAAGCCAAAGGTGAACTGGCCGACGTCCAATCCGTGATGTCGCTCGATCGCAGTTTCTGATTGCCTTTTTCAACCTGAGTGGCGCTCGAACGACGGGTTGCGAAGATCACGTTTCGCACTCGCGACCAGTGTTGCTGGTGTTGCGGATGGTCCAGATGGGGTCGCACAGACTAGCCTGAACTCCATGGCAGGTAAGTCGAGCGCCCGGGGATCCAGTACAAGCACGTCCACGTCCAGGGCATCGACCAGGTCGTCAGCCTCCACTCCGAGTGCGCGCACGACCGCAAAACCTCGCACCTCGCGCACCACACGGACCGTGTCGACTCCTCGGAACGTCACGACTTCGGCCAGGGCTGGTGGGCGCCCGGCCTCGGGCAAAGGCTCCAAGCCAGCGCCCAAGAAGGCCTCCGGTACGTCGTCGGCCGCGCGCCGCCCGGTATCGAAAACGTCTCAGCGGGCCAGCCCGTTGGCGGCTGTCGGCAAGGGAATCGGAGCCGGGTGGTCCCTGGCTGCCCGCGGCGTCGGCGCCACCACACGCACCGTCAGTAAGGTCGGCGAGATCGAAGCCGGCCACCGCCGCGACGGAATAGCGCTCGGCCTGATCGCATTCAGCGTCGTCATCGCCGGCGGCGTCTGGTTCAAGGCCGGTGGTCCGATCGGCGGCGGCATCGACACCCTTGTGCGCGCTATCTTCGGCGCGGCCTCGGCCGTGCTCCCCATCGTCGGCGTCGGCCTCGCGATCCTGTTGATGCGCACAGAACCGAAACCTGAGATCCGCCCCCGACTGATCATGGGATCGTTGCTGGTCGGTCTGCCGGCGCTCGGCCTCTGGCACATCATCTCGGGTTCACCGACAGACTCCACCGGTCGCTCCAACGGAGCAGGGTTCGTCGGGTACGTCGTGGGCGGCCCGCTCACCAACGGGCTCACCGTCTGGCTGTCTGCGCCGCTGCTGGTCATCGCCGCCGGATTCGGAATCCTCCTTCTGACCGGAACCACGCTGCGTGAGGTGCCGAGCAAGTTCCAGTCCTTCTTCGGTGCCTCGTATCGCTCGGACGAATACGGCGACTACGGATCCGAATTCGACGAGGACGGCGAGCACCACTACGGCGAATCTGCTTACGATCCTTCACTGTTCGACGCCGACGGCTACCCGGTCGACACCTACGCCGAGCCACCGCTCAAGCCCGCCAAGCGGACCAGCCGACGCGCACCGATCGACAACTACCCGACGGACGAGTTCGAATCCGGCGACAAGAAGACCGAAGTACTCGGTCTGTGGAACGCCGACGACACCGCAGTACCCGACGAGCCCGTCGTGGCTGCTGCCGCGCCCGTCGTGGAGACTCCGGCGCCGCGCCCCAAGGTGCCGGCCCGTTCCGTCCCTATCGCCAAGCCTGTGCCGAAACCCGAACCGGAGCCGGAGGAGAAGGAACACTTCGTCACCGATCGGGTCACCGACGGCGACTACAACCTCCCTCCGACGACGTTGCTGATCGAAGGGGACCCGCCCAAGCTCCGCAGTTCTGCGAACGACGCGATGATCGAAGCGATCAGCGAGGTCCTCGAACAGTTCAAGATCGACGCCGCCGTTACCGGATTCACCCGAGGCCCGACAGTGACGCGGTACGAGGTCGAACTCGGTCCAGGCGTCAAGGTCGAGAAGATCACCGCGCTCGCCCGCAACATCGCCTATGCAGTGGCTACCGACAACGTCCGCCTCCTGGCCCCCATTCCGGGTAAGTCCGCGGTGGGCATCGAGGTACCGAACTCCGACCGCGAAATGGTTCGCCTCGCCGACGTGCTGAACGCGCCGAGCACCCGACGCGATCACCATCCGCTGGTGATCGGTCTGGGCAAGGACATCGAAGGTGACTTCGTCAGTGCCAACCTCGCGAAGATGCCCCACCTCCTGGTGGCAGGTTCGACCGGCTCGGGTAAGTCGAGCTTCGTGAACTCGATGCTCGTCTCGTTGCTCACCCGAGCAACGCCGGAAGAAGTACGGATGATCCTCATCGACCCCAAGATGGTCGAGCTCACGCCGTACGAAGGTATCCCGCACCTGATCACGCCGATCATCACTCAGCCGAAGAAGGCCGCGGCAGCGCTGGCCTGGTTGGTCGAGGAGATGGAACAGCGTTACCAGGACATGCAGGCCAACCGGGTGCGTCATATCGACGACTTCAACTCCAAGGTCAAGTCCGGCGAAATCACCGCCCCGCTGGGCAGCGAGCGCGTCTACCGTCCGTACCCGTACATCCTGGCAATTGTGGACGAGCTGGCCGACCTCATGATGACCGCTCCCCGCGACGTCGAAGAAGCGATTGTCCGCATCACGCAGAAAGCCCGTGCTGCCGGTATCCACCTGGTGCTGGCAACGCAGCGCCCGTCCGTCGACGTCGTCACCGGCTTGATCAAGACCAACGTGCCGTCTCGTCTGGCGTTCGCGACGTCTTCACTGACGGACTCGCGAGTCATCCTCGATCAGCCAGGCGCCGAGAAGCTCATCGGTATGGGTGACGGCCTCTTCCTGCCCATGGGTGCGGGTAAGCCGACCCGTATGCAGGGCGCGTTCATCACCGACGAAGAAATCTCGGCGGTCGTCGACTTCGCGAAGAACCAGGCGGAGCCCGAGTACACCGAAGGTGTCACCGCGCAGAAGGCCGGGGAGAAGAAGGACGTCGACCCCGACATCGGCGACGACATGGATGTCCTCTTGCAGGCCGTGGAATTGGTGATCACCAGCCAGTTCGGTTCAACGTCGATGCTTCAGCGCAAGCTGCGAGTCGGGTTCGCCAAGGCCGGCCGACTGATGGACCTCATGGAAAATCGTGGCGTCGTCGGACCCAGCGAGGGCTCGAAGGCCCGCGAGGTACTCATGAAGCCTGAGGAACTCGACGGTCTGCTGTGGTCGATTCGCGGCGGCGACCCGGATGAGGCACCCGCAGACGAGTAGGGACACCTCGGCGGACAAGCCGTCGACAGACGACCGGAGGAACCCGTGCATGTGACGCCGTTGGCTTGGGGAATCACGATCGTGGTGATCCTCGGCCTGTTCGTCTTCGACTTCTTCGCCCACGTCCGCACGCCGCATGCGCCGACCTTCCGGGAGTCCGCATTCTGGTCGACGGTCTACATCTCGATCGCCATCGTCTTCGGCCTCGTCGTGATGTGGATCTGGGGCACCACGTACGGTGGTGAGTACTTCGCCGGCTATGTCACGGAAAAGGCGCTCTCGGTCGACAATCTGTTCGTCTTCGTGATCATTATGTCGACCTTCGCGGTACCACGAGAGTTCCAGCAGAAGGTATTGCTGATCGGCATCGTCCTCGCGTTGGTGATGCGCGGAATCTTCATCGGTGTCGGTGCCGCCGCCATCAACGCATACAGTTGGGTGTTCTACCTCTTCGGTGCGTTCCTGATCTACACCGCGTACACCCTGATCCGCGATCACGGGCATGAGAAGGAAGCCGAGGAGAAGCGCGACAGTCGCATCATCTCGCTCGTGAAACGGGTGCTGCCGACTACCGAGGAATACGACGGCGACAAGTTGATCACCCGGATCGACGGCAAGCGCGTCGTGACTCCGTTGTTGTTGGCGCTCATCGCAATCGGCTTTGCCGACGTGCTCTTCGCGCTCGATTCGATTCCGGCGATCTACGGTCTGACCCAGGAACCGTATCTGGTCTTCACCGCCAACGCCTTCGCGCTGATGGGCCTACGGCAGCTGTACTTCCTGATCGGTGGGTTGCTCGAACGGCTGGTCTATCTCTCGTACGGGCTCTCGATAATCTTGGCGTTCATCGGTGTGAAACTGGTACTTCACGCGTTGCACGAGAACACCCTCTCGTTCGTCAACGGAGGTGAACACGTCTCCGTGCCGGAAATCTCTACGGCACTCTCACTCGGAGTGATCATCGGAGTATTGGCGGTGACGACGGTCGCGAGCCTGTTGAAGACTCGCGACCGGGCCGGGGAGTAGGCCGACGCTCTCAGGCGCTGAACTGACCCAACACCGGAACCCACTCGGTGATCCGGACCTTCTCGATCAAATCGGCGATCGCGAACGGATCGTGGGTGAAGAGGAGTGAAACGGTGTCGGCGTCAGCGGCGTCGACGATGATCAGCGCGCCGTTTCCATCTGCAAACGGGCCAGATGACAGAACGATCGAGCGGGAAACCAGATCCGCGAGCCAGGCGCGGTGATCGCTGCGGACTTCGTCGCGCTGAGGGGTCTTCTCGGGTGCGTAGGTGTATTCGACGAGGAACAACGACATCGTGAACCGCTTTCGGAGGCTGGTGATCGAGACAGGTGTCTTTGAAGAGTCTGAACGGTTCAGAGAGTCAGGAGCATGCGAGTATTGCCGAGTGTGTTGGGTTTCACATAGCTCAGATCGAGGAACTCGGCGACGCCGGCGTCGTAGGACCGACACATTTCCGCATAGACCTCGGCGGTGACGGGAGTGCCGTCGATCTCCGCGAATCCGTGACGGTGGAAGAACTCGGTCTCGAACGTCAAAACGAACAACCGTTCCAACTCCAATTCCTTGGCGACCTCGATGAGTTTGTCGACGACGTGGAAACCTGCGCCCTGCCCTTTCGCAGTCGGATCGACTGCGACGGTGCGGATCTCACCCAGGTCCGCCCACAGCACATGCAGTGCGCCGCAAGCGATTACCTGGTCGCCCCGCTCGGCGACCCAGAACTCCTGGACTGCCTCGTACAGCGTCACGAGATTCTTCTCGAGGAGGATCTTGCCGGCGTAGATGTCGATCAGACGCTTGATTTCGGGGATGTCCGACGTTCGCGCGCGACGCACGATCAACTGGCTCTCGGTATAGGTCGGCGCGGTCGAAGTCATGTGGTGCACATTAGTCAATGGCCCTACCGATATTCTAAGTCGCGTGCCTGTCCGCCCCACGCAATTCCCGCGCCGCTCGGCTGTATCCCGGGTTCGGCTCACCGCCTGTGCGGTGATCCGATGAGTACCCCGCGCGATCAGACCGACGCCCATCGCGCCGCCGTCGGCCCGTCCGACGGCACACCTGTCGCGGACAACCCGGTTCCGTTGCTGAACATCGCGAACATTCTCACGATGGTCCGGATGGTTCTCGTTCCGGTGTTTATCGTTGTTCTGTTCGTCGACGGCGGACACTCGACGTGGTGGCGTCTCGGGGCGATGGGCGTGTTCATCGTCGCCGCGATCACGGATCGGATCGACGGCCAATTGGCTCGGAAGTACGGTCTGGTCACCGATTTCGGCAAACTCATGGACCCGATCGCGGACAAGGCGCTGATCGGAGCCGCGCTGATCGGGCTCTCGGTTCTCGGCGATCTGTCGTGGTGGGTGACCGGAGTGATCATCGCCAGGGAACTCGGAATCACGCTGCTGCGGTTCGCGGTTCTGCGGCACGCGGTCATCCCGGCGGGCAAGGGCGGCAAGCTCAAGACCCTCGTGCAGGCCGTTGCGATCGGGTTCTACCTCTGCCCGCTGCCGAGCAGTTGGGACATCGTCAGCGGGCTGCTGATGGCTGCTGCCGTCGTGCTGACGGTGGCGACGGGAATCGAATACATCGTGCAGGCGATCAGGCTTCGCGCCGGAGTTCGCGCAGTCGAGTCATGACCGATCCGCTGCTCGGACTCGGAGTTGTCGAACTTGTCGAGGCCCTCGGCGCCGCGAAGCAGACTGTCGCCGCCGCCGAATCTCTGACAGCAGGGTTGTTCACGGCTGCAGTCGCGTCGGTGCCGGGGTCGAGCGCGGTGTTGCGCGGGGGCCTGGTCGTGTACGCGACCGACCTGAAAGCAACACTGGCTGGTGTGGATCCAGGCCGCCTGGCAACGGACGGCCCCGTGTCCGAGAGCACGGCGGTGGCATTGGCGCTCGGTGCCCGGACGAAGTGCGGTGCGGACTGGGGTATCGGTCTGACCGGAGTCGCCGGTCCGAGTGAGCAGGACGGACACCCGGTCGGAACAGTGTTTCTCGGTATCGCCGGCCCTGACGGAACCGAATGCGAACCGCTCGCGCTCGGCGGCGAACGGTGGGAGATTCGGACAACCGCGGTCGCGACTGCCGTGTCGCGGTTGCGTGATCGTGTCGTAGAGCGTGCGGCACGATAGGCTCGGGAACCAATCGGATGTGTTCGGACGTTGACGATTGTGAAGACGTACGACCATGCACGATGAGGTCACGGATGAAGGAGGAGCGAGATGGCGCTGCTATTGCGTGAGGCAATCGGTGACAGTCTCCGGCGTACGCGCGTTTCGCAGAGCCGCACGCTACGTGAGGTGTCGAACAGCGCGCGTGTGAGCTTGGGCTATCTGTCCGAAGTGGAACGTGGACGTAAGGAAGCATCGAGCGAATTGTTGGCGGCGATCTGTGATGCGCTCGCAGTCCCACTGTCCGACGTGCTGGTCGACGTGAGCGAGACCCTGGCCACGAAGAAGAGCGCTCCGGTAGCTGGTCGGCAGGTTGCCGAACCTGCCGTGTCGGCTTCCGGCTCTGTCTCGGCTTCCGGTTCGCCGACTATCGCACGCGACACCCGCGTCGTGATTCCGGCACCGAACGCTCGAAGGTTGGCGGCGGCGTAGCCACTACCGGCCGTAACCGATAGATTTTGTACGTAACCGCCGGTTTCCAGCAGGTGGGGTCAGAGCAGATAGGGCGCAGCCCTTGTTTCGGTGCGCGACGGTCGCGCTCCGGGTCGCGTTCGGCGCGGCGCATCAGATGGAGGCAGGATCAAACCAATGGCTAATCCTTTCGTCAAGGGCTGGAAGTACCTGATGGCGCTCTTCAATTCGAAGATCGATGAGAAGGCAGATCCAAAGGTTCAGATTCAGCAGGCGATCGAGGACGCACAGCGCCAGCATCAGGCGTTGTCCCAGCAGGCTGCGTCGGTGATCGGTAATCAGCGTCAACTCGAGATGAAGCTCAGCCGTCAACTCGACGAGGTCGAAAAGCTCAACGCCAACGCGCGCCAGGCAGTCAACCTCGCCGATCAGGCCGCTGCTGCCGGCGACAACGACAAGGCGATTCAGTACACCAACGCTGCAGAAGCTTTTGCGGCCCAGTTGGTGACGGCCGAGCAGGGCGTCGAGGATCTGAAGGCACTGCACGACCAGTCCTTGCAGGCAGCCGCTCAGGCCAAGAAGGCCGTCGAGCAGAACGCGATGACTCTGCAGGCAAAGGTTGCCGAGCGCACCAAGCTGCTCAGCCAGCTCGAGCAGGCCAAGATGCAGGAGCGCGTGAGCGAGTCCCTTCGTTCCATGGACAGCACGCTGTCGGCTCCGGGCAACACACCCAGCCTCGATGCTGTGCGCGACAAGATCGAACGTCGCTACGCTGACGCACTCGGCTCGGCCGAGCTCGCCCAGAACTCCGTTCAGGGCCGCATGATGGAGGTCCAGCAGGCCTCGGTCCAGATGGCAGGGCACAGTCGCCTCGAGCAGATTCGTGCATCCATGAAGGGCGAGGCGCTGCCGTCCGGCGGCGCAGCAGCCACTCCCGCGACTCCGTCCGTCGAGAAGCAGCCCCCGGCTGCCGGTCAGACCGGGCAGTAGCCGAATCCTCGATGTCGGCAGTGATGCTCTGATGTTTTCTTCACGAGACGGTCGATCTGGGCGTGAGCCCCGGTCGGCCGTTCCCGTTTCCGTATCCGGCGCTTTCGGAGCCTTGGGACGCACCGCGGATACATTGCGCGAGGTCGGGCTTTCGGCGGCGGATGCCGCTCGGCGATGGCAGGACCCGCGGGCCAAGTTCGAGCGCAAGCGTGCCCGTGCGCGCCGACGCGCTCAGCGTTGGGGTTTCATGTCCGGGGGATCCGTGGTCGGCACGGCCGGCCTCGCCGTCGCGTCGGCTCCAGAGTGGTCGGTGGTCGTGGCAGGCGGGGGAGCGGCACTGTTCGCGGTTCCCGCCGTGATCGCGGTCGGCCGCTACCGTTCGATGAGTTCCGGCCCACCGCCGTCAGCGCCGATTCGCCGGCGGTTGCCACCGTCGTCGTCTCGCGCGTTCATCCCGATGTCGCGCCTCATCGGCGCCGAGACTTCGCTGTTCGAGATCTTGAGTGTGCTCAGACGCGCCGACACCATCGACCCCGGTGAGTTGGACGAAATCACTGTTACCGCCGATTCGGCACTGAGAGCGATGTTCGCGGTGTCTTCGGATGTCGTCGCGATGGAACGCGCCGTGGCCGCGACGCCGAAGGTAACCGAACCTCTTGATCCCACCATCGACGGCGCAGTCCGTGAGTTGCAGTCGGGGTTGGATCAGTACGAGGATCTGGTGACTTCGGCAGCTGCTCTGACAGCGCCTCACAGCCCGTCGGCGCTCGTGGGATTCAACCGAGAGCTTTCGGCGCTGCACGCGGCCGCCGAGCGGCTCTCGGCGCTTGCCGACGCCATCGGCGAGGTGGACGACATCACCCGCAAGTACAACTGATCGGCCCTCGCGCCGATCAATGCTCCCTGTTCGACATCTCAGTCGTCGGCGCCGCGTGCCGCCAATGCTTCGCCCATTGCGTCCGCGGTCATCAGGGTGCCGACGATGACCGGCACTGCGAAGGATCGCAGCGAGAATCCGAGCCCTCGCGCCTTGCGTGCCTCGGACACCTGTGTGATGACCTCGAACATCAGCGGGATACACCGGATCGTCATTGCGAGGAGCAAGGCGATCCGTTCGGGATTGACGCCGAAGCGTCGCAAGGGTGTCAGAAATCTGGTGATCGCGTCGAGCATCTCGGAGATCCGTGTGGTCAGACCCATGATCGCCGCGAAGGCGATCGAAATGATCAGAACCCCGCAAACGACGGCCGCTCGCTGCCATCCCGCGACTACCAGCTGGAACGCCCCGATGAAGAGCAACATCCACAGCGCTGGACGCAGCTGCCGGATTGCAGTCATCGGAGGAATGCGCGCAATCGCGTACAGGGCCACAACGACGATCGTGGGAGCTGCCAGTTGCCACGGCTCACGCACGAAGATCGAGACGGCGAGGATGGCCACGACCAAGGCGAAGAGCTTGATCCCCGTCGGCATCCGGTGCAGGAGTGAGCAGCCCGGTCTGTAGACGCCGAGAGTGGTCACGAGACCAACGACCGGTAGTGATCGATGGAGTCGGCGGGGGAGCCGTCAGCGACGACGCGGCCTTGGTCGACGACCAACACCCGTTCGAAGGATTCGAGGAGATCGAGTTGGTGGGTCACGACGATAAGTTGCTGATCGAGTGACTCGAATACCGAACTGATCAGCCGAGAGTTGCGAAGGTCGAGGAGCGTGGTGGGTTCGTCGGCGACGAGTACGTTCGGTTCCGTCACCATGATGGCCGCGAGCGCGAGGAGCTGTTTCTGCCCGCCGGAAAGCTGGTGTGTGGGATGGTCGGCGTGCCCGGCGAGGCCGTAGCGTTCGAGCACCGAGGCCACCTTTGCGGCGCGCTCGGCTTTGCCCAATCCGCTACGGCGGAGCGAGAATTCGATGTCCTCGGCAACCGTCGGCATCACGATCTGGTGGTTGGGATCGGTGAAGACGAATCCGACCTGCTTGCGTACGTCGCGGCCCTTCTTCGCCGTGTCCAAGCCGTTGACGTGGACGCGTCCTTCCGTTGGAACGACCAGTCCGTTGATCATGCGAGCGAGGGTCGACTTGCCGCTTCCGTTCGCACCCACGATTCCGATTCGCTGCTCGCTCAGTCGCAGATTTATCTGCTGCAGGACCGTTCGTTCACCGAAGCTGTGTCCGACGTTCTCGAAGACGATCTCACTCATCGGAGATTAATTCGCCACCACGGTCTTGTTCGACGAGATCACCGAGTCGCGCAGTAGTGCCGGGTATGCCCGATGGACCTGGGACGCGACCAACGCGGTGACGACCGCTTTTGCGGCGTCGAGAGGAATGAAGGCGGCGTTGGCCGACCATGCGGCAACGAAGCTCATGTGTCCGCGGACCATCATTCCGACGATGCCGAACGCGTAGAGAATGACGACGCCGCCGAGAAGGTTGATGCCGATGCCCGCGATGATCCGGTACTTGGGCAGCATCTTGGCAGTCAGCCATCCGATGACAAACGCCGTCGGGATCCAACCGATGAGGAATCCGGCCGTCGGGCTGGAGAGGGACACGAGTGCGGTGCGACCGCCGGCAAGGACCGGTAGCCCGACCAATCCCAGGGCAATGACCGTCAGGACGGCGAGAACACCCTTGCGCGGTCCGAGTAGAGCGCCGGCCATCATGACGCCCATGGACTGAAGTGTGATCGGTACACCGGAGATGCCGATGTTGATCGACCCGGGGAGGCCCAGCGCGATGATGAGTGCGGCGAAGACGGCTACATGCGCGAGATCGCGAGCGGGGAAACGGGTCGTAGACACTGCGGACGTGCTCCTTCGGCATACGGGATCGAACTTCGCGAGTTTACGCCAGGAGCAAGCTCCGATGGGTTGGACACCTGACCTGCGTGAGGGCCGGTCTCGGGGTGAACCCTGATCTTTACCTGAACTTGCCGCTGAGCTGCTGCTTTGTCACGCCAGACCTGTCAGGCTGGTTCTACGGACGACGCAGCACCTGTCCGATTCGACTGATTATTCAACGGCACGTTGGAGGCAAGCATGTTTTGGAAGATCGTTTTGGCCGTCGTACTGGTGTGGGTCGCACTCGCGGTGGTCGGTGCGCTGATCAAGGGGCTTTTCTGGGTTCTGGTGGTCGGCGCTGTCGGCTTCGGAATCTATTTCCTGGTGAAGGCGATGTCGGGAAGTGACGACAATTCGCCCGCTTCGCGGTTCTGACGGGCAAGATCTGCCCTATGGAAAACTTCCCCGAGGACTGGCAGCGCGCGATTGTCATCGTGGCGCATCCCGATGACATCGAATACGGCGCAGCCGCAGCAGTGGCGCAGTGGACCGATCGCGGCAAAGACGTGCGATATGTCCTGGCCACGCGCGGCGAGGCCGGAATTGCCGGTCTGTCGCCCGAGGAGTCCGGCCCGGTCCGCGAGGAAGAAGAGCGTCGCTCGGCCGCGATCGTCGGTGTCAGTGAGGTGGAGTTCCTCGGCCTGCCCGACGGTCGTCTCGTGGAAGGCTTGGAGTTGCGCTCGACTCTCGCCGCAGCAATTCGTCGTCACCGCCCGGAATTGGTGGTGACGATGAACTTCTCCCATACCTGGGGACCTGGCTACCTCAACAGCGCGGATCACCGAGCGCTCGGGATCAGCGTCCTGGACGCGACCGCTGATGCGGCGAACGAATGGATCTTTCCGTCATTGACGGCGCAGGGACTGGCGCCGTGGTCCGGCGTTCGGTGGGTTGCGGTCAACACGATGACTCCTACGCACTGCGTCGACGTGACGTCGACGGTCGATCGCGCCGTGGATTCGCTCGCGGAACATGCGCGATATCTGGCGGCGTTGAGTTCCACGCCGATCCGGGAACAGGCGCGCGCACAGATCGACATGGTCAGCGGACCGAAGCCTGGATTCGACGCCGAGCGCGCAGTTGGTTTCGAGTTGTACTATTTCTGATGATCTCTGAGCGAGAGAACTCGCAAGTCCCGACGGGATTACCGGTGACTTGTCCGGTATTGTGTTACACACGATGGTAATCCGTAACGCAGATGGCCCAATTGTCCCTCGCAAGGCAGACGGTCAGCGCATCCCCAGCCGCGAGATCGACGACGTGATTCTCGACGCAGCAAGGTCGTGTGTCCTCGATTTCGGAATGCAGCGAACCACACTGGCGGAGATCTCGCGTCGCGCCGGCGTGAGCCGGCCGACCGTCTACCGGCGATGGCCGGACACGCGAGCCGTCGTCGCGGATCTGCTCACTCGGGAGATTCGATCGGTGCTGCCCGAGGTGACCTTCACCGGGTCTGCGGCCACATTGCTCGTGGAAGCGATCGGGGACGTCGTCGGCCAGATTCGCGACCATCCGCTCTTCGTGAAGATTCGGCACGCTGATCAAGAGTTGCTCACCACCTACATCGTGGACCGACTCGGCGCGAGCCAGAAGTCGATTCTCGAACTGATCACTTCCGTCGTCGCTGCCGGTCAACAAGACGGTTCGATTCGCGAGGGAAGCGTCAACGAGATTGCGGCGATGGTTCTACTGATGGCTCAGTCCGTCGTCATCTCCGCACCGACTCTCGAGCCGGAACTTTCCGCCGACGCGTCGGTCGAGCAACTCAGACATGCGGTCGCTGCGTATCTGGCACCTGCAAAGAATTCGGGAGAATAGCTGTGGACCCTCGAGATTCAGCAGGCAGTGATTCAGCAGGCGGCGATTCAGCTCTCAATGCACAGCGGCGTACTCGTGAGCTCGAGCAGTTGGCGAACGGCGATTCGGTTGACGTCCTGGTCATCGGCGGCGGAATCACCGGTGTCGGTGTCGCTCTCGACGCCGTGACTCGTGGGCTCAGTGTTGCGCTGGTCGAAAAGCACGACCTCGCGTTCGGCACCAGCCGCTGGAGTTCGAAGCTGGCACACGGCGGCCTTCGGTACCTGGCTTCCGGCAATGTCGGTATAGCGCGTGAAAGTGCGGTCGAGCGCGGCATTCTCATGACGCGCACCGCGCCGCACCTCGTTCGCGCCATGCCTCAACTCGTACCGCTGTTGCCCGAAACGTCGTTCTTCGGGAAGGCCCTGGTGCGTACCGGTTTCCTGGCCGGTGACGCTCTGCGCATGTCGGCGCGAACCCCGGCTTCGGTTTTACCCAGATCACGGACGGTCAGCGCTGCGCGGGCGCGCGAATTGGCTCCCGCGGTCAAGCAGGAGAACCTACGAGGCGCCTTGACCGCGTTCGACGGGCAGCTCATCGACGACGCCCGGCTCGTCGTCGGCATCGCCCGAACCGCAGCGTCCTACGGCGCGCGAATCCTGACCCGCGTCGGTGCATACGACGTATCCGGAACGTCGGCCACCTTGCGCGACGAGTTGACCGGGTCCGAGTTCTTGATGCGTGCCCGCGTCGTGGTCAATGCGACCGGTGTCTGGGCTGATCAGGTCGACTCCAGCATCACCCTGCGCCCCAGCCGCGGGACGCACCTGGTGCTCGATGCAGCGCGATTGGGGAACCCCACGGCAGCACTGACCGTGCCGATTCCCGGCGAGACCAACCGTTTCGTCTTCGCGCTGCCCGCGCAGCTCGGCCGGATCTACCTCGGGTTGACCGACGAAGCAGCGCCGGGACCGGTGCCCGACGTACCGACGGCGTCCGAGGACGAGATCGACTTCCTGCTCGACACCGTGAACACGGCGTTGGAAGTTCCGCTGACCCGTGAGGACGTCTTGGGGACCTTCGCGGGTCTGCGTCCGCTGCTGGACACCGGTGACGGCTCGACGGCCGACCTCTCGCGCAATCACGCTGTAGTCCGTTCGGACTCGGGCTTGGTCACGGTGGTGGGCGGAAAACTCACGACGTACCGCAAGATGGCCGAAGACGCCGTCGACGCCGCGGTCGAGGTCGGATCGCTGAGCGCCGGGGCGTGTCGGACACGCGCGTTGCCGCTGGTAGGCGCTGCATCACCGGTGGAATTGAAAAAGATCAAGGCACCGGCGTCGTTGGTGGCGCGATACGGCACAGAGGCCGAGGTCGTGGCCGCGGCGAGCAGCGATCGACTCCGATCGGTTGCGGACTTGGAGATCTGCGGCGCCGAGTTCGATTTCGCGGTATCGCATGAAGGCGCACTCGACGTCGACGACGTCCTTGATCGCAGGACGAGAATCGGATTGGTGGCTTCGGATCGCGAACGCGCACTGGGTGCGGCGGAACAGGCCTTTCACTCGGTGTGACACTCTGATCCGGTGCGTGTAGCCGTTGTTGCCGGGCCGGACCCGGGTCATGCTTTTCCCGCAATAGCGTTGTCGCTGGCGTTGATCCAGGCCGGCGACGACCCGATTCTGTACACGGGGACCCGGTGGGTCGAGGCAGCGCGAGCGGCCGGCGTGGAAGCCGAGCCTCTCAAGGGCTTGGCCCCGCGGCCGGGAGACGACGATCTTGATGCAGGCGCTCGGATTCATTCGCGCGCCGCCTATATTTCCACCGAACTGCTTCCCGACCTGAAATCCGTCTCCCCGGATCTCGTCGTCTCCGACATCCTCACTGCCGGAGGCGGATTGGCCGCCGAACGGCTCGGCGTCCCCTGGGTGGAACTTTCGCCTCACCCGCTGTACTCACCGTCGCGGGGGTTACCGCCGATCGGCAGTGGGCTCGCGCCCGGCATCGGAATTCGTGGTCGACTTCGCGACACCCTGATGCGCGCCGCAACAGGACGTTCGATCAAGCAAGGGTTGGCCCAGCGCTCCCAGGCCCGTGTCGGCATCGGGCTACCCGCCCTGGATCCAGGCCCGCATGCTCGCCTCATCGCAACACTTCCAGCACTGGAAGTGCCGCGCCCCGACTGGCCGGAGCATGCACACGTCGTCGGCCCGCTTCTGTGGGAGCCGACCGAGGTGATTCTGGACCCACCGCCAGGTGACGAACCGCTGGTCATGGTGGCGCCGTCCACGGCGCACACCGGCGCAGTGGGAATGTTCGAGGGCACGGTCGAAGGACTCGGCGGCGCCGGTGTGCGGCTGATCGCGTCGATGCTCGACGGAGCCGAAGGCGAGCATCCCGATTGGGTTCGTGCAGGTCTCGGACGCCAGGACGCGATGCTGCGTGACGCGTCGGTGTTGGTGTGCGGCGGCGGGCACGGCATGTTGGCGAAGGCCTTGCTGGCCGGCGTGCCGACGGTCGTCGTTCCCGGGGGTGGGGACCAGTGGGAGTTGGCCAATCGCGCTGCGCGGGCAGGGACGTCGGTGATCGTGCGGCCCGCAGATGCCCGCTCGATTCGCGATGCCGTACTGCAGGTGCTCTCCGACAAACGATTCGCGGAAGCTGCGATGTCCGCTGCTGCGACTGCGTCGCAGGTCACCGATCCGGTGGCGGTGTGCCGACAGGTGGTCAACGGCGGTGTGACGGCGTGAGCATGTTGCGCCTGAATGCAGGTGCACCGTTCTGTGGACTACGGTGGCGGCTGTGCGGTTGACCGAATTTCATGAAATGGTGCGCGAAGAGTTCGGGCAGGTACGAGGCGACTCGATGCTGATCGACCATGTACTCCAGAGTCTCGACGGAATGACTGCTGCGGAGGCCGTCGAAGCAGGTTGGGAGCCTCGCGAAGTGTGGCGTGCGCTCTGTGTGGAGTTCGACGTACCGCCCGCCCGCCGCTGATTTTTTCGGCGTGTCGAACGTCTCCCATCTTCTGTTCGAACACGTGTTCGTCTATGCTGAAGCTGTTCGGTGGTGACGCTCCTTTCGTAACTGCGAACTTTCGGTTATCGACAAGCACGGTTATCGACAAGCACAGTGATCGACAAGCACAGTGATCGACAAGCGCGAAAGCAAGATCGAAAAGTCTGTCGGTGGCCGGATCTACTCTGATCGCAACACACCAACAGGGTCGGCTCAGGCAGGCGCTGAAGAGACGGAGTCTGCTCAGGCAGGCACTGAAGACTGAAACAAGGATGGGGATCACGATGGCACCACAGGCACCTGATCGGGACAAGGCACTCGACCTCGCGTTGGCGCAGATCGACAAGAACTTCGGCAAGGGTTCGGTGATGCGCCTGGGCGAGGGTGTTCGTCAGCCCATCGCCGTCATTCCCACCGGTTCCATCGCGCTCGACGTCGCGCTGGGTATCGGCGGACTGCCGCGTGGCCGCGTCATCGAGATCTACGGCCCGGAATCTTCGGGTAAGACCACCGTGGCACTGCACGCAGTTGCCAATGCTCAGGCCAACGGCGGCATCGCGGCGTTCATCGACGCGGAGCACGCACTCGATCCCGACTATGCAGCCAAGCTGGGCGTCGACACCGATGCACTCCTGGTCTCGCAGCCCGATACGGGTGAGCAGGCCCTCGAAATCACCGACATGTTGATCCGTTCGGGCGCCCTCGACATCGTCGTGATCGACTCCGTGGCCGCTCTTGTTCCTCGCGCCGAGATCGAAGGCGAGATGGGTGACAGCCACGTCGGTTTGCAGGCTCGACTGATGAGCCAGGCACTGCGCAAGATCACCGGTGCCATGAACAACTCGGGCACCACCGTCATCTTCATCAACCAGCTTCGCGAGAAGATCGGCGTGATGTTCGGTTCTCCCGAAACCACCACCGGTGGTAAGGCACTGAAGTTCTACGCTTCGGTCCGCCTCGACATCCGTCGTATCGAAACTCTCAAGGACGGTACCGACGCAGTCGGTAACCGCACCCGAGTCAAGGTCGTCAAGAACAAGGTCGCGCCGCCGTTCAAGCAGGCCGAGTTCGATATTCTCTACGGCCAGGGCATCAGCAAGGAAGGCTCGCTCATCGATATGGGTGTCGAGCACGGGTTCATCCGCAAGTCCGGCTCCTGGTACACCTACGAAGGTGACCAGTTGGGTCAGGGCAAGGAAAATGCTCGTAAGTTCTTGCTGGAGAACACCGATATCCGTGACGAGATCGAGAAGAAGATCAAGGAAAAGCTCGGTATCGGTGCTGACGTCACTGCAACCGACGAAGCTCCCGCCGACTTCTGAGTTCAGTCATGAGCTTCGACGACGGTGACAACGGCGAGAATGCTCGTGAAGAGTACGGCGCTCCTCGGCGTCGATCCCGTCAACGATCCGAGAAGCCGTCGCAACGCGCAGAAGGCGGGACAGAGGCGCAGGCCAAAGATGCTTGCCTGCGCCTCCTGACCGACCGGGCGCGCAGCCGCTCCGAACTGGAAACCAAGCTGAGCGGACGCGGCTTCGAACCCGAGATCATTACCAAGGTCCTCGATCGACTCCAGGAAATCGGGTTGATCGACGACGCGGACTTCGCGAACCAATGGGTTCATTCGCGGCATACGTACTCGGGCAAGGGAAAGCGTGCACTTGCAGTCGAGTTGCGGCTCAAAGGAATCGACCAGGACGTCGCTTCCGAAGCGTTGTCGCAGATCGATCCGGAAGATGAGCGCGAGCGAGCAGCGGAGCTGGTTCGGCGGAAGCTGAAGAACAAGCCCGTCGATGATCGTGACAAGGTCACGCGTCGACTGGTCTCGATGCTGGCACGCAAGGGATATTCAGCTGGGATGTCGTACGAGGTGGTCAAAGCCGAGATGGCGGCGGTCACCGACTCGTAGCGAAGTGCAGCATTCAGAGCAACAGGGCGGGGGTACCACCGAAATTCGGTGGTACCCCCGCCCTGTTGTGTATTCGCGCTAACGCGGCTGGATTCGACTCACGGCTCCATCTGATTCACGGCTTGGTCAGGTCCATGCCCGGAACCGAAACGGCTGGGTCGGCGGACGGAGCCGCGATGGGGCCCTTACCCTTTCGCTTTCCGGAACGCAGGCGCTTCTCCACCTTGGTTGCCAGGAAGGTCAGAGCCGAGTTGAGAGCGATCATAATCGCGGCGACCACGATGAGCGCCGGCAGGAAGTTTCCGTAGAAGGTGCCGAGCTGTTGGGCCTGACGCACCAGCTCGACATACCCGATCAGGTAACCGAGGGCGGAGTCCTTCAACGCCACGACCATCTGTGAAATCAGTGCCGGGAGCATGGCGGTAACCGCCTGGGGGAGCAGGATCGTCACCATGATCTGCGTCTTGCGCATGCCCAGTGCCTTGGCGGCCTCACTTTGACCTCGTGGGAGTGAGTTGATTCCGGCACGGACGATCTCGGCGATCACTGACCCGTTGTACAGAGTCAGACCCACGACGACTGCCGCGAGTGCGAGGTACTTGGACTTGAAGACCTCGTATTCGGCGAACACCTGATACGAGAAGATCATCAGAATCAGAACCGGTACTGCTCGGAACAATTCGACGATGACGCCGCAAATCTTCCGAATGATGTTGTGCTCGGAGAGTCGGCCGATACCCAGGGCAGAACCGAGGATGAGCGCGAAGACGATGGACATCGCAGCCGCGATCAGCGTTCCCCGGATGCCGGGTATCAGATACGTTGTCCACGACGTGGATTCGAGGAAGGGATCCCACTTCGCTGCTGTCAGCTGGCCCTTTTCGTCGAGTGCGCGGTAGATGACGTAACCGATTGCGACCATGAGTGCAGCGACGACAAGGGACGCGAATCGGTAGAGATTTCGCGCTCTGGGGCCGGGCGCGTCGTAGAGGACTGTTGCGCGGTTGCTCATCGTGAAACCTCGAATCGCTTGCTCAGCTTGCCGAAGATCAAGCCCATGGGAAGTGTCAGGATCACGAAACCGACAGCGAAGATTCCACCGACGACGAAGATCGCCGCTTCGTTTTCGATCATCTTCTTCATCAGCGCTGACGCTTCGGATACGCCGATCACCGCGGCGATGGTCGAGTTCTTGGTCAGTGCGATCAGCACGCTACCCAGCGGTGCTGTGACCGCGCGAAATGCCTGAGGCAGGACGATCAGCCGAAGATTTTGTGCAAACGACAGACCGAGTGATCGGCCCGCTTCGGCCTGGCCGACCGGAACGGTATTGATTCCCGATCGAAGTGACTCACACACGAACGCGGCGGTATAGACACTGAGGCCGAGTACTGCGAGTCGGAAGTTGTTGTCTGTCAAGAACGTCGGTGAGTCCGACTTGGCGAGATTGACTCCGAGCGTCTGCGACAGACCGAACAGACAGAACAGCAGAATCAGTGTCAGGGGGGTGTTGCGGAACACGGTCACGTACGCGGTACCCAGGAATCGGGCGACCGGAACCGGTGACACGCGCATGGCCGCGATCAGGACACCGATGATGACGGCGCCGATCGCGGAGAAGAACGTCAGCTGGATCGTGGTCCAGAAGGCTTCCAGAATCTGGTCGCCGTACTTGCTCAGAAGGTTCACTTGCCGTCTCCCCAGATCACGGGATCTCCGTTGGTGGCGTCACGCGCTGCGGCTCCCGAAGTGGGGAGCCGCAGCGCGATTGACGGTGAAAAAAGCAGGTCAGTAACGATCAACGGTGGGCGGGGCCGGGATGGGGTAGCCCGAAGCACCAACGGTGTTGTTGAAGGCTTCTTCCCACGCGCCGGTGGAGATCATCTTCTCGATGGCATCGTTGATCTTGCCGCGACCCTCGGAATCGTCCTTGGCCAGGCCGACACCGTACTTTTCGGTCGTGAACGGTTCTCCGACGACCTTCAGCTCGCCCGGGTACTGGGCGGCGTAGCCGGCGAGGATGATGTCGTCGGTGGTGACAGCGTCGACAGCGCCGTTGCGCAGAGCCTCGACACAAGCGGAGTAGGTGTCGAGCGGCTGGAGCTGGACGTCCTTTGCGTAGTTGTCCTGGATGTTCTGCGCCGGAGTCGAACCCGACACCGAGCAGAGCTTCTTGCCGCCGGTCAGGGAATCGGGGCCGGTGATGTCGGTGTTGTCGGAGCGAACGAGCAGCGACTGGCCTGCGATGAAGTACGGGCCGCCGAAGCTGACCTTTTCCTTGCGCGTGTCGGTGATCGAGTATGTCGCGACGATGTAGTCGACCTCGCCGTTCTGGATCAGGGTCTCGCGCTGGGCTGACGGAGATTCCTTGAAGGTGATGCCTTCGGGCTTCACGCCGAGTTCGTTTGCGATGTAACGGGCTACCTCGACGTCGAAGCCGGAGAAGGTGCCGTCAGGGTTGCGCTGACCGAGGCCGGGCTGATCGAACTTGATGCCGACGGTTAGAGTGCCGTCGGAAGCGCTCTCGGTGATCGACTTGTTCTCCTCGCCGCCGCCACAGGCCGTGGCAGCGAACGCAATGGCCATGATTCCGATTCCGAAACGGACGGAACGATTGATCTTCATGAAGATCCTCTCAGTTGTCGACACACGAACAGTGCAGTCGAGATGAACGGTGCAGCCGAGGTGAACGGTGCAGTCGAGCAAGTTGTCTTGTGGACGAGGACAGGACTGTCGGAGGGGAGACTGTAATCAGTGCGTGAGGATCTTGCCGAGGAAGTCCTTGGCCCGATCCGACTTGGGATGGGTGAAGAACTCTTCGGGCGTGGTGTCTTCGACGACCTGGCCGTCAGCCATGAACAGCACACGATCGCCGGCTTTGCGCGCGAAGCCCATCTCGTGCGTGACCACGAGCATGGTCATGCCTTCCTTCGCGAGGGAGGTCATGACGTCGAGGACTTCGTTGACCATCTCGGGGTCGAGAGCGGAGGTGGGCTCGTCGAACAACATCACCTTCGGCTGCATCGCAAGAGCGCGAGCAATGGCGACACGCTGTTGCTGACCGCCGGAAAGCTGCGCCGGGTACTTGTCGGCCTGATTGGCGATACCGACACGTTCGAGCAACGCCTGCGCGGTCTTCTTGGCTTCGTCCTTTTTTGCCTTGCGGACCTTCATCGGTGCGAGCATGACGTTCTCGAGGATCGTCTTGTGCGCGAACAGGTTGAAAGACTGAAAGACCATCCCGACGTCGGCACGAAGTGCGGCAAGTGCTTTGCCCTCTTCGGGGAGCGTCTTTCCGTCGACGGCGATGGTGCCGGAGTCGATGGGTTCGAGGCGATTGATGGTGCGGCACAGAGTCGACTTACCGGAGCCCGACGGACCGAGGACGATCACCACTTGGCCCTTGGGTACCTCGAGATTGACCTCTTGCAGGACGTGAAGTTCCCCGAAGTGTTTGTTCACCGAGGTCATCGAAATCATGGATGTGGAATCGCCGGAGGTGGTCGGCGTCGTCGCATCGTCGGCTTGGGTCATAAACGAGAACCTTAGGCGTAGTTTGCGTCGACGCCCGTGATTTCGCCATGGTTCTTGCCATATGTAATGGAAATTTTACTGTGACGACGTTTATGTCGCGTTTCGGCTGTTTATCAGGGCGTTATTACACGTCGTAGTGGACGTGAGCTAGGCTGAAGCGTGTCACTGATCGACGAAATGTCCCCTGCACTTCCGGAGCCGACTGCAGTTCCGGAGGCAACTGCTACGCCTGTTCGCACCTACGAGGTGCGGACGTACGGCTGTCAGATGAACGTCCACGATTCCGAGCGACTGTCCGGTCTGCTCGAGGACGCCGGGTATTCGAAGGCGGAGACCGGAACCGATCCTGATCTTGTCGTCTTCAATACGTGTGCGGTCCGCGAGAACGCGGACAACAAGTTGTACGGCAACCTCAGCCAGCTCGCCCCGAACAAGGAGGCGAACCCCGACATGCAGATCGCGGTCGGTGGGTGCCTGGCGCAGAAGGATCGTGACACCGTCGTCAAGAAGGCGCCGTTCGTCGATGTCGTCTTCGGCACTCACAACATCGGCTCGCTTCCCGCGCTGCTCGACCGTGCGCGCCACAATCAGCGCGCCGAAGTCGAAATCCTCGACGCGCTGGAGGCATTTCCGTCGACACTGCCCGCCAAGCGCGAATCTGCTTATGCAGGTTGGGTTTCCATCTCGGTGGGCTGCAACAACACGTGTACGTTCTGCATCGTTCCGGCCTTGCGTGGCAAGGAAGTGGATCGACGTCCCGGCGACATTCTGGCCGAGGTGCAGGCACTCGTCGACGAGGGTGTCTCGGAAGTGACCCTGCTCGGACAGAACGTCAACGCCTACGGCGTGTCGTTCGCCGATCCGGAACAACCGCGCGATCGCGGAGCCTTCGCCTCCCTCTTGAAGGCATGTGGACACATCGACGGCCTCGAACGGGTCAGGTTCACATCGCCGCACCCGGCAGAGTTCACCGATGACGTCATCGAAGCTATGACAACCACTCCCAACGTCTGCCCGCAACTGCACATGCCGTTGCAGTCCGGTTCGGACAAGGTTCTCAAGGCGATGAAGCGCTCGTACCGCAAGTCGAAGTACCTCGGGATCATCGAGAAGGTGCGCGCCGCAATGCCGCACGCCGCCATCACCACGGACATCATCGTCGGGTTCCCGGGGGAGACGGAAGAGGATTTCGAGGAGACGCTGGACGTCGTGCGTAAGGCGCGATTCTCCAACGCCTACACCTTCCAGTACTCCAAGCGCCCGGGCACGCCGGCGGCGGAGATGGCTGATCAACTTCCCAAAGAGGTTGTCCAGGAACGCTACATGCGATTGCTCGCGGTTCAGGAAGAAGTGAACATCGAGGAAAATCGCAAACTCGTCGGCACCGAGGTAGAACTACTGGTGGCCGCGGGGGAGGGCCGCAAGAACGCAGCGACTCACCGTCTCAGTGGTCGCGCGCGAGACGGCCGCCTGGTGCATTTCCGACCCGAAGGAAACCTCGACGGCACAATCCGACCCGGCGACGTGGTGACGGTCGTCGTCACCCACGGAGCCCCCCATCACCTCGTGGCAGATGACGGAGTGCTCACACACCGTCGGACCCGCGCCGGTGATTCGTTCGAAAAGGGCATCACACCCAAGACCCCGCCCATCGGCGTAGGTCTCGGACTACCGAAGATCGGTGCCCCAGCCCCACAACCCGTCCAGATGGGATGCAACGCATGACCTCGCAACACGAGAACAAGACACCTCAGCCGGGCGACGACGCCTTCGAGGGCTACCGCAAGGACCTCGACGACGCGGAACGCAAGGTCGCGGGGGAAATCGATCCGGGTGCGCGCGCCATGGTTGTCGCGGTTGCGGTGCTCGTGCTGGTCGGCACACTTGCACTGCCCCATGCGGGAGTTGCGAACGGCTGGGATGTGCTCGCGTACAACCAGGATGCGGAAAGTGAACGAATTGCACTGTTCTCACGCTTGTTCGTGTGGTTCGTTGTCATCTTCGGCATCGGATTCTCGATGCTCGCACTCGTGACGCGGCGCTGGAGTCTGGCGTGGGTCGCGCTGGCCGGTAGTGCCGTGGCGAGTGCGCTGGGAATGATGGCCGTCTGGTCACGTCAGACCATTCCCGCCGGATTCAACGTGGCAGGACCGTCGATCGGGCTGGTCATCGGATGGTTTGCCGTCGTGTTCTTGACGTTCCATTGGCTCAAGGTGGTCTGGACCCGAACCAACATTCAGCTCGCTGCCGAGGAACAACGCCGGATCGCTGCGGCTGAAGCCGAGAAGCATCAGGAATGGAACGTCGGCTGACACGGAAGTTCTCTTAGCCAATAGCGCAAGACAATGCCGGCTGACTCCTTTCGGAGTCAGCCGGCGTTGTTGTCAAAGCAGCTCGTCGTCGATTACTCGCTGACAGCGCTCTCGGCTGCTTCGGCCCACTCACGCCACTGCTTTGCCTGAGCGAGAGCCTTCTCGGCGTCCTTCGTCTTGCCGGCAGCCTGAGCCTTGGCGGCCTGCTCCTCGAACTGGCTGACCCGCTCCTTGAACTGCGCGACCCGGGCAAGTGCTTCCGGATCGGTACGACGCCACTCGGCGTCGACGGCGTCGCGCACCTTGGTTTCGATGGCCCGGAGCTTCGCTTCGAGTTCCTGCATCCGGTCGCGCGGCACCTTGCCGATCGCGTCCCACTTCTCCTGCAGGTCGCGCAGCGCTGCACGAGCGTTCTCGAGTCCGTGCGCCGGATCGATGTTCGCGTTCGCTGCGAGCAGCTCTTCCTTTGCAACCGCGTTCTGCTCGAATTCGGCGTCGCGCTCGGATGCAGCAGCGTTGCGCGCGGCGAAGAACACGTCCTGAGCGCCCTTGAAGCGCTTCCACAGGTTGTCGTCGGCCTCGCGCGGTGCGCGGCCGGCAGCCTTCCACTCGCTGAGCAGATCGCGGAATTCTCCAGCGGTCTGTCCCCATTCAGTGGAGGTCGACAGCTTCTCGGCGCGCTCGACCAGTTCTTCCTTCGTAGAACGTGCGCTCGCACGATCACGATCGAGTTCGGCGAAATGCGCTCCACGCCGTCGGTTGAAGGACTCGCGAGCCTTGGAGTACCGCTTCCACAGTGCGTCGTCGACTTTGCGGTCGATTCCGCGAATCGTCTTCCACTCGTCGAGAATCTCGCGCAGTCGATCACCCGCGGTCTTCCACTGGGTCGACTCCGAACCGATCTGTTCGGCCTCGACTGCGAGGGCCTCCTTGCGGGCGGTGCTCGCGGCGCGAGACTGTTCCTTCTCTTCCTTCGCGTGTGCTGCGGCCTCGTCGGACCCGGCAACGATCACGTCGAGTCGGCGGGCCAGAGCGTCGAGGTCCCCGATCACGGCAGCGGTGGAGAGGGATTCGGATAGAGCGATGGCGGCAGCCTTGGTCTTCTTGGCGTCTCCGGCGCCCGACGTCAGTCGAGCCTCGAGTAGTGAGACCTCGGTCGCGAGGTCGTCGTAGCGACGACCGAAATGGGCGAGGCCCTCGGTGGCGTCGCCGGCCTGCCACGAACCGATCTGGCGTTCACCGTCAGCGGTCTTCACCCAGGCGGTTCCGTCTTCCTCGACGCGGCCGAACTTGCTCGGGTCGCTGGCCGGCGCGGCGGTGACGGCATGCGAGGCTGCCGGGCCGGGGCGAGGTGCTCCGGGGCGGGGCGCACCGGGGCGTGGTCCACCAGGTTTGGGAGCACCGGGTTTGGGTGCTGCCGGGCTCGGGCTGGCCGAACTGCTGTCGGCGCCGGTGGTGGGTTCACTGTTCTCGGTCATCGGTCCTCGTCTCTGCCGCGCGTCACGGCTGCCTGATCGCATTCCTGGTTCCATTGAACCCGGTACTCACGTTCTCCGACTATTGAATCAGGTAAGAGGGTGTGAGGTCGCCACCTCGGGGTCGACTAGCGTGGCAACTGTGTTGACTTCCGCTGTTCTCGTCCCCTCGGCGCCGTTACTCGTGCCGGAATTGTCCGGTGATTCGGCCGAGTCCGCTCAGGTGCGCGCTGCAGCGATAGCCGCCGTGCGCCGGCTCTCTCACGAGGCGGTTCACTGGGTGGGCGTCGGTGTCGGCCCCGAGAATGCAGAACCCGAGAATGCAGCAGGCGAACTCTGGCGATCGGGCGTCGGACGTGGGCAGATCGGTACTTTCGCGGGATTCGGCGCCGATGTCCGGACGTCCCTGGACGCGGATGCGGCAGGTGAACCGATGCCATCTCTCGAACTGTGCGCCCTTGTTGCCGGCTGGCTGCGTGCCCGAGCGGACGTGGAGATCACCGTCGACATGCACGTCGTCAGTGCAGAGGCGTCGGTGAATGAATGTCGTGAATTCGGACAGCAGCTGCGCAAGCAACTCGACAGCGACAACCGACCGCATGGGCTTCTGATCGTGGCTGACGGTGCGTCCACGCTGACGGCCAAGGCGCCCGGAAGCTTCGACGAGCGCGCCGCTGGCGTGCAATCAGCCATCGACGATGCCCTGACCGCCGGTGATCCGGAGGCGCTTCTTGCTCTCGATCCGCAGCTCTGCCGGAGTGTCGGAGCCCAGGGACGCGCGGCGTGGCAGGTCCTGGCCGGTGTCTTCATGGACTCGTCTCGGTCAACCACGACACGTTCGGTGGTCGACTACAGCGATGCGCCGTTCGGCGTCGCTTACCACGTCGGGACGTGGCGGCCGTGAACGTCCCTGAAGAACTTCGCCCGATCGCAGTTGTCGGTCCGACCGCGTCGGGAAAGTCCGATCTCGCGTTGGCACTGGCCGAGGAATTCGGCGGTGAGATCATCAACATCGACGCGATGCAGCTCTATCGCGGCATGGATATCGGGACTGCCAAACTGACGCCGGCCGAGCGTCGCGGGATTCCGCATCACCTGCTCGACGTTCTCGACGTGAAGGAGACCGCCACCGTCGCGCGTTATCAAAGCGACGCGATCGCGATCGCCGAGAATCTGATCGCGGCGGGCAAGGTTCCGGTGATCGTCGGCGGATCCATGATGTACGTCCAGTCTCTACTCGACGAATGGTCCTTTCCGGCAACGGATCCCGAAGTTCGTGCGAAGTGGGAGGCAGTGCTGGCCGACGGTGGGGTCGGTGCGGTGCATACGGCGCTTGTTGCTGCTGATCCGGTAGCGGCGGCGTCGATACTGCCGACGGACGGCCGGCGGATGGTTCGGGCGCTCGAGGTCGTCGAGCTGACAGGTCTGCCGTTCGCGGCCTCAGCTCCGCAGATCGGTGACCCTCGTTGGGGAACCCGCATTCTCGGCGTGGATCGGGATACGGAAGAACTCGACGCCCGGATTCGGTTGCGAACCGAGCTGATGTTTTCAGGCGGACTTGTCGACGAAGTCGCCGTACTCGTCGAGCAAGGATTGCGTGAGGGCGTCACAGCGCCGCGAGCCATCGGCTACGCACAGGTGCTCGCACATTTCGACGGTGAATACGATCTGGCCGAAGCACTCGAACGGACGTTCATCGGGACGCGGCGCTACGTTCGCCGCCAACGATCATGGTTCCGTCGTGACGCACGCGTGCACTGGCTCGACGGTGCCGATCCGGAGCTGGCTCGCTCGGCCTTCGCTGCCCTTGCAGATCGCGGCCTGTAACACGATCGTGCCGATCAGCTATCTTACAGTTAGCTCTTTCGCGATCCATTCGTTTCGCGATCGACGGACTGGAGGACAACGAACATGGCGCAGACCGGGACACACGCGCGACCGAGAGGCCGACGCGCGGGTCGGCTGCCGCTTCTCCTACTGCTCGTCACATTTCTCGCGGTCGGCGGGGTGCTCGTCTATTTTGCGGTGAGTGCGGCCGGGAAGCCCATCAGCGCACCTGTTCCCGAAGCACCCTTCGACGTGGGAGCTCCAACCGATCCAGGGGCGAGTTGGGCGCCTGCGCCAACGGATCTGCCGCCGAATACGCTCGCGATTCCCGATCTCGATGTGCGAGCCGACATCGTGACCAGTGGGTTCGGCGCCAACCGCGGAATGATCCTTCCGCATCCTGACAAGGTTTCGCATTTCACCAACGGTGTGCAGTTCGGATCTTCGGAGGGCACCAATCTTGTTGCCGGCCACGTCGACGACGGTGATCGCACGCACGGCGCCTTGTGGGCGCTGCACCAGATGAAGCCCGGAACACCGATCTACGTGAGCGACGACACCGGAACGATGTTCACCTATCACGCAGCGAGCCTGAAGCTGTACGAAAAGGTGGCTTTGCCGGCCGAGTTCTTTTCCGAAACGGGTGCGCCCAGGCTGGTCCTCGTGACCTGCGGCGGCGCAACCGTGCCCGACCCCTCGTTGCCGTCCGGATTCACGTACGAACAGAACGTCGTGGTCACCGCGTCACCTGCGTGAGTCGGTCGGTAGGTCCGGATAGGATGGCGACCATGGATTTCAGTAAGGGCCACGGCACGCAGAACGACTTCGTTGTTCTCCCTGACCTCGACGTTCGGGTCGATCTCGAGCCGGCGCGAGTTTCAGCGTTGTGTGATCGTCAGCGTGGCCTCGGCGCCGACGGCATCCTTCGTGTTGCCCGGGCAGGCGCACTTGCGGACGCGGGCGTGCTCGGTGCGCTGCCCGACGGCGTCGCTGCCGAAGACTGGTTCATGGACTACCGCAACAGCGACGGCTCCATCGCGGAGATGTGCGGAAACGGAGTTCGCGTATTCGCCCACTATCTCAAGGCCTCGGGCTTGGAGAGCAAGGACGAGTTCGTGGTCGGCAGTCGTGCCGGAGCGCGTCCGGTCGTGGTGCACGGCTACGACGCCACACATGGTGACGTGACCGTGGCGATGGGCCCGATCAAGGACCTCGGCACCAGTTCGGCAACAATCGACGGCCGCGTCTTCGCCGGCGTCGGCATCGACGTCGGTAATCCGCATTTGGCGTGTGTCGACGAGCACGTGACGGCAGAAGTTTTGAGTGCGCTCGATTTGAGTGTTTCTCCGGGCTTCGATCCCGGGTTCTTCCCGCACGGGGTCAACATCGAGATCGTGACGCCGATCCACGACGGTGGGGTCCACATGCGCGTACACGAGCGTGGTGTGGGCGAGACTCGTTCCTGCGGAACCGG
This sequence comes from Rhodococcus sp. MS13, assembly GCF_013277835.1. Taxonomy (NCBI): domain Bacteria; kingdom Bacillati; phylum Actinomycetota; class Actinomycetes; order Mycobacteriales; family Nocardiaceae; genus Rhodococcus; species Rhodococcus sp. MS13. Next base: position 241,137 of record NZ_VBTL01000014.1, read on the forward strand.
AACGGTCGCAGCTGCGGCCGCGGCGCTGAAGTTCGACGGCCGCGACGAAGGCTCGGTGCTGGTGCGCGTGCTCGGCGGCGAAGTGCAGGTCACCGTCGAAGGCGGCGAAGGGTCGTTGCGGGGGCCCTCGGTTCTGGTGGCGAACGGGACGCTCAGCGATGTCTGGTGGCAATCGCTCGTGTGATATCGCCCGCGGGAAATACGCCTGCAGGAAATACGGATGCACCGTGGCCAGGTTTCGTGGGACCATGGATCTTGTATGACGAACACACATGAAAACGAAGAGTCCACCGCTCACGAGCAGTCCGAGTACGCGCAAGCCGAATACACGGCAGCGTCCGCATCGGGCAACCCGTCGACCGGTGAGATGCAACTCGCAGATCGCGGCGCCCTGCGCCGCGTGGCCGGTCTGTCGACCGAGCTCGAGGACGTCACCGAAGTCGAGTACCGCCAGCTTCGACTCGAAAGAGTTGTCCTGGTCGGCGTCTGGACGCAGGGAACTGCCGAGCAGGCCGAGGCGAGCATGACCGAGCTGGCCGCACTGGCCGAGACGGCCGGCTCCGAGGTCCTCGAAGGACTGGTTCAGCGCCGCGACAAACCCGACGCTGCCACCTACATCGGTTCCGGCAAGGCCCAGGAACTGCGCGAAGTAGTCCTGGCGACCGGCGCCGACACCGTCGTCTGCGACGGTGAGCTGACGCCGGCGCAGCTCACGGCGCTGGAGAAGATCGTCAAGGTCAAGGTCATCGACCGGACGGCTCTGATTCTCGACATCTTTGCTCAGCACGCCACGTCTCGTGAGGGTAAAGCCCAGGTGGCTTTCGCTCAGATGGAGTACATGCTCCCGCGTCTGCGTGGTTGGGGCGAGTCGATGTCGCGCCAGGCCGGTGGCCGTGCCGGCAGTAACGGAGGTGTGGGCCTGCGTGGTCCCGGTGAGACGAAAATCGAGACGGACCGTCGCCGTATTCGTGAGCGCATGGCAAAACTGCGCCGCGAGATCAAGGGCATGAAGGCCGCCCGCGACACCAAGCGGACCCGTCGACTGCAGAGTGACATCCCGTCGATCGCCATCGTCGGATACACGAACGCGGGCAAATCGAGTCTGCTCAATTCGCTCACCGGATCCGGTGTGCTCGTGGAGAACGCGTTGTTCGCCACCTTGGACCCGACAACTCGCCGCGCCGCACTCGACGACGGCCGCGAGTACGTACTCACCGACACGGTCGGCTTCGTGCGACACCTTCCGACTCAGTTGGTCGAGGCATTCCGTTCGACTCTCGAGGAAGTGACCGACGCGGATCTGCTTCTGCACGTCGTCGACGGTTCGGATCCGTTGCCGACAGAACAGATCAAGGCTGTGCGGGAAGTCGTCACCGATGTTCTGCGCGAGACGGATTCGAAGGCTCCGCCGGAGTTGATCGTGGTCAACAAGATCGACGCGGCAGATCCGGTTACCTTGACGCAACTACGTGGTCTGCTGCCTGGTGCCGTGTTCGTCTCGGCGCGGACCGGTGAAGGAATCGCTGAACTACGAGCACATCTCAGCGAGGTGCTGGTTCGGCCGGAGGTCGAGGTCGACGTGCTGGTGCCGTACACGCGCGGTGATCTGATGGCTCGAATCCACTCGGACGGAACGATTTTGGAATCGACTCACGAAGAGGCGGGAACGCGGGTGCACGCACGCGTGCCACAGATGTTGGCCTCGGCATTGGTGGAGTACGCACCTAGTGCGTAGTTTCGGGGCCGTGGTCGCGGTGCTTGCTGCGACTACGGCAACCGCACTGCTTCCCGGAGCGCTCGCACAGGCGTCGTCGTTCGAACCGAGCGAGTTCGCCCCACTCTGTACACCTACCGATCCTGCGCTCCAGGAGTTGTCGGGGATGGTCGTCGTCGACGATCGGATCTACGCGATGGGTGACGGCGGCAGTGACGACTTCGTATTCGAAATGGACCTGAACTGTGTTGTCCAGAAACAGATTCCGGTTCCGATCGATCCATACGACGTCGAAGATCTTGCGGTGAGTGGTCGAACGCTCGTTCTGTCGGATACCGGCGACAACCTCCGAACCCGCGACACGGTGGCGTTCATCACGATGGACCTCGATTCCGGTGACGGTACGTTGCACCGCCTCACGTACCCGGACGGCGCGCACGACACCGAATCGATTCTGCTCGACCCTGACGGCCATGTGTTTGTCGTGACCAAGGAATTGTTCGGCTCCAGCAGTGTCTACACACCCGTCGGGGATCAGAAACTGAGTGACTTGGCGCAACCCGGCCCGACGCCGCTCGAGCGCGTCGGAGCCGTATCTCTCGGACCGGAGAAGCCCGTGTCGGTGATGTTCACCGGGGGAGCGGTGTCGTCGGACGGTTCGGCGATCGCGCTTCGGAGTTACTCCGATCTGTACCTGTACGAAGTCGTGGACGGCGGAATCGGCGCGACGCTCACCGATACCGAACCCCTGCGGATCCCGCTCCCGACGGAGCCTCAGGGCGAGGCCGTGGCATTCAACGACGCGGGCGATGTTCTGATCGGATCGGAATCTGCCGGCGGAGCTTTGCCGCCGGTTCACGTGATGCGCGCGCTCGTGGAAGCGACCGAATCGACGGCTGACTCGTCTGCCGGTTCGGTCGGCGTCGGGGTCGATCCATGGACATTCGTGTGGGCCGGATTGGTCGCGGCAGGATGCGCGCTCGGGGGCGCGGCGTTCGTGAGATCTCGACGACGCCGCTGATTCCCACCAATTCCACGAATTCGCAGACTGCCGGTAGATGTGGATACTGGAACGAATGCACGGGCATCAACTCCTGACGCGGCTCTCGCGTATCTCACTCGAGCACGGACACATCACCGCAGCGCTGCTCGTTGGTTCCGTCCTCGTCGGCGTCGGCACGCTGCTTTTGCTTCGTTGGTTGCCGCGTCGGGCCGTGCTTGTCGCACTGGGCTTGTCAGTGGTCGGGTCCGCCGGCGGCGCGATGTTCGTGTGGCTCAGCTTTCGGCCGTTGCCCGCGCAGCTACCGGCGTCGAATTTTGTCTGGATAGCGCTGGCGATATTCGGAGTCATCGGCGCCGCACTCGTTCTCCTTCGGCGCCCAGGACTTGCGCGTGGCCTTTCGGTGACGGCATTCGCCGGTCTGGCCGCGATCGTCGCAGTGGGTCAGGTCAACGCCCAGACCGGCACCTATCCCACACTCGGCTCACTGGTCGGGCACTGGCCGGTCGGCTCGGTCGAGCACGTTGCCTTCGATTCACTCCCCGGGGCCGAACCTCGGCTACAGCGGGGACTTCCCACCGAAACTCATTGGGAGGTTCCGGTGCGGATGCCGAGCAACGGCGTCGTGACGGAAGCGTCGATTCCGGGAAACATCTCGGGTTTCGACGCGAGGCCGGCGACGTTGTATCTCCCGCCGGCCTATCTTGCCGATCCACGTGCGGAGTTGCCCGTCCTGGTGTTGGTGGCGGGTGAGCCCGGCAGCCCCAGTGACTGGCTGGACAGTGGCCGGCTCGCGACCACCGTCGACGCCTATGCATCGAGGCATTCCGGGCTTGCTCCCGTGGTGGTGGTGCCCGACGCGTTGGGGGACTACGACGCCAACCCCGGCTGCATGGATTCTGCGCTCGGCAACGTCGCGACGTATCTGGACCAGGACGTCCCGAACTGGATCGAATCGAACCTTCAAGTGAATCCGGACGCTGCGCAATGGGCTATCGGTGGGTTTTCGTACGGCGGGACATGCGCGATCGAAATGGCCGTGAACTTCCCGGACCGATACCCGTCGTTCCTGGACTTCTCCGGCCAGGACGAACCGTCGACCGGTGACCACGAGGACACTGTGGCTGCGATGTTCAACGGCGACGAAGACGCTTTCGACGCGGTCAACGCCCGAGACCTGATGGCGCAGAATCGGTATCCGCAGTTGTCTGGTGTATTTGTCGCGGGTGAAGACGACGACATCTACCGCCCTCAGCAGGAAATCATGTTCGAGGCTGCGCGCGCCGCCGACATGAACGTGGACTACTACACCCTTCCCGGCGGGCACTCGGGTGATGTGTGGGGCACTGCTCTGGAACTCGAAATGGACTGGCTGGGCCGGACACTCGCACTGACTCCGTGAGAGTGTCCGGCCCGCTACACAGCACCGACTGACATCAGGTCAGGCGTCGAGATCAGCGGCTACCAGTTCGGCGACCTTGGCGAGTGCGTCGGCGTCGTCGGACTCGATGGTGACTTCGGTGTCCTTGGCGGCTCCGAGCGTCATGATCATCAGTGCCGAACCTGCATCCACCGGTTCGCCGTCGGCGACTGCGAGGGTGACCGTGGCGCCGGAGGCTCCGACTGCTTCGGCGATGAGAGCGGCGGGGCGGGCGTGGAGGCCGACTGCGGAACCGACGGCAACTGTCTTGCTGGGCATGGGATCTCCTCGTTGTGAATCTATCGGTGCGGACGTTGTGGGGTCTTTGGGCGGATTTGGTGACAACAGTGGTGACTGCAGCGTTGCTTGCTGTCGATCATGCCGCAGCGGGCACGATTTCGGGGTCGAGTTCGGCATCGGACGGCCCCTTGCGGAAGAACTCCTTGGCTCCGACGACGGCGAGCGCAGCTACCACGGTTCCCGCGGCGAGCGAGACCAGGAACCAGCCGATTCCGCCGACTGCGAAGAAGACGAAGATCCCGCCGTGCGGGGCGCTGAGAGTGACGTCGAAAGCCATGATCAGCGCACCGGTGACGGCGCCGCCCGCCATCATCGAGGGGATCACGCGAAGCGGGTCGGCAGCGGCGAACGGAATCGCGCCCTCGGAGATGAATGCCGAACCCAGCAACCAGGCAGCCTTTCCGTTCTCACGTTCGGCTTCGCTGAAGAGCTTGGGACGCAGCACCGTCGAGGCAAGTGCCATGGCCAGTGGCGGAACCATACCGGCAGCCATGACTGCCGCCATGATGCGCAAAGTGGCCGGGTCGTTGACGTTGAGTCCGGCTACAGCGAAGGCGTAAGCCGCCTTGTTGACCGGTCCGCCGAGGTCGAAGCACATCATCAGGCCGAGAATGATGCCGAGGAAGATGGCCGAGCTGCCGGACAGTCCGTTGAGCCAGTCGGTGAGACCGGAGGTGATCGCGGCGAGCGGACGACCGAGGACGATGAACATCAGTGCTCCGACAACCAGCGTCGCGAACAGCGGAATGATCACCACCGGCATCAGGCCCCGCAGCCACTGCGGGACGGCGATCCGGCCGATGTAGAGCGCGACGACACCGGCGATGAGACCACCGACCAGGCCGCCGATGAATCCGGCACCGACAAACACGGCGACCGCGCCGGCTGTGAAGCCGGGAGCGATGCCAGGCCGGTCGGCGATAGCGAAGGCGATGTAGCCGGCCAACGCGGGCACCAGGAAGCTGAATGCCAACGAACCGATCTGGAACAGCACTGCGCCGAGATAGGTGGCCAGACCACCGTCGGGAAGGTTGGTGATCGAGTTGTTGAGAACGATGTCCTTGGCAGGACCGGAGATCTCGTATCCGCCGAGCAGGAAGCCGAGTGCGATCAGCAGACCGCCGGCCGCGACGAACGGGATCATGTAGCTGACACCGGTCAGGAGGACCTGACGGAGGTGGGTGCCGAACCCTACGGAACCGGCATCGGAATCCGCAGCCGCGGCGGCGGTGCCGTCCACGGTGGCGGCGGCGGGATTCTCGGAGGCGCGCAACGCTTCTGCAAGCATCTTGTCCGGCTCGTTGATCGCCCGCTTCACACCGGAAGCGACAACGGGTTTGCCGGCGAACCGGTCGCGGCCCTTCACTCCGACGTCGGTGGCGAAGATAACCGCGGCGGCTCCGGCGATGACCGAAGGGTCAAGCGGGGTGCTTCCGCTCGAGCCCTGCGTTTCGACGTGAACCTTGACCCCGGCGCGTTCACCCGCGGCGACGAGCGAGTCCGCAGCCATGTAGGTATGAGCGATTCCGGTCGGGCACGCGGTGACCGCGACGATGTGACGCTCCGCGGGCGTTGGAGCCGGGGCCTCCTCGGTGGCGTGTTTCCCGGTGGAAACAGGAGGAGTGGGTGTGGCTGCCGCAGCTTTTGCTGGAGCATCCTTCGGCGCGGGATTGAGTACCTCGTCGACCAGTCTCACGATCTCGTCCGGCGTCGACGCCTCACGAAGCGACGTGACAAACGCGGGTCGGACGAGCGCTCGGGCCAAGGACGAGAGCAGCTTCATGTGCTCGGCTCCGGCGCCTTCGGGTGCCGCGATCAGGAACACCAGATCGGCGGGGCCGTCGGGTGCACCGAAATCGACCTTCGGATCCAGTCGAGCAAATCCCAGGGACGCGGACGAGACGGCCTCGGCGCGGCAGTGGGGAATGGCGATTCCGCCCGGCAGTCCGGTCGCGGACTGCGCTTCGCGAGCGAGTGCGGCATCGACCAGCCCCGCGGCGTCGCTCGCTCGTCCCGCTGCAGTCAGTCGCGCTGCGAGAGAACGAATGACATCTTCCTTGGTCGTACCCAGGTCGGTGTCGAGTGAGATCAGTTCGGGACTGATGATCTCGGGGCCGGAACCGCCGGCTGCGTTGGTATCGGACATGTCAGGTTCCTTAGGGCGTCAGGCGAGTTCGGTGGGGACGGGGATGGGAGAGGAGGCATCGGCTGCAGATACCGAAACCGCTGCCAGATCGATCTGTTCGGGCGTGGGAAGAGTTGTGCCGGGAAGGGAGGCAGCGGCGCTTCCGTAGGCGACCGCGTGACGTAACCGCTCGGATTCCGAGCCGCCTCCCGCTTCGGCGAGGATGTAGCCGGCCAGCGAAGAATCGCCTGCGCCGACGGTACTGACTGCGACAATCGGGGGAGCGGTGGCGATCCACGCGCCGTCGGCGGTGACGAGGACAGCACCTGCTGCGCCGAGCGTGGCGAGCACACTGCCGACGCCGCGGTCGACCAATCGCTGCGCCGCCGTGATTGCAGGCCCGGGATCACCGTTCTCGGCAGCACGTTCGAGGACGTGGCCGTCGACGCCGGTCAGTTGTGCGAGTTCCTCGCCGTTCGGTTTGAGCAGGTCGGGTGCCGCGCCGGGGAACGCTCCGGCGAGTGCCGTCAGCGGGGCGTCCGAGGTGTCGACCGCCACCTTGCACGGGTGATCGCGCAGCGCCGCGACAAGTTCGCCGTACCACCCGAGCGGAACGCCGGGGGGCAGTGAGCCGGACAGCGCGAACCACAGTGCGGTATCGGCGCGGACAATCAACTCCTGTGCCAGGGCGTCGAGCGTCGAACCGGACAGCGTTGCGCCGGGTTCGTTGATCTTCGTCGTTGTCCCGTCCGGTTCCGCAATGGTGATGTTGGTGCGAGCCAGACCCGTTGTGGCGACACCGATGTGGGGAATCCCACCGGCTGCCAGCGCCGAGAGCAGAGGGTCACCACCGTTTCCCGGCAGTACCGCGAGAACGTCGAGGTCGGCTGCGGCGAGAACACGCGCGACGTTGACCCCCTTGCCGCCGGGGTCGCTGCGAGTGGAGTGGGCGCGTAGGACGGAGCCTCGTTCGAGCCGTTGCTCGAGTTGCACGGTCCGATCGATACTCGGGTTGGCTGTCAGTGTGACGATCATGCGATCACCACCTCGATTCCGTGGTCGTGGAACTCGGATGTGTCTGTGGGACTGATCTCTTCGTCGGTGATGAGGACGTCGATGCTGTCGAGTGGGGCGAAGCTGATCAAGTGCTCGCGGCCGACTTTGGTGGAATCGGCCACCACCACAACGTGATTGGCGGCTTTGACCATTGCTCGTTTGACGGCGGCCTCTTCGCTGTCCGGAGTGGAGAGTCCGTGCCCGACGCTGATCGCGTTCGTTCCGATGAAGGCGACGTCGACTCGCAACGTGCTCAGCAGGCGTAGGGCGTCCTCGCCGACCACGGCTTGAGTCACCCCGCGTACTCGACCGCCGAGCAGTATCAGGGAAAACGAGTTCATCGATGCCAGGCGTGCGCCGATCGGGACGGAATTGGTGACGGCTGTGAAGTCGTTCTCGGTCGGCAGTTCGGGGATCATGCGGCCCGTGGTCGTGCCCGCGTCGAAGATCACGCTGCCGCCGGTGGGAGGGAGGTAGGTGACCGCGCAGCGGGCGATCCGGTCCTTCTGTTGCGCGCGGGTCTGATCGCGTTCCGCCATGCCCGGTTCGGTGACGTGGAGGGATCCGGTCGGAACGGCGCCGCCGTGTACACGCCTGATCTGGCCGATCCGCTCGAGGAAGGCCAGATCGCGACGCACGGTCTCGGTGGTCACACCGAAGGTCTCCGACAGAGCCGCCACGGACATGCGTCCGCGCTGCGACACCATGGTGCCGATCGCTTGTTGGCGTTCTTCCGCGTACACGTGCTCTCCGATTCCGAAGTGTGATCCGACGGTGCGTTGTGGATCACAGTGAATGTTGCTTTATGTTGTTTTACGCCCGAGTGTGTTGACATGTCAAGACTTGGGAGTAATCTTCGTCACAACGAAGGTGAGGGCTTTACGCGCTCGAGGTGATCCGGTGAGACACCGGGCCCATCGCTCAAGGAGGACAGATGACCGAACAGCTCAACCGAATCACCGTGCACGGCACCCCCGTGGTGCCCGGAGTTGCCTACGGACCGGCGATCTGGCCGTCCAGCCGACCAGAACTCGTCACCGATGCGCCGGCACTCGACGAGGCCGATCGAGAGGCCGCCGTAGACGCCTTCGTCGGAGCGGCGAAGGCTGTCGAGAACCGCCTTCTCGGACGGGCCGCCGAAGCTACCGGCGCGGCCGCAGAGGTCTTGCAGGCCAACGCGGCGATGGCAGCTGATCGTGGCTGGATCGGGGCGGCCAAGAAGTCGATCGCCGGCGGAGTGCCCCCGGTGCAGGCTGCGATCGCGGCGACGGAGCAGTTCGTGGTGCTGTTCACCAAGGTCGGCGGTTTGATGGCCGAGCGCGTCACCGACCTCGAGGACATCCGCGATCGCGTGATCGCCGAACTCTCCGGATTACCCGAACCTGGAGTTCCCATGCCAGAGACACCGTCGGTGCTGTGCGCGGACGATCTGGCTCCTGCAGACACCGCGGGCCTCGATGTAACCAAGATCATCGGACTCGTGACCATTTACGGCGGCCCGACCAGCCATACGGCAATCATCGCGAGGCAGTTGGGCATCCCGTGCATCGTCGCCGCGAAGGAATTGGAATCCATCTCGGCAGGAATACCGATTCTGATCGACGGAACAACCGGCGACGTGATCGCGGAGCCGGATCCCGGGCACGCGCGTGAACTGGTCGAACAATCCCGGATCGATCGCGAACGCGTCAGCACCTGGACCGGACCGGGCCAGACGGCGGACGGCCGGCCGGTAGACGTTCTCGCCAACGTTCAAGACGGCGCGGGCGCTCGCGCCGCGGCGTCGACTGCTGCGGGGGGCATCGGGCTCTTCCGGACCGAACTCTGCTTCCTCGGCCGTGAGACCGAACCGACCGTAGACGAGCAGGCGGCGATCTACGCCGAGGTTCTCGAGGCCTTCGCAGGAAAGAAGGTCATCATTCGCACGTTGGACGCGGGTTCGGACAAGCCGCTCAAATTCGCCAACCATCAAGAGGAAGCGAATCCGGCACTCGGCGTTCGTGGGGTCCGAATCGCCTGGCAGGACATGGGAATTCTAAACCGCCAGCTCGACGCGATCGCGGCAGCCGCGGCGTCGACCAACTCGTCGCCGTGGGTGATGGCACCGATGATCGCCACCCCGGCCGAGGCGAAACGTTTTGCCGATGCGGTGCGGGCACGCGATCTTGTTCCCGGTGTGATGGTGGAGATCCCGGCGGCGGCGCTGTTGGCCGACCAGATTCTCGAACACGTCGAATTCCTCTCGATCGGTACCAACGACCTCGCTCAGTACACGATGGCCGCGGATCGGATGTCCTCCGAACTCGCCGACCTGACCGATCCGTGGCAGCCCGCGGTGCTCGCCCTTGTCGCACGTACGGCCCAGGCCGGTCAGGCGGCAGGCAAGCGCGTCGGCGTCTGCGGTGAGGCGGCCGCCGATCCGCTGTTGGCCTGCGTGCTTGCCGGTCTCGGCGTTTCGTCGCTGTCGTGCGCTGCGGCGTCGGTCGCGGGTGTGGGAGCGAAGGTCGGATCCGTCACCATGGCGCAATGTGAGGCGGCTGCGGCGGCGGTGCTGGCAACCGGTGATCCGGTGGCTGCGCGCAAAGCGGCGGCCGACGCAATCAGCTGAACTGGTTTCGTTGGTCTCGGTCGGAGACCGAGCGCCTGACCTCTAGTATTTCGACCTGTGATCGAACGAGAAACAATGACCGGGGCCGGCGGAATCGGCTGGACTGTCCACGGAGACGGCAAGCGGATCGCCGACGGAGCCGTCGTGGCGCCGGACGAACGACTGAGTTGGCCGCGCACCATCGGAATCGGGATGCAACACGTCATCGCGATGTTCGGAGCGACACTGCTCGTTCCGACCATCACCGGCTTCCCCGTCACGACGACGCTGCTGTTCTCGGGTATCGGCACCGCGCTGTTCCTGCTCATCACCCGGGGCCGGATCCCGAGCTATCTCGGTTCGTCCTTCGCGTTCATCGCCCCGCTGACAGCGTCGGCAGGATCGGGCCCGGCCGCGCAACTCGGTGCCGTCATGGCCGTCGGCATCGTGTTGATGTTGATCGGCGTCGCCGTACGTCTGATCGGCAGCCGGGTCATCGACGCCGTCATGCCGCCGGTGGTGACGGGCGCTGTCGTCGCGCTGATCGGTCTCAACCTCGCTCCGACGGCGGTCGGCTCCTTCGAATCGCAGCCGCTGATCGCCACGGTGACGCTCGTTTCGATCCTGCTGGTCACGGTCGTCGGTCCCGGGTTGCTCGGCCGGCTGGGCATTCTGGTCGGCGTCGTGATCGGCTGGGTTTTCGCCGCGGTCATCGGCGGACTCGACAGTGAACGAGTGTCCGCTCTGCGCGAAGCGGACTGGTTCGGGCTGCCGAGTCTGCACGGACCGTCGTTCGACTGGTCGGTGATCGTGCTCGCGCTCCCCGTGGTGATCGTTCTGGTCGCCGAAAACGTCGGACATGTCAAAGCGGTGTCCGCCATGACTGGTAAGTCCCTCGACGATCTGGCCGGCAATGCACTGTTTGCCGACGGTCTCGCCACTACCTTGGCGGGCGCCGGTGGCGGATCCGGAACCACCACGTATGCCGAGAACATCGGTGTCATGGCAGCGACGCGTGTGTACTCGACCGCCGCGTACTGGGTAGCCGCCGCTACCGCTGTGATCCTGGCATTTTCGCCCAAATTCGGCGCACTGGTCTTCACGGTTCCGAACGGCGTCATCGGCGGCGCAACGATGGTTCTCTACGGCCTCATCGGCATTCTCGGTGTGCGCATCTGGATGGAAGCGAAGGTCGACTTCACCGATCCGGTCAACCTCACGGTCGCCGCGGCAGCGTTGGTCGCCGGCATCGGGAACTTGACGCTGACCATCGGTTCGGTCGAGTTGGGCGGCATCGCCTGGGGATCGATCGGCATCCTCGTCGCGTACCCGATCATGCGATTTCTCGCCAAATTCCGTACTTCAAGTAACAGATAACCGCTACAGTCACGAATCGTGATCGTTCGGGTCATCGACGGGTATCGCAACAGGTTCTACCGTCGGAGGCAGTGACGTGGGCCCGCGCACTTCGGCGTGCCCAGTCTCAGCGAATACACCCCAGCGGGTATATCCCCAGCGGGTACATCACTGAAGTGCCATATATCGAATTGCAAGGAGTCGGCGTGGAGCGCACCCTGTTCGAACCGGAACATGAACTCTTCCGGGAGTCGTACCAGAAGTTCTTGGCACAGCACGTGGCACCGAACCACGAGAAGTGGGAAGAGCAGAACATCGTCGATCGTGACGTCTGGGTCGAGGCCGGAAAGCAGGGCTTCCTGGGAACTGCGGTCCCTGAGGAATTCGGCGGCGGCGGTGTCAAGGATTTCCGCTACAACGCGATCATCACCGAGGAAACCACCAAGGGTGGGTTCAGCGGTATCGGCTTCACGCTGCACAACGACGTGGTGGCACCGTACCTCCTGGAGTTGAGCAACGAGGAGCAGAAGCAGCGTTGGCTACCCGGATTCGCGTCGGGTGAGCTGATCTCGGCGATCGCGATGACCGAACCGGGTACCGGTAGCGACTTGCAGGGCATCAAGACGAAAGCGGTTCGCGACGGGGACCACTGGGTCCTCAACGGTTCGAAGACCTTCATCACCAACGGAATCAACGCCGACATCATCATCGTTGTCGCGTGCACCGACCCGGACAAGGGTGCTCAGGGCTTCAGCCTCCTCGTGGTCGAGCGGGACATGCCTGGCTTCGAGCGTGGACGCAACCTCGACAAGATCGGCATGAAGGCTCAGGACACTGCCGAACTCAGCTTCACCGACGTACGCGTTCCCGCTGCCAACCTGCTGGGCGAAGAGGGAATGGGATTCTTCTACTTGATGAAGAACCTTCCCCAGGAACGCCTCTCGATCGCCGTCGTTGCCGCTGCCGCAATGGAATCGGTTCTCGAGAGCACGATCCAGTACTGCCGCGACCGCAAGGCATTCGGCAAGTCGATCGGCAGCTTCCAGAACACCCGATTCGTACTGGCCGAATTGGCAACGGAGACCACGGCAGTGCGCATCCTGGTGGACAAGTTCATCGAGCAGCTCAATGCCGAGAAGCTGACCGTGCAGGAAGCTGCGATGGCGAAGTGGTGGACCACCGAAGCCCAGGTCAAGCTCATCGACCGCTGCCTCCAGCTGCACGGAGGCTACGGCTACATGAAGGAATACCCGGTTGCAAAGGCGTACATGGACTCTCGTGTGCAGACCATCTACGGTGGCACAACCGAGATCATGAAGGAGATCATCGGACGTTCGCTGAATCTCTGATTCGGGTGATGGACCGCTGATCGTCACGAAAAGACTCTGGGCCCCGGCTGATGCCGGGGCCCAGAGTCTTGTGATCGAGGGTGCGAGCGAACTCAGATCTTCCGCATGACGGTGACAACCTTGCCCAGGATGACGGCGTTGTTGCCGGGAATCGGCTCGAAGAGTTCGTTGTGCGGCATCAGCCACACCTCCTTCTTCGTACGCTTGAACGTCTTCACGGTGGCTTCGCCGTCGATCATGGCGGCCACGATGTCACCGTTCTCCGCGACGTTCTGCTGACGGACGACAACCCAGTCGCCATCGCAGATCGCTGCATCGATCATCGACTCGCCGACAACCTTGAGCATGAAGAGCGAACCCTGGCCGACGAGTTCGCGGGGGAGTGGGAACACGTCCTCTACCGCTTCCTCGGCAAGGATCGGTCCGCCGGCAGCGATGCGACCCAGGATGGGGACGAACGCCGGCTCCGGTAGCGGGTCGGCACTGTTGTACTCGCCGGAATGCTTTGACACCGACGCGATGGCGGTATCGGCCGCAACCTCGTCGAGACCTCGAACATCGACTGCGCGAGGGCGATTGGGATCGCGTCGAAGGAAGCCCTTGCGCTCCAACGTTCGCAGTTGATGTGCGACCGACGACGTGGAGGTGAGCCCCACCGCATCACCGATCTCGCGAATGCTCGGCGGATACCCGCGCTCCGTCACCGAATCGCGGATGACTTCGAGAACGCGCCGCTGACGCTCGGTGAGCGTCTCGCTCGACGGAGACGGAACTGCAGAAGCTCCTGCCTCCGCGGCTGTGCTGGAGCGATCGTCCTTCATGGCCTGTTGCCTCCGTGTCTGAAGAAGTCGTGTCTGTAAAGGCTGTGTCTGAAAAAGTGCCTGGTGCAAATCGCGCAGAAACCTGTCGGTGCCTCCTGCCAACATTCGAGCTGTCGACAAACACGGAGGCTTTCGCAATTCCCGCTGTGTGGTCTGACACGAATCTAGCCGGATTTGCTCGCGGTTTCAAACATCTGTTCGATTCGTGTCGCTTGAAGTAGAGACATTGTCGGCCAGGCGTGGTAGAAATTCGAACATGCGTTCCATCGAACGCATGATCGAACACATCGATCGGTGTCGACCAGCGGAGGTCACGATGGGTAACGCAGCACTGAGAAGCAACAGGGTTTTCGACGACGCGATTGGTGACGACGCGATTGGTGATGACGCGATTGGTTTCGACGGCACGTCGGCGTTGAAGTACCACCCCTCGTTCTATGGGCCCGATGGTGGATCCGACGCTGACGGTGTGTCGTTCGAACGGCGCGGCACGGCCGAAATGCGGGGCGTGGCCAGGTATGTCGACAACGAACCGCAGGCGGCCGTCGTTCGTCGTGTTCCGGCGGTTGGCGCGGTTTCAGGTTCGCGTTCATTGCGTGAATCTCCTCGCCGGTGGGACGGCGAGCACGATTCGTCACGCCCGTACGGAGGAAGTTTCGCGCACCGAAACAGAGTCGGTGTCTCACGGGTCGAACATGAAGTGGCTGCCGAGGACGTCAGTTGGAAGACAGTGTTCCTTGGCGCCGTAATCACTGCACTGGCAGTGTTGGCGTTGGTGGGGATCGGCGCTTTGTCGAGTGGTGATGTCGCTGCGACAAACGGTGCGACCGAAGTGGTTCGTGTTGCTGCGGGTGAATCCCTCAGTGATATTGCTGCCAAGGTTGCGCCTGGCCAGGCTGTCGGCTCGGTGATCGAGCAGATCATGGATCTCAATGCGATGTCGAGTTCCGGACTGTCCGTTGGGCAAACGCTGATCGTGCCGGCCTCGGGCCGCTGACCGTACCCCGTGCCAGGCGGGGGCGTACCGAGCGTGAGAGCAGTCGGTTCACAGCGAGTAAGCTGTCCACTTGACAGTCCCACCACCTCGGGTGGTCGCGTTGAGTACGTGGATCTGCTCTGTAAATCGTCGGAGGATTTGCAGTCGGTAGCGAATCTGAGTTGCGGCCATTTCGGCGACAACGAAGGAACCCCGATGCATTGCCCGTTCTGCCGGCACCCTGATTCCCGAGTGGTCGATTCGCGCGAGGCCGACGAGGGCCAGGCGATCAGGCGGCGCCGTTCGTGCCCCGAGTGTGGCCGCCGATTCACCACGGTTGAGACGGCAGTTCTCTCGGTTGTGAAGCGCAGCGGCGTGACGGAGCCGTTCAGCCGAGAAAAGGTGGTCAAAGGAGTGCGTCGCGCATGCCAGGGCCGCCAAGTGGACAACGATTCGCTGAATTTGCTGGCCCAACAGGTCGAAGATGCCGTACGTGCTTCGGGTTCTGCCGAAATTCCCAGCAACGAGGTAGGGCTCGCGATTCTCGATCCGCTTCGAAATCTCGACGAGGTTGCATACCTGCGATTCGCATCGGTGTACAAGTCCTTCAGTTCTGCCGCGGATTTCGAACGTGAGATCACCGACATGCGCGAACATGCCGAGACCCGTGCTGCCGACAAGGCTTCCGGCGCCGAGACCGTTTCCGTCGACTGAGGCCTTTGCCTTAGATAACGCTGAGAGCACAAAGCGGCCGTAGGTAACGCTGAGAACACAAAGCGAACAATCGAACAAATCGGGCAAGGTATTCGCTTAGTGTCGACCAAGTACGTTCGTCCGCATCTCGGATCTTCACGGAGGCGTTATGAACTTAGTTGCAGTTCTCGGAGTCGTGAACAGCCTGGTAACCCTCGGGTTCGCCAACACTGTTGCCACCTTTGGTGGTTTCCTCACCAACGTCAACATTCAGACAATCTACTGATCGCGCAATTCTCGCCGAACGTCAACGCTTGATCGCTTCGATAGCTTTCAGGACTCGCTTTTCGGAAATCGGTGTGGGTGTACCGAGGGACTGCGCAAACAGGCTCACGCGCAGTTCTTCGATCATCCAGCTGATCGAGTCGACATCTCGAGCAGTGCGACGCTCTTCGGGAAGTGAACTCAACAACCGGTCGTACGCTGCGTACACCCGGTCGAGGACGTCCATCGCCTGCTGATCTCGTTGTGCACTTGCGGGTAGAGCTTCGAGACGGAATTTTGCTGCGGCAAGATACCGCGGCAAATCGCGTAGGCGGGCCGAGCCCAATTCGGCGACAAATCCCGGAAACAGCAGTGAGGTCAACTGTTCTCGGACGTCGTCTGCTGCTTCGCCGCGGGAGCGGTCCAGAACGACGCTCAGTTGGTGTGCTTGTTCGAGGATCGGAACAATCATGCGCAGGATCGCGGAGACGCGTCCGGCCAGTTCGGAGCGTGCGATCTTCACCAGGGCGTCGAACGCCTCAGGCGTGCGTACCGGTCCGCCGTGGGCAGCTATCACTTCGTTGGCAGCTGCCACCCGGCAATCTTCGACGAGGGCCTCCAAGCCGCCGTCCGGATTCTGGCCGAGAGCCAGACGCTGAGTGTTCGACAAGCCGGCGGTCACGGCCTTGAGTTGGGTGGGAACGGCCGCGAGAAGAAGCGCCCGAGTGCCTTCCCGCATCGCCTGCGCCTGCGCAGCCGGCGTACTCAGGACACGAACGGCAACTCCGCCGTTTTCCGGCACCAGTGCTGGGTAGCCGGTTACCTGCTGTCCGCCGATGGAGCGAGTGATGGTCGGTTCCAGTGCGCCGAGCGTTTCGGATGTCCAGACGGTTGCCGCTGCCCGTTCCGTACCGGTTGCCGCCTTGGCCACTTCCTTCTGTACGCGCGGGGCGAGCGTGCGTCGTAGCTGCGCCAGATCCTTACCCTTCGCGAGAACCTTGCCCGATTCGTCCTCGACGACAAATGTCATCCGAAGATGGTCGGGCAGCGCGGCGGGATCGAAGTCCTTGGCGTCGATCTGGATCCCGCCCAAGTGCGAGAGTTCGCGGGCCATTGCGGTCATCAACGGCTCGGATCGAGGTTTGACTGCTGCCAATGCTGCGGCGGCGTAGTCAGGTGCGGGCACGACAGCGCGTCGGATGTTCTTGGGCAACGTCTTGATCAGAGCAGTAACCAGATCGACGCGCATACCGGGGACCAACCAGTCGAAGCCGACCGGCTGAAGTTGCGCGAGCAGGCCGACCGGGATGTGCGCGCTGACGCCGTCGTCGTCCTTTCCGGGCTCGAATTGGTAAGTGAGCGGAAACTGCATGTCGCCCTGGCGCCAGGCGTCCGGGTACTCGCCGCCCAGTACTGCAGCCGCGTCGGAGTTGACCACCGTTTCCGGCGTGAAAGTCAGCAGACTCGGATTCTTGCGCCGCTCGGTCTTCCACCACTGGTCGAAATGCTTGGCGGATACGGCTTCCTGGCCGATACGTTCTTCGTAGAACTCGTAGAGAGTTTCGTCGTCGACGAGGATGTCGCGGCGACGCGCGCGGTTCTCGAGTTCCTCGACGTTGTCGAGCAGTGCACGGTTCTCGTGGAAGAACTTGTGGTTCGTCTGCCATTCGCCCTGCACGAGCGCATGGCGGATGAAGAGATCGCGAGAGGCCTCGGGATCGATTCGTGAGTACGTCACTGCGCGGCCGGTCACCAGAGGAACTCCGTAGAGAGTGACCCGCTCGTATGCCATCGCCGAACCGCGCTTGGAGGACCAGTGAGGTTCGGAATAGGTCCGTTTCACCAGGTGCGGGGCGAGCTTTTCAGCCCACTCGGGTTCGATGCGCGCGGACATGCGAGCCCACAGTCTCGACGTTTCCACGAGTTCGGCGGCCATGACCCAGCGTGGTGGCTTCTTGAACAGTCCTGATCCGGGGAAGATCGCGAAGTGGCTGCCCCTGGCGCCCAGGTAGTTCCGCTTCTCGCCCTCGCGTAGCCCGATGTGCGAGAGCAAACCGGCGAGGAGTGACTGATGGATCGCGTTCTCGCTTGCGGGTGTCTCACCCACCGTCCAGCCGAGGCCGCGGGTGATCTGCCGGAGTTGCCCGTGCAAATCCTGCCATTCGCGGATGCGGAGCCAGTGCAGGAACTCGTTCCGGCACATCTTGCGAAACTGGTTGGAGGACAGATCGTTACGTTGTTCGCGTAAGTAGTCCCACAGTTTCAGGTATGCCAGGAAGTCGGAGTTCTCGACATTGAACCTGGCGTGCTTTTCGTCGGCGGCCTGCTGGAACTCGGCGGGCCGCTCGCGAACGTCCTGGATGGACAACGCCGCGACGATGACAAGGGTTTCGTGAAGGCAACCGTTGTTCTTGGCTTCCACCAGCATTCGTGCCATCCGCGGATCCACCGGAATCTGGGCCAGCTCGCGGCCGACCGGCGTCAGTTCGGGGTGGCTTGCCTCGGAACCTCGCGCGATGGCGCCGAGTTCTTCGAGCAGTCCGATTCCGTCCTTGACGGCGCGCTGGTCCGGCGGTTCGACGAAGGGGAAGGCAGCGATGTCGCCCAGACCGAGGGCCGTCATCTGCAAGATGACGGATGCGAGATTGGTCCGCAGGATTTCCGGCTCGGTGAACGCCGGCCGTGACTCGAAGTCCTCCTCGGAATACAGGCGGATGCAGATTCCTTCGGCGACGCGGCCGCAACGCCCGGAACGCTGACGAGCTGACGCCTGCGAAATGGGCTCGATCGGCAACCGCTGAACCTTGGTGCGCACCGAATATCGCGAAATGCGTGCGGTTCCCGGATCGACGACGTACCGAATGCCGGGAACGGTCAACGAGGTCTCGGCCACGTTGGTGGCAAGGACGACGCGTCGGCCGGTGTGCGGCGAGAACACTTTGTGTTGCTCGGCAGCAGACAGCCGCGCGTACAGCGGGACGATTTCGGTGTTGCGAAGACGCCGATCGCGTAAAGCGTCTGCGGTGTCGCGAATTTCGCGTTCGCCGGAGAGGAAGACCAAGATGTCGCCTTCGCCCTCCGCGCTCAGCTCGTCGACCGCCTCGCAGACCGCGTCGACGGGATCACGGTCGAAGGTGATGTCGCCGGACTCGACGGTCAGTGGCCGGTAACGCATTTCGACGGGGAATGTTCGACCGGATACCTCGACGATCGGCGCGGGCTTACCGTCGACAGCGAAGTGCTTGGCGAAGCGTTCGGGATCGATGGTCGCCGACGTGATGATGACCTTGAGGTCGGGTCGGCGGGGGAGCAGCTGAGCCAGGTAACCGAGGATGAAGTCGATGTTGAGGCTGCGTTCGTGCGCTTCGTCGATGATCAGCGTGTCGTAGCGTCGGAGCATACGGTCGCGCTGAATTTCGGCGAGGAGAATGCCGTCGGTCATGAGCTTGACGTAGGTGCGGTCCGAGACCTGGTCGGTGAACCGCACGGTGTATCCGACGGCGTCGCCGAGTTCGGTGTCGAGTTCTTCGGCGATACGTTCGGCAACGGTGCGTGCTGCCAGTCGGCGAGGCTGTGTATGTCCGATCAGGCCGCGGACGCCACGTCCGAGTTCGAGACAGATCTTCGGGATCTGAGTTGTCTTACCCGAGCCGGTCTCGCCGGCGACGATGACAACCTGATTCTCCGAGATCGCGGTCGCGATGTCGTCCTTGCGCTGACTGACGGGCAGAGCTTCCGGATACGAGACTGCGGGAACATTGGCGGAGCGTGCCGCCAACCGTGCGCGCGCCGTTTCAATTTCCTCGGCCAGCGCCACCAAAGCGTCTGGTGTGCGGGCACGGTCGAGTTTGCGACGGAGTCGACTCTCGTCGCGGAGTGAGACCTGCGCCAGCGCGCTCTTCAGGTCACTCCGCTTGGGGGAGAGTGGGGCCGGTGGTGTTGTAGACATGCTGATGACAGCCTATCGAACGCGTTCACAACTACCGCTCGCAGATCGTTTTGATGTGCAAATATCGACCAGTGACGACAAATACCGCAAATGAGGCAGTTACACCGGTCGCGTCGACGCCTGTTGCCGTGCGAGTACTTCGCTTGTTGTTCGCGATCTACGGACTCACGGCGCTGCTGTGGATTCCGATTCGAAACGCCGACGGATTCTCGTTGTCGAACTATCTGAGCTACTTCACCATCGAGAGCAACATCCTTGCGGTGATCGTATTGCTGGTCGGCGCCCTTCGGGATCCGCAGTCTCGGACATGGCAGTCGGTTCGCGGTGCGGTGACGCTCTACATGGTGATCACCGGAATCATCTACGCCGTTCTACTGGCCAATATCGACGTCAATTTGAACGACGCGTGGATCAACTCGGCGCTCCACCGCATTCTTCCGCTGGTGATGCTCCTCGACTGGGTGTTCTTCGCTTCGAGGCACAGGATCTCCGAAATCCGCTCGCTGCAGTGGCTGCTGTTTCCGGTGATCTACGCGGTGTACACGTTGATTCGAGGGCCGATCGTCGACTGGTATCCGTATCCGTTCATGGATCCTCGCCACCAGGGCTATCTGGCCCTGTTCATCGGATTTGTCGTACTGGGCATCGCGATGGCCCTGATGGCGTTGGCGGTCAATGCCGTCGGACGGCTGGGAGCCGGGCTACGCGGACGGAACGCTGCGAAGTCCTAGTGGATTGCCGGAGGCGAGCACCTGCTCGAGGCGGTCCACGTTCGGGTGCTTACCGGGGTTCGCCCGCGCGTCCTCGGTGTGTTCGGCAAAGATCGTCAGTCCTGCCGAGGCGGCTTCGGGTGTGAGCGCGCCGTAGACCTGAGCGAGATGGTTGTACACCTTGACCGAGCCGGACTTTCCGGGCTTGTTCTCGACGGTGTCGATGACGGTTCCGTCGGCGTCGAGTACCTCGATGGCGGCCAGATGATCGATGGTGGGCAGTGCGGCGAGATTGTCGGCAAAAGTCATGGTCGACAGATTACGTGTGTACCCGGAAATGCCGGTGCCCGGCGAGCGCCGTCGTGCGCCGATTCCCGGTGTCGATATAGTCGCAGCACATCGTTTGCACACCAGCATCGTTTGTATTCGAAGGGGACAATGATGGCTTCGGCATTGTGGCAC
>NZ_VBTL01000015.1:0-2500 GCF_013277835.1 Rhodococcus sp. MS13
GTATCTGTGTGTTGTTTCAGATACCGCACAGTGGACGCGTAGCTTCTTTGTGGTAAGTCCTCGGCCTATTAGTACCAGTCACCTGCATGCATTACTGCACTTCCAGTTCTGGCCTATCAACCCGGTGGTCTGCCGGGGGCCTTACCCCCTCGAGGGGGTGAGAAACCTCATCTTGGAACAGGCTTCCCGCTTAGATGCTTTCAGCGGTTATCCCTTCCGAACGTAGCTAACCAGCGGTGCTCCTGGCGGAACAACTGGCACACCAGAGGTTCGTCCGTCCCGGTCCTCTCGTACTAGGGACAGCCTTCCTCAAGTTTCTAACGCGCGCGGCGGATAGAGACCGAACTGTCTCACGACGTTCTAAACCCAGCTCGCGTGCCGCTTTAATGGGCGAACAGCCCAACCCTTGGGACCTACTCCAGCCCCAGGATGCGACGAGCCGACATCGAGGTGCCAAACCATCCCGTCGATATGGACTCTTGGGGAAGATCAGCCTGTTATCCCCGGGGTACCTTTTATCCGTTGAGCGACACCGCTTCCACTTGCCGGTGCCGGATCACTAGTCCCGACTTTCGTCCCTGCTCGACCTGTCAGTCTCACAGTCAAGCTCCCTTGTGCACTTGCACTCGACACCTGATTGCCAACCAGGCTGAGGGAACCTTTGGGCGCCTCCGTTACATTTTGGGAGGCAACCGCCCCAGTTAAACTACCCACCAGGCACTGTCCCTGAACCAGATCATGGTCCGAGGTTAGAGGTCCAATTCGATCAGAGTGGTATTTCAACAACGACTCCACGATAACTGGCGTCACCGTTTCACAGTCTCCCACCTATCCTACACAAACCGAACCGAACACCAATACCAAGCTGTAGTGAAGGTCCCGGGGTCTTTTCGTCCTGCCGCGCGTAACGAGCATCTTTACTCGTAATGCAATTTCGCCGAGTCTACGGTTGAGACAGCTGAGAAGTCGTTACGCCATTCGTGCAGGTCGGAACTTACCCGACAAGGAATTTCGCTACCTTAGGATGGTTATAGTTACCACCGCCGTTTACTGGGGCTTAAATTCTCAGCTTCGCTCCCGAAGGAACTAACCGGTCCTCTTAACCTTCCAGCACCGGGCAGGCGTCAGTCCGTATACATCGTCTTACGACTTCGCACGGACCTGTGTTTTTAGTAAACAGTCGCTTCTCACTGGTCTCTGCGGCCCCACCCAGCTCAGACAGTAAATGTCGTCACCAAACAGGGCCCCCCTTCTCCCGAAGTTACGGGGGCATTTTGCCGAGTTCCTTAACCATAGTTATCTCGATCGCCTTAGTATTCTCTACCTGACCACCTGTGTCGGTTTGGGGTACGGGCCGTGTGAAAGCTCGCTAGAGGCTTTTCTCGGCAGCATAGGATCACTGAATTCGCCTCAATCGGCTACGCATCACGTCTCAGGCTATGTGTGACCCGGATTTGCCTAGGTCACGCCCTACACGCTTACACCAGTATTACCACTGACTGGCTCAGCTACCTTCCTGCGTCACCCCATCGCTTGGCTACTACCAGATCAGGTCCCATGCATCCACCAACTCGAGACCCGAAGGTCTTCTCGTGGCTTCAGGATGGTTAGTATCACTGATTCACCATGGGCGCGTTCACACGGGTACGGGAATATCAACCCGTTGTCCATCGGCTACGCCTGTCGGCCTCGTCTTAGGTCCCGACTCACCCTGGGCGGATTAACCTGGCCCAGGAACCCTTGGTCATTCGGCGGACGAGTTTCTCACTCGTCTTTCGCTACTCATGCCTGCATTCTCACTCGTGTGGCCTCCACGGCTAGGTCACCCTGCCGCTTCCATGGCCACACGACGCTCCCCTACCCATCCACACACCTGCCAGAAAATCCTTGGATCAACTGGGGGCTATTGCGTGAATGCCGCAGCTTCGGTGGTGTACTTGAGCCCCGCTACATTGTCGGCGCAGGATCACTTGACCAGTGAGCTATTACGCACTCTTTCAAGGGTGGCTGCTTCTAAGCCAACCTCCTGGTTGTCTTCGCGACCCCACATCCTTTTCCACTTAGTACACGCTTAGGGACCTTAGCTGGCGATCTGGGCTGTTTCCCTCTCGACTACGAACCTTATCGCCCGCAGTCTCACTGCCGCGCTCTCACTCACCGGCATTCGGAGTTTGGCTGATTTCGGTAAGCTTGTGGGCCCCCTAGACCATCCAGTAGCTCTACCTCCGGTGAGAAACACGCGACGCTGCACCTAAATGCATTTCGGGGAGAACCAGCTATCACGGAGTTTGATTGGCCTTTCACCCCTACCCACAACTCATCCCCTCAGTTTTCAACCTAAGTGGGTTCGGTCCTCCACGACGTCTTACCGTCGCTTCAACCTGGCCATGGGTAGATCACTCCGCTTCGGGTCTAGAGCATGCCACTACGATCGCCCTATTCGGACTCGCTTTCGCTACGGCTACCCCACACGGGTTAACCTCGCGACATGCCACTAACT
>NZ_VBTL01000016.1:0-6768 GCF_013277835.1 Rhodococcus sp. MS13
CACCACCCACACCAGCAAACCGCCCATCCAACACATCCACCAACGTCAAACCCCCCACCGCAACCCCCACACCATCCCAACCACCCACCACCAACCCACGCTCACCCGCGACGAACACGTCGAACTCACCGACCGATGTATCCGCGTTCGCTGCAAAGGCGGCAAGAATTCGCGACATTCGCTGTGCAATGGTGCCGACCGCGGCGCGGTCGAATGCCGCCGGCTGATACCGCAGGCTCACCTGCAGCGTCGGTTCCGCGACCGACAGCACGGTGAGCGGGTAATGCGTGGCGTCGCGGGCATTCACAGCGGTGACGCGCATACCGGCTATGTCGGTGTTCCCGTCCATCCCCGAGGTATCGATCGGATACGACTCGAAGACCGACAGTGTGTCGAACAAATTGCCTGTCCCTACGGCAGATTGAATCGCGCCGAGTCCGACATAGTGATGATCGAGCAGAGCTGTCTGCTCGCCTTGTAGTCGAGCGAACAGCTGTGCACACGTCTCGTCCGGATCCAGTTGCACCCGGACAGGCAATGTGTTGATCAGCAGCCCCATCATGTTTTCCACACCAGGCAATTCAGGTGAGCGGCCCGAGACTGTGACGCCGAAGACTACGTCTTCGCGGGAAAGCATTCGAGACAACAGGACACCCCACGCCGCTTGGATCACCGTGTTCATCGTGATCCCGCTCCGCTGAACCAGCCCACCGAGTCCGTCGAGCACCGAATCGGGCAGATCGACGGCGACCTCTTCGGGTACCACCTGATCGGCGGTCGGCGCCGAAGCCGCCAACAACGTCGGCTCGTCGACGCCTTCCATGGCGTCCTCCCAGACCGCGAGCGAGGTCTCGATGTCGCGGTACGCCAACCATTCCAGATAGGTGCGGTACGACGGAGTCTGGGGCTGATCGGCTGGGACGCTCTCGACCGGGAGACTGTCGTCCGCGTATCTCATCAGCAGTTCGCGTACCAGCAACGGCATCGACCAACCGTCGAGAACGATGTGATGGTTTGTCACCACCAACACGCACCTCGTCGGCGAGGTTCGCAGCAACGTCAGCCGAAGCAGTGGCGGCGAGGCGAGGTCGAAGGGTGCGCTGCGATCCTCGTCGAGGCGGCGCTCCAGCTCTGCTTCGGTTGCCGATCCGCAATCACTCAGGTCGACCTCGGTCCAGGGAATCATTGCATCGTCGACAATCAACTGCACCGGTAGGCCGTGTGCGTCGTAGACGAACGCTGCACACAGATTCGGGTGGTTTGCCAGTAGTCCGGCAGCAGCGCCGCGCAAACGCTCGGAATCAACCGCTCCTTCCAGCTCGACGCACAACTGCGCTGTGTAGACGTCCGTCGACGTGGCCGCCAGTGAGGCATGGAACATCAGCCCGGCCTGAAGGGGCGACACCGACCAGACATCGTGCAATCCGGGGAAGTCGTTCTCCCAGCGTTCGATCTGTTGTTGGGCGACCGAGACCAGGGGAATGTCCGACGGCGTCAGACCGCCCGCATCAGGTCGCGATGCGTGCGCGGTGAGTCCGTCGAGCGCACGACGCCACAGTTCCGCGAACTCCGCGATGTCAGACCTGTCGAGCACTCCGAGGGGAAAGGTGAAAGATGCTGTCAGGCAGGGCCCGTCGACATGGTCCTCAACCGCCGCGTTGATGTCGATCACGGACGCCACAGGCATGGACCGATTCTGGGTTCCGCCGAGCTTTCGATTGCCCTCCACCGGCAGCCAGTCCTGTGTTCCGTCAGAGGAGCTGATCCGGCCCAGATAGTTGAAACTGATCTGAGGAGAACGGAATCGGCCGAGTGGTTCGCTCCCGCCCGACAGGTAGCGCAACATCCCGAATCCGATTCCATGATCGGGGATCGCACGCACGTATTCCTTGACGGCTTTGAGAGCCCGTCCGGCGTCGGCGCCACCTGCCAGCGCGTCGTCGACGTCGAGTCCGCCGAGGTCCACGCGCACCGGGTAGAGCGTGGTGAACCAACCAACGGTGCGCGCGAGGTCTGCGCCAGGAACCGCTCCTTCCTCGCGGCCGTGTCCTTCGAGCGTGATCAGGGCGGCAGCGGTATCCATACCGCGGCGTCGTCGCCACTCGATCGAGGCCAACGCAACAGCAGTGAGGAGTCCGTCGTTCACGCCGGCGTGGAATGCCGCAGGAACCGTGGTGAGTAGGTTCGTGGTCACCGGAGGCGGGATGTCCACTGTGACGGTGTCGACCGTGCCGTCGACGTCGATCGTGGGATCGAGTGGGCGCGAACCGATCAGCGGGTCATCGCCGTCAAGGATCGTTTTCCACATGTCCCGTTCGACGCCCCGGTCGCCCACGTGCTCGACAAGCCCGTGCGCCCATCGCCGGAACGACGTTCCGATCTGTGGCAGTTCGGGCGTGACACCGGCCCGGAGTTGTGCTGTCACCGTCGCCAGGTCGGTGACCAGAATGCGCCACGAGACGCCGTCGACAACCAGGTGATGAATCACCACAAGTAGTCGGCCCCGCTGGTTCGACAAGTCGGGTTTGTCGACCAGGTCGAACCAGATCACGCGCACCATGTCGGCCGCGGCGGCATCCAAGCTGTCGGCAGCGGCCTCGAGCTCTCCCGACGCCAAGGCCCTGAAACGTTCGTCGTCCACCGAACCGACAGCTACTCGATGGATCAGTCCTTCGGCCGAGATCGAGCCGGGTGGTAGGACTTCCATGACCCGGTCACTCTCGCCCAAGCGCGCTCGAAGCATTCCGTGGCGGTCCAGCAACACCTGGAGACCACGGACAAGGAGATCCTGGGTGAGATCAGCGGGAGCTGTCAGCAAGAGCGCCTGGGAGAACCGTTTCAATTCGCCGCCACGCAGCCCGCCACTGCTGCGGTCGAGCATCCACTGCGCCACCGGGCTCAGTGGAACAGTTCCGACAGCGGATCCGGGTAGCTCCACGAGCACATCAGGACCGTCCTGCTCCACGTGCGCCGACTCGGCAAGCGCAGCAACAGATTTGTGGTCGAATACGTCTCGGGGCGAGATGATCACACCAGCATCGCGAGCGCGGGCCACCAATTGGATGGACATGATGCTGTCTCCGCCGAGCTCGAAGAACGAATCGTGCACTCCTACGGTGTCCAGGCCGAGAACCTGCGCGAACAGAGCGGCAAGAAGATTCTCGGTTTCCGTTCGCGGTGTCCGGTCGGGTGTGGCCGTGGACGAGAAATCGGGTGCGGGAAGCGCTGCGCGGTCCAGTTTTCCGTGAACCGTCAGCGGAAGTGCGTCGAGCACCACCACCGCCGCAGGCACCATATACGACGGCAGACGCTTGCCTGCATGCGCGAGGACGTCTCGCGGATCGACACTCGCTCCGCGATCGGGAACCACGTATCCGATCAACCGATCCCTGCCGTTCAACCGATCCCTGCCGTCGCCGTTCCAGACGCCCGTCACCGCCTGGGCCACGCGCGGGTGCGTCTGCAGTGCCACCTCGACTTCCCCGAGTTCGATGCGGAACCCACGGACTTTCACTTGGGCATCGGTGCGCCCGAGATACTCCAGCTGTCGGTCGGGCGTCCACCGCACGCGATCGCCCGTGCGATAGATCCGCGTTCCCGGCGCACCGAAGGGATCTGCGACAAACTGCGAGGCGGTCAACGGGGATCGCCGGTGATAGCCGCGAGCGAGAGCCGGTCCGGCAAGATACAACTCTCCCGCGACACCTACCGGCACCGCTCTCAGACGCGAGTCCAGCACTACCTCGCTGAATCCGCGAGTAGGTGCGCCGATGGTGACCGGGTCGTTCGGAGCCAGTGCCGCACTGATGCTCGACACCACAGTTGCCTCGGTAGGACCGTAGGCGTTGAACATCTTTCTGCCCGGCGCCCAGCGGGCCACCAATTCCGGCGGGCAGGCCTCCCCACCTGTCACGACACAACCGACAGTGGTGAGTCCGTCTGGGGCGACGGACGCCAAAGCCGCCGGAGTCACAAAACAATGGGTGACGCGCTCGCGCTCCAGTAACGCCGCCAGCTCCGACCCGCCGTAGACGGTCGGTGGCACGATCACCATCGTGGATCCCGCACCAACGGCCAACATGAGTTCGAGAACCGAAGCGTCGAAACTCGGCGAAGCGAAGTGCAGAGTTCTGGATCGGGTCGTGGCGGCGAATGTCTCGCGCTCCTGGAGAGCAAAGTTGCTCAACCCGCGATGAGTGACCGTCACACCCTTGGGTGTTCCCGTTGATCCCGAGGTGTAAATCAGATAGGCCGGATTGTCGATTCGAATCCGTGCCTTCCGATCCTCGTCGGTGACTTTCGATGGCGAGTACGCCCACAGCCGTTCCTCGAAACCGGCATCGTCGAGGACCAGCCACGGCACGAGGCCGGACAATGCTGCGTGGTGAGCTCGGGTCGTTATCCCCCACGCTGCACCGGAGTCGCCCAGCATGTACTCGATACGTGCAGCAGGAAGTCCCGGGTCCACGGGAAGGAATGCTGCACCTGTCTTGGCAATGGACCACACCGCCAGAACGGACTCGACGGAGCGTGGGAGACACATCGCCACCACCGTTTCGGGAGCCACTCCGGATTCGATCAGCATGCGGGCCAATCGATTCGACTGTGCGTCTAGTTCGAGATAGGTCACTTCACGTTCCTCGAACACCAGCGCGACGGCGCCGAGATCCTGGGCGGTCGCCATATCTGTTGCTGTCGTGAGCAAATCGGGAAGGGTCTGAACAGCGGTGGAGATCACACCTCGCACGGGTACCAGTTCGGCTGACTCACGGGCGTCGAGGATATCGATATCTCCGATCCGCGATTGCGGATCCGTGGTGACGTACTCGAGAATCCGTTGCAGGCGGTCGACGAAGCTCCCCACTGTTTCCTCGTCGAAAATATCTGCGGCATATCCGAATTCAGCACGAATACCATCCGATTCACCGGCGGTGCCAGTGTTCTGCGCCACCGTCAACTGCAGATCGAAGGTGATGGTGTCGATCTCGACACCCACGTCGGTCACCTGCAGGTCGGGAAGTTCCAGTGTCGGTCGCTCGATGTCTTGGAACTCCAACATGACTTGAAACAGGGGCGAGTATGCCGTCGAACGTGAAGGATTCACTATCTCGACGACTCGTTCGAACGGCACGTCCGCATGAGTGAAGGCGCTCAGATCTACGTTTCGGACCTGGTCGAGGAACTCCCCGAAAGTCGCGCCGCGGTCCACTGCAGTGCGCAAGACCAACGTGTTGACGAACATGCCCACCAGGTCGTCGAGTTCGCGCTCCCCACGCCCGGCGATCGGAGTTCCGACGGCTACGTCCTCCTCATCGCTGAGCCTCGCCAGCAGCACTGCCAAGGCTGCGTGCACAACCATGAAGACGGTGGCGTTGTGTTTGCGCGACAGGGCAACCACACCGGCATGAACCTCCGGACTGAACTCGAACCGAATCCGTCCGCGTCGAAGCGAACGCACATCACCGCGCGGACGATCGGTCGGAATGTCGAGAACTTCCGGTGCACCCGCAAGATTCTCGACCCAATAGGCGAGCTGTTTCGAGATCAAAGACCGAGAGTCGGATTCCGAACCCAACCAACCACGTTGCCACAACGCATAGTCGGCGTACTGGATCTCGAGCGGCGCCCACCGAGGAGCCTCGCCGCTCACACGGGAGGTGTATGCGCTCATGAGATCTCGGGCCAGCGGTACCGTGGAGAATCCGTCGGCGGCGATGTGGTGAATCACGATCACCAGGACATGCGAGTGGACCTGGTCGTCTCGCCGCAACAAGGTGGCGCGCATCGGGACCTGCTGCAGGACGTCGAAACCATCCGAAACGATCTGCCGGCAACGCTCGCGCAGCTCTTCCTCTCCCTGCACAAGTATCGGTGCAAGATCCGATACCACCTGTGAGGTAGACATGATCACTTGACGCGGGCCGTCGTCAGTGAGAGGAAAAACAGTGCGCAAGGACTCGTGCCGCTCGACGACGTCGACAAATGCCGCGTGAAGTGCACTCAGATTCACTGTGCCGTCGAGCCTCAACGCGCACGCGACGTTGTAGGCGGCGGACTCGGGGTCGAACTGATTCGCAAACCACATTCGCTCCTGCGCCGGCGAAAGTGGGATATCCGTCGTCGCACCCCGCGGCCTCAACGCCGGCTTGGCCCCCTCTCCTCCGCGACACTGCGCCAACTCGGCCAGCGCTGCAACGGTAGAAGCATCGAAGACGTCGCGGATGTCGATCCGTTCGCCGAGAACAGAATTCACTCGCGCAACCAACCTGACTGCACTCAGAGAGTTCCCACCAAGGGCAAAGAAATCGTCGTACACGCCCACCGTCGACGTTCCCAACAGATCATCGAAGATTGCGGCAACCGTCTCCTCGACCGGCGTTCGCGGCGCAACATACTGCAGCGATTGAGGTTCGAAGTTGACGTCCGGGAGGGCTTTACGATCCAACTTCCCATGCACCGTCACCGGAAACTCCCCCAACACCACCACCACCGACGGCACCATAAACCCCGCAAGAGACCTCCGCACCCCCTCCAACACCACCACCTCATCGACCACCACCCCCACCTCACCCACCACAAACCCCACCAAAAAATCCCCACCCACACCCGACCGCAACACCACCACCGCACCAGCCACCCCCACCTGAGCAGCCAACACCGCCTCCACCTCACCCAACTCCACCCGCTGCCCCCGCACCTTCACCTGAAAATCCGTGCGCCCCACAAACTCCAACACCCCACCACACCCCCACCGCACCACATCCCCCG
>NZ_VBTL01000017.1:0-12524 GCF_013277835.1 Rhodococcus sp. MS13
GCAACTTTTCCAGCCTATCCCATCATGATCATCGGCGCAAACCGCTGAACATTCGAGGAAGAACTGGAGGTGAAGCACAACCATACACGATGGAAACTACTTCGAAATTTGGTCAGGCACTTCGTACAACCTCGTGTCACTCGCCGTGAAGGCGGGAGTCGGTGTCCGTGTCGCTCTGACTTGGAATAAGTTACGCGTCCGCCGAAGTCTTTGACAAATCCACAGGTCAGAGACTCGGAGGTATCCATTTCCCCAGCAAGATTGCCCGTTTCAGTCGATTTTCGCCAATTCGGACATCATGTGACGCCGGACACCGTGGCCGGATCGGCACGCAGCGGGAACTCACACCACTTGGACTCGGATACCTGCATCCTCGAACAACGCGACTTGCTTTGCGTCTACTGCAGCATCGGTAACCAGCACGGCCCCCGGCGGTATCGGAGCCCACGCATGGAAAGGACGTTCACCAAGCTTGGCGGAGTGGGCGAGGATGTACACCTCGCCGGCACGTTCGATCATCATTTCCTTGAGCCGGGTCTGATCGAGCTCAGCTTCACAAATACCCAGGTCAGCGGTAACTGCATCGGCACCGAGGAATGCCTTGTCAAACGACACCCTCTGCAGAGACGCTTCCGCCAGTGGCCCGACGAATCCTTGACTGAGCTGCCTCAGCGTCCCGCCGAGACATTCGACTCGAACACCATCAGCGTCGGCTAACGCCTCGAGCGCCGTCAGCCCTGCAGCGATCACCGTCAAATTCGTCACGTGACGTAAGAACTCTCCCATCGCTCCGACGGTGGTACCTGCATCAAGGAGCACGGTTTCTCCGGGCCGGACCTGCTCAGCAGCCCATTCGGCGATGGCCCGTTTGGCGTCGAATCCCTCCATTGCGCGTTGACGCAAGGAGGATTCCGGATGAGGGTTGAGAGCAATAGCCCCGCCGTACGTTCGAGCAATTACTCCCTGGGCAGTCAACTGACTCAGGTCGCGACGGATCGTAGATGCAGTCACCCCGAATTGGGCAGACAGATCCTCGACACTGGCCAGACCGCTGGTGCGAGCGAGCCTCGCAATCTCCGACCGCCTCGCCTCCGACTCCCGGATGACCATCGCTCCTCCCCCTACAAACCCTGGTGCTTACTTGGAAACGAATGTGCTGGTTGCCAATTCGGCCGCCTGCCGCAGCGCTTCGACCATACTACCGGCCTCGGCGATGCCCTTACCTGCAATATCGAAAGCGGTTCCGTGATCGACGGAGGTACGGATGACAGGTAACCCGACGGTGATGTTGACGCCGGCCTCGATCCCGAGAACCTTGACCGGGCCGTGCCCCTGATCGTGGTACATCGCAACGATCAAGTCGTAGTCCCCACGTCCAGCGAGGAAGAATGCCGTGTCCGCCGGCAGTGGGCCGTGGACGTCGATTCCTTCTGCCTTCAAGAGTTCAACGGCGGGAATGATCTTCTGCTCTTCCTCTCCGTACCCGAAAAGCCCGTTCTCCCCCGCATGCGGGTTGATCCCGCACACGCCGATTTTCGGAGATGGATTGCCCGTGCGCACCAAAGCTTCGTGACCTCGACGAATGGTCCTCTCGACCAGGCCGGGCTCGATCCTGGCAACTGCATCGAGCAGTCCGATGTGAGTGGTCACGTGAATCACCTTGAGCTTGGGGGTCGACAACATCATCGACACCTCCTCGGTACCGGTCAGGTGCGCAAGCAATTCCGTGTGTCCGGGATAGATGTGTCCTGCCGCATGCAGCGCTTCCTTGTTCAGCGGCGCCGTGCAGATCGACTGGACTTCACCGCGTACGGCGAGTTCGCTTGCGACGCGGATATATTGATAGGCCGCATCCCCCGCGACTGCCGACAGTTCACCCCAGGCGAGATCCTCGGGTAGCAAGTCCAGGTCGATGACGTTGATCCGTCCATCGATGAATTCAGCATCCTTGATCTCCTCGATCGCGACCACGTCGACGTCGATTCCGAGCACCGTGGCAGCCAATCGCAAACGCTTCGCGTCGCCGACAACAACAGGGCGGCAACGCTTTCTCGTTTCGGCGTCGAGGAGTGCGGGGACGATCACTTCCGGTCCGACGCCGGCGCCGTCGCCCATCGTGACAGCAATCAGCGGCAGTGGAGTGGATTCGATTGACATGGGATTAACCTCGTTGTCTGAAGGTGGACTGTCCGGAGCGTCGACCGGGATGGGGCGCGCGAGAAACTTCGTTATAGAGAAAAGACTGTGTGCATTCCCGAAACTGCCTGGCCGCGTGACGATGTACCGTCCGGTGTGGTCGACGGAAAGTACGGCGCCGTGTTCAATTTCGTAAATCGGTGACAAAGTGTCGATCCGCAGGCGGTCGAGAACGCTGCGCGCGGTTTCGCCACCGGTAAGAACCAAGTCGATCGGGTACTCGCCGTGGGAGAATCCTGCATCGACGGCAGCGATCAGATCGGCGAGAGCCGAAACGAGATGGACGGATTCTGCAGGCACGACAGGTCCACTTACCGAAACCACGACGTCTCCGCGATCCAGTGCGTTCAGAATCGGAAGCGGATCGACCGAATGCGCCAGGAGTTCAGCACTGTTCACTTCGATATGGTGCGCACCTGAATCCCGAAGCAATTCCACTTGGTCCCCGGCAGACGCATCCGCCGTCCCCACAACCACCAAAGTAGATCGAGAATCACGAAGAGATGGACGCACGACGGGTGACTGCACGGTTCGTCGTCGTGCCACTGCCGTCGCGAGCGCCGAGGTTCCTACCAATCGAGAACCCCGAACCTCCTGTGCTGCAGCCACAATCAGTTCCAGATCACTGTCGGTCTCGACGTCGCAGATCGCCACCGACCCGGCTTCTGAGATCGACGCAAGAACCTGGCTCAACCGCCCGGAGCGAATGTCGTCCAGCGATACGCCAGAAGTAATTGCCGACGAGCCGAGCGCCTCCGCAATCGACCGAGGAGCCGGCTTCGACTCCGCGCGCCACAGGTCGGTGGCGTGCAACGCAACCCCATCGACCAACACCACCCCGCCTTGCACCGTGCGCCCTTGCCTGGGCAGTCCGGCGGCGACGATGACCGGGGATCCGTCGCGGGAGAGTTCTCCAACCTCCGCCGCTATGTTGCCCCTGAGCAGGGAATCGATCTTCTTGACGATCTCGGAGCCGTCAGACGATTGCAGAACTGATCTCACGTCACGAGAGGCTCTGGCGGGGTCGGATCGCCGTGAGTGCAGATCGAAAACCGTCACTCCTGATCCGTCGGGCGCACCTGGGCCGAGTCGAAGCGATATGCCCGAACTGCGGAGCAGAAATCCTGCGGCCGACTCCGCGGCTCCGGAAAGATCATCAGCGATGATTACCAGTGGTTTCATCGAATTCCTCGACCCCCTTTCGGTCTGAATCGAGTATGCACAGCATCGCAATCGATGCGCGAAGTACGCAATCGAAGTTACGGGACTTGCGCGAAGTGCGCAACAGTGCCATTGTGAGCTGAGTTACAAGCGAGAGCCCGACGCGATTGTTCACCAACAGTCCGCTCGGAGCGTCGCCCCCACGCTGCCCCGTCAGGATCGAAAGGTCACCGATGACCAATACTCGTTTGCGAACACCACAGCTCTCCCGGCGATCCTTTCTGCAGTTCACCGGGCTGATCGGTGGCGCAACGCTTCTGGGCACGACTGCCGCGTGCGCCGGCCCTACCGGGAAGCCGACCCAGGACACCCTGGTGCTCGGGCT
Source organism: Rhodococcus sp. MS13 (assembly GCF_013277835.1). Lineage (NCBI taxonomy): Bacteria > Bacillati > Actinomycetota > Actinomycetes > Mycobacteriales > Nocardiaceae > Rhodococcus > Rhodococcus sp. MS13. The sequence goes on from NZ_VBTL01000017.1 coordinate 3,743, forward strand.
CAACCGTTCGCTCGTCAGCCTCGACAACAAACTCAATCAATTCGACGCAGCAGTCACGGCTCAACGTGGCGTCAGACAAGGTCTCACCCGGATCGGCGACAATCTGACACCGCAACTCGTTCTCGCTGACAGGTTCGAATCGACCGGCCCGACCGAGTGGACGGTTCGACTCCGCGAGGGCATCCGTTACTCCGACGGCACACCTGTGCTGATCGACGACGTCACGACGGCAATGCAGATGTACCAGCAGGTCAGCGGATCGTTTGTCGCACCGCAGTTCCCCGAGTGGCCGACGGTCGTGCCCATCGACGATCGCACCTTCATCCTTCGGACGAATTCCCCGGTGCCGGTTCTGGACTCGCTCATGTCCAACATCTTGATCACCCCGGCCGCTGCCAACGAACCCAACGAACTGCAGAGCGGAATCGGGTCTGGACCGTTCGTCGTCAGCGAATCGAACCGGGGCACCGGCGATTACACACTTGTCGCCAATGACAACTACTGGGGCCCGGCCCCTGGCGTTCGTCGTGTTCAGGTCCGCTTCATTCCCGAAGAGGCCGGCCGCGTCGTCGCACTTCGGAGCGGCGAGGTCGACGTCATCGACTCGATCAGTCCCGATTCCGCCGAACAACTCGCCGACCTGCCTGGTGTCCAGGTGGACACAGTGCCGAGCACACGCATCAACCAACTGTTCTTCAACTTCCGCAAGCCCGCCGATCACCCACTGTCCAATCCGCTTGTCCGAGAAGCTCTCACGTATGCCATCGACGGTGAGTCACTCGCTCGGGACGTGCTGATCGGATCCGCAGTCCCGGCCACCGGCCCCGCACCGTCGACCTTGGACGGAGCCGTGAAAACCGGCACTTACCAATATGATCCACGGAAAGCGCGGCAAATGCTCGAGGCCGAAGGCGCCGACGACCTCGAACTCACCTTCATCTGGGAAACCGGAGAGTTCACCAACGACGTCTCGGTGATGGAATCGGTACTCGAAATGATGAAGGCCGTGGGAGTACGCGTCAAACTCCAGCAGTTCGAACCGGGCGGTGACATCTCGTCCTGGCGCCAGGGCAAGACCGGCGACTGGGATGTGCTGGGCAACGGCTACGGCAACCAGACCGGACTTGCACTGACCACGTTGCAGGGGATGTACGCCGGCACAGCGGAGAAGGAAGCAACTCGCGACACCTATCACGGGTACGTCTTCCCCGAAATCACCGCGAAGATCCAAGCCGCATCCAGTGAACCAGACCCGACCAAGCGCGCCGCTCTACTCGACGCCGCACAACAAGACATCTGGAACACCTGGCCTTGCCTGTGGAGCTTCGTACCCAACGCACTCCTTGCGAAACGCACTCGTGTACAAAATGTTTCACTGACCCCGATCAACTCCTACGACCTCGGCGCCGTCCGATTGGAGGCCTGAGGCGATGACTCTCACCGCTCCGAAACCGCAAACCGCTCTCGGAATCTCTCCGCGTCGGCGCACAAGGATCAACCCGACCGTCAAATACGTGCTCAAACGCTTGGCACAGAGCGCCTTGACGATCTTCCTCACGCTCACAACAGTGTTCGTCCTGATCCGAATGGCTCCCGGTGATCCTGCCTACGCCTTGGCCGGACCGCTGGCCAGCACGGAGGATCTCGCACAAATCCGTGCTGACATGGGCTTGGACAAGTCGGTGTTCTCTCAATACCTGATCTACCTGTGGGACCTCGTCCATCTGAATCTCGGCACGTCGTACTCGTTCCAGGCGCCGGCCATGGACGTTGTCCTCGGCCGTCTCCCGTACACCATCACCCTTGCCGTCAGCTCCATTCTGTTGACCGCCGTGCTCTCGATTCCGCTGGGCGTGTGGATGGCCCGTCACGCGGACACCCGACGCGAACTCGGCGCGAACGTCGTAGCCGTCGGCGGGCAGTCCATGCCGGAGTTCTGGAGCGGCCTGATGCTGGTGACGATCTTCGCGGTCTTGATCCCAGTACTCCCGGCAGCCGGTTTCACCACATGGCCGTCGTTGATCCTGCCTACCGTCACCATCGCCATCCTTCAGATCGCGTTGATCTCCCGGATGGTTCGACGCGAAATGGTCTCGGCCTTCGCTTCTCCGTACATCACGGTCGCACGTTCTCGCGGAGTATCCGAACGCGAACTCACCTGGCGATATGCGATGCGTAATTCTGCGATTCCGATCGTCACCGCGCTGGGCACCAGATTTGCCGGAATGCTGAACGGCGTCGTGGTGGTCGAAGTCGTGTTCGCCTGGCCTGGTGTCGGCTCGCTGGTGGTCCGCGCACTCGAGACTCGCGACTACCCGCTCATCCAGGCCACCGTGCTTGTCACTGCGGTTCTCGCCGTGCTCGTGCAACTGGCAGTGGACCTCCTCTACCCCCTCCTGGATCCACGCGTGCGACTCGGAAAGGGCGCCAACTGATGACTACCGTCTTGGAACCTCCAACAACTCCACGCGCCAGCGCGGTCACCGAGGCAGACTTCGCACGCGCCGGAGCCACGCGCCGTAAGCGAGACAGCCGAGTCAAGATCTGGGCCGGCTCGATCTGCGCGCTCCTGGTGATTCTTCCTGTTGCATTGGCGGGACTACTCCCCCTTGCAGATCCGAACCAGACCAACCTGAGCAGTCGACGGCTACCGCCCCTCACCGACGGCCATCTGTTCGGCACCGATCAGTTGGGACGAGATCTCCTCTCACGGATCCTGCACGGCGGCCAGGTGTCTCTGACGATCGGTATTCTCGCCGTGATCGTCTCCGGGGTCATCGGCATAGTCGCCGGATCCGCCGCGGGGTACTTCGGCGGCTGGGTCGACACCGTCATCTCCCGCCTACTCGAAGCACAGCTTTCTCTGCCTCTGCTGATGATGCTGCTTCTCGTCGTTGCGCTGTTCGGTCCGTCCATTCCCGTCATCACGTTTGTCATCGCGATCGCGCAGTGGCCCGAGGTCGCACGGTTGACTCGCTCATTGGTACTCGTCGAACGCGAAAAGCCTTACGTAGCTGCAGCTCGAGTCCTCGGACTTACTCGCATGGCAATTCTGCTCCGTCACGTCATTCCGAACATCGTCAAGCAGGCCTCGCTCGTCGTCCTGCTGCTGCTCGCGCAGGCCGTACTGCTGGAAAGTTCGTTGAGTTACCTCGGCGCCGGACCGCAACGTCCGTTCGCAACGTGGGGACGAATCATCGCCGACGGCCAGGACTACATCACCACGTCATGGTGGATCGTCACGTTGACAGGTCTGATGATCGTTCTGCTGGTCGTCGGAGTGAACCTACTCGGCGACGGCCTGCGCGATCGTCCTGCAGGTTCGAAACGACTGGGCGCAAGCCTGTTCGGGCGTGGCAACGCCCAGAAAGCAAAGGCGTGAGACATGGGCAATCTACTACGGGTCGACGACCTCCAGATCGAACTTGTCACGGCGAATGGCGTCATCCGAGCCGTCGACGGGGTGTCCTTCTGCATCGACGCCGGTGAAACCGTCACCATCATCGGTGAATCCGGCTCCGGAAAGTCGACCACGGCCATGGGAATCCTCGGGCTGCTTCCGGACGATCTTGCCGTTCTTTCCGGGAAAGCCGTGTTCAAAGGCCAGGACATTCTCGGAAACACGAAGATCTTGAACGATATTCGTGGAAAACACATCGCCCTCATCCCCCAGGACCCGATGACGGCTCTGAGTCCCGTCCACACCATCGGCAGCCAACTTCGAGAAGCAGTGCGCCACAGCGGTGTGACCGCGAAGAAGCAACAAATCGAGCGGGCAGTGCAACTGCTCGAGCAGGTACGCATTCCGTATCCGGATCAGCAACTCGACAAGTACCCGCATCAACTGTCGGGTGGAATGCTGCAGCGCGTCCTCATCGCCGGAGCTCTTGCTGCCGGCCCCGAACTGATCGTGGCCGACGAACCCACCAGCGCATTGGACGTCACCGTTCAGGCCGGGATTCTGGATCTATTGCTCGAATTGCAGGAGCGCACCGGGATCGGAATGCTCGTCATCACCCACGACCTCGGAGTCGCCCGACTCGTATCCGATCGCATCTACGTGATGAAGGACGGACGTTTTGTCGAGACCGGTAACGCCGACGTTCTCGTCGACTCACCGCAAAGCGCCTACACACAAAAGCTTCTCGACGCCATACCGCACCTGGGGCCTTGGGATGGCGACCCCGCCCGTTCAACACAGATCGGAGCCTCGGCATGAACCCCCACGAAACGCCACTTCTCGCCGTCGAAGATCTCGTTGTCGAGTATCCGGTTCCCGACGGAGTTTTCCGAGCCGTGGATGCTGTGAGCTTCTCGGTGGAAAAGGGCAAGACCCTGGCCATCGTCGGCGAATCCGGATGTGGCAAGTCGACAATCGCTCGATCGATCGTCCGACTCCTCACACCGACCAGTGGACGCATTCTCGTCGACGGCAATGACATCGCGCATATGTCGGAGAAGTCACTGCGCCCCTTCCGCTCTCGCATTCAAATGGTGTTCCAAGATCCGTACGGATCGCTGGACCCCCATCTGACTGCCGAGGACATCATCGGAGAACCACTGCGCCTCAAAGGTGTTCGGAGCAAGTCTGAACGCGCCAAGGCAGCAGCAGAACTCGTCGATCGCGTTGGCCTACCCAGCTCGGCACTACACCGGCGTCCGGCGGAGTTCTCCGGTGGCCAACGTCAGCGCATCGGAATTGCCCGTGCACTTGCCAGCGGACCCGAGATCCTGGTCTGCGACGAAGCAACCAGCGCTCTCGACGTTTCGGTGCAAGCGCAGGTACTCGCGCTCCTACGTGAAATTCAGGCCGATACCGGTCTGACGTACGTTTTCATCTCACACAACTTGGGCGTCGTCCGAGAAATCAGCGAGACCGTAGTCGTGATGTCGAAAGGAACCATCGTCGAATCCGGTTCCACAGACACAGTTCTCGCCAGTCCGTGCGAGCCGTACACCCGCGCACTACGAGGCGCTGCTCTCGATCCCACCACCATGGTCGGCATCAAACCACGCCACGTGGTGGCAGCCCTGTCCAAGAACTTACTAGCCAAGCAGACCGAATCACGAGGAGTTGCCTGATGACCACCCCACTCGAGCTTCCGAAACTGGTGCTCGGCACTATGACCTTCGGAGATACGGTCGACATATCGGGTGCGGGATCGATGCTCGACGCAGCACTAGGCGCCGGTATCTCTCACATCGACACGGCCAACGGCTATGCGGGCGGTGAGTCCGAGCGCATGCTGGCAAAACTGCTCCACGGCCGACGCGATTCCGTCACTCTGGCCACCAAAGCAGGAATGCCACACCCCGATGCCGGTGACAACAGCCCACTCTCGGCAAAGGGACTCCGAGCAAGCATCGAAGGAAGTCTGCGCAGACTCGACTCGGACTACGTCGACCTGTTCTATCTCCATCAGCCGGACCGAACCGTCACGCTGACCGAAACTCTTACCACCGTCGCGGAACTGGTTGCCGAGGGCAAGATCCGCACACTCGGCGTATCCAACTTTGCCGCGTGGCAAATCAGTGAAATCAACTACACCGCAGACACAGTCGGTGCTCCGCGACCGATCGTCGCACAACAGCTCTACAACTTGCTCGCGCGTCGCATCGAAGAAGAATACGCAGAATTCGCGGACGTGACCGGACTGACCACCATGGTCTACAACCCACTCGGTGGGGGCCTGCTCACCGGGCGCCACACCTTCGAGGAAAACCCCGTCGACGGCCGATTCGGCGACTCCCGTCTTGCGTCGATGTACAAGGAGCGATACTGGAACACACAGATCTTCGACGCCATTGCACAACTGACGGCGATCGCGGAACAGTCGGGCATCTCCCTGACCGAGCTTGCGTTGCGCTGGCTGGTCAGCAAGCCCGTCGCCGGATCGCTGCTCCTCGGAGGATCCAAAGTTACGCACCTCGAATCCAATATCGCGGCCATCGGGCGAGGTCCACTCGACGCCTCGACCGTCGAAGAGTGTGACCTAGTCGGTGCCGCCCTACGAGGCCCCATGCCCAACTACAACCGCTGAAACACCCGACCTTCATCAGGAAGAGTTCTTCACTATGTCAGCACAGGAATTCGCCGCACGTATCCGAGGACGCGAACGCATTCTCGGATACTGGTCCGTCATCGACAGTCCGGTCTCGACCGAATGGATTGCGCACGTCGGCTGGGACTACATTGCCCTCGACATGCAGCACGGCCTGATCGGCTATTCGGGGATGGTCGCCGGGCTCACCGCCATCGACTCGTCACCGTCCACTGTCGGGATGGTGCGCGTCGAGGCAAACAATCCGACGCCCATCGGCCGTGCACTCGACGCGGGCGCTGTGGGCGTCATCGTTCCGCTGATCAACAACGCCGAAGAGGCAGCGGCCGCCGTGGCAGCCGCCAAGTATCCGCCTTTCGGCATCCGCTCCTACGGACCCATGCGCTCTCAACTCCGTATCGGCCCCGTTCCCGCCGACGCGAACCGCGACACCGTTGTATTTGCGATGATCGAGACCCCACAGGGTCTGGCGAACGTCGAAGAGATCTGCGCAGTGCCCGGTTTGGACGGCGTGTACGTCGGGCCGTCCGACCTACGAATCGCCGTCGGCGGTAAGCACTCCAACGATCCGGACGTCGCCGAGGAATTCGAAGCAGCGCTCACCCGGGTGCGCGAAGCTGCCGCCGTCAGCGGAGTCGCTGCGGGAATCCACACACCTTCCGGTCAGGTTGCGGCACAACGGCTCGGGGAGGGCTACACGTTCGCGACCGTGGCCTCGGACCTGACACATCTGGCGAACATCTCGGCTCAGCATTTGGATGCCGCCAAGTCCTGATCCGGGTACAAAAATGGCGATGCTCCCGCACTTGGTACGGGAGCATCGCCATTCTCGAACAAACTATCGCTGAATCGCCTTGATCTCGAGGAACTCTTCGAGCCCGAACGTGCCGGCCTCGCGCCCGACGCCCGACTGCTTGTACCCACCGAACGGAGCATTCGTGTTGAAGGCGCCGCCGTTCACCTCGACTTGCCCGGCCCGCAGTTGCCGGGCGACGCGATCCGCGCGATCGGGGTCACCTGACCAAACGCCACCGGCCAGTCCGTACTCGGTGCCGTTGGCGATACGCACTGCGTCGGCCTCGTCTTTGTAGCCCATGATCGAGAGGACCGGTCCGAAGATCTCCTCGCGCGCAATGGTCATGTCTTCGGTCACGTTCGCGAACACCGTCGGACCGACGAAATATCCACTGGCCAGACCAGTTTCGCGACCGTCGACAACCGCGGTGGCACCTTCCGACACACCTTTCTCGATGTATCCGCGAACGCGTCCCAGCTGATTCGCGTTCACCAGAGGACCAAGCACCGAAGTCGGCTGAGTCGGATCACCTACCGGGAAATGAGCGGCGACTGCAGCAGCAATTGCCGCTGCCTCATCCACCTTCTCCGCGGGAACCAACATACGCGTCAGCGCCGAACAGGTCTGGCCCGAATTGATGAAGCACTTTGCGACGCCATCCGTGACAGCCTTTTCGAGATCGGCGTCGTCGAGAATGACATTCGCCGACTTGCCGCCCAGCTCGAGCGAGACCTTCTTGATGGTGTCCGCGGCAACGATGGCCACTCGCTTGCCTGCACGAGTCGATCCGGTGAAGGAGACCATGTCGACCTCAGGGTGGCCGGCGATGGCTTCGCCCACTACCGGGCCGTAGCCACTCACCAGGTTGAATACACCTGCAGGCAAACCAATTTCGTCGAAGATGTCAGCGAGAGCGTACGTGATGAGTGGCGCAACCTCGGTGGGCTTGAGAACCACGGTGCAGCCCGCGGCGAGCGCACCGCCGACCTTCAAGACAACTTGGTGGAGCGGGAAGTTCCAGGGAGTGATGGCGCCGACAACACCCGCAGGTTCGCGAACAATCAGCGAATTCCCGACCTCGTGAGCGTCGAAATCATAAGTGCGAGCCAATTCGGCAAATGCATTCAAATTCGCGAGCGGCATTCCGATTTGTACGGGCTTCGCGAATCCGATCGGCATTCCCATATCCTGCGAAACAAGCGCCGCAAGATCATCGGTGCGTTCGGCAATTATCGCCGCGGCCTTGGAAAGATATTCGGCGCGCTCACCGCCGGATAGTGCAGACCAGGCAGGGAACGCCTTTCGTGCTGCCTTCGCGGCCGCGTCGACATCTTCGACAGTGCCTTCGGCGACAGTTCCTATCAGCTCTTCGGTAGCCGGATTGAGAACGTCGATCCGACCGCTGCCAGTGGATTCGATCCAGGCGCCATCAACATAGATTTTGGTGCGGTCGAGAATATCGGTCATCGAAGCCTCCGTAGTCATCACGCGTGCACAGGTGAGGTGGGCCCGATCACACGGGGCACCTCTTCCGAGCCTAGCCACGCTCGACGGGTTCCGTGGCGGGTTGGTGTCGCGATTGACCGTCGACTGACGAGACCTGTGGTGGGCACACGCTTTTCGCGGATCGTGTGAACGTACCGTTCATCTCGTTAGAGGCGACGAAAGTGTCGTTCACTCGATCCCGGACGGGGTGGTGAGCCCGCCGTGCTTCCGCCCTTTGATCGTGCGAACGGGGCGTTCGGTCGATCTGAGGCGACGAACGTACCGTTCGCTCGAAGTCGGGGGTGCCGGCGACGGGATGTTTCGGGGTGTTTTGGGTACGAGAAAGCCCCCCAACCATCACTGGTTGGGGGGCTTCTCGTAATTTGTGTTCGGCGGTGTCCTACTCTCCCACACCCTGTCGAGTGCAGTACCATCGGCG
>NZ_VBTL01000018.1:0-3217 GCF_013277835.1 Rhodococcus sp. MS13
CCACGATTGGACGCCACCGCAGGCCGCGGACGATCAGCCGGCAAATCCAACTGATCCGGCAACCCCGCCAACGCCGACTCCCAGAACCCGATCTGACGCGAAATCAACGACCCCGCATCATCTTCCGAACCAAGAGTCTCCCGCTGCCACAACGCGTAATCCGCATACTGCACCGCCAACGGCGCCCACCCCGGAACCTCACCCCGAGAACGAGCCTCGTACGCCACCATCACATCACGCGTCAACGGCCCCATCGACACACCATCACCACTGATGTGATGAACCACCAACGCCAACACGAACTCCGACTCCGACACCGCGAACAACCGCGCCCGAACCGGAACCTCCACCGCCACATCGAAACCGGTCGACAAAAACTCCGTCACCGCACCAACGACATCGGACTCCGACACCGCCACCGGCGACAAATCCAACCGCACCCGATCCGCCGACAACACCTCCTGGAAGCCGACACCGTCGACCTCCGGATACACCGTCCGCAAAATCTCATGCCGCGCAACAACATCCGACACAGCAGCCTGCAGAGCCGCCACATCCAACAACCCCGACAACCGAATCGCCACCGGAATATTGTCAACATTGGATCCTGGGTCGAATCGGTTCAAGAACCACATCCGCTGCTGCGCCAACGACAACGGCACCCGCTCCGGACGCACCCGAGCAGTCAACGCCGCCCGCGCACCCGAACCAACCTCCGACTCCACCCGAGCAGCCAACAACTCCACCGACGACGCCTCGAACAACACCCGCACCGGAACCTGCGCATCCAACGCCTGCCCCAACCGCGCCGCCACCCGAGTAGCAATCAAAGAATTACCACCCAAAGCAAAGAAATCGTCATCCAACCCGACACGCTCGACCCCGAGAACATCCCCGAACACCGACGCGACGATCTCCTCCACCGCCGTCACCGGAGCCCGGAACACCGCAACCTCGAACACCGGCTCCGGCAACAACTTCCGATCCAACTTCCCCGACGCATTCAGCGGCAACGCATCCAACACCATGATCAACGACGGAACCATGTACGACGGCAACACCGCACGCAGCGAATCCGTAAGCGCCACAACATCAACCACCGCACCCGACGCCGGCACCACATACCCAACCAAGCTGTCACCCGACTTGGCCGAAACAACAGTCACTGCAGATGCGGATACCGATGCATCAGCCACCAAAGCCGACTCGATCTCCCCCAACTCGATCCGCTGACCACGCAACTTCACCTGGAAATCGCTACGACCGATGTACTCCAACTCCCCCGACGCATCCCACCGCACCAAATCGCCCGTGCGATACATCCGACCGCCCCCACTGCCATCGGCAAACGGGTTCGCAACAAACCGATCCGACGACATTGCGGCCCGCCCGATATACCCGCGCGCCAACTGAATGCCCGATAGATAAAGCTCGCCGACAACACCCCTTGAAACCGGGTGCAGCCTGGAATCCAGGACTAACAGCCCTGTATTCCACACAGCAGAACCAATCGGGATCGACACGGTCTCGTCCGATGTGACTGCATGGAAGGTCACATCAATTGCAGCCTCGGCAGGACCGTACAAATTCTCCAAGCATGCTGATGGCATCACTCCGAAAACTTCCGCGGCAGTGCCAACTTTCAAGGCCTCGCCACCGGAAAACACCAGCCTCAAGGAAGGAATATTGCTGGCACATTCGGCTGAAATGAATAGGGCCATCATTGCAGGCACGAAGTGCGCGACCGTGACCGCATGCTCCCGGATCAACTTCGCTATGTACTGAGGGTCACGATGGCCATCCGGTTCGGCGATCACCATGCGCGCGCCTACTTGGCACGGCCAGAACAACTCCCAAAGTGAAACGTCAAATGTGGACGGAGTCTTGACCAGCACCACGTCCGACGGGTCCAAATTGTATCGATCCTGGCGCCAAAGCATCTGGTTTACTACGGCGATATGCGATACCAGGACGCCTTTCGGCGTCCCGGTAGAACCGGAAGTGAAAATCACGTACGCAGGGTGACCTCCCCGAAGAGCAGACAGTCGCTCTGAATCGGTGATCGGATCAGTCGAATACGTATGCAGGTCAAGACTGTCAACATCAACCCAGGAAGTCGGCAACTTCGCGTCGAGTCGACCATCAACCGTAAAGTCACGCGAGTACAAGACAACGGCCGGCGCCGCCGTTCGCAAAACATAAGAGACGCGTTCAGTCGGATGCGATGGGTCCAGGGGTACATATCCGCCACCTGCACGAATCACCGCATGGGCTGCGATCACCCAAGATATAGACCGCTCCATGAGCACGCCGACCAGAACCTCAGGTCCAACACCTTGCGAAATCAGATGTCGGGCCAATCGATTGACGCGCGAATCGAATTCGCCATAGGTCAAGCTTTCGTCACCGTAAATCAGCGCAACATCCATCGCGCGCTGAGCCGTACCGACGACATCCACCAATCGCGTCGCGGGCAGTTCCCGACGATTGGCGCGCGATCTGTTGTAGATCTCAATTCGTTCAACACCATCAAGAAGATCGACTTCTCCCACCAGCGCCGATGAATCGTCGAGAACTGTGCGCAGGATGCGTTCGAATCGGGTTGCCATCGAGGCCACCGTCGACTCGTCGAACAGATCCGTCGCGTACGTGAACGTCGCCGCCATCCCGGCCGGGGCACCGGACTCGTCGAACTGCTCGACCATGGTCAACTGCAGATCGAACTTCGCCGCCACCGCGCCGGTATCGATTCCCCCAACCGTCAGATCGCCAAGTCGAAGCACCGACTGCTCCATGTTCTGGAACGACAGCATCACCTGGAACAACGGATTACGAGCCTGCGACCGCGCCGGATTAAGCACCTCCACCAACCGCTCGAACGGCACATCCGCATGCGCAAACGCACCCAGATCACCCTCACGAACCCGATCCAACAACCCCGAGAACGACTCCGAAGAATCCACCTCCGTCCGCAACACCAACGTATTGACGAACATCCCGATCAAATCATCGAGAACCTGCTCACCACGACCCGCCACCGGAGTACCGATCGCAATATCGGACGTCCCCGACAACCGCGACAACAACACCGCCAACGCCGCATGCACCACCATGAACAACGACGAATTCGACTCACGCGCAGCGTCACTCAACGACACATGCACATCACGATCAATCACGAACGAATACGCAGCACCACGATTGGACGCCACCGCAG
>NZ_VBTL01000018.1:3319-17046 GCF_013277835.1 Rhodococcus sp. MS13
CGCGTAATCCGCATACTGCACCTCGAGCGGCGCCCACCCCGGAACCTCACCCCGAGAACGAGCCTCGTACGCCACCATCACATCACGCGTCAACGGCCCCATCGACACACCATCACCACTGATGTGATGAACCACCAGCGCCAACACGAACTCCGACTCCGACACCGCGAACAACCGCGCCCGAACCGGAACCTCCACCGCCACATCGAAACCGGTCGACAAGAACTCCGTCACCGCACCGACGACATCGGACTCCGACACCGCCACCGGCGACAAATCCAACCGCACCCGATCCGCAGACAACACCTCCTGGAAGCCGACACCGTCGACCTCCGGATACACCGTCCGCAAAATCTCATGCCGCGCAACAACATCCGACACAGCAGCCTGCAGAGCCGCCACATCCAACAACCCCGACAACCGAATCGCCACCGGAATATTGTTCGCCGACGACAACGTATCGAAACGGTTCAAGAACCACATCCGCTGCTGCGCCAACGACAACGGCACCCGCTCCGGACGCACCCGAGCAGTCAACGCCGCCCGCGCACCCGAACCGACCTCCGACTCCACCCGAGCAGCCAACAACTCCACCGACGACGCCTCGAACAACACCCGCACCGGAACCTGCGCATCCAACGCCTGCCCCAACCGCGCCGCCACCCGAGTAGCAATCAAAGAATTACCACCCAAAGCAAAGAAATCGTCATCCAACCCGACACGCTCGACCCCGAGAACATCCCCGAACACCGACGCGACGATCTCCTCCACCGCCGTCACCGGAGCCCTGAACACCGCGGCCTCGAACACCGGCTCCGGCAACAACTTCCGATCCAACTTCCCCGACGCATTGAGCGGAAACGCATCCAACACCATGATCAACGACGGAACCATGTACGACGGCAACACCGTACGCAGCGAATCCGTAAGCGCCACAACATCAACCACCGCACCCGACGCCGGCACCACATACCCAACCAAGCTGTCACCCGACTTGGAGTCAGAGTGCATCACGACGACGGCGTCGTTGACGTTCTCATGTGTGAGCAGGGCTGATTCGATCTCACCCAGTTCGATCCGCTGACCACGCAACTTCACCTGAAAATCGCTACGGCCGATGTACTCCAGCTCCCCCGATTTGGTCCATCGAACCAAATCTCCGGTGCGGTACAACCTGGCGCCGGCTGATCCGAACGGATCGGCGACAAATCGCAGCGCCGTCATAGCAGGCTCACCGTGATATGCACGAGCCACCTGCGGTCCACCCAAATACAGTTCACCGGCCACACCCACCGGCACTGGCGCCAACCGGCCGTCAAGCACAACAGTGGACGTGTTAGCGACGGGCGAACCGATCGGGACGACCATCGCCTCAGAAGTCGCCTCCCAAGCTGTTACCACCTCGACCTCGGCAGGCCCGTACCAGTTGTGCAGGCTCGCCGACGCGTACCCGCTGAATCGGCGTACGGTGTCGGCGCTCAACGCCTCTCCTGCGACAAAGACGCGACGCACCGACTCCGGCAGCGGCGCGGGCACCGCGGACATGAATGCGTTCAACATCGACGGAACGAAATGCACAGTCGTGACCCGCTCTTGCGCAATGGTTTTCGCAAGATAATCTGCGTCCCGGTGTCCGTCGGGAACCGCGATGACCAGTTTCGCTCCAGTTTGGAGAGTCCAGAACAATTCCCAGACCGAAATGTCGAAGGTGATCGGCGTTTTGTGCAGTACCACATCCGAGCGATCAAGCCTGTAGGTCGCCTGAGCCCACACCAACTGGTTCACCGTTGCGCTGTGTGTAATCGCAACGCCCTTGGGGCGACCTGTCGAACCTGAAGTGAAGATCAGATACGCCGTGTTTTCCGATCGCAAAGGCGAATTGCGTTCAGAGTCGGCTATCCGGCGAGATGGGAACCCGTCCAAGTTCAGAGCCTCGACAGTCACCATCCGTCGACCCGTCGACGCGAACTGATCGCGAGCGGTAGTCAGAATCAGTACCGGATCCGCCGCCTCTACGACGTACTCGGTGCGTTCTGCTGGATGATCTGGATCGATAGGAACGTAGGCGCCCCCAGCCTTCAGAACGGCGTAGACCGCAACCACGAGGTCAATGCTCCGACGCATCGCCACACCGACCAACTGCTCAGGTCCGACTCCTTCGGAAATGAGGTGACGCGCGAGTTGATTGACCTTGGCATCGAACTCCGCATACGTAAGTTCAATTCCGTCCATGGCCAACGCGACAGAGTTAGGCGTCCGCGCAACCTGCTCGTCGAACAACGAGACCAGCGTCGCATTGTCCGAGCACAAAGAACCGGCCGAAACAGCTTGCGCCAGTACCTGTTCACTCTCGCTCTGTGAGAGTACGGGAATATCACCCACCAGTACGTCCGGAGTTGCGGACACTGTGTTCAGAATTCGCAACAGACGATCGACGAATTCCAACACCGTTGATTCGTCGAACAGGTCGGTTGCGTAGTTGAACGACCCGTGCATCCCCGAGGGTTCTCCCGACTCGCTGATGACCTCGGACAGAGTGATCTGAAGGTCGTATTTCGCCGTTCCCGAGTCCGCTTCGATCCCGGAAATCGTGAGTTCTGGCAACACGAACTGCGTTTGCGCAAAGTTCTGGAACACCAACAAAACCTGGAACAGCGGTGAATGCGCAGTAGAACGCACGGGGTCGATCTCATCCACCAACCACTCGAACGGCACATCCGCATTGGCAAACGCCGATAGATCGATTTCACGCACCTGCTCCAGGAACGAACCGAATCCTTCCGACGCTTCGACGTTCGTGCGTAAGACCAGCGTGTTGACGAACATACCAATCAGATCGTCGAGTTCGGCCTCGCCGCGTCCTGCGACAGGAGTACCAAGGACCACGTCCGGAGAACTGCTCAGTCTGGACATCAAAACAGCCACCGCCGCGTGAATGACCATGAAGACAGTCACGTTGTGGCCCTCTGCGAGCCTCGACAAGCCTGAATGAAGGCGTGCATCGACTGTGAAATCGACTGTCGCTCCGCGCAATGACTGAATCGCCGGCCTGGCACGATCCAAGGGGAGATTCAGGACCGGCGGAACGTCAGCCAACTGCGCGTGCCAGTATGCAATCTGCTTCGACGCGATCGAATCCGGGTCGCCGTCCGAGCCCAACATCTCGCGTTGCCACAACGCATAGTCCGCATACTGCACTCCGAGAGGCGCCCACCCCGGAACTACGCCCCGAGATCGGGCCTCATACGCGACCATGACATCGCGCCCGAGTGGACCGACCGAGGAACCGTCTCCGGCAACGTGGTGGATCACGACAACCAACACGTAGTTGTCAGAGCCAAGGCTGAACAGTTTCGCTCGAACGGGGACCTCAGCACCGACGTCGAATCCCTGTCCGACAACCTCTGCTACGCGCAGCATTACAGACTCGGCGTCGACCTCGACTGGACTCAAGTCCAGCACGACATCTTCGGGTGGAACAATTACCTGCATTGGTCCATCTGTATCGCTTGGGTACAATGTTCTGAGCGACTCGTGCCGTGCCAGGACATCGGAAACAGCAGCTTTCAGCCCCGCCACGTCCAGCTTCCCTGAAAGCCGGATCGCGAGAGGAACATTGTAGACCGGCGACTCTGGGTCGAGTTGGTTCAGAAACCACATCCGTTGCTGTGCAAGGGACAACGGCACCCGCTCCGGGCGCACCCGAGCAGTCAATGCCGCCCGAGCACCCGAACCGATCTTGGTCTGAACTCGGGCAGCCACGCCCTCGACCGAGGACACCTCGAACAGCACCCGTACCGGAACCTGCGTATCGAGCGCCTGCCCAAGGCGGGCAACCATCCGAGTCGCAATCAGCGAATTGCCACCCAAAGCAAAGAAATCATCATCAAGCCCGACCCGATCCACACCCAACACCTCGGCGAAAACCGAGGCAACCGACTCCTCCACCGGAGTCACCGGAGCCCGGAACGCCGCAGCCTCGAACACCGGCTTCGGCAACAGCTTCCGATCCAACTTCCCCGAAGCATTCAGCGGGAACGCATCCAACACCATGATCTGCGACGGCACCATATACGACGGCAACACCGACCCCAACGAATCCACAAGCGCCGCAACATCAACCACCGCTCCCGACGTCGGCACCACATACCCCACCAACTGATCACCGGTCTTGGTCGACACCACCGCCACCGACGACACCGACACCGACACATCGGCCACCAGGGCCGACTCGATCTCCCCCAACTCGATCCGCTGACCCCGGAACTTCACCTGGAAATCGGTGCGCCCGATGTACTCGAGCTCCCCCGACCAGCCCCACCGCACCAAGTCCCCCGTGCGGTACATCCGATCGCCGACACTGCCATGAGTGAACGGATTCGCCACGAAGCGATCCGCCGACAAATCCGGACGAGAAACATACCCACGAGCCAACTGATCACCCGCAAGATACAACTCACCCGCAACACCCGCCGGCACCGGACGCAATCGCGAATCCAAGACGAAAACCTGCGAATTCCACTGCGGCACACCAATAGAAGCCACACCACCGTGGACAGCATCCGTCACATCCGCGAACGTGATCGACACCGCGGCCTCGGTCGGACCATACAAGTTGTGAACCCGCGCGCTTGAAACAACACCGAAATCGCGCACCGTCTGCGCCGGCAACGCCTCGCCGATGACGAACACATCACGCAGCGAATCCAACTGGCTGGCAGAGACTTCCCCCGCGAACACCGACAGCATCGTCGGCACGAAGTCCGTCACCGTCACACGCTGATCAGCGATCACCGACGCCAAATACCCCGGATCCCGATGACCGTCATGAGTGGCCACCACCAACCGAGCACCCACCGCCAACGGCAAGAAGAAGCCCCACAACGACACATCGAACGTCGTCGCAGTCTTCTGCAAATACACATCCGACCCAGTCAGAACATACTGACCCTGCATCCACGCCATCTGATTGACGATCGCCTCATGCGAAACCGCCACACCCTTCGGCTTCCCCGTCGACCCCGACGTGAAAATCACATACGCAGCATTCGAACCACGCAGCGGCGCAACACGATCCACATCCAACACAGGCGCATCCGAGAACCCGGACACATCCAACTCGTCAATCAACACCACATCGAACTCACCCGGCAACACCACACCGTCACCAGCAGTGGACAACACACACACCGGCGCCGCGGTCCCGAGAATATGACCATTGCGCTCGACCGGATGATCCGGATCCAACGGCACATACGCCCCACCCGCAGCAACCACCGCATACATACCCACAACAAGATCAACCGACCGACGCATCGCCAACGCCACCAACGACTCCGGCCCCACACCCACCGAAATCAGATACCGCGCAAGACGGTTCACCCGAGACCCGAACTCCGCATACGACAGAGACTGTCCCTGGAACATCACCGCCACCGCACCCGGCGTCGCCGCCACCTGCGCAACAAACCCGTCGAGCAACAAAGCGTCGTCAGTCAACTCGTGAACGGTGTCATTGACCGTCACCAACACCTGCGATCGCTCGTCCTCACCGAGCAACTCCACATCCCCAACAACCGAATCAGGCTCCGCCACCATCGCTTCCAGAACACGCACCAACCGCTCCGCAAACGAAACAACTGTCGACGCGTCGAACAGATCCGTCGCATACGTCAACGACATCGGCATCCCCACACCGACGCCGTCCTCCTCCAACGGCGTCACCGTCAACTGCAGATCGAACTTCGCGATCTCGACACCGGCGTCGAAACCGGCAATCGACAGTCCCGGCAACTCCACGACATCCTGCGCCATGTTCTGAAAGAACAGCGCAACCTGGAACAACGGATGATGGGCCTGCGACCGCGCCGGATCAAGCACTTCCACCAAACGCTCGAACGGCACGTCCTCGTTGCCGAACGCCCCGAGATCGACCTCACGAACCCGACCCAACAACGCCGAAAAAGACTCCGAAGAATCCACCTCGGCCCGCAACACCAACGTATTGACGAACATACCGATCAGATCGTCCAGCTCCGGCTCACCCCGCCCTGCGATCGGAGAGCCCACCACAACGTCGTCACTACCGCTCAGCCGCGCCAACAACACCGCCAACGCCGCATGCACCACCATGAACAACGACACATTACGATCAAGCGCCAACTGCTCGAGCGCTCGATGTAACCGCGCCTCTATCGAAAACTGGTAACTCGCCCCCTGATTGGATGCCACCAACGGCCGCGGGCGATCCGCCGGCAGCTCGATCCGCTCCGGCAACCCCGCCAACACCGACGTCCAATACCCCAACTGCTCGGACATCAACGACGACGGATCGCCCTCGGACCCCAACACCTCACGCTGCCACAACGCGAAGTCCGCGTACTGCACCGCCAGCGGCGCCCACTGCGGAACCTGACCACCCGCACGCGCCACGTACGCCACCGACACATCACGCACCAATGGCCCCAACGACACGCCATCAGCAGCAATATGGTGAATCACCAACGCCAATACAAACTCCGACGAGCCCGTCTGGAACAAACGAACCCGCAATGGCACCTCGACCGTGACATCGAACCCCTCTGCCACCACTGGCGTCAGCACACCGAGCAAGTCGGCCGCGTCGACAGTTTCGGGCAATACAGTTCCCACGAATTCGTCCACCGGAAGTACTTGTTGGAACCCGATGCCCTCGAATTCCGGGTAGACGGTCCGCAACACCTCGTGCCGCGCAACAACATCCGACAGCGCTGCGGACAGTGCCGAAACATCGACGGCACCGGACAACCGCAACACGATCGGAATGTTGTTCACACCAGACACAGAGTCGAATCTCGACAAGAACCACATCCGCGACTGTGCAAGGGAAAGAGGTATCCGCTCCGGACGAGAGCGAGGGGCCAAGGCAATTCGCACATGCCCCGCTGAATCTGACAGAACAGATGCAAGTCCGGAGACTGTCGAGTACTCGAACAGCGTTTTGACCTGAACCCGCACATCGAAAGCCGCACTGAGACGCCCGGCCAATTTCGCAGCAATCAACGAGTTGCCGCCGAGTTCGAAGAAGTCGTCGTCAGCGCCGACTCGGTCCACCCCCAAGAGTTCTTCGAATACGCGCGCGACCAGGACCTCACCAGCGGAGGATGGCGCTACAAACTCTCGGGCCTCGAATACGGGATCAGGAAGTGCTGCCGAATCCAGCTTTCCTACCGGCGTCAAGGGGATCTCGTCGATGACAACGACAGCCGCCGGAATCATGTGACGGGGAAGATCCGTCTTGACCACTGCCAGGACGTCATCCCCGGACAACACGGCTCCAACTGCAGGAAGCACATAAGAGATTAGAGCCGTTTCACCGCTGGGCAACACTCGCCCGAGAGTTGTCACAAACTCGACCCGTTCGTCGAGTGCGATGACCGCGTCAATTTCAGTCAACTCGATGCGGAAGCCACGGATCTTGACCTGGGAATCGGACCGTCCGACGTATTCGACGCTACGATCGCCGGCAGCACTTTCCGTCCACCGCACCACGTCCCCCGTGCGGTACATTCGTTCACCCTGGGCCCCAAAGGGATTCGCGATGAATCGATCGGCCGTCATTCCTGCCAAATTGTGGTATCCGCGCGCAACCTGCGGCCCTGCAAGATAGAGCTCACCCGTAGTCCCCGTCGGTACAGGCTGCAAGCGAGCATCCAATACCAAAGACGCTGCACCACGAATCGGACCACCGATCGTGACGGGATCACCCGCGCCGAGTTCCGTCATGTTCGTGACGATCGTCATCTCGGTCGGGCCGTACGCGTTGAAAAAGTGGCGTCCGGGCGCCCACTTCGCGACCAACTCTGGCGGACACGCCTCACCCGCGACCACGACGACAGCAACATCGTCGAGTCCAGATGGATCCACCGATGCGAGCACCGAAGGAGTAGCGCCGACATGCGTCACTCGCTCTGTCTTGATCAGCTCGGCTAGCTCGGGCCCACCGTAGATGCTCGATGGGGCAATCACCATGACGGCGCCTGCTCCGATCGTCTCGAGTAGTTCGAAGATCGATACGTCGAAGCTTGGAGTCGTGAAGTGCAAAACCCGTGAATTGCCGTCGAGCGACAGCATGCGAATTTGCTCTCGCTGCAGGACGGCTAGCCCCGAATGCGAAACAACAACACCCTTGGGTCGCCCTGTGGAGCCGGATGTGTAGATGACGTACGCGGCGTGCTGCTCACGCAGTGTTCTTACCCGCTCGTCATACGTCACTGGCGCGCCGGAGACAGCGGCCAACGACTCGACAGTGTCCGAAGCATCGATCGAGATCCACCCGACCGAGTCAGTTAACCCGGCGCGTGCACCCTCAGTGGTCAACCCGACCGAAACTCCAGAATCGCTGATCATGTAGGCCACGCGATCGGCTGGATAGTTCGGATCAACCGGGACGAAGGCGGCGCCGGACTTGGCGACTGCCCACAGTGCCAGAACGGACTCGATGGACCGCGGTATCGAAATTGCAACCCGATCCTCTGGCCCCATGCCGCCGGCGATCAACAATCTCGCCAAACGAGACGATTGCTCGTCCAACTCTGCGTATGACAGCGAACGTCCTTCGAACCGCAACGCCTCCCGCTCGGGCCCCAGCTCGACGGCCGCCGCCAGCAGTTGCGGAAGCAACGATGTGCTGGCACGACGGCCGCGTGCCGGACGCTCTCGACGTGCCTTGCGAGCTACCGACGTCCCTGGCGTCACACCATCGGAGCTCATGCGGTCACGACCTGCACTCGAACGGCATGCTGGAGGAACACGTGCTGCGTCAAGACAATTTCACCTTCGCTTTGGTACTGCAGTTCGATCAGTATTCGCAGGAATCCGATCACTTCCGAGGTTCTACCCTTGACCTGGGCAAATCGCGTTCGACGTCCCGGTAAAGCCCCAATAGTTGATCGGACACACCGAACCATTGTTACAGCTGTCGCGGAGTGGACATCATCGGACTGTTCGGGATATGGGAGTCCATCGACTTCCTGAACGGCGGCGTCAGCTCAGAGTCCACGTCGCGGGATCACAGGCCAGGCGTAGATCAGGCAGACCTCCTTCGACGACATCTGTGAAGACGTCTGTCGGACCAACCGCGTGCGAAACCCACTCCTCTTCAAGGAGCTCGTGTACCTCTGCGTCCTTCGCCTCTTCCGAGGAAAGAAGTACGACGCCACCGACCGCCCCGCCAAGCAGAATCGTCAGAACCGATGTTTCATCGTCGTCGGGACCGAAGTACATCAAACGCGATTCGTAGTCGACGTCGTGCTTTTGCGACATAGCATCCAACTTCGCTGCGAGCTCTCCATGGGTGATCTGGTCAGAGTGTGATCCGGTAACCACGACCGCGACGTCGTCCCCACTCAGCGGACGAAGCCGATCCGTGTAGTTCACGGAACGACTCGAATACGACGCCACCAATTCGACAACCCCGGACTCGTTCAGGTCGAGGATCGTATCCAGCGCGACATCAGAATCTGCACTGCCCGAAGTCAGCGTCAAGGCCACACTCGGGTTTGTTCCTCTTCCAGGCGTACGCGCTGCTCCTGTTGTAGTTCCCACGAGTACTGCCGCGCCTGCTTTGGACAGCGCCCAGATCGCCACTACCAGTTCGATGCCACGCAGCCCTGTCATCGCAACTGCGTCACCCGGGCCGATCCCAAGACTGATGAGGTGGCGCGCAAGGCGAGATGATCGTGCATCGACCTCGTGGTATGTCACTTCCTCTTCATCGCACACGACTGCTACGGCGTCAGGATCAGCCTCAACGGAGTTCGCCAATCGCTGTGGCACGAGTCGGCCCGTCGAAGCGCCAACGGCCGGGGGTGGCGTTGTGTCCACGGAGCCGAGGACTTCTGCTCGTTCGGAGTCGGTGAGCAGTTCGATGTCACCGATCGGACGTGAAGGATCCGAGGACACCCGATCGAGAACGCGTACGAATCGCTCGACATGTGCGTCGGCGGTCGCTTGGTCGAAAAGATCGGCGGCGAAAACCAAATGGCCAATCAGTCCTCCTGTGATCGGATCAGAACTGAGATTGAGTTGGAGGTCGAACTTCGCAGTCGCCTCCACACCCTCGACTGCCGAGATCTTCAGATCCGGCAGACTGAACTCGGCTCCTGCCATCGGTTCGACCGACAGTGCAACCTGGAAAAGCTCGTTCGCTGACGCCGACAACGCGCCGGTAACTTCCTCGAACGGTATGTCGCCGTTCGCAAATGCCTCGAGATCGACATTTCGAACCAGCGAGACCAATTCGCCGAATCCTGCTCCGAGGTCCGGAGCGGTCCTGAGTGCGAGCGTGTTGACGAACATTCCGACTATGTCGTCCAGTTGCTGCTCACCTCGCCCGGCTACAACTGTTCCGATCGCGAAATCTCGGCTTCCGCTCAACCGTGAGATGAGAACTGCAAGCGCGGCATGCACAACCATGAACAATGTGGCGTTGTGTTCGCGCGCAATCTCGTTGAGCCGCGTCGCCGTGTCCGCACTGACGGAGAACTCCGAGACACCGGCCTTTGCAGACATCTGCGCGGGTCGCTGACGGTCGGAAGGCAATCCGGGCGTCGACGACACACCGTTCAACGTCCGGCGCCAGAAGTCGAGTTGCTGTGCAGCCTGCGAGCCGATCTCGTCGACGCTACCGAGCACTTCGCGCTGCCAGATCGCGAAGTCCGCGTACTGAACAGTCAACGGCGTCCACGACGGCGCGGTACCGCGCATGCGGGCCTCATAGGCGACCATCATGTCTCGGGCCAGAGGTCCCATCGATTCACCGTCAGCGGCGATGTGATGAGCGACCAAGACGAATATGAAGTCTGCCGGCCCCAACTCGAGCAACCCAGTGCGTACAGGTACTTCCTGAGCGACGTCGAATCCGGTCGTCACCAACTCCACGACGCGATTGAACGCCGCGGCCTCGTCGTCCACCTGAATCGTTTCGAGAGGCGAAAGGAGTTCGTCGATCGCGACGATCTTCTGAACCGGCCCTTCGATGTCACTCGGGTAGCTGGTCCGGAGCGACTCATGTCGAACCAAAACGTCGTGAAGAGCCTGGCGCAAAGCCGCGACATCCAAGTTCCCTGTCAATCGCAGAGCCAACGGAATGTTGTATGCCGCAGAACCGGGATCCATCTGGTTTACCAACCACATTCGCTGCTGGGCCAAGGACAGAGGAAGACGTTCTGGACGTTCCCGCGCCTCCAACTCCATCCTCGCACCGGAACCTGCGGTCTTTTGCGCTACTGCAGCCAAACCTTCCACTGTCGAGTTCTCGAACAGCACGCGCACCGGGACCTGCGCATCGAGCGCCTGTCCCAATCTTGCTGCCAACCTGGTAGCGATCAACGAATTACCACCCAGCGCAAAGAAATCGTCATCCAGACCGACCCGCTCCGCGCCCAACACATCTCCGAACACCGACGCAACAATTTCCTGCACCGCTGTGACCGGCGCCCGAAACTCTGCTGCCTCGAATACCGGTGACGGGAGAGCCTTTCGATCCAATTTGCCCGAAGCATTGAGAGGAAGCTCGTCGAGGACAAGAACCTTCGAGGGCACCATGTACGTCGGAAGCACGGCCCGGGCAGACTCCAGAACTTCGGACGCATCTACTGCAGTTCCCACGACATACCCGACCAGGCTGTCGCCGAACGTCGCATCGCTGTGCAGGACGACCACCGCATCTGAAACCGCCTCGTGCGAGATCAGAGCAGATTCGATCTCGCCGAGTTCGATACGCTGCCCCCGCAGTTTGACCTGGAAATCCGATCGGCCGATGTACTCGAGCTCGCCCCGACCGTTCCACCTGACGAGGTCGCCGGTTCGATACAACCTGCTGCCGCCATCTGAGGCGCCCCTCTCCCCGCCCGCAAAGGGGTTGGCGACGAAACGCTCCGCCGTCAACGCTGCTCGGTTTCCGTATCCGCGACCGACACCGACACCACCGACATACAACTCGCCGATCACGCCCGGCGGCACCATACCCAACGACCGATCCAGAACGAACAGATCCATGTTCGGCACCGGTGCACCGATCGGAACGCTGACGGTGTCATGCGCAGTCACTGCGTGGAACGAGACCACGTCCGACGCTTCCGTCGGGCCGTAACTGTTCACCAGGCGTACGCCGCCTGACAACAAACTGCCAAGACGATTGAGCCGGATCGACTCGCCTCCAAGGAACACAACATCGAGAACGCTCAGAGCAGACTCCTCATCGGAATCCACCACGGCTTCGAATGCGCTCGGCGACATGTTCGCCACTGCGACGTCACCGTGCCCGACGCGAGCGACGATCGCATCCGGATCGAAACCGTCTGAGGCAAGCACTGCGGTCCGACCGCTGCTCAGCGCTGCCCAGACGTTCTTCTGCGTCAGGTCGAAACTGGGTGAAGACGCGATCAAAAGAGCACCAGTTTCGGGCAACTCGCTGCGATACCAGGCCACCGTATTCTCGATGCCCGCCATCGGCACCAACGTCGGCTTCGGACGACCAGTCGAACCGGATGTCGAAATGACATACCCCAAGCGGTCCCCCGCACCGAGCTCACGCCATCGATCCGTCGGCCCCTCCACAATCGGCGAATCGCGAATGATGCTGTCGAGGACGATGACGTCCACCGCCAGATCGAGAGTCGTCGTACTCACCGCACATCGGGCGCCAGTGTCGGCAATTATCGCTTCGATCCGATCCTGTGGGTACGACGGATCGATCGGCCCGTACGCAGCACCCGCCTTCCACGCCGCCAACATACCTACGACCCACTCGACCGACCTCGGCACGATCAACGCGACGACGTCATCCGGACCGACGCCGGCCGCCGTCAATCGCTCGGCCACCACGTTTGCGTAGGCGTCGAGTTGCCCGTAGGTCAGCGCCTCGCCATCGCACTCGACGGCAAGAGAATCAGGGGTCTGCCCAACCTGTTCGTCGAACATCGCAGTCAGGGAGGCCCCTGCCAACGCTGTGCGCCCACCAGTGGACCAGCTGAGAAGGTTGCTGCGCTCAGCAGCAGTAAGTACGTCGATATCACCCAACCGAACTGACGGATCGACGGTGATCGCAGCAAGGATGCGCCCGAACCTGTCGGCAAAGCCAGCCACAGTCGACTCGTCGAACAGATCCGTCGCATACGTGAATTGCGCCGCCATCCCCGCCGGCGCACCGGACTCGTCGAACTGCTCGACCATGGTCAACTGCAGATCGAACTTCGCCGCCACGGTGTTGGCGTCGACGCCCGCAACTGTCAGATCACCAAGTCGAAGCACCGACTGCTCCATGTTCTGGAACGACAGCATCACCTGGAACAACGGATTGCGCGCCTGCGACCGCGCCGGATTGAGCACCTCCACCAAACGCTCGAATGGGAGATCTACATGCGCAAACGCACCCAGATCACCCTCACGAACCCGGCCCAACAACTCCGAGAACGACTCCGAAGAATCCACCTCCGTTCGCAACACCAACGTATTGACGAACATCCCGATCAAATCATCGAGAACCTGCTCACCACGACCCGCCACCGGAGTACCGATCGCAATATCGGACGTACTCGACAACCGCGCCAACAACACCGCCAACGCCGCATGCACCACCATGAACAACGACGAATTCGACTCACGCGCTATCTTTTTCAGAGACGAATGCTCAATTTCTCCGATGACGAACGCATGCTTGGCCCCACGATTGGACGCCACCGCAG
>NZ_VBTL01000018.1:17237-31430 GCF_013277835.1 Rhodococcus sp. MS13
AACGACATCGGACTCCGACACCACAACCGGCGACAAATCCAACCGCACCCGATCCGCCGACAACACCTCCTGGAAGCCGACACCGTCGACCTCCGGATACACCGTCCGCAAAATCTCATGCCGCGCAACAACATCCGACACAGCAGCATCCAACGCCGCCACATCCAACAACCCCGACAACCGAATCGCCACCGGAATATTGTTCGCCGACGACGTCGTATCGAAACGGTTCAAGAACCACATCCGCTGCTGCGCCAACGACAACGGCACCCGCTCCGGACGCACCCGAGCCGTCAACGCCGCCCGCGCACCCGAACCGATCTCCGACTCCATCCGTGCGGCCAACAACTCCACCGACGACGCCTCGAACAACACCCGCACCGGAACCTGCGCATCGAGCGCCTGCCCCAACCGCGCTGCCATTCGAGTAGCAATCAAAGAGTTTCCGCCGAGTGCGAAGAAATCGTCATCCAGACCCACTCGCTCGACCCCGAGTACCGCCGAGAAAACAGAAGCGACAATTTGTTCTACCGGCGTGACCGGGGCCCGGAACACCGCAACCTCGAACACCGGCTCCGGCAACAACTTCCGATCCAACTTCCCAGAGGAATTCAGAGGCAACTCGTCCAAGACCATGATCGCGTTCGGAATCATGTAGACAGGTAGCGATTCAGGAAGCGCATTCCTCAGGACTTCTACGTCGATCACAGAATCCGGGACAGCGATCACATATGCGACCAGCTGATCGCCCATATCGGTGGATGCCACAGTGACCACGCACTGAGCTACCGTCGAATGCGCCAGCAGAGCTGACTCGATCTCACCCAGCTCGATCCTCTGACCACGGAATTTGACCTGAAAATCGGTACGCCCGACATACTCGAGTTCGCCTGCGGTGTTCCACCACACCAGGTCCCCGGTGCGATACATCCGACTGCCACCGGGATTGATTTCACCGTTCGTGTCGCTCGCCTCCACAAATGGGTTCGCGACAAAGCGATCACTGGTGAGATCGGGTCGCGCGACATAACCGCGCGCAAGTTGATCACCGGCCAGATACAGCTCACCTGCAACGCCTACCGGCACCGGATGCAACCGACTATCCAACACGTAGACCTGCGAGTTCCACTCTGGCACACCGATCGGAGTACCTGTCGACTCCGATCCGTCGACCTCGTAGTAGGTGATCGAGACCGCAGCCTCGGTAGGGCCGTACACATTGTGCAAACCTGCAGAGGACACCCGAGCGAATGCACGCACCGTCTCGAGCGGCAATGCCTCACCGATCACGAATACGTCCCTCAGCGACACCAATGCGTGTTCCGGAACCGACGTCGCGAAGACGGTCAACATCGACGGAACGAAGTCCGTCAACGTCACCCGATGATCTTCGATCAGACCAGCCAGATACGCGGGATCTCGATGTCCGTCGTGAGATGCCAGCACCACTCTCGTACCGGACAGAAGCGCGGTGAAGTATCCCCACAACGAGACGTCGAATGTCGTTGCAGTCTTTTGCAGATAGACATCTTCTGTGCCGATGGCGTACTGATCCTGCATCCACAGGACCTGGTTCACGATGGCGTGATGCGAGACCGCAACGCCCTTGGGCTTGCCCGTGGAACCCGAGGTGAAGATCACGTAGGCGGCATTCACATCACGCAGTCGACCACGACGATCAGCATCGGAAACGACGGAAGGCGAATAGCTCGAGAGGTCAGCAGCATCGATCAACAGCACGTCGGCGCCGTTCGGCGCTACGAAAGCGTCCCTCGTCGTCGACAGCACACAGACTGGATCGGCCGTCGTGAGGATGTGCCCGATCCGCTCGGCGGGGTGATCGGGATCCAATGGCACGTAGGCTCCGCCCGCGGCGATCACCGCGTACATACCCACTACGAGATCGAGCGACCGACGCATCGCCAAGGCCACCAACGACTCGGGCCCAACACCATCGTCGATCAGCTTGCGTGCCAATTTGTTCACACGATCGGACACCTCGCCATAGGTCAGCGACTGGCCGTCGAACACCACGGCAACAGCATCGGGCGCCAACGCAACGCGAGTGTCGAACAGCGAAGCCAATGTCTCACTGTTCCCGACGTCACGTGCGGTGGAGTTGCGCGCAGTCAACAGCGACTCGCGCTCGGTCTCCTCCAACAGATCGATGTCACCCACAGTGATCGACGGATCCACGACCACCTGCTCGAGGATCCTGGTGAACCGATCGGCGAATCCACGAATCGTCGACTCGTCGAACAGATCTGTGGCGTATGCGAACTCGGCGAACATGCCGTCTTCGAGCGCATCTTCGACACGGGGAGCGAGAGTAAGTTGAAGATCGAATTTCGCGATACCGGCATCGAACTCGAGGCCCGACACCTCCAACCCCGAAAGCTCCAACGCATCCTGGGACATGTTCTGAAAGAACAGCGCGACCTGGAACAGCGGGTGATGTGCCTGCGATCGGGTGGGGTCCAGTACCTCGACCAATCGCTCGAACGGAACATCGCCGTTGCCGAGCGCCTGAAGGTCCGTCCTCCGCGTTGCCGAGACGAGTGCACTGAACGGACTGGCGAGGTCGACAGGAGTCCGCAGGACCAGCGTATTCACGAACATACCGATCACATCGTCGAGCGCCTTTTCGCCTCGCCCGGCAACCGGAGTACCGATCACGATGTCACTGGTACCGGACAACCTTGCGAGAAGCACGGCGAGGGCCGAATGCATCACCATGAACAGCGACGCGTTCCGCTCGCGTGCGAGTGAGTCCAAGCTCGACCGAAGCTCTTCGCTGACGGAGAAGCGGTACGTAGCGCCACGATTCGAGGCGACGACCGGGCGGGGGCGGTCAGCTGGTAACGCAAGCACTTCCGGAGAATCACGGAGGACGGAGCGCCAGTGGTCCAGCTGAGCCGAGATCAACGAATTCGGGTCGTCCTCGTCGCCGAGGACCTCCCGCTGCCAGAGGGCATAATCGGCGTACTGCACCTCGAGCGGAGTCCAATTCGGAACGCCGTTCGAAACCCGAGCGGCGTAGGCAACCATGACATCCCGAGTCAGCGGACGCATCGAGAACCCGTCCGCTGCGATGTGATGCACAACGAAGGCCAGAACGTACGAATTCTCAGCAAGTTCGAACAACCCGACGCGAACCGGAACGGTTGACGTCACGTCGAAACCCTGGAGCGCGAAACTCAGAAGTTCGTTGTGAACGCGTGAGGCGTCGATGACCTTCGGTGTCAGTTCAACCGGCACCTCGGACGACGGGAGGACTACCTGCTGCCCTTGCCCACCTTGCTCCGGGTAGACGGTCCGGAGCGATTCGTGGCGTTCGATTACATCCGAAATCGCATGACTCAGCGCCGAAACATTCAGGGCGCCTTTGATATTCAAGGCGATCGGAATGTTATTGACGGCAGAATCAGGATCGAAGCGGCTGAGGAACCACATTCGCTGCTGAGCTAGTGAGAGTGGGATCAACGCCGGCCGTGGGCGGGCCACGAGCGCGGCCCTCCCTCCTGCCCCTGCGATCAACTCAACCTGCGCTGCCAAACCTTCGACGGTCGAAGCCTCGAACAACACTCTCACCGGAACCTGAGTGTCGAGCGCTTGACCTACGCGAGCCACCAACTGCGTTGCGACCAAAGAGTTTCCGCCGAGCTCGAAGAAGTCGTCATCCAGACCGACCTGTTCCAACCGGAGAACATCTCCGAAGACGCCGGCCACAGCGATTTCGGCGACACTCGACGGTGCCCGAAACTCGCGCGCCACGAACACCGGATCCGGAAGAAGTTTCCGATCCAACTTCCCCGACACACCCAACGGCAACTCATCCAGCACCATCACCACCGCCGGCACCATGTAACCCGGCAGCCGACCCGCAACAACTCTCTTCAACTCGTCAACGTCCACCACACCACCAGCGGCCGTAACGTACGCAACCAACACATCCTCACGCACAACCACAACTACCGACGACACCGACTCGTGCTCACGAATCACCGACTCGATCTCACCGAGCTCGATCCGCAAACCGTGCAACTTCACCTGAAAGTCACTACGACCGATGTACTCCAACTCGCCCGACGCAGTCCACCGCACCACATCACCCGAGCGATACATCCGCCCACCATCACCCGAGAACGGATTCGCCACAAATCGATCCGACGACAAATCCGGCCGACCCACATATCCACGAGCCAGCTGAACACCCGCCAGATACAGCTCACCCGCAACACCTACCGGCACCGGACTCAATCGAGAGTCCAGAACAAACACCTGCGTATTCCATACCGGAGCACCGATCGGCACCCCCAGAACATCCGCCGGCACCACCTCGTGGAACGTCACATCCACCGCAGCCTCGGTCGGACCATACAAATTGTGCACCCCGACACCCGGCAACACAGCCCACACGTCGGCAACAACACTCGCCGGCAACGCCTCACCTGACGCGAACACCCGAGTCAACGAAACACACCCAGCCACAGACGAATCCGTCACGAAAACCTCGAGCATCGACGGCACGAAATGCACCGTCGTCACACCCTCCCCCACAATGACCGACGTCAAATACCGCGGATCACGATGCCCATCCGGCACGGCCACCACCAACCGAGCACCAACCTGCAACGGCCAGAACAACTCCCACACCGACACATCGAACGTGAACGGCGTCTTCTGCAACACCACATCCGACGAATCCAACCCGTACTCGTCCTGCATCCACGCCAACCGATTCACAATCGCCGCATGCGAAACCGACACGCCCTTCGGACGCCCCGTCGACCCCGACGTGAAAATCACATACGCCGCATTCCCCGACAGCAAAGGCGAGACCCGATCAATATCCGAAACAGGGTTATCCGAAAAACCAGACACATCAACAACATCAACCTCGACCACCGGCACCACACCGGCATCGAATCCAACGTCAGAGGTACTGATCACGCATACCGGCGACGCCGACTCCAACACGTACGCATTGCGCTCCGCAGGCTGATCCGGATCTACCGGAACATACCCACCGCCAGCCTTGAGCACGCCGTAAACCGCAACCAACAAATCAACCGACCGACGTACCGCAACACCCACCAACGACTCCGGCCCCACACCCACCGAAACCAGGTACCGGGCAAGACGATTCACCCGCGAATCGAACTCCGCATATGACAGCGAAACACCCTCGAACGACACAGCTACCGCATCCGGCGACGCCTCCACCTGAGCATCGAACACGTCCACCAACGACACATCCGCAACCTCATGCGCAGTGCCATTCCACGACTCGAGCACCAAAGATCGCTCACCCGAATCGAACATATCCACATCGCCAACCCGCACCGAGGGATCGGCAACCATTGCTTCGAGAACTGAAATCAACCGCTTTCCGATTGATTTGGCAGACGACTCGTCGAACAGGTCGGTCGCATAGACCAGTGCGACGGTCAAACCACCGACCTTGTCCGCGGTGTCCGATTCCCACACAGTGAATTGGAGGTCGAACTTCGCGGCCGACGACTCTACGTCCAGTCCGGAAATGCGCAGTCCCGGAACCTCCAGACTTTGCTGCATGCTCTGTCCCAAGTTCTGCAGCGAGAGCATCACCTGGAACAACGGGTTCCGTGCCTGAGACCGGGCGGGGTTGAGTACCTCCACCAGTCGTTCGAATGGCACATCGGCGTGCCCGAAGCCGCTGAGGTCGGATTCGCGCGCCCGCGAAATCATGTCCCGTGCCGAAGCTTCGAGATCAACCTCCGTGCGGAGGACGAGTGTGTTGACGAACATTCCGATCAGGTCGTCGAGAGCTTGATCGCCTCGACCGGCGACCGGTGTGCCGATCACGATGTCCGAAGTCCCGGACAACCGCGCCAGCAGAATCGCCACGGCACTGTGCAACACCATGAACAGGGATGCGTTGTTGTCCAGCGCAATTCGATTGAGAGCCTGGTGAAGGTCAGGCTCGATCGTGAATGTGTGCCCGGCTCCCCGGTTCGACGCGACGCGCGGGCGCGGGCGGTCCGACGGAAGATCGAGCTGATCGGGGATACCGGCCAACGCGTGGCGCCAGTAGTCGACCTGGCGAGTGATCAGAGAATCCGGGTCGTCCTCACTGCCGAGAACTTCGCGCTGCCACAGTGCAAAGTCGGCGAACTGTACGGGCAGCGGAGCCAGATCATGCGCAATTCCCTGTGTCCGAGACACATAGGACGAAACGATGTCCTTGGTCAACGGTCCCATGGAGAACCCGTCACCGCTGATGTGATGGACGACGAACACGAGGACAAATTCGTCGGCGGTGGGTTGGAAGAGTGCCGCCCGAATCGGAACCTCGGTGGTCACGTCGAACCCCGGGGTAACGAAGTCGGTCACGCGCTCGACGATCGCCGACTCGTCTACCCGTATGGGAGTCAGGTTCGGTACCACGGCTGCAAGGTCGACCAAGCGCTGATATCCGACGCCGTCGACCTCCGGGTACACGGTTCGAAGGATCTCGTGCCGCTCGATCAAATCTTCGAGCGCGCCCTGCAAGGCATCGACATCGAGCGCTCCGCTGAGACGCAGCGCGACCGGAATGTGGTCGACTGCCGATTCTGGTTCGAATCGGTTGAGGAACCACATGCGCTGCTGCGCCAAAGACAGCGGAACCAACTCGGGGCGCTCGCGAGGGATCAGGGGAACGTGAGCCTTGCGGTCTTCTGAGATTTTCGCTTCGTCGATGAAGACGGCAAGTTCTGCGGCGGTGGGTGCGTCGAAGAAGTTGCGCATGTCGATGGAGATGCCGTGTTCGGCATTGATCCGCGCAACCACGCGAGTGGCGAGCAACGAGTTGCCGCCCAGCTCGAAGAAGCCGTCGTCTGCCCCTACCCGATCCTGCCCGAGTAGATCGGCAAAGATCGCGACCACGCCGGCTTCGGTGGGTGTCGCAGGCTCGCGGTACTCGACCGTCTTCGACACGAATTCGGGTGCGGGCAAGGCTTTTCGATCCAGCTTGCCGCTGGCATTGAGCGGAAACTCGTCCAGTTCGACGAACATGGCAGGGACCATGTAGTCGGGTAGCCGTTCACCCAGCGACGACGTCAGAATCTCTGAATCGATGCCCTCGCCGACGATGTACGCGACCAAGTTGTCACCGATCGTTTCGTCCGAATGGACGATCACCACGGCTTGGGAAACACCTTCACAATCGAGCAGTGCCGCCTCGATCTCACCGAGTTCGATGCGCAGACCGCGGAGCTTGACCTGAAAGTCAGTGCGACCGATGTATTCGAGCTGGCGGTTCGCTCCGACGCCGCGCCAACGCACCAGGTCTCCGGTTCGATACATCCGCGATCCGTCGGTAGTGCCCGGCCGAGCCACGAAACGGTCTGCCGTGAGATCGGGACGCGACACGTATCCCCTGGCCAGCTGAATCCCGGCAAGATAGAGCTCTCCTGCCACTCCTGAAGGCGACGGCCGGAGCGCGTCGTCGAGCACCAGGAGTTCGGTGTCTGCCACGGCCGCGCCGATCGGCACGGACACCTGATCTCGCTCACCGGTTTCGTAATAAGTCACGTCGACGGCAGCCTCGGTCGGGCCGTACAGATTGTGGAGTCCAGCACTGCTGACCTCGCGCAGACGTGCCGCGGTTCGAGCCGGCAACGCCTCACCGGAAGCGAACACGTAGCGAAGGGTTTTGACCTGCGCAACAAGGGGTTCGGCGACGAACACGGCGAGCATCGACGGCACGAAGTGCACCGCCGTCACTCCGCGCTCGATCATCGTGCGAGCCACGTACACCGGATCACGATGTCCGTCGGGTTCCGCGATCACCAGCGATGCACCGACCTGCAGCGGCCAGAAGAACTCCCACACGGACACATCGAAAGTGAAGGGCGTCTTCTGCAAGATCACGTCGTCGGCAGTGAATCCGTACTCGGTCTGACGCCATTGCAGGTTCGCGACGATGGCACGGTGAGAGACTGCAACGCCTTTGGGGCGTCCGGTCGATCCGGACGTGAAGATGACATACGCAGTGTTGTCCGCGCGCAGCGGCGCCAACCGGTCGGCGTCGGTGACAGTTGTCTCGGCACGACCCGACAAGTCGAGGGTGTCGACGTCGAGCGTGGGCGTACCGTGCGGCAGCACCACGGCATCGGACGTACGTGTGAGCACAGCCGTGGGCTTCGCGATCTCGAGTACGTAAGCGAGACGGTCGGCAGGATGATCCGGGTCGAGTGGAACGTACGCGCCGCCGGCCTTGACGATCGCGTACATCGAGACGAGGAGATCGATCGATCGACGCATCGCGAGACCGACGAGGCTGTCCGGTCCGACACCTGCCGCGACGAGTTCACGGGCCAGGCGGTTCGCTCGCGCGTCGAACTGCGCGTAAGTGAGCCGCGTTCCGGCGTAATCCAGCGCGAGCGCATCCGGCGTCCGCTCGACCTGCTCGTCGAAGAGTCCGGCTAGGGTCACGTGTGCGTCGGCCTCGGACGCGACCTCGACGATCGAAGTGCCGTCGGCGATGAGCCGGTCGACCACCGCGCCGAGACCGTCGGCCTCGCTGGCGATCAGCTCCGGCAGCACCGTGGAAACGACAACAGGAACCAGGGCATCCGCCCCCAATGCCCCACCCATCGCGGTGTCGAGAGTGACCAACTCGTCATTGAGTCGTCCGTAGCTGATTTCGGTTCCACCGTGGCTCAGGGCCACACGATCAGGATCTACCGCCGCAACTGCAGCTACCAACTTCGGCAGATCTTCGATCGTCAGCGACTGCGGTCCCGGAATACCGACGGACATCTACACTTCCTCCAACTGACTTTCGTGAAGTGCGCCCCGGCCGAGCACAGCGTTCTGCTCGGCCGGAGGCGTTCACTGGGCAAATACTGAATGTTACCCGGCCGTACCCCCACGGCCCGCTGACACCGACTGTGCGTCAGCTATCACCGAGCTCACAAGTGTGGCGAGACCGTCGACGCCAAGTGCCGGCAGGATGCCCGGAACAAGGCCGGCGAGCGACACCGAAACCAGTGCATCGGGAGCCAGAGCAGCGCCCATGGCGGTACGCATGGCAACGAGTTTGGTCGACAACTCACCGAAGGTGACCGCCTGATCACCGTGGGTGAACGCAATTGCCTCAGGATCGGCGGCCGCCGCCGCGGCTGCCAGTTCGGGCAGATCTGCCGCGGACTTCGGCTCGGCAGCGCTCGCTTCCTCGCGTTCCTGATCGGTCACGATGTCGATCGTACGAATCACGACCCCGGGATCGGTCACCAGTTCTTCGAGCACCCGCCCGAATCGCGCCGCGAAAAGAGCGATGGTCGATTCGTCGAACAGGTCGGTCGCATAGGTGAAACGCATCCTCAGCCCGGACAGCACCCCGGCATCGTCGAATTGCTCGATACCGGTGAGCTGCAGATCGAACATCGCCTGATCGAAACCGCTGTCGACCGCAGAGAGTTCCAGGCCTGGG
Organism: Rhodococcus sp. MS13; assembly: GCF_013277835.1. Classification (NCBI taxonomy): domain Bacteria; kingdom Bacillati; phylum Actinomycetota; class Actinomycetes; order Mycobacteriales; family Nocardiaceae; genus Rhodococcus; species Rhodococcus sp. MS13. The sequence continues at coordinate 26,698 of NZ_VBTL01000018.1, forward strand.
AGTTGGAACGTACCAAGAGCCATGTTCTGGAATGTGAGCATGACCTGGAAGAGCGGCGAGTATGCGTGAGAGCGCTCTCGCCCCAGTTCGTCGACCAACCGCTCGAACGGTACGTCGGCATTGGCGAATGCCGACAAGTCCTTGTCCTTCACTTGCCCCAGAAGGTCGACGAAAGTCGAAGCAGGAGCGATCTCCGTTCGCAGGACCAAGGTGTTGACGAACATCCCGACAAGATCGTCGAGAGCCCGCTCACCTCGACCCGCGATCGGCGTACCGATTGCGATGTCGTTCGATCCACTCATCTTCGCCAGCAGCACGGCCAGGGCAGTGTGAACCACCATGAAGACTGTCGAGTTCTGCTCCCGTGCGATCGTCGCGAGCCGGTCCGTGGTCTCGGAATCGACGGCAAACTCGAATTCCGCACCGCGCATGCTCGCGCGCGCCGGCCGCGGCCGGTCGGTCGGCAGTTCCAGAAGCTCCGGAGTGCCCTTGAGCTCGTTCACCCAGTACGCGAGTTGACGGCCCAGCTGACTGTCCGCGTCCTCCGGCGATCCGAGGACATCACGCTGCCACAGCGTGTAGTCGGCGTACTGCACCTCGAGCGGAGCCCACTCCGGCGTCTCCCCGCCGGTACGTGCGGTGTACGCAACCATGGTGTCTCTGATCAACGGAGCCATCGAGAAGCCGTCACCGCTGATGTGGTGAATGACAACGACGAGGACCCGCTCGGATTCGTCGACCTCGAAGAGACGGATTCGCAACGGAACGGCTGTCGTGACATCGAAGCCCTCGCGAACTGTGTCAGCCACCTGCTCGGCGACCGACGCTTCGTCGGTTGCGATCACTTCCAGTCCCACCGTCGCTGCGGAGCGAGGCAGGATCATCTGAACCGGTCCGTTGCCCTGGTCCGGGTATACCGTCCGGAGCACTTCGTGACGCTCGATCAGATCCGACACCGCGGAGTGAAGTGCGTCGACATCGAGAGCGCCGGACAGCCGGATCGCGACCGGGATGTTGTACGCACCCGAGGTCTTGTCGAACTGATTGAGTACCCACATACGTTGCTGCGCCAACGACAGCGGGATCTCGTGCGGACGCACCTGGGCCACCAACGGTGGGCGGCCACCCGATCCCGCGTGTTCGAGAACCCTCGACGCCAATGCCCCGACAGTCGAGGCCTCGAAGATCACACGGACCGGAATCTGCGCGTCCAACGCCTCACCCAGCCTCGACACGACCTGCGTCGCGACGAGAGAGTTTCCGCCGAGCTCGAAGAAGTCGTCGTCGAGTCCGACCCTCGCCACACCGAGTACGTCAGCGAACACACCCGCCACGATCTCTTCTACGGGGTTGGTCGGCGCACGGAATTCGGTCGCCTCGAATTCGGGGTCGGGCAGGGCTTTGCGATCGACCTTGCCGTTGATGTTGAGCGGTAGTTCGTCCAAGACCATCAATGCCGCCGGCACCATGTAACTCGGCAACTCAGCCACAAGAGTCCGCTTCAAGGTTTCGACATCGATGCTTTCCCCGCTTTGAGGAACGACGTAGCCGACAAGTCGATCACCGGTACGCGCATCCGACTTGGCCACCACCACAGCGGAGTCCACGCTGGCCTGCTTGCGAAGAAGCGCTTCGATCTCACCGAGTTCGATGCGGTAGCCACGGATCTTGACCTGGAAGTCGGCGCGCTCCACGTAGTCGAGTTCGCCGTTCTGCGTCCACCGGACGAGGTCGCCCGTGCGGTACAACCGCGAACCCGCGTCACCGAAGACGTTGGCCACAAATCGTTCCGACGTCAGATCCGCGCGCCCGTGATAGCCGCGAGCAAGCTGGGCACCGGCGAGGTAAAGCTCCCCGGTGACTCCGACGGGGACCGGATGCAAACGCGTGTCGAGCACGAACACCTGCGTGTTCCATTCGGGGGCACCGATCGGCACCGACGTCGTATCGTCCGAACCGACGACGTGCGCTGTCACTGAGACCGCGGCCTCGGTCGGACCGTACAGATTCACCAACTGCGCGTCGCTGAGTTCTGCAAACTCGGTGGCCGTCGCGGCCGGCAACGCTTCACCGATCGCGAGCACCTGACGAAGCGATTCCGGAAGACCATTTTCCGACGCCGACTGCAACATCGCGAGCATCGACGGCACCACGTGGAGCGTCGTGACCTTCTCCCGCGTCATCAGGTCGAGCAGGTAGCTCGGGTCCTTGTGACCTTCAGGTTCGGCGATCACCAGTCGTGCACCGGAAGTCAGTGCCGACCAGAACTCCCAGACCGAGAGGTCGAAGGTTGCCGCCGTCTTGAGCACCATCGCATCGGATCGGTCCAGGCCGTACTGATCGCGCTTCCAGAGAATCTGGTTGACCACCGCCCGATGCGAGATCGCGACGCCCTTCGGCCGCCCCGTCGATCCCGACGTGAAGATCACATAGGCGGTGTTGTCCGCTCGCAGTGGAGCACTGCGATCCCCATCGGTAACCATCGCGTCCGCGTAGGACGCGAGATCGATCGTGTCCATCTCGATCACAGAATCACCGAACGCCGGATTCTTCGCAGTGGTCGAGGTAGTGAGGACGCAGACCGGATCTGCCATGGTCAACACGTACTCGATGCGATCGGCCGGGTGGTTCGGATCGATCGGTACGTATCCACCACCTGCCTTCACCACCGCGTACATGGCGACCAACAGTTCGACCGATCGCTCGATTGCCAACGCGACCAACGACTCAGGACCGACACCGGTTGCAATCAGATGGCGTGCGAGACGGTTGACACGTGCATCGAACTCGGCGTAGGTCAGCGACGTGTTCCCGGCGACCAATGCCACCGCACCTGGGTTCGAACCGACCTGCTCGTCGAACAGTTCGACCAGAGTGGCTCCCGGGACGGGGTGATCGGTGTCGTTCCAGCGGTTCAGGATCCGGTCGCTCTCGGACGAATCCATCAGCGCGAAGTCGCCTACGGTCAACGACGGATCCGACGCGATCTCCCCGAGCAATCGCACGAATCGATCGGCGAAGTCCTGCACGGTCGACTCGTCGAACAGATCATGCGCGTAGCTGAACATCGACGTGATGCCGGCTGCAGATCCGTTGGCGTCGTAACGATCACTGACGATCAACTGAAGATCGAACTGCGCGACCCCATTGTCGATATCGACGCCCTTGACGGTGAGTCCCGGAAGCTCAAGCCCTCCGGTTTCCATGTTCTGGAACAGGAAGCCGACCTGATAGAGCGGATGACGAGCGGTCGAACGCGGAGGGTTGAGCACCTCCACGAGTCGCTCGAACGGAACGTCCGAATGTGCGAACGCTTGAAGGTCGGTCTCCCTGACACGTCCGAGCAGGTCGAGGAACGGCGCACCGCTGTCGATCTGCGTACGGAACACCAAGGTGTTCACGAACATGCCGATGAGATCGTCGAGTGCCCGCTCACCGCGTCCGGCAATGGGCGTACCCACCGCGATGTCCTCGGTTCCGGACAGTCGAGCCAACAGCATCGCGAACGCAGTGTGCGTGAGCATGAACAACGTCGAATTGTTTGCCCTGGCAAGACCGCTCAGCCGAGCATGCAACTCTGCATCGATATCGAAGTGCAGGTAACCGCCGCGGAAGGACTGCGTCGCGGGGCGCGGCCGGTCAGCTGGAAGTGCAAGCTGATCAGGCAGCCCGGCGAGAGCATCGCTCCAGTACGCAATCTGCTGCGAAGCGATAGATCCCGGGTCTTCCTCACGGCCCAGCACCTCTCGCTGCCACAGGCTGTAGTCGGCGTACTGAACGTCGAGAGGAGCCCAGGACGGTGTGTACCCGGCAACCCGCGAGGCGTATGCGGTCACGACATCTCGAGCGAACGGTGCCATCGAGGAACCGTCGGCGGAAATATGATGAATCGCGACACCGAGTACGTATTCGTCGGAAGCCAACTGGAACAACCGGATACGAATCGGGATCTCGCGTGTGACGTCGAAGCGCGTCGACGCCAGCGCGACCAGCTCACCTTCGAGTTCGTCCACGCCGGTCGGTTCTGCGACGATTTCGTCCGACCAACTCGACACGGGCTTGACGACCTGCACCGGACCGTCTCCGATTTCCGGGTAGACGGTTCGAAGTGATTCGTGCCGCCCGATCACATCAGAGATGGCCGCGCTCAGCGCCGAGACATCGAGATCACCCTGAAGGCGCAGCGCCATCGGGATGTTGTATGCAGCAGCGCTCCCGTCGAATCGGTTGAGGAACCACATACGCTGCTGCGCCAACGAAAGCGGAATCCGCTCTGGCCGTTCGACAGCGGTCAGCGCGACTCGCCCACCCGAACCGGTCCGGCTTTCGGCATGTGCCGCGAGATCCTGCACCGTGGACGCTTCGAACAGAACTCGAACCGAAAGTTCGGTATCGAGAGCATCGGCGATTCGCTTGATCGTGCGAGTGGCGTTGAGGGAGTTGCCGCCGAGCTCGAAGAAATCGTCATCGAGACCCACCCGATCAACACCCAACACCTCAGCGAACACCGACGCGACGATCTCCTCCACCGCCGTCACCGGAGCCCTGAACACCGCGGCCTCGAACACCGGCTCCGGCAACAACTTCCGATCCAACTTCCCCGAAGCATTGAGCGGAAACGCATCCAACACCACAAACTGCGACGGCACCATATACGACGCCAACACCGTACGCAGCGAATACGTAAGCGCCACCACATCACCCACCGCACCCGACGCCGGCACCACATACCC